>JAFWJN010000017.1 GCA_017514685.1 Clostridia bacterium
GGCTGACGGACTCCTGAGCGAACATATAGGTTCAAGGGAAAAAGCGTCAGACCATTCGCTCTCATTCTACAGCTTCGGCTTTGAGAAGGCAAAGGACACGGCTGGCTGTCGTGTCCACTACCTAATTATTATTGTAGGAGGAAAAAACATGGCAGATCGTATTGTACTCAACACCATTTCCTATCATGGCCACGGGGCCATCGAAAACATTGTACCTGAACTTACCAAGCGCGGATTCAAAAAGGCGTTTGTCACTTCCGACGCGGCACTTTTGAAATTCGGTGTCACGAAGAAGGTCACGGATCTTCTGGAAGCGGCTGGCTTTGCCTATAGCATATACAGTGATATCAAGCCGAATCCCACGATTGAGAATGTGCAGAACGGTGTCAAGGCGTTTCAGGACGCTGAAGCAGACTGCATCATTGCCATCGGCGGCGGTTCTTCCATGGATACCGCAAAAGCAATCGGCATCATCGTAGAGAATCCGGAGTTTGCGGATGTCCGTTCCCTGGAGGGTGTTGCTCCCACGAAGAAGCATGCAGTCTTTACCATAGCCGTTCCGACTACTGCCGGAACAGCGGCGGAAGTTACGATCAACTACGTTATCACCGATGTAGAGAAGAAGAGATAGTTTGTCTGCGTCGACACCAATGACATTCCGGAAATTGCCGTCGTCGATCCGGACATGATGTCTTCTATGCCCAAAGGCCTGACAGCGGCGACCGGTATGGACGCGCTGACCCATGCAATCGAAGGCTATATCACCAAAGGACACTGCGCAATCTCCGATATGTTCCATCTGGAAGCAATCCGCCTGATTGCCAAGAATCTTCGCGGTGCGGTTCAGAACACTCCGGAAGGCCGTGAAGGAATGGCGCTCGGCCAGTATATCGCAGGCATGGGCTTCTCAAACGTAGGACTCGGAATCGTTCACTCCATGGCGCATGGCCTTTCCGCTCTGTATGATACTCCGCACGGAGTCGCATGTGCGATTCTTCTGCCGGTCGGTCTGGAATACAACAAACCGGTTGCCGGAAAGCGCTATCGCGCGGTCGGCAAAGCAATGGAAGTTCCGGGAATCGATGCCATGACGGATGAGGAAGCTGCAGACGCAACGATCGCAGCGGTCAAGAAGCTGTCTGCGGATGTTGGAATTCCGGCAAACCTCAAGGGAATCCTCAAGGAAGAGGATATTGAGTTCCTTTCCGAGAGCGCATATGCAGATGCCTGCCGTCCGGGCAACCCGCGCGACACGAGCGTGGAAGAGATCATCGAACTCTATCGGAGCCAGATCGACTGAACCTGACTGATCAACCGGATCCGCAGGAATGATCCTGCGGATCCTTTTCAAAAATAGAAAAAAGGATATACGGAAGGAACTCCAAATTATGAACATCGAGATCGACATCAGCAATGTCATACTGAAAACGAAGCGGCTGATCCTGCGTCCCTGGAGACAGGAGGATCTGGAAGATTTCTATGCTTACGCCTCCGCAAAGGAAGTCGGTCCGATGGCGGGATGGAAACCGCATGAAAACAGGGAGGAATCGCAAAGGATCCTGAATCATTTCATCGAAGGAAAGAGAACCTTCGCCCTGGAATACAACGGCAAAGCAATCGGGTCTTTGGGAATCGAAAGATATAACGAAGAAAAGTTTCCGGAACTTGCTGACAAAAAGTGCAGGGAAATCGGGTATGTTCTGTCCAAGGACTACTGGGGGCAGGGGCTGATGCCGGAAGCAGTCAACGAGGTGATCCGGTATCTGTTTGAGAATACCGATATCGATCTGCTTCTTTGCGGGCATTTTCTCAGGAACAAACAGTCTCACCGGGTGCAGGAAAAATGCGGATTCCGGCATTATGCTTTCGGGACGTATCAGACAAAGTTCGGTACAATCGAAGAAGATGAGCATAATATTCTGACCCGGGAAGAGTGGGAAAACCGGAACTGCTGACCGGAAAAAGAATGTGATATCAGTCATGAAGGAGATGTAGCCCGGCTGCATCTCTTTTCCTGTTTCTTTTTTTGATTGTAATTTGGACCATCATGATGGTAATATAACAATATCCGGTTCATATCCCGGACCAGTTTCCCAAAGGATGCAATTCAGACAAGGAGAAAAACGGATGGAGAAGAACAGCCGAAAAAAGGTTATCCTCTTTTACCTGATCGTGTTTGTATCTGTAATCCTGATCGGTTTTCTCGGATACCGGTTATATGCCGGGTATCAGAACAGGAAAATACAGCAATTGGATGCGGAATGGGAAAGAAGGAAAGCGGAACATGATGCTTACATGGAAGCGCATCCGACTGCGACACCCAAACCGACAGCTGATCCCAAGACCTATGAGATACCGGTCGTCGGAATGGCGGAGGAGAACATCAATGAAACAAAGTATCAGCGCCGTTTTCAGATGACATTCGAATACTTTAACGGAAAAACAACCGAACGGTATTATTCGGACGGGAAAGGCACGCGCAGCAATCCGAAGTATATCATCGTGGTTTGCAAGAACGGAATCGTAACCAGCGTAATTGACCATCGGAAAAATCCATGGACGGATCAGCAGGAAGGAAGTTCATCCGGTCAGAAAAGCGGTAAGAACTCCGGCTCTGATAAGCAGGATGACTATTACGGTGACGCTGAGGAGTTCTATTATGATCATATCGAAGAGTATGACAACTTCGATGACGCGGAAGAGTATTATAACGAGCATTACGGAAGATAAAGCAAGCTGACGGTTTCGTCTTTTTGCAGATACAAAGATTATTATGAGAATATATGTCCCGACTCGCATTCAGCTGCAGGGGTGGACAGGGCGCATCAACTGATAAGATAGTTTTGAAAGAAGGCTATTCCTTGGATACAATCAGCATCATAGTTCCGGTTTTCCAGGTTGAACATTATCTGCCACGATGTATTGAAAGTATTCAAAAGCAGACCTATTCTGACCTGGATATCATTCTGATCGACGACGGTTCTACGGACCGGAGCGGTGAGATTTGTGATTGCTATGCAAAAGATGATCCGCGGATACGGGTATATCATACGGAAAACAGAGGCCTTTCCGCTGCCCGGAATCTCGGACTGGAAAAAGCACGGGAAAATCAAAGTCAATATATCGCTTTTGTCGATGCTGATGATTATTTGGAGTTGCAATTTGTTGAGATGACGTATCAAAGTATCAGCTTGCGAGACATAGATATAGTAGTGTGTGGTTATATCAGAGAATGGAAAAACAGGATGATTCCGTTTATTCCTGAAGAAGCCAATTATACTTGTAAAGAAGCGCTAATTGCTCTGCTTGATGGCAGTATTTATACAATGGTATGGGGAAAACTGTACAAGAAGGAACTTTTTGACACTATTGTATTTCCAGAAGGAAGAACGTTTGAAGATATCGCAGTATTGAGTAATGTCATAGTTTGCGCAAAGAAAGTGATCTGTATAGAAACAGTGGGCTACCACTGGGTCATGCGAAGCAACAGCATTACACATGGCTTACACAGCATCCAGAACATATTTGACTTGTACAGGGCATTTAAAGAACGATATGAGCGTTTGACTGCGTATTCGGAACTTGCTTCTGACCATAGACTAGTGAGAACTCTGCTGAAAGGATGCGTTATAAGTGCTTTTCGGATATGGAGATATTATAACTTCTTCTCCCGTCAAGAAAAAGAACAGTACCGTGAGGAACTGCATTCGATCGCTGCTTTTTTGCATGAAAATGTACCGACGTTTGGATTTTCAGACTGGGGTATGCTTCTCAGACTCTATACATTGTTTGTTCGATATGACAGTAAACTGTCCTTGGTAGCGGCATATGTAATCAATCGGATTTATCAAGTATTGCGTATCAAAAAAGAATGCCTGTTTATAGATGAATAACATTGCCTGATAATCAGCGAATAGTCCAATCAATAGGTACCTGACCGGAAGCAATCAGCGCTTGATTGGCTTTAGAGAAATGCCGGCACCCGAAGAATCCGTTGTAAGCGGAGAGCGGGCTCGGATGCGGGGCTTCCAGACGGATATGAATGGGATTTGTTACGATTTTCGCCTTGTTTCGGGCATTTGCACCCCAGAGCAAAAAGACAACGGGGGTGCTTTTTTTATCAAGTGCTGCAATGACATCGTCTGTCACCTGTTCCCAGCCCATTCCTTTATGACTGTTCGGCTGATGCTCCCGTACGGTCAGCACGGTGTTGAGCATGAGGACGCCTTGCTTTGCCCAGCAGGTCAGATTTCCGCTTTTCGGTTCCGGAATTCCAACATCATCCTTCAGTTCTTTGAAAATATTCAGAAGGGAGGGAGGCGGCTGGACACCTTCCTGAACGGAAAAACTAAGACCATGCGCCTGATTCGGACCGTGATAAGGATCCTGACCTAAAATCACGACTTTGCAGTCCTGAAAGCTGGTCAGCTTCAAGGCGTTGAAGATATTATGCATATCCGGATAGATCGTGCGTGTACGGTATTCGTTTGCCAGAAACGCGCGAAGCTTCAGATAGGATTCTGTCTGAAAAGTATCTTTTAATATTTCGTCCCAGTCATTTCCGATATGGACCATGGTTCTGTTCTCCTTACAGGGATTGGATGGCTTCTTTCAGCCGGCAAAGCATGGACAGCAAGGCAGCCTTCGGGCAGGCGATATTGATGCGGACAAAGCCTTCGCCGGCTTTTCCGAACATGTCTCCTTCATCGCTGAACAGAAACGCTTTTTCGCGAAGGAACTTTTTCAGAGAGCCGGCATCCATACCGAGTTTTCTGAAATCGATCCACATCAGGTAGGTGCCCATCAGAGGAGAAGCATGCAGCATGGGAAGTTCTTTTGACAGATACGCTTCGACCGTTTTCCGGTTCTCATCCAAAACGTTCCGTAATGCGTCCAGCCAGGGCTCCGCAGTGTCATATGCGGTGCGGCAGGCAATCAGACCGAGAACATTCACATTATGGGAACCGCCTTCCTGCTGATACATATCTTTCCGGTCAGGATCGAAGAAAATCAGATTGGAACAGGCTAACCCCGCCAGATTAAACGTTTTGCTCGGTGCTGTGCAGAGCATGATATTTTTCTTCAGATCATCCGGAAGTGTTCCAGAACTTACAAACTGATAGCTCGGAAGGATCAGGTCGTTATGGATCTCATCACAGATTAGATACACACCGTGATCATGGCAGATAGTCGCGATCCGGACAAGTTCTTCTTTGGTATAGATTTTTCCGATCGGGTTATGCGGATTGGAAAGAATGCAGAGCGTTACATCTTCTCTTGATGCGAGTGCTTCGAAATAATCAAAATCAAAGGAATAAATACCGTTTTTTTCAATCAGATCGCAGGTGACCAAAGTTCGCCTGCTTTTTTCAACTGCAGAGAAAAAGGGATAGTATACCGGCGTCGGAACTAGAACAGCCTCATCCGGCTTAGTGAATATCCGTACAGCAGCATCCAGTGCCGGAACAACTCCGTCGCAAAGCAGAACCTGCTCTTTGGATACCGGAAAACCGTGACGGCGAAGCATCCAGCGACTGACGGAATCATAATAGTCGTCGGTGGCAAAGGTATATCCGAGTACGTTTTTCTGAATATACTCACAGAGCCCGTTCCGGATTTCCGGAGCAGTGATGAATTCCATATCCGCAATCGAATAGGGGAGAACATCCGCAGGGAGTTCCGGGTTCTCTGAAAGCATGATTTCCCATTTATAGGAACCGGTATTTCTTCTGGATGGCGCGTGTTCAAAATCGTATTTCATATGACTGCTCCATGCTTTTCTGCGATATCATACAATGCTGCGGCAAGGATCTTGCCGTGATCGAATGCAATTCCATCGGATTCCTGAGTTCTGTACCGAATCTCGCCGGCGGACAGATATGGATCTGAAAGGCAGGAAGAAAGAGTTTCCGAGCCGTTTGTCAGACTCAGATGGAGCGAGGTTTCCTCTTGCCGGAAAGAAATCCGGAACCAGCTCGCATCAGCAGCATCGTCCATCCCGATGGCGTGTATTGCATTCCGGTCGACACAGGAACGGAATGCTGCGGTGACCGTCCAGCCTCTCGGATCACGTCCGTCTTCTGAAAAAACACCGACCAAGGAATAGGAAAGCCCTTCCACACCGGTTTCTTCCATTAACTCACGGGCTGCGGCGTTTTCCACCGTTTCGCCTTTTTCGACAAATCCCCCGGGGAAGGCCCAGCTGCCTGCAAAGGGCGGACGGCCCCGTCTGATCAGAAGGACATAGAGTCCGTCTGCTTCCGGAGAATAGAGACACATGTCAGCTGTCAACGACGGTTTTGGATAATCCATGCTAAAGATTCTCCTGACTTTTTGATGAAATGAGTATAACACGTTAACAGATGCTTTACAAGAAAGTCCCAAATATCGGACAACATGCATGATAGTATTTAATTGAATTAAAGATCAACAGGATCAAACACTAAAGGATCAGGCACTGCGAGGGGGTTATGAAAATGCTAGAAATTAGATATCGTTTTTTGAAACGCATGCTGCAGCATGAGATAGCAGCCTTTCTTAAAGAGAAGGACTCAAAGAAGAACTTTTATGGGCATAAAGTTCAAGAAAAGGACACAGAAGGCTGGCCTGCAAGGTGTTCCACGTTCAGCAAGATGAAAGTGATTGCAGAGCAATATTAATTAATAAGAAAAGATTATTCTCAACTATCATAGAACGGCTCTACTATGATAAATTTGTTGCAATACAATGATGAATACGTTATAATTGCAATTAATAAAACTATAGGAGTAATAGCAATGATTTGTCCGAATTGTGGAAAAGAAAATGAAGAAGGCGTCAAATTCTGCACAGAATGCGGACTGCCTTTGCCGGTTATTGCAGAACCTGTTGGTAGCACACAGGAAGTGCCGGCTGCGGAAGAACCAGTCGCAGCAGAGAAACAAGCATTCGCTGAACCGCAGGCACCGGTTATCCCGGTTCCTGTAGAAAAAGAACCGGAGCAGAAGCCTCAAACGGTTGTTCAGATTCAGCAGGTGACAGACTCCAGAAGTTTGCTGACAACTGCCCAGTATTTCTTTCTGACTGTCTTGTTCTCAATCCCTGTTATAGGCTTGATTTTCATGTTTGTCTGGGGATGTGGAAGACCGAGCAATATTTCTCTGAAGCGCTATTCGTTGGCGATGCTGACATTCCGTCTGATTGCCTGTTTCCTGTCGCTGCTCGGAACCATTGTGACGCTACTCGGCATCAGCGGAGTGATCCCCGGATTTTCTATCAATCTTCCATTTCTTGGTTGAGAGCCGGCTGGGATAGAAAAAGGCCTAAAAACGGTTGCAAAGTCCGGAGATAAGGACGAGAATCTCTTGCCTTGTACGGATTATTTGTGATATAATGCTATAGGTAAAAGTTCGTGGTTTTAAGCGAAACCATCTGACAAATCGAAAGGAGCTAAAAAATGGGACTGATTCAAGCAATTAGCGGTGCAGTCGGTGGAGTACTGGCTGACCAGTGGAAAGAGTATTTTTATTGTGAAGCCTTGTCAGAGAATGTTCTGGCAGCGAAGGGCAAGAAACATACGAATTCTCGTTCATCCAACACAAAGGGAAATGACAACATTATCTCGAACGGTTCCGTGATCGCAGTTGCTGACGGACAGTGCATGATCATCGTGGAGCAGGGAAAAGTCGTGGACCTTTGCGCAGAACCCGGTGCATACACCTATGATACTTCGACTGAACCGAGCATTTTCGCAGGCAAACTCGGCGAGAGCATCATCGAGACCTTCAAAGTAATCGGCAAGCGTTTCACGTTCGGCGGTGACCCGGCAAATGATCAGCGTGTTTATTACTTCAACACCAAGGAAATCATCGGCAACAAATACGGTACCGCCAATCCCGTTCCGTTCCGTGTTGTAGACCGCAATATCGGTCTTGATATGGATGTCGGCATTAAGTGCTTCGGCGAATACAGCTATAAGATTTCCAACCCGCTTCTGTTCTATCAGAGCATCATGGGCAATATCGGTGATGTTTACACCCGTGATCGCATCGACAGCCAGCTGAAGACCGAACTTCTGACCGCTCTGCAGCCGGCATTCACAAAGATCGGCGATATGGGAATTCGTTATTCTTCACTGCCCGGCCATACCACGGAGATGGCTGACGCTCTGAATGAAGTCCTTTCTTCCAAGTGGAAGAATATCCGCGGCATCGAGATCGTTTCCTTCGGCGTATCCAGCGTAACAGCGAACGAAGAAGACGAGAAGATGATTAAGGAACTCCAGCGTAACGCTGCTCTCCGTGATCCGAACATGCGCAACGCTCATCTTGCCGGTTCCGCTGCTGCAGCAATGCAGACTGCTGCCGGCAATGAAGGCGCAGGCGCAGCCATGGCCTTCATGGGAATGAATATGGCCGGCATGACCGGAATGGGCGCGGCAAATGCCTACGGTGGATATCAGCAGCCTTACCAGCCCGCTCAGCCGGCACCGCAGGCACCTGCAAACGCATGGACCTGCCCGACTTGCGGAGCACAGGCAACCGGAAAATTCTGCCCGGAATGCGGAACAAAGAAGCCTGAAGCGGAAGGCTGGACCTGCCCGACCTGCGGAGCAGTCAACAAGGGCAAGTTCTGCTCGGAATGCGGAGCCAAGAAACCTGCCGGTGCGCTGCAGTATAAGTGCGACAAGTGCGGCTGGGAACCTGAAGATCCTTCCAAACCGCCGAAGTTCTGCCCCGAATGCGGCGATCCGTTTGGTGACGAGGACGTTGTGAAATAATAAGCGCAGCCCCAGAATACTATCAGAAACCAGGCATCCCGGAGCATTCAAACGCTTCGGGATGTTTTCTATCGGTTTCTGCTTGACAAACTATAAACGGAATGCTAACGTAAACGCAAATCAATCATAGACCCCTGAGGGAGGGAATTATCAATGGCATATCATAAAATACTGACAATACAGGACATTTCTTGCGTAGGACAGTGCTCACTGACGGTTGCGCTGCCGATTCTTTCGGCACTTGGACAGGAGACCTGCATTCTGCCGTCCGCCGTATTATCTACCCATACTGCAGGATTTTCCGGATTTACGGTACGGGATCTGACAGAGGACATCCCTGCAATCGCGGCTCATTGGAAAAAGGAAGGAATTGCTTTTGATGCAATCTATACCGGATACCTTGGAAGCACGGAGCAGATCGATTATGTGAAGAGTATCTTTCAGAACCTTTCAAAACCCGGGTGCGTTCATATCGTCGATCCGGCAATGGCAGATAACGGAAAACTGTACCCCGCATTTGATCTGGAATATGTGAAAGAGATGAAAACCCTGGTCGCCTGTGCGGATGTTATCCTGCCGAATATTACGGAAGCATGTTTTTTGACCGATACCGAATATAAAGAGTCATATACGGAATCATATGTGGATGAACTTCTGGGAAAACTGGCCGAACTTGGCGCAAAAGCAACGGTGCTGACAGGTGTCAGTTACCGGCCGGAAACAACCGGTGTCGTCGTATTTGAGAATGGGAAAAAGCAGTACTATGAGCATCGCAAGATTGCGAAAGGCTGCCATGGAACAGGAGACGTGTATGCATCCGCATTTGTCGGAGCACTTCTGAATGGTAAATCCCTGTATGAAGCAGCTGCGGTTGCGGCAGACTACACAGTCAGCTGCATTGAATACACGCAGGATGATCCGGACCACTGGTATGGCGTTAAGTTTGAGCCGGTATTAAAAGACCTGATCGACGCAGTGAACAGATAAGCAGGAGAACAGAATGAAGTGGATGATCGCGTCTGACCTTCACGGGTCTGCATTCTACACCAGACAGCTGATGAACGCATATGAGCGGGAACAGGCAGACCGTCTGCTGCTGCTGGGAGATATCCTCAATCATGGCCCCAGAAACGGACTGCCGGAGGAATATGATCCCATGGCGGTTGCGGCAATGCTGAACGCGAAAAAGGAAGATATCCTGTGTGTCCGTGGAAATTGCGACAGCGAGGTCGATCAGATGGTGCTGGAATTCCCGATCATGGCGGAATACGCAATCCTTTCTGTTGGAAAAAAGATGATCTTCGCGACCCATGGACATCGGTTCAACACAAAAAATCCACCGCCTCTGCATCAAGGAGACATTCTACTGCACGGACATACCCATGTCCTGGTTTGCGAACAGCAGGAGGGGTATGTATACTGCAATCCGGGTTCTGTTACCTTTCCAAAAGACGGTCACAGAGGCTATATGATTCTGGAAGGCGACATTCTTCTCTGGAAGACACTGGACGGAGAAGAGATTTTAGGGCTTTCCTTGGCGGAATCATAACAGTAAATGAACAAATACAGCTGCATCCTTCTTTGCGGAGGATGCGGTTTTTTACTTTGAACTTTAAAGAGAAGGAGAAAATAATACGCTCAGACAGATCAAAATTTCATGTGTGCATTATCAAAAAATAGGGTAGCAAAAAACAAAGAGGTATGTTAGAATATAGCGTGTTAGTATATGCAGTATAATTATAACTATGCGTATATCACGGTAATGACAAACAGAGTGTCAAGGAGGATAAAATGCAGAACAAAGTAACAGCAATCCCGTTCCGGGGAACGCCGGAGCAGGAAGCCAAGCTGAAAGAAGTCATCGCTGCCCATAAAGGACAGGAAGGTGCTCTGATGCCCGTGCTGCAGCAGGCACAGGATATTTACGGATATCTTCCCATCGAAGTTCAGACGATGATTGCAGAAGGACTGGAAATTTCTTTGGAACAGGTCTACGGTGTATCAACCTTCTATTCCTGGTTCAACCTCGAACCCAAGGGAGAACATCTGATCCGCGTCTGCCTGGGAACCGCATGCTACGTCAAAGGATCTGCGGATGTTTTGGCAGAACTGGAAAAGCAGCTCGGCGTTGAGGCCGGACATACAACCCCTGACGGCAAATTCACGCTGGAAGCAACCCGCTGCCTTGGCTGCTGCGGTCTTGCACCGGTATTTGTCGTTGACGATGAAGTTTACGGAAGAATGACCCCTGCTGATGTGAAGGGCATTCTGGACAAGTATCGCGACTGATAACGGAGCAGCAACGGGAATGACTATTCGAGAGATAGCTCAGATTCTGGGCGCAAGCGTTCATACAGCGGAAGAAGAACTGCTGGACAAAGATATCGAAACGGCTTTCGGCAGCGATATGATGAGCGATGTTCTTGCGTTTGCGGATGAGGGAAGCGTTCTGCTTTCCGGCCTTTTGAATCCGCAGGTGATCAGGACGGCTCACATGCTGGATATGCCGTGCATCGTTTTTGTGCGCGGGAAAAAAGCAACGCCTGAGATTTTAGCTCTCGCGGAGGAAAGCAGGATCGTCGTGCTGGAGACACCTATCCGTCTTTACAGTGCCTGCGGAAGATTGTATACGGCAGGCCTTGACAGCAGGTGAGCGTATGGAAGAAGAAGCCCTGCATTTTCACTTTGATGTAGACGGAAACAATTTCGCGTCTGCAGGAGAAGCTTCCGTACAGGTCAAACGTCTGCTCAGACAGATGGGCTTTTCTCCGGATACCATCCGACGCATTTCCATCGCGATGTATGAAGGCGAAATCAACATGGTGATTCACGCACACGGCGGAGATGCTGACGTTTATGTCTATCCTGACAAGATCCGGGTCGTTCTTTCGGACACCGGCCCAGGCATCAAAGATGTTTCTTTGGCGATGCAGGAAGGCTATTCAACCGCTCCGGACAACATCCGTTCTCTGGGATTCGGAGCAGGCATGGGTCTTCCGAACATGAAACGCTATTCCGACAAGCTGGAAGTACGTTCTACTGTCGGAGTAGGAACCGTAATTGAGATGGAGTTTATTTCTGCATAAGGGACTATGATTGTATATAAGCATTCTGTATCACTCGACGCAACCAAATGCAAAGGCTGTACGACCTGTTTAAGACGTTGTCCGACACAGGCAATTCGGGTGCGTGACGGAAAAGCGTGTATCAATCCGAATCTGTGCATCGACTGCGGAGAATGTATCCGCAACTGCCCGTATCAGGCAAAGCAGGCAACTTTTGACAAAGTCGAGTCGATCGACCGCAGCAAGTATCTGATCGCGCTTCCCGCGCCATCGCTTTTCGGACAGTTCGCGAACCTGGACGACGCCGATTATCTGCTGCAGGGGCTTTTGAACTTCGGGTTTAACGATGTGTTTGAAGTTGCGAAAGCAGCGGAAATCGTGACGGACTATACCAGAAGGTATATCCGGCAGAGCGACAAGACGAAGCGTCCTTTTATCAGCAATGCGTGTCCGGTTGTTGTCAGGTTGATTTCTCTGAGATTTCCTTCTTTGAGAAACAAGCTGATCCCGATCACTCCGCCGGTGGAAGTTGCCGGAAAACTGGCGAAGGAACGCGCGTTAAAAGAGCATCCCGAACTGAAGGAAGAAGACATCAGGACGGTTTTCATCTCTCCATGTCCTGCGAAAGTCAGCTGGGTCAAGAATACGCCCGCGGAAAAGAAGTGCTACATTGATTATGTGGTTTCCATGAGCGATATTTATTTCAGAGTTCTTTCCCAGATGCGCAGGGAGGAGATTCCGACGGTCGAATCAGAAAGCGGCGTTGTCGGTATCAGCTGGGCATCCAGCGGAGGCGAAGCAAGCGCTCTGATGAACGACCGGTATCTCGCGGCGGACGGGATTGAGAACATCATCCGTGTTCTGGATGAGATTGAGACGGGTCATTTCCCGGATCTGGAATTCGTGGAACTGAACGCCTGTCCCGGCGGATGCGTCGGAGGCGTTATGGCAGTAGAGAATCCGTATATCGCCCGTGTCCGGCTCCAGTCGATTCGAAGATATATGCCTGTCATGATGAACTATCTTCAGGACGATCCCGATACGGAGATTCCGGAAGCGATGCTGGCAACAAAACCCGGCGATCATTCCAGCGCGGAACTGCTTCACAGCGACCGTGCGCAGTCGTTCCGGATGATGTTGGAAATCGAAAAGATCTATAAGCAGCTTCCCGGTATGGACTGCGGATCCTGCGGAGCCCCGACCTGTCACGCGCATGCGGAGGATATCGTAAAAGGCGAATCCACCCTGGATGAATGCGTCATCCGGATGAGGGAACTGCTGAAGAAAAAGGAACAGAACGGAGAATGATCATGACAGTAGAGAAACTTGCCCAAACACTGAATTGGAAAGTTGTCTCCCTGTCCGAACCGGATCGTGAGATCACGGGCGGATATTGTGGAGATCTGCTGAGCTGGGTCATGGGAAGAGCCGAGAGCGGCGATATGTGGTTTACCATTATGTCCAACATGAACGTGGTCGCTGTCGCTCACCTGACGGATGTCGCGTGTGTGGTGTTCACGGAAGGCGTCATGCCGGACGCGCCGGTAATCGAAGCAGCGAAACGGAACGGAATCAATCTGATCGCCTGCGAGGAGCCGACCTATACGGCAAGCGTGAAAGCATCGGAGCTTTTAAAATGACGGCTTTCAGTTACGATCTCCATGTGCATTCCTGCCTGTCTCCCTGCGGGGACGATGATATGACACCCTGCAATATTGCGGGGATGGCGCATCTGAATGGGCTGGATATCGTTGCGCTGACGGATCATAACGCTTCCAGAAACTGTCCGGCTTTTTTCAAGGCATGTGAAGAGTACGGCATTATCCCGGTTGCGGGAATGGAACTGACGACCGCAGAAGATATTCATCTGCTCTGTCTGTTTGAAACGCTGGAAGAAGCGCTTTCATTTGAGACGGATCTGCAGCCATTGAGAATGCAGGTCAGAAACAGGAAAGGCATCTACGGAGAGCAGCGGATCCTGAATGAGAAGGATGAGCTGATTGGCGAGGAACCATTCTTTCTTCCCGCAGCAACGTCGCTCGATCTGGAATCTGCAGCGAAGATGGTGGAGCAGTACCATGGCGTATGCTATCCGGCGCATATCGACCGGGAAGCAAACGGGCTTCTGGCGATTCTCGGCGCGTTTCCACCGAATCCTGTATTCAAATGCGCGGAATTGAGAGATCAGTCTAATCTGGCACTGGCGGAAGGAAGAACGGTTTTCGTCTGCTCGGATGCACACAGACTCTGGGAGCTGAAAGAGGCAGGGGAGCCGATGCTCCATCTGAACGCTCCGAAGGACAATCCTTCGGCGGTCAGAAAAGCGTTGATCGAAGGAATCAGACGAGGCGAACTATGAAGGAACTGTCACTCAACATTCTGGATGTTGCAAAAAACTCCGTCAAGGCGGAGGCTTCTCTGATTGAGATCGAGCTGATCGAGACAGAAAAAACGCTTCTGATCCGGATCAAAGATGATGGGTACGGAATGGATAAGGAGTTTTTATCCCGTGTTCTGGATCCGTTTTCCACAAGCCGGACAACGAGAAAAGTAGGACTGGGACTGCCGCTGTTAAAACTTGCGGCGGAACAGACAGAAGGAAGTCTCTCCATTTCCTCGGTGCCGAGGGGAGGAGATCAGCCGTCCGGAACCACGGTGGAAGCGTTTTTCCATAAGGATCACATTGATTTCACACCGCTCGGAGATATCGTATCAACGATTGAGCTGCTGATTCAGGGAAATCCTGATATTGATTTCCGGTTTGTGCATACCATGCCGGACAAGGAGGTTTCTCTGGATACCAGAGAACTCCGGGAAGTGCTGGGGGATGAAGTCCCGTTAAATGATTTTGCTGTTCTTTCATGGATCAGAGGATCTTTGGAAGAACAATATGAAGAACAAGGAAGCAATCCGGATATGGAATAAAATTCCGGTTCCGGCTTCAAATAAACAAGCTAACTATTAATGACAATCAGTAAAGGAAGGATCAAAGAATCATGAAGTCATTGGAAGAACTTGCTCAGATTCGTGAGCGTATGAAGAACAAGGTCGCCCTTCGTGAAGCAAACGGAGAAATTCGTATCGTCGTCGGCATGGCGACATGCGGAATTGCGGCCGGAGCGCGCCCGGTGCTGAATGCACTGGTCGAGTCCGTCGTAAAAGAGGACCTCAAGAACGTAACGGTTACGCAGACCGGGTGCATCGGTATGTGCCGTCTCGAGCCGATCGTAGAGGTTTTTGCACCGGATCAGGACCGTGTTACCTATGTTAAGATGACTCCGGATAAGGTACCGGAAATCATCGAGAAGCATATTAAAGGCGGTCATCCGGTAACCAAATATACCATTGGCGCAGTCGAAAATTAACGGGGGGAAAGTCGTAAAATGATTCGTACGCAAGTATTGATTTGCGGAGGCACCGGGTGCAGTTCTTCGAACAGTATGCTGATCGCTGACCGCATGGAAGAAGAAATCGTCAAGCAGGGACTTGCCGATGAAGTTAAGGTCGTTCGCACGGGCTGTTTCGGTCTCTGCGCACTCGGCCCTGTCATGATCGTTTATCCGGAAGGAACGTTCTACAGCCGTGTGAAACCGGAAGATGTTCCTGAGATCGTGGAAGAGCACTTGCTCAAAGGCCGTGTCGTTGACCGTTTGGTCTATCGTGAGAGCGAAGGCGATGAGAAGGTCGAAGTTCCCTCCCTGCAGGAGACGGGATTCTACAAGACCCAGCTGCGTGTCGCATTGCATAACTGCGGCGTGATCAACCCGGAAGATATCGAAGAGTATATCGCGGTTGACGGATATGCAGCTCTTGGTAAGGTCCTGACCGAAATGACACCGGAGCAGGTCATTCAGGTAATGAAGGACAGCGGACTCCGCGGCCGTGGCGGCGCAGGTTTCCCGACCGGTCTGAAGTGGGAATTTGCAGCCCGCAATAAGGTTCCTCAGAAGTATGTTGTCTGCAACGCCGACGAAGGCGACCCCGGCGCGTTCATGGACCGTTCCGTTCTGGAAGGCGATCCGCATGCCGTTCTCGAAGCTATGGCAATTGCAGGTTATGCAATCGGCGCAAACAAGGGTTATATCTACGTCCGTGCTGAGTACCCGATCGCGGTCAAGAGACTGAACCTCGCTATCAATCAGGCACGTGAATACGGTCTGCTCGGAAATGACATCTTCGGAAGCGGATTCAATTTCGATATCGAGACGAGACTCGGCGCCGGCGCGTTTGTCTGCGGCGAAGAAACTGCTCTTCTGACTTCCATCGAAGGCAACCGTGGCGAACCGAGAGCGAAGCCCCCGTTCCCTGCGAACAAGGGTCTGTTCGGTCAGCCGACGATCATCAACAACGTTGAAACTTTGGCAAACATTCCGCAGATCATCCTGAAAGGTGCAGACTGGTTCGCTTCCATGGGTACCGAGGATTCCAAGGGCACCAAGGTCTTCGCACTCGGCGGCAAGATCGTCAACACCGGTCTTGTGGAAATCCCGCTCGGCACCACGCTCCGTGAAATCATCTTTGATATCGGCGGCGGCATTCCGAACGGCAGGAAGTTCAAAGCGGCCCAGACCGGCGGTCCTTCCGGCGGATGCATTCCCGCGAAGTTCCTGGATACCCCGATCGACTACGGCAATCTGACCAAGATCGGTTCCATGATGGGCTCCGGCGGTCTGATCGTTATGGACGATACCACCTGTATGGTCGACGTTGCCCGCTTCTTCCTGGACTTCACAGTCGACGAGAGCTGCGGCAAGTGCACGCCGTGCCGTATCGGTACGCGCAGACTTCTGGAAATGCTCGATAAGATCACTTCCGGAAACGGAACGCTTGAAGATCTGGACAAGATGGAAGAGCTCTGCTACTACATCAAGAACAACGCAATGTGCGCTCTCGGCCAGACCGCACCGAACCCGGTTCTTTCCACACTGAAGCACTTCCGTGAAGAGTATGAAGCACACGTTGTCGAGAAACGCTGCCCGGCAGGAGTCTGCAAGAAGTTGCTCCGCTATGAGATCCTTCCCGACAAGTGTAAAGGCTGCACCAAGTGCGCACGCAACTGCCCGGTCGGCGCAATTACGGGCAAAGTCAAAGAGCCGCATGTGATCGATCAGAGCAAGTGCATCAAGTGCGGTGCATGTATGGACGGCTGCAAGTTCGCGGCTATCATCAAAAAGTAAGGAGGCGCCACGATGGATACTATTAAAATGAAAATCAATGGGCTCGAAGTCGAGGTGCCCGCAAATTCCACCATTCTGGAAGCAGCGCAGATTGCCGGTGTTCAGATCCCGACGCTCTGCTATATGAAAGATATCAATGCGATTGGCGCATGCCGTATGTGCGTTGTCGAAGTGAAAGGCGCCCGCGCCAATCCCGCAGCGTGCCTGCAGCTGGTTGCTGAGGGCATGGAAGTTCAGACCAATACTCCGGCGCTGAGAGAATCCCGCAAAAAGACCCTCGAACTGCTCCTTTCGAATCACCGTCAGGACTGCCTCGGCTGTGTCAGAAGCGGCAACTGCGAACTGCAGCAGCTTTCTCAGGAATACGGATGCGATCCGAATTACTATGCGCCGCCGACACCCGTACAGCCGGATATCGATGATTCCGCAATCCATCTCGTACGTGACAATTCGAAGTGCATCCTGTGCCGTCGCTGCGTTGCAGCCTGCAAATCGAATCAGCACGTTGCCGTTATCGGTGCAAACGAGCGCGGTTTCAAGACCCATATCGGAAGCGCATTTGATCTCCCGTTGAATACCACGTCCTGTGTCAACTGTGGACAGTGCATCGCGGTCTGCCCGACCGGCGCTCTGACCGAGCGTGATGATACCGACAAAGTCTGGAAGGCACTGTCGGATCCGGAGAAGTTTGTCATCGTCGGTGCAGCACCTTCCGTCCGCGCACAGCTCGGCGAATGCTTCGACATGCCGATCGGAACGAATGTGGAAGGCAAGATGATCGCAGCACTGCGTCGCCTTGGATTTGATAAGGTCTTCGATGTGGACCATGCGGCAGATATGACGATTATGGAAGAAGGCACTGAGCTCCTTGGCCGTCTGAAGAACGGCGGAAAGCTCCCGCTGATCACCAGCTGCAGCCCCGGATGGATCAAGTTCTGCGAACATTACTATCCGGAATTCATTCCGAACCTGTCCTCCTGCAAATCCCCGCAGGGAATGTTTGGTGCTCTGTGCAAGACTTATTATGCAGAGAAGATGGGAATCGATCCGAAGAACATGGTTGTTGTTTCCATCATGCCGTGTACAGCAAAGAAGTTCGAAGCATCCCGCCCCGAACTCAGCGAGAACGGTCTGCCGGATATCGACGTATCGCTCACGACGCGTGAACTCTCCCGCATGATCAAGAAAGCGGGCATCAAGTTCACTCAGCTGCCGGATGAGACATGCGATCCTCTGATGGGTATCGCATCCGGCGCAGGCCATATCTTCGGCGCGACCGGCGGCGTTATGGAAGCTGCTCTCCGTACCGTATATGAAGTGGTTACCGGAAAGACTCTGGAAAAGGTCGAATTCCATGCGGTCCGCGGCATTGAAGCCATTAAGGAAGCAGAATATGATCTGAACGGTACCAAAGTCCGTGTTGCGGTCACCAGCGGTCTTGAAAATGCTTCCAAGCTCCTTGACATGATCAAGAGCGGCGAGAAGTCTTATGAGTTCGTGGAAGTTATGGCATGCCCCGGCGGATGCGTCAACGGCGGCGGTCAGCCGATCCAGCCCGGCTATATCCGGAACTTTGTCGATCTGCGCAAAGAGCGCGCGGCGGCACTGTACAGCGAGGATGCAGGCATGAAGCTCCGTAAGAGCCATGAGAATCCCGAAGTCAAGCAGATCTATGATGAGTACCTTGGCGAACCGAACAGCCATAAGGCACACGAGATTCTGCATACGCATTACACAGAGCGTGGATTATACCGCAAATAAGTTATCCCGTATGAAGCCCGGTCGTCCCTGAAAGCCTCCGGGCTTCATGATAAGTACAATATTATATTTGGAGGAAAAGTCATTACATGAAAAAGTATTTTGATCTGACCGGACAAGTTGCTGTCGTTACCGGTTGTTC
Organism: Clostridia bacterium; assembly: GCA_017514685.1. GTDB lineage: Bacteria > Bacillota > Clostridia > Christensenellales > CAG-138 > UBA3792. Next base: position 18,901 of record JAFWJN010000017.1, read on the forward strand.
CACCGGGCTCGGCGTTCAGATGGCAAAAGCTCTTGCGAACCAGGGTGCGAATATCGTCGCGATCGCGCGTCGCCAGAACCTGATTGAAGAAGTCGCAAAAGAAATCGCTGACACATATGGCGTGGAAACAATGGCGGTTCCCTGTGACATCACCGACACCGACAGAGTCAACGCTGCAGTCGACGAGATACTGGCTCGCTTTGGCCGTATCGACATTCTGATCAACAACGCAGGCACCGGTGCTGTTGCTCCGGCAGAAGATATTAAGGATCCTCAGTTTGAGAACGAGATGCAGATCGACCTCTTCGGTACCTTCCGCGTAGCACGCGCGGTTGCCAAAAAGGCAATGATTCCTGCAAAGTATGGCAGAATCATCAATATCGCTTCCATGTATGGTCTTGTCGGAAACAAAATCGCAGGTTCCGCTCCATATCATGCGGCAAAGGGTGGTGTTGTCAACCTGACCCGTGCGCTGGCTGCTGAATGGGGAAAATACTGCATTACCGTCAACGCAATTTGCCCCGGTTACTTCTACACTCCGCTGACAGAAGCAACGCTGAAGTCCGATTTCTTCCAGCAGAATGCAAAGACGATGATTCCGGAAGAGAGATATGGTGAAGAAGGCGAACTCGATACCGCTGCGATCTTCCTTGCATCTCCGGCTTCCTCCTATGTGACCGGTGTCAATCTGCCGGTTGATGGCGGATATACCGCAATGTAATTTAATCAATCGATTAATATAATTGAATCGAAGAGATTCATATAGAATCCACTGCCACAGGGTAGTGGGTTCCGTCTATTTTGGACAATCTATATCCGTTGTTCGGCTATGATTGGAATTCGCTCTTTTATCACTGGAACGGTTGCACAAATCACTTTTTTCGGCTATAATGTAAAATACTAAAATAGGAGTATTATGTAGTGAGCAAAAAAAAGAAAAAACACATCGCTCTATGGGTTGTCCTCGCGATTCTTCTGATCGCTGCTATTATTGCATCTATCTTTATTTTTCGAATATTGAAACGACCGGAAACAATGTTTGAAATAACTGCTGAAGTATCAACAGTAGAGCCGAAACAGACTGCTCTTGCTCCGGCTTATCCGATTCCGACTAAGAATGACCTTGCTTCTGTATCAGATTCGACTGATAAAAGTTCGGAACTTGTTATTACGGGCATACAGACTCTTGAACCGACTGCGGAAGCTGCAATAACAGCGGAACCGACACAGAAGCCTGTTTTAAATACTTCCGGAATTTTGAATATAATGCTGATGGGGTTGGATGCCTTTGAAAACGGGGGAACAACTTCAGGAACAATGCCTCATACAGATGCTAATATGATTATTGCCGTTAATTTCGATAAGAAAACGGTTGATCTGATTTCCATCCCGAGAGATGTGATTACGACGGCACCGGGATACCAGGGATATTATAAGTTTAATGGTGTATTCAATGTCGGTGGAGGTATGGATAATATCACTGCCGGCCTCGAGGAGACTTGCAAAGCTGCTGAGATGTGGTTGGGCGGAATGCCTGTTTCATATTATTATGCAGTGGATTTTCAGGCTGTCGTTGATATTGTAGATGCAATAGGTGGAATTGATTACGATGTTGACCAGCGGTTTACTGCGTATCAGACAAATAAGCAATACTCCACGGGAAGACATCATCTGGATGGGCATGCTGTCATGGGATATCTTCGAATCCGAAAAGGCCAGGCGGACGGATTGGATAGTTCCAGAACGGCGCGCCAAAGAAAGATGATGGTAGCGATTTTTAATAAGTTGAAGACCGAAGGAAAACTGTCCATGATTCCCGGATTGATCAATGCTGTCAACAGCGGAATCTATACAAATACGAATTTGGCACAAACCACTGCTCTGGCAAACTACGCAATCAATTTGGACTCCGGAAACATTCGAACGAGATCTTTCTCTGGAGAAGTAAGGATGAGACATGATTGGGCATTCTGCTATATTGATCAGCAAAAAAGAATCGATCTGCTGAAAGAAGTTTATGGAATTGATGCAGAGCCAATAGGCGTTGATACCGCCTTATATGAGGATTGGCTTCATATCATAGGATTCCTTGCGAGAAAATATTTAGCTCAGACTGAAAAACTTCTGATTCATATTCAGGATCAAAAAGAGAAGGGGAATCCCCTGACGGAAGATCAAATTAGTTTATACGCTGATTGTTATACAGCTTACATAGAATTAGATACGGAGTACAAGAAAACCATCAATGCAATTCAAAAGATGGGTGCGGAGAAACATAGTGATAAAGAGGCAAGCCAAATTATTGCTGATTCAAAATCCGGATTGGAAAACCTGATGAACCCGGTTAAAGAAACCACAACGAGACTTGCTGAAGCGATTTCATATCAAAACAGATTAAAGTGGACTGTATATGAACCTGGCTGGTATGCAGACCAGGATATTAATGAAGTAAATGTTGATTTTCGATAAATCAAGTTTGAATAATTAGCTGAAGAGGAAAATGAAGAAATGAATGAAAGAAATACATTGGTTCGCCCGGTAAAAGAATCAGACCGTGAAATCGATTTGAAAGAACTGTTTTTACATGTGATTTCATATTGGTATATTATTGTTGCAGCTATGGTAATAATCGGGCTGATCGTTGGAATCTATTTTATAGCTTTTGTACCAAATGAATATACGGCACAGGCGACCTTGTATGTTCGTAATCAAGCAAATGAGCAGTACATCTCATCCTCGGATCTGACCGGGTCCGCTATGCTGACTCAGGATTATAAGGAATTAATCAAGAGTCGGACGGTAGTCAGCAAGACATGTGAATTGTTGGGAATAAACAGCCTAAAAGGATACGCGGTTACCGTTGCGTCAGTGAGTAACACACGGTTCATTAAAATTTCGGTTACCGGGTCAAATCCTGAATCAGTGACAAGAATTGCCAACACGATGGCACAAGTTTTTTCTGAGACCGTTCTCTCTATCATGGAAGTAGATAATGTGTCGATTGTGGATACTGCGGAAGTACCCAAATCACCGTCTGGACCTGCGAGACTAAGAAATATAGCGATTGCTTCCGCTGCGGCTGGAATTCTGACAATAATCGTATTGGTAATGATTGATTTGTTCAGTAATTCAATCAAAACGGTAGAAGACATAGAAGAGCAGCTTGGGATACAGGTTCTTGCACAAGTCGCAACTGTTAAAAATGTAAAAAAGAAAGCATTAGGTAGGTAAATATGGCACAGCAACAGGTATCTTTGAATGATAGGGATTTATTGGAGTCGGTAAAAACGCTCAGAACAAATATTGATTTTGCCGGAATTGATGAACCAATTAGAAGTATTATTTTGACAAGTGCTGAAAAGGGAGACGGAAAGTCCCTAATTGCCTGCGCGCTTGCAATCGCTGAGTCAGCGGCGAAAAAAAGGACATTAATTATAGATAATGATTTCAGAAATCCACAGATAGCAAATCATTTTCATGTGAGAGGAAGATTTAAGCTGGCTACTGTTTTACAGGCAACAGAAGACAATTTGATGGATTTTTGCCTTGAAACAAAGTATCCGAACCTCTATGTACTAGATCTTGGAAACAGAAGAAGTGATTCTGTTGAAGTTCTTTCATCAAGACGTTATGACGCTTTGCTGAAGACTGCAATCAAGAAATTTGATTTTGTTATTGTAGATACTCCGCCATTGGGAATGTTTATTGATGCTGCACTGGTAGCACCGAAAACCGATGGTGCAATTATTGTCATCCGCAGCGGTAAAAATGACATCCAGAGTGTAAAGAATACGATCAGTCAGCTTGAAAAAGCAAATGCCAGAATCCTTGGCGCTGTATTGAATTGCTCCAAAAAGAAACATTCGGATTATTATTACTATTACAGTAAGAAGGAGCACAGAACAAAGAAAAAAGAAGTTCATTGAGTGATAAGTCTCAACTATGATGCACGATATACATAGTCATATTATATACGGCGTTGATGATGGCGCTGAAAATCTTCAGCAGTCATTGAATATGCTCGATGCAGCTAAAGCAGCTGGAATTGATCGTATTTATGCAACACCACATATGCGATCAAAAGATGCAGATGTCGAGAGCATTTATGATCATTTCGCTTGCCTTCATCAATATGCTGCTGATCGGAAAATCGATTTAAGGCTTGGATTTGAATACAATATCCAGGCAATCGATAATGATAGTTTTGAGAGTGCTAAGGATTATACGCTTGCCGGGACGGATATTCTTCTTTTGGAAATGCCATTTACTCTATGGCCGCCTTTTTGGGAGAATATTATTTATCGCTTACAGGGACTGCAGCTAAGGATTATCATTGCTCATCCGGAACGATATGAACCAATACAGAAAAATCCTGGAATAATTAAAATCTTGGCTGATATGGGATGTTTCTTCCAGTGCAATGCTTCCTCCGTTGTAAAAGGCTCTTTTAAAAAGAATAAAGTAATCCGGCATCTGTGTAAGGTGGGGAAACTTGATTTTGTAGCATCGGATGCGCACAGCATTTATGAGTATGAACTATATAAAAAAGCAGTTCAGAAACTCTCTGGAAAACAGAATTATTTAACTATTGAAGATATAATTAACTAAAATGATCATTTGCTGATATATTATCTCAAATGATTCGGGGAACTGAAAGAATGAAAACGGAAGCAAGATATTACTATAGATTTCTTTGCAGCATTGTTTTAACGGCATTGGCAACTGCTATGTTTTTTTTCGTATGGGTTCGTTTTGTAAGAGTTAACAACCAAACCAATGCTCTAATGGGATATGGTAATTTAGGTATGGCGTTCGGCATTTATTTATTACTCTACGTTTTCATAGGGTATAAGCTGAAAGCCTTTAAAATCGGTGTGGAAAGAAAAACAAGAAGCATTGCTTCACAGGCATTGACACTGTTGATTGTTGATGCTTCAGAGATTCTGGTATCCATGGCAATAACCGGTCAGTTCCGTTTCTTTGGGGCTTTCTTATGGCGCTATGCGGTGCTTTGCTTAGCACAGGTTCTTTTAATTGGATTAATCACCATATTAATGATTGATTTGTATCGTAAAATATTCCCGCCTTTAAAAGTCATAGAAGTATATGGCGATCATGATAATGATGTTGGAGAAAAACTTAATTCTATCCATTATAAATATCAGATTGTTGAGCGAGCATATTTCAAAACAGAGCATCTGAAAGATATGATTTGTCCTTATGATGCGGTATTGTTTAACAATTTGCCAATAGTAGAGAGAGATGCATTATTAAGTTACTGCTTTGATAAAAACAAGCGGGTGTATTTTGTCCCGACAATCGAGGATATCATCGTAAAGTCTTCTGATGAGTTGAACATACTGGACACACCGCTGTATTTGTGTCGAAATGCGGGAATGACTAAATCAGAAGCTTTTATCAAAAGGATGTCAGATATTATTCTTAGTTCCTTTGCGTTGATCGTTTTGTCACCAGTATTTCTGATTACTGCGATTGCTATAAAACTGGATGATGGAGGACCGGTTTTCTTTAGGCAGGAACGCTGCACCATCAATAACAGAAAGTTTATGATTCTGAAATTTCGATCGATGATCGTGGATTCTGAAAAAGATGGGAAATCTCATCCTGCTGGGAAAGATGATGAAAGAATTACAAAGGTTGGAAGGATCATTCGGAGAACAAGAATTGATGAACTTCCTCAACTTCTTAATATTATTAAAGGAGATATGAGCATAGTAGGCCCGCGGCCGGAACGCGTTGAACATGTTTTGAAATATACAAGCGATATTCCGGAATTTTCATTCAGAAGCAAGGTCAAAGGCGGATTAACCGGATATGCTCAGGTTTATGGAAAATACAATACATCAGCTATCGATAAACTGAAATTGGATTTGGCTTATATTTTGAATTATAGTTTACTTTTGGATATTCAGATCATGATCGAAACACTGAAAATACTATTTCAAAAAGAAAGCACAGAAGGCTTTACGGAAGAACAGGCAAACGAGATTCATGATGCAGGAATAGAAAGCAGTTGTGCGGAAAAAAAGTATAACTAAGGACAATTATAAGGAAGATAAGAAACAATGAGAATCCTTGTGGTATGTCAGCATTATTGGCCTGAGCCATATTATCTTGCTGATGTTTGTGAAGAATTAGCAAGCAGAGGGCATGTAGTTCATGTGATTACTGATGTCCCGAATTATCCCATGGGACTCATTTATCCAGATTACAGAAATGGGAAGCAACGGCATCAAATTCAAAATGGCGTAGAAATAACAAGAACATTTACTATAGGCAGGAGGCAAAATCTTCTTTTCCGTTTTTTGAATTATTATAGTTATTCGATTTCCTCCTCTTTGTTTGTGAGAACCTTGAAAGAAGAGTATGATGTTGTTTTCACCAATCAGACTTCTCCAATCATGATGGTTAACGCAGCCATGGTATATGCCCAAAAGTGGCATAAAAAATGTGTCCTTTACTGTATGGACCTTTGGCCGACAAGTTTAGCGGCGGGAGGAGTGAAGCAATCTTCTCCTCTGTATAAATATTTTACGAAAGTATCGAGAAAACTATATTCGAAAGCAGATAAAATTCTGATTTCTTCCGGAATGTTCCGACAGTACTTGGAAGATAATTTCAAAATCAAAGAAGAGAGTATTCAACTATTTCCTCAGTATGCCAATGACTGCTTTAAAACAGAAGCAGAAACTGAAACAAACAAAGAATCAATAGATCTGATGTTCGCCGGGAATATTGGAGCGGCCCAAAAACTTGATGTTGTGATCAAAGCCGCCAAAATCCTGAGCAGAGATAAGAGAATCCGCTGGCATTTAGTAGGAGACGGTTCTGAATTGAATAATCTGAAAAAACTGGCGCATGATTTGTCTCTTGATGAAACGGTAGTTTTTCATGGGCGAAAACCGTTGGAAGAAATGCCGTATTATTACTCATTAGCGGATGCATTGCTGGTGAGTTTGATAAAAGATCCCTTGATTTCAATGACCCTTCCTGGGAAGGTTCAGACATATATGGCGGCAGGAAAACCTATTATTGCCGCTGCCAACGGAGAAATACCATTGGTAATAAATGACGCAAAATGTGGTTATTGTGCTCCGGCGGAAGATGTTGATGGATTGGTAAATGCAGTAACAGCATTTATTAATGATGGGAAATGGGATATACTTGGAAAAAATGCGAGAAACTATTTTGAACTGCATTATACAAGAGATCATTTCATGAATGCTATGGAAAGCATTTTAAAAGAGCAAGCTTCTCTTTCTCAAACAGCAGCAAAGTGAAAGCAAATCGATATGGAGATTGAGACATGAAAATATTGTTTATTAATTCGGTTTGCGGTATTGGAAGCACAGGAAGAATTTGTACTGATTTAGCAAAGGAATACGAAAAACAAGGGCATCAAGTTAAAATCGCCTATGGAAGAGACGGAAGTGTTCCGGAACAGTACAGAGAATATGCAATTCGGATAGGGAATGATCTGGATGTTAAAATCCATGGATTGTTAACCAGACTTTTTGATGCACATGGGCTTGGTTCCGTCGCAGCAACGAAAAAGTTTCTTAAATGGGCAGATGAATATGATCCTGATTTAGTATGGCTTCATAATATTCATGGGTATTATATCAATTATGAGTTACTGTTTGCGTGGATTAAAAAACGTCCAGCAATGGAAGTGAAATGGACATTGCATGATTGCTGGGCTTTTACGGGACATTGTGCTCATTTCTCATTTGCTAAATGTGAGAAATGGAAATATCGGTGTCATCATTGTGTTCAAAAAATGAGTTATCCCGCAAGCTGGTTGTTAGATCGTTGTAAGAACAATTATGATCGAAAGAACAAAGCATTTACAGGAGTTAGCAACCTGACATTAGTTACACCTTCTGAGTGGTTAGCAAAACTAGTTAAATGCAGCTTTTTGAAAAATTATCCTGTAATAGTATGTCATAATAAAATCGATTTATCTATTTTCAAACCCACGCAGGGAAATTTTCGAAACCAGTATAATCTAAATGATGAGACAATAATCTTAGGTGTTGCAAGCAGTTGGGATGAAAGAAAAGGACTCAAAGATTTTATTAAATTATCAAAAATGCTCGACGAAAAGTATGCAATCGTATTAGTGGGGCTTTCAGATAAACAAATTGATAAAATATCAAATCTTGAGAAATCTGTGAAATCCAATAATTTAGAGCCTATAAAAAACGACTCAATAGATCCGATTTTTATTAATAAACGAGGGATGTTGGTCCCACAAAAAGTTGAAGCAATCTATAAAGCAATAAAAGGGAAACCTTTTTTTCAAGAACCAAATTCTAAGGCAAAGATGATTCTTCTAAATAAAACAACAGATTCAGGGCGATTGGCAGAGATTTATACAGCGGCAGATTTTTTTGTAAATCCGACATATGAGGACAACTATCCAACTGTGAATTTAGAAGCGATTGCATGTGGGACGTTTGTAATATCATATGATTCAGGCGGATGTAAAGAGACCCTAGAATGAACTAACAACTAAGGGACAATAATCGTAATGCGTGGTAAAATTACAAAGCAACAACTTTTATTAGCAATAATTATAGCTATCATTTTGATAATAGCAGTATTATTGATTGTTTCAGGTATTACTGTTAATGAATTCGGAAAATGGGTAATAATTACTGCAATAATTAATTTGAGCTTTGCTTTTTTGAAACTATTATCGGAAACAAGAAAGAACGCATTTAGTTTCTCTTTTATGTTTTACCTATTTAACTTTATCTTCTTTGGACTTACTCCAATAGTTCAATCCTTGACCAATTGGAATGCTTGGGGTCTAAGCTTATCTGATAATGAAAAATTATTTACAAATATTATCATTTTCATATGGATGCTGACCTTCGAATTAGGACGCAAAATAAAATACAAATTTACATTAAGGAAGAAGAATAAAAAGGAAAATGTACATCTGGTTTCCGATCAACAATTCTATCTTGGAATTACCATTGACGCAGCTGTATTGATTGTTTTATTGATCACAGTAGGCTTTGGAAGGCTATTCTTCAAAGGCGAAGCAGCAAACATAACTATCAATAATTCTTCTCTTTCACTCATACAATTTCATGTTTTACGTAACACGGTTTTCTTTATCGCAGTTATATTCTTCAACTGGACACAAGAAACCGGAAAGCATAGACTAATTACTTTCCTTGCTTTCCTGTTCTTCTTATTAGGAGTTTTTCCTACAGGACTTTCTCGTTATATGGCTGGTTCGTTATGGGGAGGATATCTTATTCATCTGATTCGAAAAAAACACATTGGAAAGTGGGTATCTGTAGTTCTTATATTTGGAATCTTGATTCTGTTCCCAATCAGCGGTATTTTTCGCAATGCTACCAGATTCTTATCTTTCTCAGAATTATTGCAATATATTCCTCGGTCATTTAATGATACGTATACATCTGGTAATTATGACGCACATCAAATGCTTGGAGCTGCTGTTCAGTATGTTAGATTGTTTGGTGATAATTCGGGACATCAATTAATCGGAGCTATCTTGTTTTTTATCCCTCGTTCATTATGGCCGAATAAACCAATAGGTACTGGAGCAATGGTTATTTCACAATTGACAAATGCATCTTTTACGAACGTATCTATGCCGTTAGTAGGGGAAGCATATGTTAACTTCGGGATCATTGGTGTGGTAGTATTTGCTGTTATTCTTGGATATACAACAGAACATCTTGATAAAGCTTATTGGAATCAGACGGACAGCTTAAGTAGCATTCGGTTGATTTATCCATCGGCAATGCTCTACTTCTTCTTTATGAATCGAGGAGATTTATTGTCATCTGGTTCATATTTGTTCGCACATGTATTTATGGGATTATTGCTTTGCAGGATACTTGTTAAGAGAGAAGCGTATTTTGTTTATCGAAACAGTTTAGGATCGTTGCATACGATGGAGTCTTTATAAGAATATTCAAACCGGTATGATTTTTTGCTTGAAAGTGTTTCATAAAAATACTTTAGCGAAGTAGGGAGGCGATAAGGTGAAAGTGCTTTTTTTAACAAACTATCCAGCACCTTATCGTGTTGACTTTTTTAACATGCTAGGCCAAAAGGTTGAGCTGACTGTAGCATTTACTGATAATCCAGAGATGCAAGCGCATCGCTCAGCGAAATGGTTCATTGATGATTATTCTAGTTTTCATGCTGTCTTTTTAAAAGACAAACAGCAAATAGGCAAAATAAAAATATGCAGGGATGTTATATCATTATTGCAGAAACAATATGATCAAATAATCTTTGGCGGGTATTCGACTGGAACACAGATGTATGCTATAGAATATCTACGCAGGAAGAAAATCCCGTTTGCAATCGAAGCGGATGGGGGAATGGTTAAAGAAGAATCCTTGATTTCGTATAGGATTAAAAGGCATTTCATAGGATCTGCAAATGCATGGCTCAGTACCGGAACAGTGACAACTGATTATTTTTTACATTATGGTGCAAAGAAAGAAAGCATTTACTTGTATCCGCTTTCATCTCAAAAGAAATCGGAAATAGTTATGGCAAGAGAATTTTTGAATGAATTCTCTGAGAAGCCAAACACTAAGAACCAATTGAGCGAAAATGAGCTGTCTTTACATAGAAAGATTATCTCGGAAAAACTACTTGATATAAAAAGACTTGCACAAGAAACTCTTAAAATCAAAGAATCACGTGTGATATTATTCGTGGGGCAATTGATTTATCGTAAGGGTATTGATGTATTGCTACACGCAGCGAAATATATACCAAATGATATTGCTGTCTTGATTGTTGGTGGGAAACCAACTGAAGAGTATTTATCTATCAAGAAAGAATTACAATTAGATCATGTTTACTTTGAGGATTTTTTAGTTAAGAAGGATCTGGAAAAGTATTATCAAGCAGCTGATTTATTTGTTATGCCCACTCGTGAAGATATCTGGGGCCTTGTTATTAACGAGGCAATGAGTTATGGCCTTCCGATCGTTTCAACAGATCGCTGTGTAGCCGCGATGGAACTTGTTGAGAATAATGTGAACGGACTGATTGTTCCCGCTGACGACGCAGACGCATTGGCGAAAGGGATAATGCATGTGCTATCAGCCGATTTAAGAGAAATGGGTCAACAATCCATGAAAAAAATCAGTGGTTATACCATTGAAAAAATGGTAGAAGCCCATATGGATTTCTTCGAAAAGATGAAGAGGAAAAAAGATTGAATCAGGTCAGGAAAAATATCGTCTATCAGATTATATACCGGGTGATTACCATCCTGACACCTTTGGTCACGTCACCTATTCTATCCAGAGCTTTAGGCGCAGAAAAGCTGGGTATTTTTTCTGCAACATTGGCTTTGGTTAGTTATTTTAAGCTCATCTCCATGCTTGGGATAGAGAACTACGGAAACCGTACTATTGCTTCTGCCCAAGGAGATGCGAAAAAGCAGCAGACTCTTTTCTGGAATATATACTCCGTGCAATTGTTATCCGGTTTCCTGGCAATTGTACTTTATGCCGCAGCATTTTTGTTTATTCCTAAAGAACGCATGCTTATTTCAGCTTTGCAGGGACTATGGCTGCTCGGATCATTATTCAATATTAGCTGGTTCTTCTTTGGAACAGAACAGTTCAGACTGACAATAACAAGGAATATCATAATCAAACTGCTGACGGTTTTACTGATTACTGTTTTTATAAGAAAACAGGAAGATCTTGGTCTCTATGTTGTCATAATGGCGGGCGACGCTGTGTTGAGCAGTCTGGCGGTATGGCCTTTTCTTCGGAAAAACATTGGATTTGAAATGCCTCGCTGGGCTGATATGAAAAAGCATCTGAAACCGATCATGATACTTTTCGTCCCAATTCTTGCCATGAGTGTTTTTCACATAATGGATAAAACCATGCTGGATTGGTTGGGAACAGAGGCTGATGTCGGATACTATTATTCTGCGGATAAAGTAATCAACATACCTTTGTCAATCATAACCGCAATCGGAACAGTGATGCTTCCACGCATTGCAAATGAATATGGCAAAGGAAATATGAATGATGTTCAGGTAATGCTGCGAAGATCCACAGAATTGACAGCTTTTATGATCTGTGCAATCGGGGGAGGAATTGCAGCTATTGCAAATGAGTTCGTTCCGTGGTTCTTCGGACCGGGATTTGATCAATGCATTGAGCTGGTATATTGGTTCACTCCGGTTCTGGCGGTGAAAGCAATCAGTGATCTGATACGTACTCAATATATGATACCCGCTCATATGGATAAAGATTATACTGCGGCGGTTTTTATCGGTGCAGGGATTAATTTAATTGCAAATTTGTTTTTGATTAGAAGGTTCGGCGCCATTGGTGCGGTAATTGGGACAATGATAGCTGAGTTTGCAGTAATGATTTCAGAAATGTGGCTTACCAGGGAATCTATTTCATTCGGTAAATATGCATTGGAATTCAGCTTTTATCTGATTCCGATGGCTGTATTGATTTGTGTTGTGCGTGGCGTTGCATCGGTTCTGCAAGTACGGACATCCGTAAAACTTCTGATAATGATACTGGCAGGCGGACTTGCGTATATCCTCGTTTGCGCAATTGTATGGGCAATTAAGAAAGAATCTGTTTTCAGAACGATCAGCATTAGAAATCTTCTTGAAAGAAACAAAAAAACAGACGAATAAAGAGTATACGATAACATTGAATGCAATACCAACAGATGGAGATTGAATCATGAAAAAAAATCTCTATGTCGAAGACATAAAGAAAATAGAGATACAGATGCTTAACTTTTTCGATGCATACTGTCAGAAACATAACCTTCGGTATTATCTGGCTTACGGCACATTGATTGGCGCGATGCGCCACAAAGGGTTCATTCCGTGGGACGATGATATTGATGTCATGATGCCACGAGCCGACTATGAGAAACTTCTTGCTATGTTCAATGATAACAACAAAGGAACGGAATATCAGATCATAGCACATTCGATAAATCGGAAGTATTATCTGCCTTTTGCGAAGTTGGTAAATCAAAAAACAGTGCTAAAAGAAGAGGCGGATGTTGACTGCGAAATCGGAGTATATGTGGATATTTTTCCCTTGGATAATCTGTCGGATTCTCTCAGTGAAGCAAGAAAAATGATAAAAAGACAGTATCTGTATAATAAACAGCTTCAGCTGAAAATCATGAAGTGGAGAAAAGGACGTTCATTAATCAAGAACCTTGCTCTTATCGGCAGTAAAGTCATTCTTTCCGGAAAATCGATCAGCACACTGGTAGAGGAAATTGATTCGTATTGCAATATACCGGGCACGGATAAGTTTACAAAATATGTAGGGATCACGGCAGGTATCTCCAGGGGGGATGATTCTCGGATATTCGAAAAAGAATGGTTTGAGAAAACGATGATGGTTGATTTTGAGGGAAAGCAATATCCAGCGCCTGTCGGAGCGGCGAATTATCTGAACACGGCATACGGAGATTATCTGCAGTTACCTCCTGTTGAGCAGAGAGTTTCGCATCACAGCTTTGAGGCTTGGGTAAAAGAAGAGGAATAATTGAAATCACATCAGTTGACATAGGCTCGAAACTGATTGTGAGGGAAAATAGCATGAACGCTTACGCACTTCCGTGAGTATAATAGAGTAAATGGAGGGAAGAAACTCAATGAGCGAGTTCAATGGAGCATCATTAATGATTACCGGCGGAACCGGTTCCTTCGGCAATACGGTCCTGAAGTTGTTTTTAGAGACAGATATCAGGCAGATTATCATCTTCAGCAGAGATGAGAAGAAACAGGATGATCTTAGGCATGTCCTGCAGGCACAATATCCTGATTACGCAAGCAAAGTGAAATTCTTTGTAGGAGATGTCCGTGATCCACGCTCTATTGCCGATGCTATGCCTGGTGTGGACTTTGTTTTCCATGCAGCAGCTTTGAAGCAGGTCCCAAGCTGTGAATTCTTCCCGATGCAGGCTGTAAAGACGAACATTGAAGGAACTGACAACGTTCTTCATGCGGCAATCGACGCCGGTGTTAAAAAAGTGGTATGCCTCTCTACAGATAAAGCCGCATATCCGATTAATGCGATGGGAATCAGCAAAGCTATGATGGAACATGTTGTCTTCGCGAATGCGCGAGTGGCAGCCGAGCGATCCGATACGGTTATCTGCTGTACCCGATACGGTAACGTTATGTGTTCCCGCGGTTCGGTGATTCCTCTTTTCATTGATCAGATCCATGCAGGGAGACCGATAACAATCACAAACCCTGAGATGACGCGTTTTCTGATGAATCTGGATGAAGCAGTGGAACTGGTACGGTTTGCGTTTAATCATGCCAGACCGGGAGATTTGTTCATTCAGAAAGCTGAAGCATCAACTATCGGAGATCTCGCAAAAGGTGTGCAGAAACTATTCGGAGATACCGGAACGAACATCATTGGAACACGGCATGGGGAAAAACTGTATGAGACCCTTATGACAAGGGAGGAACGGCTACGCGCTGAAGATTTGGGGCGGTATTTCAGAGTGGCGGCGGATAACCGTGATCTGAACTATGACAAGTATTATATTCAGGGGAAAGTGGAAACCCAGGCAGAGGAAAGTTACACCAGTAACAATACAGTTAGGCTGGACGTTGATGGAGTCGTGAAGAAACTTTTATCGGTTGAGTATATTCAGGAAGAACTGAAAGGAATCCGGCATATCTGAAACTGGTTCTGCTTTCAGAGAAAAGATACTGTAAATCAGTCGAAATACTATAATGGGAATAAAGTGAAAATCGGTAAAGATAAGAGCCGAGCAGGAGATTTTGAATATGGCAGACTGGAAGAATAATGGAAAAATAAAACTGATGATCATCGTGGGAACGCGTCCGGAGATCATTCGTCTTTCTGCGGTCATCAAAAAGTGCAGAAAATACTTTGATACGATTCTGGTGCATACCGGACAGAATTATGATTACAATCTAAACGGAGTGTTCTTTGATGATCTTGGACTTGCCGCTCCGGATATCAATTTAAATGCGGTCGGAAAAGATCTTGGGGAAACAATTGGCAATATTATTGCGGCAAGTTACCGTGTTTTAAGTGAAATGAACCCGGATGCGGTACTGGTTCTCGGGGATACAAACAGTTGCCTGTCAGTGATTGGAGCAAAGCGACTCCATATTCCGGTTTTTCACATGGAAGCCGGAAACCGCTGCAAAGACGAATGCCTTCCGGAAGAAACGAACCGGCGGATTGTGGATATTATTTCGGATGTCAACATGGCATATTCCGAACATGCCAGAAGGTATCTTTCTGAGTGCGGTCTCCCAAAGGAACGTACTTTTGTGACCGGCAGTCCTATGGCAGAAGTGCTGACGGAAAATCTGAATGCAATCCGCTCATCCGATGTGCACCGGAGACTGGGACTGGAGAAAGGTCATTATATTCTGCTGTCTGCACATCGGGAAGAGAATATTGATACCGAACAGAATTTCAGTAGTTTGTTCACCGCGATTAATCAGATGGCGAGAAAATATGATATGCCGGTTCTGTATTCCTGCCATCCTCGTTCCAGAAAAAAACTGGAAGCGTCTGGGTTCGAACTGGATCCGCGAGTGATACAGCATCAGCCACTGGGATTTCACGATTATAATTGCCTTCAGATGAATGCGTTTGCTGTTGTCAGCGATTCCGGAACGCTTCCTGAGGAGAGCAACTTTTTTACAGGTATCGGGCAGCCGTTTCCGGCAGTCTGCATTCGAACCTCAACAGAACGTCCCGAGGCAATGGAGAAAGGATGCTTTATCCTGTCGGGCATCGACACGCAAGGTCTTCTACAGGCAGTGGATACTGCGGTGGAAATGTGCAGAGAGGAAAAGACCGGTGGCGCAGTTCCTGTACCGGATTATGCCGATCTGAATGTGTCGGATAAAGTGATCAAGATTATTCAAAGTTACGTTGGAATTGTCAATAAAATGGTTTGGAGAAAATCATGAAATTATCCTGTGACAAATTGTTTTCGATCATTCGCTGCGGCATGGGATTAGAAACGCCTGATTTCCGTTTGACCGAAGAAGAGATACAGGAACTGAAAGAGTTTGGCAAAAAGCAATCTGTTTTATCCATTCTTTATTATGGACTGAAAAGCATGCATCTGCCTTCTGAACAGATCCATGCAATAGAAAAAGCTTGCAGTGAGGACCTCTATCGGTTTATTTTGCATGATGTCTATCTGGAACAAGTCGGAACAGCATTGAACCTTTCTGGTATTCCTTATATTTTTTTAAAGGGCGCAGTGATTCGGAATCTCTATCCGAAACCTGAAATGCGAACCAGCTGCGATATTGACATTCTGGTAAAGGAAGAAAATTTGGCCGAAGCCATAAATGCAATAGAAGAGAAAACTGATTTAAAGATGGTCAAAAAGTCCTACCATGATGTTATCATGGTGGACAATGGACAGCGGATGCATCTGGAACTGCATTTTAACATCAAAGAAAACAATGAAAACCTTGATACATTTTTAAGCCGTGCATGGGAATATGCGAATCCTCCAGAAACAGGGAGCAGATATGCTTTCACTCCTGAGTTTCAGATCTTTCATGTCGTAGCTCATATGTGTCATCACTTTTTGAATGGAGGCGTGGGCATCAGACCGTTTATCGATCTTTGGCTTTTAAGAAACAAGACGGAATACAGCGAGGATACGGTGATGGACATGTGCCGGCAGTGCAAGATCCTGAAGTTCTATGAGGAATGTTGCAACTTGTCGGATGTCTGGATGGAAAATGCGAAGCGGACGGACATAACTTCTCTGATGGAAGAATTCTGTTTGTCAGGCGGAGTGTTCGGAACAATGAAGTTTAAAAACGCAGGAAGGCAAAGACATGAGAGAGGCTGGAAATACTTGCTGAGAAGAATCTTTCCTCCTGTCTATCAGGTTAAGGAATTTTACCGGGATGAATCGGGAAAAGAACATATTGCGGCATATTATTACCTGAAGCGTTTGTTTATATGGTTCAGCAAAGAAAGAAGAGAAGATCTGAAAAAGCAGACTTCCGATATTCTTTCCACGGATAAGCAATATATGGATAAAGCCGATGATCTGTTTAAGCAATTGGAACTGTAACTGCACGCGTTATTATAGTTGAATGATTGGAGAAGATGACAGGATGAATATACTTGTTACAGGCGCGGAAGGATTTCTCGGACGAAACCTTGTGGAAAATCTGAAAAATATCCGGGATGGAAAGAATCGGACCAGAGAAACTCTTATCATTGGCAAAATCTATGAATTTGACCGGCAGAATTCAGAAAAAGACCTCAACCGCTTCTGTGAAGACTGTGATTTTGTTTTTGACCTTGCAGGAGCAAACCGTCCGAAGAATCCCGATGAGTTTCAGCAGGATAATGTCGGTTTTTCAGCCACTTTGCTGGAGACTCTTAAGAGTCATCATAATCTATGCCCTGTCATGTTAAGTTCCTCTGTACAGGCAACTCTTGCCGGACGCTTTGGCTCTTCTGAATATGGTTTGTCGAAAAAAGAAGCGGAAAAAATGTTCTTCCGTTATTCGGAAGAAACCGGAGTACCGGTATATGTTTATCGTTTTCCAAATCTGACAGGTAAATGGATCCGGCCGAATTATAACAGCGCAGTTGCAACTTTCTGTCATAACATTGCGAATGAGCTGCCGATTACCGTACACGATGAGAATACGGAACTGGAAATGCTTTTTGTGGATGATTTGCTTGAGGAGATGTATGATCTGCTGGAAGGACATCCGCATCGGTGCAGTTATCCGCCTGCAGGGGAAGACGGATACGACGGACTGACTCCTAAGGAGGAGAACGACGGAGAATTCTGCTATGTTCCCGTTACACACAAAGCAACGCTTGGATATATCGTGAAGTGCCTCCGTGCATTTCATGATCAGCAGCAGACTTTGATCGTTCCGGCCATTCCGAGCGGCAGTTTTGAGAAAAAACTGTATAGTATGTATCTGAGTTATCTGCCGAAAAATAAGGTCGCCTTTGATTTGAAAATGAACTGCGACAGCAGAGGCTCGTTTACGGAACTGCTGAAGACAGAAGATCACGGACAGTTTTCCGTGAACATTTCGAAGCCCGGAATCACGAAGGGACAGCACTGGCACAACAGTAAATGGGAATTCTTTATTGTTGTGGCAGGGCATGGATTGATTCGTGAACGGAAAATCGGGACGGATGAAGTGATTGAGTTTGAGGTTAGCGGAGAGCGTATTCAGGCAGTTCATATGCTTCCAGGATACACACACAGTATTATCAATCTGTCTGATACGGAAAACCTGGTGACACTTATGTGGGCAAATGAGATGTTTGACCCGGATCGTCCGGATACGTTCAGCGAACCGGTATAACCGGAAGCACTTTACTGATACAGAATCCTATAGGATTCGCTTGTGCAACATGAGGAGAATAATCGGATGAATCTTGAAAAGACATCCATGAAAGAATATCTGCAATCACACGACAGCCTGACTTATCGGTTTGCCGGAGTCAGCATGCGCCCCATGCTGCGACAGGAAAGTGATCTGGTAACAATTGTGCCATATGATGGAAAGGGACTGCAAAAATACGATGTGGCCCTCTATGAAAAGGAATCTTCCAACAAGTACATCCTGCACAGAGTTGTGGATGTAATGGAAAAAGATGGAAAGAGGGTCTATACTTTTCTCGGCGATAACTGCCCGGAAAAAGAACCGGACATACCGGACGAAACGATTATTGCTGTCCTGAAAGAATTCTACCGCGGCGATAAAAAGTGTTCTGTGACGGATAAAGGTTATCGGATTTACAGCAAAGTCCATTATTTTTTCTACCCTTTAAGACGGGTGTATTATCTGCTCAGGAAAAGAATAGCAAAAATACCATTCGCAAGGAACATCTATCATAAACTGTTTAAGCGAGGGAAGAAAAACTGACAATCCAACCGGATGTAAAATGGCGGAGCATTAAGATGAAATCATTAAGAGAAAATCTGCATATACTGAAGTGGCTGAACAGCACCATCAAAGGCAAACGGTATTTTGTGGTCGTTCTTGCCTTATTGTCCGGGCTGATCAGTGTGATTGCTCTGGAATACGCGCTTCTGTTCCGTTCCCTGATTGACAGAGCGGTAGCAGGGGATATGCAGGGACTGTTTCATTCAGCTCTTATGGTAGCAGGAGCATTTCTGATTCAGATTGCCTTGCGTACTCTCTATAGATATTTTGAGGAATCCGGAAAAACAAAAATAGAAAACAGTCTGAAAAGCAGACTGTTTCATAACTTGCTGGTGAAAAACTATGCTGACATCAATGCGGTGCATTCCGGAGAATGGATGAACCGTTTAACCAGTGACGCTAAAATTGTCGCGGACGATATCATTTATATTTTCCCGGCACTGACCGGTATGCTGATCCGGCTGATCGGCGGAATTATTATTCTTCTGATGCTTCAGCCGGGATTCGCAGTGATTTTAATCCCCGGCGGGATCATTGTCGTCGCAGTGACATTTCTGTTCCGGGGAAAACTGAAGTCTCTTCACAAAGCAATACAGGAAAAAGACGGGGAGCTGAGAGTGTTTTTTCAGGAACATCTCTCCAGCATGATGGTTCTTCGGGCTTTTGGAAGGGAAGAGAAGACGGAGCAACAGGCAAAAACCTATATGGATGCCCACAGAACGGCGCGTATGAAACGGAATGCTTTTTCCAATCTTTGCAACGTCGGATTCAATTTGATTATGAACGGACTTTATATTGGGAGCGCAATCTACTGCGCTTACGGGATTGCTTCCGGAACAATTTCATTCGGCACAATGACTGCTATTCTGCAGTTAGTATCTCAGGTACAGGGACCGTTTGCAAACCTTTCAGGGCTGGTTCCGACATTTTACGCTATGCTGGCCAGTGCAGAGCGGATCAAAGAGACGGAAGATTACCAAACTGATATCTCAGAACCGGCCAGAACACAGGACGAGGTTCTTTCCTTCTATCAGGATAGTTTCTCATCCATCGAACTGAAGCACATTTCCTTTTCCTATCCGGCAAGAAATGATACGGAGGAAGAAGAAAGCAGCTTTGCTGTTACGGATTGCAGTATCTCTATTCCAAAGGGAAAATATATCGGTGTTACAGGTCCTTCCGGATGCGGAAAAAGTTCCCTTTTTAAGCTTCTGATGGCTTTTTATTCGCCGCAGGAGGGGGAACGGAACATTTCCTCAAAACAAGGGGAAATCCCTTTGGACAGCTCGTGGAGAGGCTTATTTGCCTATGTACCGCAAGGCAATTACCTGATGAAGGGAACCATTCGGCAGGCCGTAACTATGACGGACGGTGTTGACCCCGGACAGGAAGAGAAACTGAAAACAGCGTTATATACAGCCTGCGCAGAGGATTTTGTCAGTCAGCTCCCGCAGGGAGTGGATACAGAGCTCGGCGAACATGGCGGTGGTCTTTCGGAAGGACAGATCCAGCGGCTGGCGATTGCCAGAGCGATTTATTCCGACCGGCCGATTCTGCTTCTGGATGAAGCGACCGCCTCTCTGGATGAGAATACGGAAAAGGAACTGCTGATAAGACTCCGGAAAATGTCGGAGAAAACACTTCTGATCATCACACACAGAAAGGCGGCGCTCAGCATTACGGACCGTATTGTAGAGTGTTCCATCAATGATGGAATCGTTTCATGGAAAGAATGTCAAAAATGACGGTTTTCAGACAGACGGAAACACGGAGGAAGGAAGAAGGAAATGTCTGGTCAAAAAGAGCGGATCCATACAGGAGAACTGTATCTTCCATTGGATGAAGAGATTCTGACGTTTCAGCTGAAGTGCCTTGAGAAACTGTATGATTACAATGCCACAAGACCTTCAGAGCAGGATAAGCGGCAGCAGCTTTTAAAAGAAATGTTTGCTGAGATCGGAGAAGACTGTTATATTGAGCCGCCGCTGCATTCCAACTTCGGATGTAAGAATGTGCATTTCGGGAAAAATGTCTATGCCAATTTTAATCTGACGCTGGTAGATGATACTTTCATCTATGTCGGAGATTATGTCATGTTTGCGCCGAATGTGACGGTAGCGACAGCAGCGCACCCGATCGATCCCTCGCTGAGGGAGAAAGGGTATCAGTACAACCTGCCGGTGCGCATCGGGAACAACTGCTGGATCGGAACCGGTGCGATCATTCTTCCGGGCATTACGATCGGTGACAATGTGGTGATAGGAGCGGGAAGCATCGTAACAAAGGATATCCCTTCCAATGTGGTCGCCGTAGGTAATCCCTGCAGGGTCCTCCGTCAGATCGGCGACCGGGACAAGGAAATATTACTTCAGAAACAGAAAAATCGAATATGACGCTCTTTAAGACGCTTAGACAAGATACAAAGAAAGAACCGAAGCGGATTTTCCACTTCGGTTCGCTTTTTATTAATGGAGCTTACGCTTCCAACGCCTGCGCCAGGGATTCTTCGCGGAACTGATGCATGTATAGGTCGTGATAGTAACCTTTCTGCTCGAGCAGTTCTTCATGAGTACCGCTCTCCGCGATTCCTCCGTTACGGATGACCAGAATCCGGTCAGCGTTGCGGATGGTGGAAAGACGGTGCGCAACAACAATGCTGGTTCTTCCTTCGAGAACAGTCGTGATCGCATTCTGAATGATCTGCTCTGTTTCCGTATCGATGGAACTGGTCGCTTCGTCCAGAACGAAAATTTGGGGATTCGCCAGGATAACCCTTGCGAAGGAAATCAGCTGTTTCTGACCGGTAGAGAGACGGACGCCGCCTTCGCCGACTTCCGTATCATATCCTTTTGCCTGACGCTCGATGAATTCATCCGCATGGACCATTGCGGCGGCATGACGGATCTCTTCTTCGGTCGCATCCGGCCTGCCGAAGCAGATATTGTCGCGGATCGATCCGGAGAACAGATGCGGCTGCTGGAGGACGTATCCGAGGTTCGACTGCAGCCACAGCTCGGAGCGTTCACGGTAATCCTTGCCGTCAATGAGGATGCTCCCTTTCACGGGCTCATAGAATCGGCAGATCAGATTGACGATCGTTGACTTTCCTGCGCCGGTTTCTCCGACCAGAGCAATGGTTTCGCCGGGATGGATATGAAGGTTGAAGTCCTGCAGAAGAGGTTCGGATTCATTGTAGTAGAAGTCCACATGCCGGAATTCAATGTCGCCAACCAGGGGTTCCCAGTTTTCTTTCCTCGGGTTCATCGTCGTTCCGTATTTTTCCACGACTTCTTTTGTGTCCGATATATCGGACTTTGTATCCAGCAGTCCGACAACGCGCTCAGCGCTTGCCTGTGCGCTCTGAAGTTCCGCAAAGATACCTGCCAGGTTTTGAATCGGATCAAACAGGCTGGAAGCATAGCTGATGAAGGAAACCAGCATACCGGCTGTAATCACACCGATAAAGGTCTCGGTTCCGCCGAGAGTCGCGCTGACTCCTGCGCCTCCGAGTACGAGGGCGAGCGCTGTCGCGATCGCGGAGAGGGAGATGATCAGCGGGAAAAAGACAGCAGAAAGGACCTGGGCCTTGATGGACGCCTTCTTGAATTCCGTCGAGATCTCCTCGAACTCTTCGCTGTTCGCTTTTTCGCGGACCAGAGTTTTGGTGGTCATGGCGCCCATGATTCCTTCGTTGAACGCGCTGGTGATGCGGCTGTTCTGCTTCCTTGCCGCGCGCTGATATTTCAGAATTGCTTTCTGCAGAATAAAACTGATTACGGCAAGCGGGGGAATGACGATCAGCACGATCAGGGTGAGTCTCCAGTTGAAGATAAACATGGCGATCACGGAGAAGATGATATAGAAGGAGGACCATAGAATATCGATCATACTCCAGGAGATCAGCTCGCTGATACGAGTAATATCGCTGACCATACGCGCCATGAGGTAACCGACAGAAGTCTTGTCGTAGAAGGAAAAGGACAGGTTCTGAAGGTGCTCAAACGCTTCCTGGCGGATATCATACGACATGTTGAGCTCGATGTCACCGGACCGCTTGATAAAGGTCATCGTCATGTAACTCTGGAAAACGACCAGTACCACATAGACTGCGGCGAACAGCCAGATACCCGTGGTTGACGGTTCTCCGCCCGGGTTGACGAAGTTGTCGATCGCATAGCGGGTCAGGATCGGATACAGTACATCACAGACCGCAACCAAAAACATTGCGATCAGGTTTCCAATCAAAAGCTGTTTTCTTCTCAGAGTATATCCGTAAAGCCGCTTCCAGAGCTTTGGATCGACTTTCTGGTTCTGAAAATCCTGTTCACGGTCATCTGTCATGCGGCTTCACCTCCTTTCTGAGGGGCATCCTGGATCTCCGCGATTCTGCGATAGAGCCCATCCTGCTGCATGAGTTCCTCATGCGTTCCGGTCTGAACCAGTTTCCCATGTTCGAGAACAAGGATGCGGTCAGCTTCGCACAGCGTCGTAATGCGGTGCGAAATCAGGAATAGGATTCCTTTTCCGCGGCGAGCGTGCAGAGAATCCCGGATCTTTGCGTCCGTTTCCGTATCGACCGCGCTCATGGAGTCGTCGAAAATCAGAATCGGGGCATTCTGCATCAGCGCGCGCGCAATCGCAACACGCTGCTGCTGTCCGCCGGAAAGCGTTACGCCGCGCTCGCCGACAACGGTATCATATCCGTCCGCGAACGACTGGATGACATCATGTACGGCGGCTTCCTTGGAAACCTCGTACATTTCTTCATCGGTTGCCTCGGGACGAGCGAATTTGATGTTTTCCTTGATCGTTCTGGAATACAGAAACGGTTCCTGCAGAACGATCGCGATATTTTTACGGAGTGTTTCATGATCGATATCGTTGATTGGAGTTCCGTTGATAAAGATCGTTCCTTCCGTTGTCGTATAGAGCCGCTGAAGCAGCTGAACAAGAGAGCTCTTTCCGCTTCCGGTACTGCCGAGGATCGCAATCGTTTCACCGGCATGCGCGGTAAAGGAAATGTCTTCAAGGACGTCGGTCGGAGTGTCATATCCGAAACTGACATGATCAAATACGATATCACCGGTCATATCCACATCCTTTTCATCTTTTCCCGGTTCCTTCTCAGCTTCCACATCCAGGATCTCATTGAGACGTCCCAGGGAGACGGAGGCTTTTCCGAGATCGGCTAATATTCTGCCGAGCTGACGCATCGGCCAGGTGAGACGGTTTGCTAAAGAGAGGAAAAGATAGATGTTTCCAAGTGTGAACGGGTTCGCGCTTCCGCGTGTACGGGCGTAGTAGATGACGCCGAACACGAGGGAAAGAGCGACCTGAATGTAGCCGATGGCATCCGTGCTGCTCCAGTAAACAGCCATGAGCCGGTTCAGCTTTGCGTATTTTGCCCGGTAATCCTCGTTGAGACGGGTGAACTTGTCAAATTCGGCCCGCTGCTGTCCGAAGGCTCTGACAACACGGACTCCGGTCAGGTTTTCCTGAATTGCCGTGGAAAGCGCGCCTTCCGCTTCGTCGGCGTACGTGAAATACTTCTGAACAAAACGGAAATAGACAAAACTCAGAACGGCAAGGATGGGGAGCGTGACCATGGAGATCAACGCCATCTCCACGTGAATCGACAGCATAAGGATCATTGCGCTGAAGAACATGACCACAGTCCGAACGATTTCCATCATCTGGTTCGAGATGAATCTGCGTACCGTATCGACATCGGAAGTACAGCGCTGTACCAGATCTCCTGTACTGACATGCTTATGATAGTCATAAGGAACTTCGTTTAGATGACGGTACAGGGAATCCCGCATCTTCTTTGCCATCTGCTCGGAAGCCAGAGAAACATTGCGTCTGCGGAAGAAGGTAAACAGACCGTTCAGAACGGTAAAGATCAAAAGCATCAGACCGCAGAACCAGTAGGTCCTGGTGACGGAACTGTGCGCAGCCAAAAAGTTGAATAACCATGCCGGGAGAGAGGGATCGTCTCCGAGCAGGACATAATCGAGGGCGTAGCTTGTCGCATAGGAAGTGCAGTACAGAGTCAGCACAGCCAGAATGACTTCAACGGCGCCGAGAACCAGATACCATCTGACTCCTCGCAGCGAGTCGAAAACAAGCTTCCATTCATTTTTCTTTTTTGTTTTTTCCATATTGTTATCCTATCAGCCCTGCGGCAAAGGTCAATTTTGATTAGTACATATCCTGCGGATTTACTTCCAGTTCGACGCTCTGGCACAGATCAGAGCTTTTGCTCTGGAACTCATAGACCAAACGGATCGCGTCCGGAAGGCGTTTCGTGCGCAGGAGCTTGACCAGAAGCTGGAATCTGGTCAGTCCCGAAATACGGGCAACCGGGGCTTCCGCGGCGACAAACAGAAGAATGTCGTTTTTTCCTTCCTCACCGAGCAGTTTTCTGAGTTCCTGCTCCAGTGATTTCGCATAGGCGATGCATGCTTCCGCGGCTTTCTGCTCTTCCGTGTCAGAAAAAACGACCCGAAGGAACAGGGAGAACGGGGGATAGAGCATCTTTTTGCGCTCTGCAATCTCATACTGGTAGAAAGCCGGGTAATTCTGCTCTCTTGCAAACCGGATGATCGGATGCTGCGGAGCATAGGTCTGCAGGACGACCCGTCCCGGGGTCTCGTCACGGCCGGCACGGCCTGCGACCTGCGTCAGCAACTGGAAAGTCCGTTCGGCGGAACGATAGTCCGGAAGATTCAGCGTGGTATCGGCGGCAACAACGCCGACCAGTGTCACGTTGGGGAAGTCATGCCCTTTTGCGATCATCTGGGTTCCGATCAGCACCTGTGCCTGTCCGCTTGCAAATGCGGAGAGAATCCTGGAATAGGCATCCTTGGTCCGCATCGTGTCGGTGTCCATCCGAAGACTCCTGACAGTCGGAAACAGTTTGTGCAGCGTTTCTTCCACCTGTTCCGTCCCGATACCGAACTGCTTCAGAAAAGGCTTTCCGCAGTTCGGGCATTCCTTTGGCAGCGGTTTTGTCATTCCGCAATAATGGCAGCGCGCCCGTCCTTCCACTTTGTGATAAGTCAGGGAGATATCGCAGTTATCGCATTTTAAGACATAGCCGCAGCTCCGGCAGGAGACAAATGTTGAATAGCCCCGGCGGTTGATGAACAGCATAGCCTGCTTTCCGGTTCCGATCGTTGTGGAAAGAAGCTCGATCAATCGGTCGGAAAAGATACTGTTGTTTCCAAGCAGGAGCTCGTCCCGCATGTTGATGACTTCAACTTCCGGAAGCGGGCGTCCCGCAACACGGTCGGGAAGCGAGCAGAGCGTATACCGCCCTGACAATGCTCTGTAGTAGGAAATCAGCTGGGGCGTTGCGCTACCGAGTACAAGAGTGCATCCTGAGAGCTTCGCTCTTTGCGCTGCGACATCGATTGCGCTGTACCGGGGCGTTTTTTCGCTCTGGTAACTGGATTCATGCTCTTCATCGATGATGATGAGTCCCAGATTTTCCACCGGCGCAAAGACCGCGCTTCTCGCGCCGATTACGATATCCGCCATTTTCAGCCGGATTCTGCGCCATTCATCAAAGCGTTCCCCGACAGAGAGCCGGCTGTGCAGAACCGCGATGCGGCTGCCGAACCGGTCGGCGAATCTGCCGACGGTCTGCGGCGTCAGGGAGATTTCGGGAACCAGGACGATCGCCTGCTTTCCCCGGTCGATACATGCGCGGATTGCGTTCAGATAGACTTCTGTCTTGCCGCTTCCGGTAACTCCGTGCAGCAGCACGGTCTTATGGTCCGGACCGTTCATAGACTGAACGATCGTATCGACAGCGTTTGACTGTCCTTCCGTGAGCGTATGAAAAGCGGTCGGGATCACAGGGGAGGAAGGCTTCCGGAAAACCGTCTCGCTTCCTTCCGTCAGGATTCCTTTTCCTAAAAGCGCACGTACAGCGTTTGACGCGCCGGGGAGGAGTTTTCCGATCTCATTCTTGGGAATGACACCTGCGTCTTTGACAATCCTCAGGACGGTCTGCTGAACAGGGGCGTGCATCAGGAGCGCAATCTGCTCCTCGGGGTTGATATCCGGAGCGATAGAAACCGTAGCGACTTTCTTTTCCCGGACGCGCTGACCGCGAAGCTGCGCTGGAATCATGCAGCAGAGAGCGTCGATGAACAGACAATGGTAGGCAGTATGCATCCACTTGGCCAGGGCAAGCTGGTCTTCCGTCAGAACCGGATAGGGTTCAATGATCCGGACAATGTCTTTGACGGCAGAAGGATCCAGATCGGTCGAATCGGAAAGCGCTACAACAAAGCCCTCCTTGAGCCGGTCGCCCTGTCCGAACGGAACGAACACATGATGACCGGGCTTAACAGGGAGCGCATCGGGGATCCGATAAGTAAAGAACCGGTCCACCGCGCTGTGATTGATATCGATTACGATCTGTGCGTATGCCATATTATGAAAAAATGCCTGTTACGGTACCGCAACAGGCAGATCTGATTACAGGTAGATTGTTTACTGCGCCTCTTCGGGGGCAGTTACGATGATCTCTCCGTTATAGAGCTCCTCTACGGCGGCAGTGACGGGTTTGCGTCCGTTCAGTTTCTCAGGACGATCCTGAAGCTGACGGGCACGTTTTGCAACAGCGGTCACAAGCAGATAGCGGCAGCCTGCCTTCTGTACCAGTTCATTCAATGCGGGACGGTTCAGCATTCTTCTATTCCTCCTAAAAAAGTGTTAATCACAGTTTCATTATGTGCAACGGAGCACATCTCCGCGGCTACGATTGCTTCCATCTGGGCAATCGCTTCATTTAAGTCATCATTGATGACGAGATAATCACATTCGGGCATAGCCCGCATTTCCGCAAAAGCGGTTTTCGTGCGCGTTTCGATCGCTTCCGGCGTTTCGGTTCCCCGCTTCACCAGCCGCTCTTTCAGAGCCGCCATGGAAGGAGGAGCGATGAAGATACGGATCGCTTCTGGAAAAACCTCCTTTACTTTACGCGCACCCTGGACATCGATCTCCAGGATTACATGATGCCCCTGGTTCAGTTCGTTCACTACAAACTGTTTCGGAGTACCATAGTAATTCATTCCGAATACATGCATGTATTCCAAAAACGCGTTTTCCGAGATCATCTGCTCGAATTCAGCCTGGGTCTTGAAAAAATAATGAATGCCGTCGATCTCACCGGGGCGAGGTTTGCGCGTTGTCGCGGAAACGGACATTCTGATCTCGGGATGTCTTTTGATCAGTTCCGCGTTCACGGTGCCTTTTCCGACACCGGCGGGACCGGAAACGATCAGCAGCAATCCTTTCTCCGACTGTCTCATAGATCCTCCGATTCTTCTTCATTCCACTCGGCGTTAAGCCGGTGGGCGATGGTTTCGGACTGCAATCCGGATAAGATGACATGCTCACTGTCCATCACCAGAACGGAACGCGTTTTCCGCCCGCAGGTGGCATCGATCAGAAGATTACGCTCCCGCGCGTCTGAAATAATACGCTTGATGGGGGCGGAATCCGGTCCGACGACAGCGATAACGCGCGATGCCTGGACGATGTTTCCAAAGCCGATGCTGATCAGTTGAGCACTTTTCATGGGTTACTCCACATTCTGGATCTGTTCACGCAGTTTTTCGATCTCTGCTTTGCAAAGCAGAACGGTATTGGTCAGTTCCGCATCGTTGGCCTTGCTTCCGATGGTGTTGCATTCACGGTTCATTTCCTGAATGATGAAATCCATCTTGCGGCCGATCGGCTCTTCGGCTTCCAGATATGCACGGAACTGCGTAATATGGCTGTTCAGACGGACCAGTTCCTCATCGATGCAGGCACGGTCGGCGAATAGCGCGATTTCGGTCGCAAGACGCGCACGGTCAATCTCCGTATCGGAAAGGACGGATTCAATCCGTTCCGTCAGTTTTCTACGGTAGTCCTCTACAACCATGGGCGCACGGACCAGGATTTCTTCCCGGTACTTCGCCATTGCATCCACACCACAGGTTAAGGCGGCTTTCAGCCGGTCACCCTCGTTTTGACGCATGATCTCAAGCGCGTCGACAGCTGCGTTCGCAGCTTCTTCAGCAAGCGCGATCAAAGCATCCGGATCCTCATCTTTTGCTATGATCTCCGTAACATCCGGCAGAAGAAGGACTTTGGAAAGAGTCAGATCATCATCCAGACCCAGTTCCACCGGGATTTCCCGGGCGGCAGCCACATAGGCGCAGACCAATTGCGTGTCGACCGAAACGGTCTTGGCGTCGCTTCTGGTATTGCGGTAGTTGAGGTAAACATCGATGTGCCCACGCGAAAGACGGGTGGACAGGACTTTGCGGATCGTGTCTTCGGTACAGGACAGGATACGGGGTACGCGGATACCGATATCCAGAAAACGATGATTGACACTCTTCAGTTCAATGGTCAGTTCGCGTCCGTCATGTGATGCGATTCCCTTGCCGTAACCGGTCATGCTTTTCATGAAGTACACCTCCGTAGGTTCTCATATTTTATCACAGAAAGGGGGATAAAAACAAGGGCTTTCCTGAATTTGAACAGGAAAGCCTTGGAACCTTACATTGTTTTTACTCCCGAAAGGGACGGAGTCTGTTTTCGGACCGCAAGCTCAATAGAACAGCTTCGCGATCGGACTGTTGGCGTCCAGAATCAGCGTTTTTTCCTCACCGGTCATCGACTCTTTCAGAGCGTCGAGCGCGATCATGAAGGTGTAGAAGTCTGCTTCTTCTGCCGTATCATAGACCTCGGAGAGAATCCGCATGTACTCGGCATCGCCCTCTGCACGGATCGTTTCCGCTTTGGCCTGCGCTTCCGACAGAATTACTTCCACCTTGCGGTCCGCGGCATTGCGGATCTGCTTGGCGTCGGCGTTTCCTTCCGCTGTATAGGAGGCTGCGATGTTGTTGCGCTCGGAGATCATACGGGTGTAGACGGCATCCTTGTTGTCGTCCGGAAGATCAAGCGTTTTGGTTTCCACCGCGAGGATCTCAATTCCATACCGGTCAAAGCTGGAACCGATATTTTGCATGACCAGCTTTACGATCTCGCCGTCACGGCCGGAGATAATGGCTTCCTGGTTCTGCGAGGAGATGACGGTTTTGAGAGCGTTATAGACATTGGCGTTGATGCGGCTTTCCGCGTTGGAAAGGCTGCCGGACAAGGACTCGATGAACAGTCTCGGATCGCTGATGCGCCAGAGCGTAAAGGAGTCGAGAACCATGGAATGCTTGTCGGCCGTGATAACATCGCTAATCGGAAGGTCGTACAACAGAACGGTCTTCGGAAGTTCCGATACGGACTGGATGAACGGTGTCTTGAAATACAGACCGGGTGCATTCTTGATCTCACGGACGGCACCGAATTCCAGAACAACGCCGTACTGGTTCTGCTGGACAATGAACAGCGAATTGGAGAGGATGATCAGAGCGAACAGGAGAACCGCTACGACAACAACGGTTGTAATGATTTTTTTACCTGACATAGCTGTTTTCCTCCTTATTCATTTGGCTGGGCAGGACTGCTCTCGCCGGAAGTGATCAGCGGGGAAAGCGGAAGCACGGTGGAAAGTTCGTTTCCGTTTTCTCCGAGGATGACCACTTTCATGCCCGGGAAGATCGAACCGATCGTCTCATAGAAGATGCGCTGTTTCGTGATCTCGGGGAATTTGGAATATTCCGCGTAGAGTTCGGAGAAACGGGATGCCTGACCCTGTGCCGCGTTGATGCGGGCAGTCTTATAGGCTTCGGCTTTCTGCAGAATCTCGTCCGCATCAGCATTGGCGGCGGGGAGAACCTCGTTGGCGTATTTGTTCGCGTTGTTGGTAGCGGTTTCGGCATCCTGCTTTGCGGTCTCAACCGCTTTGAACGCTTCCTGAACGGCTGTTGTAGGCGGTTCCGCATCCTGGATCGTGATCGAAACAAGCGTGATGCCGAGATCTTCCGCTTCAAGTCGGTTCAGGATCTTGTCCTTGATCGAAGCCTGGATTTCGCTCTTTCCCGTCGTTATGACATCGTCGACCTTATAGAGACCGATCGTATCGCGGATATAGGACTGGCAGAGCATCTTCAGGATTCCGTCGGGATCCTGGGAATTGTAAAGATACTTGACCGGATCGGTTACCCGGTATTCGACATAGAAGTCAACGTTGACGAAATTGTAGTCCACGGTGATCATGACGGACTCACTCGGGATGGACTTGTTGGTCCGAATGTCATATCCGATGGCAAAACTCTTGGTTGCCTTGGAGACGATACGTTTATGCTGGATAAACGGGATCTTCAGTTTCAAACCGGGGTCGGTGACGACGGTCGGCTTGCCGAATGTCGTGATCACGGCATATTCGTCCTCATTCAGTTCGTAGAAGGAACTGAACAGGATGATCAGAGCGGCGATCGCGATGATTCCCAGTGTTACCGCAGTGCGGATGATGCGGCTGCGACGGGAATAATCCTTGATAGGGGCTGTTTCCATTGAAGAGATTTCCTTTCTTGTGTCTATTTACTGACCGGAACGGATCCGGTCTAAAAATGCTGCTTCGTCCAGAACAGGGATGCCAAGCTGCTGCGCTTTGGTCAGTTTGCTTCCGGCAGCTTCACCCGCGACGACGAATGACGTTTTCTTGGAGACGCTTCCTGCTGCTTTGCCGCCGTTTTTCTCAATCAGATCTTCCGCGTCCCTTCTGGAAAGGGAGGGAAGTGTACCGGTCACCACAACGGTCATGCCGGACAAAGGAAGATCACCGGAAACCGCCTGTTCGGGAACAGGAGAAACTCCGTGCTCTAAAAGGAGGTCAATTTGGGCTGCGATCGACGGATCGGAGAAGAAGGTAACGATATCGTCAGCAACGACTTCACCGATGTCTTCAATCTCGAGCAGCTGTTCCTTGGTTGCGGAGCGAACATTTTCCAGTGTTTTGAAGGTCTTTGCAAGATCCTTCGCAGTCTTGACTCCGACATTCGGGATGCCGAGCGCAAACAGGAATGCGGAAAGAGGCCTTGTCTTGGATGCGGAAAGTGCTTCCAGAAGATTCAGAGCTTTCTTGTGACCGAACCGTTCCAGCGCGACCAGCTGCTCGTGGGTCAGTGCATAGAGTTCCGGAATCGTTGAGATTCCGAACGCATCGATAAACTGCTCGGCGGTTTTGTCGGAGAAGGCATCGATGTCCATCGCATCTCTGGAAGCATAGTGGGCAAGACGCGCGGTGATCTGCGGCTTGCAGGAAAGGGAATTGGTGCAGTAAAGATGCGCTCCGCGCTGCTCCACATGTGCGCCGCACTGAGGACAGCGGACGGGCTTTTCAACGGGACGGAGAGGTTTGTCATCCGGAACCGCACCTAAGATTTCGGGAATGACATCGTTGCTGCGGCGGATAAAGACCCGTGAGCCAATCCCGACGCGTTTGCGCTGCACATCATCCCAGTTATTGAGCGTTGCTTTCCGTACGGTAACCCCGGCAAACTCGACCGGTTCCACGTGCGCGAGAGGCGTCAGTTTTCCGGTCCGGCCGACTTCCCATGTAACATCTTCCACAACGGCAGTCGTTTCTTCCGCGGCAAATTTATATGCCATTGCCCAGCGCGGGAACTTTTCGGTTGCGCCGAGCTCCTGCCGGAGGGCAAAGTCCGTTGTTTTGATGACCATGCCGTCAATCAGAAAATCGAGAGAATTTCTTGTCTTCTCAGCCAGATCGATTTCATGAAGGAGCTGATCCGAACTGTCGCAGATGCGAAGGAAAGGCGAAACAGGAAGTCCGTTTTCCTTCAGAAAGTCAAGCATTTCAACCTGATTTGACAGAGTTTTGCCCTCGATATATCCGATGTTATAGCAGAAAACATCCAGTTTTCTTGCGGCTGTGACTGCGGGGTCAAGATTTCTCAGTGCTCCGGCCGCGGCATTTCTGGCGTTTTTCAAAGGTTCGTCAGCCGTCTCGTTATAGGCGGAGAGAACTGACAGTTTCATGATGCATTCGCCCTGGACTTCCATTCTTCCTTTGAAAGGAATGGAGAGCGGGATCGAGCGGATGGTCCGGAGCTGGGGGAGAATGGCTTCACCGGTAATGCCGTTTCCGCGCGTGGCGCCTTGTACCAGCAAGCCGTTATCGTAGGTTAGATTGACCGTCAGACCGTCGAACTTGTATTCGAGACCAAATTCAACATGTTTTCCGGCTGCAGCCTTCTGAACGCGCGCTACAAAATCTGCAACGCCTTCTTTGGTACGGACTTTATCAAGACTCCACAGTCTTCCGAGATGGGTATGCTCTTCAAACTTTGAGAGAGGCGCTCCTCCGACCCGCAGGGTCGGGCTGTCGGGAAGAACGACTCCTGATTCCGCTTCCAGAGAAAGGAGTTCATCATAAAGAACATCATACTCCGCGTCAGAAACAAGCGGAGCATCCTGTTCATAGTAAGCTGCTGCGTAGCGGTTTAATAGTGAGACCAGTTCATACTGGCGTGGGCTGACCATATTCCCTCCTATGAAATGCTCCGCGCACCGCAGTAGGATGCGCGGAGGAGATCAATCCATTTGATTGTAACAGTATCAGGACTCTTTTTCAAGAGGTGCAAACGCTGCTGCGAGTTTCTTGACCACACCGTTGTCAAAGCGGATTTCCACGATTTTCGCGCTGCCTTGTCCCGAGATGGACAGAATCTGTCCTCTGCCAAACACCTTGTGCCGGACAAATTCACCGACATTTCCGTCAAAATCACGTTTTTGAACTTTGGCAGGCTCTGCCTTGACCGGCTGATACGTAAACTGGGAAGTCGGTTTGGGCGGGGTATAGGAATGGAAAGATTCCTGTACCTTTTTCGGCTGAGGAGGTTCCCTGAATACCTGCTTTGGCTGTGACCGGTTGACTGGAAGAGCGTTCCCCATTTCTTGAAGGAACTGGGAAGGCATCATCGAAGAGCGCTGACCATAAAGCATGCGTTCCCGGACATAGGAAAGATACAGTTTCTCTTTTGCACGCGTAACGCCGACATAGCAGAGCCTGCGTTCTTCCTCCAGTTTTTCCGGATCAAAACGGGACTGTGAGGCGGGGAAGAGTCCGTCTTCCATACCGCAAAGGAAAACAACCGGGAATTCCAGTCCCTTTGCAGAGTGAAGGGTCATGAGATTGACGCATCCGTTATCTTCCTGAACGGCATCGGCCTGAGAGAACAGGGCTACATTGGTCAGAAACGCCTGCAGAACATCTCCGTCGGAATCTGAGTAAGAAGCTTCAAATTCCTTAATGTAGCCGATCAGTTCTTCGACAATTTCAGCCCTTGTTTCATAGTTCTCTTTTTTATCTGACCGCAGATAGGCATCATATCCGATCGTGCGAAGGAGCTCTTCCGTAAATTCCGACAGAGGCATAGTACCAAGTTTTGCATATAAAGGCGCCATCATATCAAGGAACGGGAAGAATTTCGCAGCGATTCTGGCGGGCATTTCTCCCGGGTCGCCTGCAGCAGACATGAGAGGCAGTTCTTTTTCCCTGGCATGCGCCATAAGAGCTAGAATTGAAGAGCCTCCGACTCCTCTCGGTGGAAGATTGACGACTCTCAAAAAGGCCTCGTCATCCGCGGGATTCAGGAACAGACGCAGATAGGCCAGAATATCCTTGACTTCCGCACGGGAGAAGAAGGATGTGCCTCCGTAGACCCGGTAGGGAATCATAAAGCTTTTCAGCATCATTTCAAGGATACGGCTTTGTGCGTGGGTACGGTAAAGAATCGCATAGTTGTCATACCGGGCGCCGGCACGTACACCGTTGGCGATGCGGGAACAGATATAGTACGCTTCATCCCTTTCATCGTCAGATTCGTGAACGTCAATGTCTTCGCCACCTGTTTTTGCAGTCCACAGTTTTTTTGCCTTGCGGCCCCGGTTGTTGGCAATGACTTCATTGGCTGCGTCCAGAATCTTTGAGGTGGAGCGATAGTTCTGTTCGAGTCGGATTACTGTACAGCCCTCAAAATCTTTTTCAAATTCCAGAATGTTACGGATATCTGCGCCTCTCCATGCATAGATGCTCTGGTCATCATCACCGACAACACATAGATTCCGATGCTTTTTCGCGAGCATACTCACAATATGGTATTGAGCAAGGTTGGTATCCTGGTATTCATCCACAAGGATATAATGAAAACGATCCCGGTATTTCTCAAGAACATCTGGGAAGGCTTCGAACAGATCGATTGTTTTCAGGAGAAGATCGTCAAAGTCAAGAGCATTGGCTTCCTTCAGACGTTTCTGATACAAACGGTATGCCTGAATGACCGGATCAGGCTGGCTGGTCTCGGAAAGGAAGCGCTCCGGTTTTAGCGAATGGTTTTTAGCGTCGGAAAAAACGCTGGAAAGCATTTTCTTGGAATAGATTTTATCGTTGAGGTTCAGGTCTTTGATAACATGTCCGATCAAAGACTGCTGATCCTGTTCGTCATATATGATAAAGCCTTTCTGATAACCGAGCTTATCGATCTCCGCCTGCAGAATACGGACACAGAATCCGTGAAAGGTGAAAACCCAGACAGAGGATCCAGCATCGCCTTCAATCAGAGAATTGACCCGGTCCCGCATCTCCTTTGCAGCTTTATTGGTAAATGTAAGGGCAAGAATCTGATAGGGAGGGACACCCTTGTCTTTGATAAGATAAGCAATTCGATGCGTCAGAACACGGGTCTTTCCGCTTCCCGCACCGGCAAGTACCAGAAGAGGACCTTCGGTGGTAGTAACAGCTTGGCGCTGGCGATCGTTCAGATGATCAAGCTTCAATTTTGCATTCCCCCTTTTTTATTCTTCATCTGAAGGATGGTATAGGGTATTCCAGATTGAATCATATAGCTCTCCGCTTTTGGATTCCCAGTTGCTGCGCATAATCAGCGCGGCTTCTTTTGATGCAACAGAGAGCGTAATGCCAAAAACAGTTTGTTCTCCATTCAATACCAGCAGTTCCAAAGAATAGCCATCTTCTTCATTTCCATTGAGGCGAGAGGTTGTCTGTGTCTCGCGGAGAAAATCAAATTCGCTTTCTTTGACTGTCTTATCGATTCGTTCCCGAATGGATGCAGGGATAGATTCTTTGAAAAGCTCAACGGATTCCATTCCATGATCTGTCAGACCGTAGCAATCTCCGAACGGCCGGACAAATGACGCCAAAAAACCGTCAGTTTCTAATTCCGGGAGGATGGTTTCAAAGGAAAAGAAGGACATACTATCCGTACGGTCGACAACCCGATAGAGCTGGTCGTGTGTCAGAGGGGTTTTCGCACCGGCCAGAATATATAATAAAATCAATTTATTTTTGGTATCTCCATGAGTGAAAAAAGGCATATCGAGACCTCCAAAAGTTACACTTCAGTATAGCACATCCTAGCGGTTAGAACAAGATGAAACAAAAGGTTGATCAAAATTGCGTTTAAAACTTTTTGAAACAACGCTGTTCAGAGGAGCAGTGTGCCGGTACATATCTGGTTTCTTATAAGGCTTTCAGGTCTGCTCTTTCGAAAGATGGAAAGTTGACTTACTACTATGTTCGTGGTATATTTACATTGATTTATTATGGGCATAGTATATCAATCTGCCGTTTCGGCTGAAGGGTGATAGGATTCGAATGGAAACCTGTTCCAACAAAAAACTGATTACCGTTATTACATTAAGCTATTACAGCGAGCATCTGATGGAGACGGTGAATTCAGTGCTTTCCCAAAAATATCCGTCGATACAATATATCATTGCAGATGATGGAACCGAGCATTTTAATGCGGACTACTGGTATCAGTACATCGGTAGTCATCAAAAAGGTAATATCAGGGAAGTTCTGATTCTGCATCAGGAAGAGAATGTCGGTACAGTCTGTAATTATAACAACGCCCTTTTACATTCAAAAGGGGAATATATTTTTCCGCTTTCCGGAGATGATGTGTATGAAAATCCGCATGTCCTGGATAAGTGGGTCGATGGATTTTTACAGCACCATGATCCTATCGTCTGCGCGAGCTGCTCCGTATATGATTCGACATTAAAGCATTTCCGCGGAAAGTGGCCGAGACCGGATCAGATTCGCCTTCTGATTTCAAGAGACTGGAAAGCAATCTACCGGGCTATGGAGACCCAGAAATTGCTTCCCGGATGTACGATGGCAAGATCAAGGGACAGTCTTGAGACACTTGGATTGTTCGATACAGAGTATAAACTGATGGAGGATTATCCTTTTCTGATGAAAGCACTCAGAAAAGGGATCCCGGTCGGCTTCCTGCCAAGTCCTATGGTGAAAAAAAGGAGCGGAGGAGTTAGCGACGGTCAGAGTTCCAATTCGTTGCTGGAAAAGGATATGCAGCTGTTTTATGAAAACGAAGTGTATCCCTATTGTGAGGACCCTGATGCTTTGCGGAAGCAAATCAAGGATGGAACGTTGAAAAGAAAAGAATCGGCGCTTCTGTTCCAGACATGGGAAAAAGGAACAATGGCTCAAAAGTTTGACTTGTTCAGGAAAAAGCCGATGTTTGTCCTGCGGCGTGTGCTGCGTACTATTTTCAAAATTTGAGAAACAGGATAAGAAACAGAATGATTTCAGGAGTTCAATGGATTACTTTTACTGCGCATGGAGACAGCCGAGGGTCTTTGATTGCGATTGAGAACAACAAAGACATTCCGTTTCCAATCCGCCGGATCTATTACATCTATGGTTCTTCATATGATGCCGTCCGCGGAAAACATGCGCATAAGGATTTGAATCAGGTGCTGATCTGTGTAAGCGGAAGCTGCGACATCCTTCTGGACAATGGAAAAGAGAAGGAAACCGTCCATCTGGATTCAAGGGATAAAGGTATTTATATTTATGGTTTTATATGGCGTGAGATGATGCATTTTTCAGAGGACTGCGTTCTGCTTGCATTGGTGGACAGGCCGTATGATCCGGAGGATTATGTATATGATCATGATCAATTGCTTCGTTTAACGGAAAGTGAGGATAAAAAATGAGAGTGCCATTTGCAGACTTTTCAGTCATGCATTCGGAATTGCAGCCGGAGATCAACAATGCAATCACCCGTGTAGTGAACAGCAATTACTTCATCGGCGGGGAAGAGGTCTCGGCTTTTGAAAGACATTTCGCGGATTATATCGGCGTGAAGCACTGCATCGGATGCGGAAACGGCTTGGATGCGTTGCAGCTGATACTTCGGGCGATGGAAATAAAAGAAGGGGACGAAGTCATTGTACCCGCGCATACATACATCGCCACAGCGCTTGCAGTTACTTATGCCGGCGGAACCCCTGTCTATGCGGATGTAGAGGCAGATACTTACTGTCTTGATCCAGAGAAACTGGAAAAGGCGATAACGCCCCGTACAAAAGCAATTATTCTTGTCCATATCTATGGTCAGATCGGTCGGTTTGATCGAATCAAAGCGATTGCGGAAAAATATAATCTCCCTGTCATTGAAGACGCGGCACAGGCTCATGGCGCGACGTTTGACGGAAAAAAGGCGGGTTCTTTGGGAGTGGCATCCGGGTTCAGCTTTTATCCCGGCAAAAATCTGGGTGCGTTTGGAGACGCGGGCGCTGTAACGACAAACGATGACGAACTGGCAGAAAAAGTTCGGATGATTGCAAATTATGGCTCCAAAGTCAAGTATCAGCATGTTGTAAAAGGCGTCAATTCCAGACTGGATCCCATTCAGGCTGCGGTACTGGATGTGAAACTTAAAAAACTGGATATCTGGAATGCCAGAAGAAAAGAAATTGCAGCTGAATATAAAAAAGGACTTTCGTCAATTCCGGAAGTCGGACTGCCTTATCAGACACCGAATACAGAACATGTCTGGCATATTTTTTCGATTCTTGTAAACGACAGAGAAAAAGTGATCCGGGAGCTGAACCAGGATGGAATTCAGACATTGATCCATTATCCGGTTCCGATGCATCTGCATGAAGCTTATCGGGAACTGAAGTATCAGAAGGGCGATTTCCCGAACGCGGAGAAAATCGCGGAATGTGAGATCAGTCTGCCTATGTTCTATGGTATGACGGACGAGCAGATTGCATATACCATAAATGCAATCCGGAGAATTTTTGAATAAGAGGAATAGTAATAGATGGGGAACACTTTAACAACAGAGTTCCGACTGAGACCGTTGGAGCCGAAAGATGCGGACAGAATGCTGGAATGGATGCGAGATGCTGACGCAACCCGTTATCTGCACATCGGCGGCGAAAAGACATCTTATCAGGATGTATCAGCATTTATTGAGCACGCATCGGAACGGGAAGATACTCTGCATCGGGCTGTTGTCAATTCAGACGATATTTATCTTGGGACAATCAGTTTAAAAAATATCAGCAAGGAACGCGGTGACGCTGAATACGCAGTAGCAATGCATCCTGACGCCTGGGGAACGGGAGCTTCCAAAGCAGCTACTGAGCAGATCCTTTCCTATGCTTTTGACACGCTCAAACTCGATCGGGTTTATTTGAACGTGTTTGCACAGAACGGTCGCGCTAACCGGTTTTATCAGAAGGCAGGATTTCAGCAGTATGCAGCAACGGAAGTAAAAGTCGGAGACGAAATCAAAAAACTGAACTGGTACGAGATCAAGAAGAACCAGCAGTATCTCCTTCCGATTGATACCAAAGTTGTATTGTATTCTGCAATCAAGGTTCCTTTCGGCGGAGGGCGGACACTGCTCTTAGACCTGGCGGATTATCTGTCCAAAGAGATGGGATACGAGACATATTATATCGTTCCCACCACTGGGGAAATTGAACAGGCGTATCTGCGGACTGCCTGCGAGCGGCTGCATGTTCTGACGGAAGACGAGACTGACTTTACTGCTTTTGAGGGAGCGGTGTTCTTTACTGCAACCAATCATCTTTCTCATCTGCTGACCAAAATTAACATGCTGAAATCAGCAAGAATTCTGCTGTATTTCGGGCACCCGGATATTCTTGCCTGGTATAAGAACCAGTTCCCTGTTTTTAAACTGGATGTCAGATCATTTCTGGAAATGGTCTGGAAAACCAATTCCGCAACTTTTCAGGATCAGAGCAATCTTCTCGTGATCAATAAGCAATCAGCAAGACCTTTCTTGCCGGATTATGTTCCGACAATAACTCATGCTCCCGATATTGACCTGTCAACCATACAGAGAGGGAAGAAACCGGGAGTTATTCGGATGCTTTGGATGGGGCGTCTGGATTATGATAAGATTTGGTCCCTGATAAACTGCCTGGATCATATTCTTTCTGCGGATATCGAAGAGAAGGTCGAGTTCCATATCATCGGAGACGGCAATGCAAGAGACGAGATCATCGACAGTAAATACGCTCCCAAGATTCAGCTGATCTTCACCTCTTCCCTGTACGGAAAGGTTCGGGATCGGTATATTATGGAGAACGCGGATCTTGTCATGTCTATGGGTATCAGCGCAATGGACTGTGCTCTGTTCGGAATACCGGCTGTGATTCCGATCGTTTCGGAAGAACCTTTTGATGATGACAGATATGTATACATACAGGATGTGCCGAACTATTCTCTCGGCTGGACACGGTCGGAAATCGATGAGTTGGGCTGCGCGACACACTCCATAGAAGAAGTTATTAAGATGGTTTGCCGTGATGAAGAGACCGCTTATCGGATCGGAATGGAAGGCAAGATGGCCTGTGAGCGAATGTTCAATGCTGAAAATGCGGGGAAACTATTGCTACACGCGCTCTCAAATACAAAACTAACTCCGCAGAAATGCCTGGAATTCTCCAGCATCAAGAAGCAGATGCTGTTATATAATATGTATTCCAAACTGCGGCATAAAAGGTCATTTACTTCTTTTTTGACCAGATTAGGCTGGATCCGGGGAGAAAAGGAAGATACCGGCATTCGAAGACTTCTGGTAATTCCCAGGATCGTGAAGCTGCTGTTTGAAAAGTTGTTGAAAAGAAAGAAAGCCGAAAAGCTCAGTGTCTCGGAACTGATACAGATTCAGAATGAGTATCCGGCTAAATTAAAAACCATACAGGCTGCATGTAAAGAAACAGGAGTCATAAAAGTCGCTTTTCTGAATCTTTACAGAGGTGTTTTTCCTTTCCAGGCAGTATTTGAAAAAATGCTTGATGATCCTGCGTTTGATCCATGGATTATCGTAATTCCCAATATGATCCGATCAGAAGAATACCGGAATTCAAACTATGCAGCAACTTATCAATCCCTGTCCGAACAGTATGGGAATCGGGTTCTGCACGGCTATGATCTGGAAAAAGGGATTGTGCATGAATTAGGCGATACTTATCAGGTGATATGCTTTAATAACCCATATGATAATCAAGTTCATCACTTTCATAGCGCTGGGGACTGGATAAAGAAGCCTGTTTTGACCATGTATGCGAATTATGGCTTTGCTGCGCTGAATTATTGGTCGGAAGTAATTCACACGGACTTCTTTAATGAAATGTGGAAGGTGTGCGTAGAAACCGAATCAAACATGAAATATCTTCAGGAAAATGAACCCATAAAAGGGAGAAACGGATTTCTGACAGGATATATTAAAATGGACAGTATGGCAAACTGTAAGCCTTCCAAGCGTGAAAGAAAGAAGATACTGATTTGCCCGCATCACACGGTATGGGGTTGGAAAACACTCAGTATTTCGAATTTCATTCAGTATGCAGATCTGTTTCTGCGCTTGCCGGAACGCTTCCCGGAGATTGATTTTATTTTCAGACCGCATCCGCTGCTGTTCGAAAATTTAGTGGCTCATAATGTATGGACCCAGGAAGAAGTAAAGGATTATATCTCTTACCTAAAATCCATCCCGAATCTTGTTTATGATCAGTCAGGAGACTATTTCCAGACATTTGTGGACAGTGACGCTATGATTCATGACTGTGGATCATTTATCGGGGAATATCTATATACTGAGAAGCCATGCTGCTATATGATGCAGTCTGAGGAAAAAACGCGTGAGACGCTTCTTCCGACAGGAATCGCTTGCATGGATCAGTATTATCATGCATTTAATGAGCAGGATATCATGGACTTCATACAGAAAGTCGTTATCGACGGCGACGATCCGATGAAACACCAGAGAGAACAGTTCTCACGCAGCGAACTGAAAAAGTATTATCCGAATGCAGCAA
The DNA here is from genome assembly GCA_017514685.1 of Clostridia bacterium. Taxonomy (GTDB): domain Bacteria; phylum Bacillota; class Clostridia; order Christensenellales; family CAG-138; genus UBA3792. Next base: position 61,025 of record JAFWJN010000017.1, read on the forward strand.
ATCGCGTAATTGAGTTGCTGAAGCAAGAAATATTGAAAAAAGGGGAATAACAATGGATGTAAAAAAGATTGCATTAATTATTGCCGGCGGAAAAGGTGCCAGGATGCATCAGGATATCCCGAAGCAGTTTTTGACGGTGAATGAAAAACCGGTCATCATCTACACGCTGGAGGCTTTTGAAAAACATCCGGAAATTGATGCGATAGCGGTTGTGTGCATTTCCGGGTGGGAACAGGTTCTCTGGGCTTACGCTAAGCAGTATTCAATCAAGAAACTTCAGTATGTTGTTCCGGGCGGAGAAACCGGCCAGGAATCGATTCGGAACGGATTGTTTGAACTGGAAAAGCATTTCGGAAAAGATGATATAGTATTGATCCATGACGCCATCCGACCGATGGTGTCCGCGGAGATTATTTCAGACTGTATCCGGGTAACATTAGAAAACGGGAATGCGGTTGTTGTAATTCCGTGTGCGGAAGCGATGATGCAGACCGAGGATGGATACAGTTCCGTAGGAAGTTATCCCCGTGATCGATTGAAACGAACCCAGACTCCACAAGCTTTTCATCTGGGCGACATCTGCAATGTTCATCGGGAAGCGCTGGAAAAGGGAATCACAAATTCTGTGGCGTCGTGCACGCTGATGATTGAGATGGGCAGGCAGGTCTATTTCTCAATGGGATCGGAAAAGAATATTAAGCTTACAACAGTCGACGATATCGATATTTTCAAAGCCTTGTTAGCTGCTAAACGTTCAAGCTGGCTGAAGGACTGAATTATATGCGCCTATATCAAAGTAAACAATGGAATACAGACTTGATTGAGACGGTCAATGCTTATCCGGAACTGAACCGGTTCAGCGGAAAACGGATTATGATTACTGGAGCTTGCGGATTGATCTGTTCTGCAATCATTGATCTTTTAGTGTTCTTTAATGAGTCTCATCAGGAACCGGTTCAGATTTATGCAGCGGCAAGATCGGAGCAGCGCGTCATTGACCGGTTTGGGGATTATGCTTTAAGGGAGTATTTCCATTTCATTAAATATGATGCAGAGACGGATGACTTTGCTCTTCCGTTGCAGTTGGACTATATCATTCATGGTGCAGGCAACGCAACCCCGGAAAGGATTATGAAATATCCGGTGGAAACCATGACTGCTAATTTTCAGGGGGTTTATCATCTTTTGAAAAAAGCCGGGGACAGCAAGGTCAAACGTTTATTGTATATCAGTTCCAGTGAAGTATATGGCCGCAAAGAAACAGCATCCGGGTTTTGTGAATCTGAGTATGGATTTATTGACCTTCTCAAGGAACGTAATTCCTATTCTGTGGGAAAGCGGGCGGCAGAGACGTTGTGCGTTTCCTTTGCTAAGGAATACGGAATCGAAACAGTGATTGTTCGGCCGGGACATATCTATGGACCAACTGCGACAGAAAGGGATAATCGGGTTTCCTCTGCATGGGCATATGCAGCGGCGAAAGGCGAGACGATTACGATGAAGAGTGCAGGACAACAGGTCAGAAGCTATTGCCATTGCCTGGACTGTGCGACAGCAATTCTGTATGTACTTCTGTTCGGAGAATCACAGACAGCATATAATATTGCGAACAGGGATTCGAAAGTGAGCATCAGGGACATGGCTCTATTATATGCAAAAGCCGCCAATACGGAAGTTGTCAGAGAAGATGCAACTGAGGCGGAAAAACGTGCATTTAATCCTATGGATAATTCCACATTGAACTCTGAGCGTCTGTATGCTTTAGGATGGACGGGAAGATTCAGACCGGAGGAAGGATTCCGGGAAACGATCCGGGTTCTTCAGGAAATTCTGTAAGATAGCAAATAAAAACAATCAGAAGGTGAGGTTAAGAAAGAATGAAAGGCATTATTCTAGCTGGAGGCGCAGGAACAAGATTGTTTCCTCTGACAATGGTTACGAGCAAGCAGCTCCTTCCTGTATATGACAAGCCGATGATCTACTATCCTTTATCCACGCTGATGCTTGCTGGAATCAAGGAGATCTTGATCATCTCTACCCCTGTTGATCTGCCGAACTTTCAGCGCTTGTTGGGAGATGGTTCACAGTTTGGAATACAGCTTTCTTACAAGGAACAGCCTTCCCCAGACGGTCTGGCTCAGGCATTCCTAATCGGGGAGGAATTTATAGGGGACGATCTTTGCACCCTGATTCTAGGAGATAATATTTTTTACGGAAACGGTCTGGGAAGAAATCTCAGACAGGCGGTTGCGAATGCAGAAGAAGGTTTTGCTACTGTTTTCGGCTACTATGTAAATGACCCGGAACGCTTTGGAATCATGGAGATTGATCAGGACGGGAATATCCTTTCTGTTGAAGAGAAACCAAAGAAACCGAAAAGCAATTATTGTATTACCGGATTATATGTATATGACAAGCGTGTCGTTGATTTTGCGAAAAAAGTAAAGCCTTCCCCCCGAGGTGAGCTGGAAATCACAACATTGAATGATATGTATTTACAGGATGGATCGTTGAAAGGAATTATTCTTGGCAGAGGATTTGCCTGGCTAGATACCGGAACGATGGATAGCCTGATAGAAGCATCAGCTTTTGTTCAGACGATTGAAAAAAGACAGGGTGTCATGATTTCAGCTCCGGAAGAAATCGCATACATGTATGGCTGGATCTCCCGTGAGACATTAGCGAAATCGGTGAAAGCGCATGGAAAATCTCCCTATGGACAGCATCTCAAAAACGTTTTGGACGGAAAAATCAGATACAAATAAGGAGAGCATGAAAGATGTCAACTATTATTGTTACAGGCGGAGCGGGATTCATTGGTTCGAATTTCATTTATTATTTGCTGAAAAATCATCCGGATGATCGTATCGTTTGCATTGACTGCCTGACCTATGCGGGAAATCTTTCCACTCTGCAGGCGGCATTGGAAAACACAAATTTCGTGTTTTACAAAACTAATATCTGTGACAGGGCTGGGGTGGATTCCATATTTGAGAAGGAGCATCCTGACATCGTTGTCAACTTTGCCGCCGAGAGCCATGTGGATCGCAGCATCGAACACCCGGAAGTGTTCCTGCAGACTAATATTTTGGGAACTCAGGTTTTGATGGATGCCTGCCGGAAGTACGGAATCAAAAGATATCATCAAGTGTCTACGGATGAAGTGTACGGAGACTTGCCTCTTGACAGACCGGACCTGCTGTTTACCGAAGAAACACCGATTCATACCAGTTCCCCGTACAGTGCTTCCAAAGCTGCGGCTGATCTGCTGGTATTAGCATATCATCGCACATATCAATTACCTGTCAGCATCAGCAGGTGCAGCAATAACTACGGTCCTTATCATTTTCCGGAAAAGCTGATTCCTCTTATGATTGTCAATGCGTTGCATGATAAACCTCTTCCGGTATACGGTGAGGGTAAAAATGTCAGGGACTGGCTTTATGTGGAAGATCATTGTAGAGCTATCGATCTGATTGTCCGGAACGGCAGGGAAGGAGAAGTTTATAATATCGGTGGTCATAATGAAATGGCCAACATCGATATTGTAAAGCTGATCTGCGATATACTGGGAAAACCGCATTCCCTGATTCGATTTGTAAAAGATCGGAAAGGTCATGACATGAGATACGCAATTGATCCGTCAAAGATCCATAAAGAACTCGGATGGCTTCCGGAGACCAAATTTGCAGACGGACTTCAGAAGACAGTTCAATGGTATTTAACGCATCAGGATTGGTGGGAGCCGATTTTATCCGGAGAATATAAGCTGTATTATCAGAAAATGTACGGCGATCGATAATTATATAATTCGCATTATTTAAGTGAAATAAGAGGGGCTGGTTAACAGCCCCTTTGATGTTATCATGTCTGTTCAAGCAGCTTTGTTAATCAGCTGAAGAAAAGAATTTGTGCTGGATTGCATAGAAAATCAGACCGATGATGACCCAGATAATAAGCATAATGTAGCTTTCTTTTCCAAAGTGCACACCGGAAAGACCGGGAATGGGGATGAGCTGAAGAATCATAAAAATGACGCTGAAGATTATACCGATGATGGCCATAACTTTCAGAAACTTTGTTCCGTCACCGTCATGCTTGGCAGCCACAAGTGTTGAAGCAGAAGTAAAGAAATAGCCGATGCTTGCGCCGATTGCGCTCATATCCACAAACCAGCCAAGAGCTTCTCTTCCAAGAATCGGGCCGGAGAGACTGACAAGAACACAGAAGATCATTGCGTTTTTCGGCGTGCCGTATTTGGCATCAACTCTTCCAAACCATTCAGGCAGATAGCCATCACGGCTCATGGAATACATCAAACGGCTTGAAGCGAGGTAGAAGCCCATGATTCCGGAGAGTACAGCACAGCTTACACCAACACCGATCAGCACTTTTCCAAATGTTCCAAGTAATTCTTCAGCTGCTATCAGGACCACCCATTCGCCAGCCATAACACGTTCAGGCCAGTTTTCTAGAGCTGCCGCTGCGACAGTGTTGTTGGAAACATAGACAAAACAGCCGAATGCTATGGCGATCACCATAATGAAAGACACTTTTTTAAAACTGAAATTAAATTCTTCCGCGGCTTGGGGAATTGCATCAAATCCCACATATGCCCATGGAGCTATGGCAAAGGTGGCTAAAATCGCGCCGAGAACACCGGATGATCCGGTGTGAGCATATTGTCCGATATCAGCAGTTTTTGCACCGGCTTCCATGGCGGCACGCTTATCAAAACCCCAGACAGGCTGCATATTGATGTTCTTTGCTTTTGCACTGAAAAGAGCAGCAATGAAAAGAGTGAAGACACAGACGATAAGCAAAATTGAAAGTACCGTCTGAACAAAGCCGGCTTTTTTTACCCCGATGATATTCAGATAACCAAAAAGAATCAGAATAAAGGAAGCCAGCAGAATTTCACCCAGATAGATGTCGAATCCTGCAATGGAATAATGGAATCCAAATTTCAGAATATCTGCACTGCCGTCAAGACCGTCCACAATCAGACCGATCGCGGTAGAGTTCATAGGCACGTTGGTAAGATAAGCGACGACTAAAAACCAACCACATATAAAAGCCAGGTTTTTTCCAAAGCACATTTTAGTAAAAGTGAACTCACCACCGGCTTTAGGATATTTGGGAACCATATACGCATAGCTGAACGCAATAATAACCATAACCAGTGCACCCAGAATCATGGCAATTGCCGTTCCAGCGACGCCGGAAGTAGGAAGAAACTTCTTTCCTGGATTGATGAATGAACCCCATCCGATCACGCAGCCGAATGCTATAGCCCACACGTGCATTGGGGAGAGCTGGCGTTTCAGATTGCCACCGTTTTGCTTGTTCATGTTTGATTGTTCTCCGTTCATTGTTATAAACCTCTAAGGGTCAGATATCGTAAGTTTTATCAATGGCTTTTAGTTCGCGGAAAGTGTCGATTTCGATGATATCTTCCTCGGTGCATTCCCGAACCATGACGGTGTAGTGATCTTTGCAATAACGTAGCGGAACCTGATCCCAATAGCGTTCTTTTCCGCCAGGGGAAGCATAAACATCTGCAATATCCTGAGATAACCGGTGACCATCCGCTTCATTCCAATAGCTGATTCCGACCATTTGCCAGCAATTTGTTCCTCCGACATTCTGCTCTACGATCACGCCATCTTTTACTTGAAAGCACCAATCATCGGTACGGTCTTTCGGTATAGCTAAAAAGTCGGAAGAATAATGATATTTCTTGATGATCTTTGGATTATAAAGAAGCAGATCAGCTTCAAATACATACGCATTGGACAGATAATATCGGGCCACAAGAGCAGAACTGATGTTGTTTGCTTCATTAAAAGCGGGGTTCTCTAAAAACCGAATCATCGGATACTTATAGAGCAGCTGATCAAACTGCTCAGAGAGGTAACCCCGTACGATATAGATCTCACTGATTCCCGCTAGCAAACAGGCATCAATCAGATGATCGATGATCCGCACTCCATGTACTCGAACCAAAGGCTTTGGGGTATTAAACGTGATGGGAACCATTCTTGAACCAAATCCGGCAGCAATAAAAACAGCGCGTTTTACTCGATATGGCTCCAGAGCATTGAGCCCTGAATTGGTTATAGAACCTTTTTTTACATAACCGGCAGCAGACAGTTCTTTCAGGATACGGTTTACGGTGCCAAGGCTGAGATGCGTGATTCTCTCAAGTTCACGCTGAGAAAGTGATACATTCGCTTCTGCGAGTGCTTCCAGAATATCAAACTGTTTTTTGGAAAACTCCATGTCTATATCCTTTCTTTTCTGTTTTGTTCAAACTAATATTTCAGAAACCTGAAAATGAAACAATAGCAGGAATTTGAAAACCGATGCAGAGATACATTCGAATCTGAAATGCGTTGAAAAAACTGAATGATACACAACCATCAATAGAACAAAATCACGAATATTATTAATAATAGTCTCGTTATGGCGTTCAATACCTAGGTATAATAACACGATATATTGAACGCAGTCAAGGGTGTGAATGGAAACACATATAAACAATTTGTAAAACATTTGAGATAATATTTATATAAATTGGTATATCAGTATAATAAAAATAAAGAACACAAGCAGAAGAGGTAAATGGGCAAGAGTGCCAGGAAAGAGATAGACATTGATAAAGGAATGTGATAAAATTACTAGCAACTCGTTAAATTATTGTTATAAATACGGAAATTCGTTAAACGAAGATGCTTTTTTTCAATCATGCGCTTCAATCTGAAGACAGCGCAGACTATAGACTATTAAAAATGGAACGATATTAATCGAAAAACATGAAGGAGAGAATCTACAAATGACCGTTTGGAGTGCTTTGTATCAGTTGCTGATCGGACCGCTTGAATTGTTGTTTGAAACGATATTTGTACTCGCGAACAGGCTTCTTAAAAGTCCTGGTCTGTCAATTATCTTTTTGAGTCTGGCAATGAATTTTCTGGTGCTTCCTCTTTATCAGCGTGCTGATGCTATGCAGGCGGAAGAAAGAGATCAGGCTGCAAAAATTAAACCCTGGGTGGACCATATTAAAAAAACGTTTAAAGGCGATATGCAGTTTATGATGCTGCAGACTCTATATCGTCAAAACGGCTATAAGCAAACAGATGCATTAAAGGGATCCATCTCTCTGTTACTTGAAATACCATTTTTCATTGCAGCTTATCAGTTTCTATCAAAACTGAGTCTTCTTCAGGGAGTATCATTTGGACCGATTTCTGACCTTGGATCACCGGACGGCCTCCTTGTAATTGGGGGGCTTAGCATTAACCTGCTTCCGATTCTGATGACTGCAATCAATGCTGTGTCTGCCACGATTTACATGAAGGGATTTCCTCTGAAAAATAAGATTCAGATGTATGGGATGGCATTGATTTTTCTCGTTCTGCTTTATAATTCACCTGCGGGGTTGGTTTTTTACTGGACCCTGAACAATGTGTTCTCGCTTCTGAAAAATGTCTTCAACAGGATGAAAAATCCTCTCCTTGTTCTGAGCGTGCTGTTTTCGCTTGCAGGTATTGCCGGCATTGTTTTCATAGTCTTTATTCATCCGTTTGAACTTCAAAGCAGACAAATAAAAGTAGTATTATTACTCTTAATGCTTCAGATCCCCATCATACTTTATTTCATCAAATCTAAAGCGAAAGATTGGAAAATTTTGCCTTCGAAAGATGCAGATCATGTTACATTCCTTCTGTTCTGCGTTTTTCTGGCGGTTCTGACGGGTGTATTAATCCCTTCTGCAGTCATCAATACTTCACCGGAAGAATTTGTTGATATTCAAGCGTTTAAATCTCCGCTGTGGTACTTGGTGACATCGATGCTTACCGCAACCGGACTGTTTGTGATCTGGTTTGGTATATTTTATCGGCTTGCAAGCAGCAAAGGAAAGCAGTGGATGAGCATTGGAATATGTGCAGTCGCTGTATGCGCTGTTGTTACATATATGTTCTTTGGAAAAGGGCATGGAAATCTTTCAGACATGCTACAATATGATGTTTTTGAAGCTTCTCCCATGAAGGAACGAGTATTGAATCTGCTCGTGCTTGCAGCGATAACGATACTTTTGTATCTTATTTGGAAAAAGAAGCCTTCCATTCTGAGAGTGGCAGCTCTGGCAATGTGTATCGCTGCTATAGGAATGACAGGATATAATATCGTGGGAATTCAAAGAGTGTTATCCGGCACAAAAACACAGATTGTCAATAACGATGATGCTCCGGTCATTAAACTGAATAAAAATGGCAAAAATGTTGTGATTCTCATGCTGGATCGAGCCATTAACAGTTATTTTCCGTTTGCACTTGAAGAAAAACCCGAATTACAAGCTCAGTTTGACGGATTTACCTATTATCCCAATACGCTGTCATTCGGGGGAACGACTTTGGTTGGCTTCCCTGCAATCCTCGGAGGATATGATTATAGACCGGATAAGATCAACGAACGGACAGAGGAGCTCTTGGTAGATAAACATAATGAAGCCCTGAAAGTGATGCCTGTCATATTCAGCAAGAACGGTTATGAAGTAACAGTATGTGATCCTTCTCTGGCGGGATATCGCTGGGTCCCCGATCTGAGTGTGTATGACGATTATCCTGAGATACATCGTTACATAACAAAGGGAAGTTTTACAAAATCCGCTCAGGAAACTGCCCAAAAACAATCGGAAAATGCAGATAGAGTTAGAAATCGGAATTTCTTCTGCTACAGCATCTATAAAATCGCTCCGCTTTTTGTGCAGGGTACCCTTTATAATCGGGGAAATTACAACGCGGCAGAAAAGTCATCTTTGGATGAATTCGCTTTCGTATCCACTCAAACGCGGGAGGGACTGTCTAAAGCTCATGGAATCACAAAGGCGTTCATGGATAATTATCTGGTCTTACAGAATTTACCGTCTCTCACGGAGATCAGCGATTCGGATCAGAATACCTTTTTGCTGATGGTAAACGACACTCCTCATAACGGGATTATGCTTAAGGAGCCCGAATATGTTCCGGAAATTACAGTCGATAATACTGAATATGACAAGGAACATCAGGTACGTGTATCAACTGAGGGAAGGACTCTGGAATTGAAGACCGACCTTCAACTGACACATTATCATGCTAATGTCGTCAGTCTTATACAGGTTGGAAAATGGCTTGATTATTTGCGCGAGAACGGAGTGTATGACAATACACGTATCATTATAGTGGCGGATCATGGTCAGTCACTGGATCAGTTCCCTGAATATCGGTTTGGCAAAGAGGGCTATGAAGATGTGATGAACTTTAATCCTCTTCTGATTGTGAAAGATTTTAATAGTGATACATTCGAAACCAATCGCCAGTTTATGACAAACGCAGATGTTCCTGTGATTGCATTCCAGAACTTAATTGATAATCCTGTGAATCCATTTACTGGGAAAGAAATCAACAGTGATGGAAAAAAAGATGCAAAACAATATGTGTTCCGGACCGATTATATCAATATTCTGGAGTATACCGGAACCCAGCTCTTGCCAGGCCTTTGGTATTCGATACAGGGGGATGACATCTTCACTATCAGCAACTGGGAAAAAATAGGCGAATCTCTCGAGGCAGTAAAATGATGGGAGGATGGAGTATGTTGCGATTATATATAGATCCCGGTACGGGAAGTATGCTCTTCACGATCCTTATCGGCATTTTAGGTGCGGCAATTTACGGGATTAGAACCCTTTTTATGAAAATACGCTTTTATGCAAGCAGTGGCCGTCAGGAGAAAAATGACAACAGCAGAATTCCGTTGGCTATCTTTTCCGACAGCAAGCGCTATTGGAATGTATTTGAGCCTATATGTGATGAATTGAACAAGCGTGGGCAGAAGACCGTATACTATACCGCGTCTCCGGATGATCCCGCGTTGAGTAAGTCTTATGAGCATGTTACATGTGAATTTATCGGAGAGGGGAACAAAGCCTTTGCCAAGTTAAATATGTTGAGAGCGGATTTACTGCTATCATCGACCCCAGGACTGGATGTTTTTCAATGGAAACGATCCCGTGACGTTAAATGGTATGTCCACATTCCGCATGCGGCTAATGACATTGTCCTTTATCGTATGTTCGGGCTTGATTATTATAACGCTGTATTGCTTTCCGGTGATTATCAGGTGAGACAAATTCGACAGTTGGAAAAACTCCGTAATTTGCCGGAGAAAGAATTGCAAATTGTCGGTATTACTTATATGGATGCAATGAAAAAGCGTAAAGAAATGACGCCGAAATTGCCGGAGCATCCTGTTACAGTTCTATTGGCTCCGTCATGGGGAGAAAGTGCTATTTTCAGCAGGTACGGAGGAAAGATTATAGAAGCGCTTCTTAAGACAGGCTATCATGTCATTGTCCGTCCTCATCCACAGTCCTTTACATCAGAAAAAGAGCTGATTGATGGGATTATGAAACAATATCCGCAAAGCGAGCAGCTTGAATGGAACAGTGACAATGATAATTTCGAAGTGCTGTGCAGATCAGATATTTTGATTTCCGACTTTTCAGGAGTCATTTTCGATTTTGCATTGGTCTATGACAAACCGGTGATATACGCTGATACAACGATGGATACGGCTCCTTACGATGCCTGCTGGCTAAATGAAGAGTTGTGGACATATTCAATTCTTCCTCAAATCGGTCAGCATCTGGATTCCAACAACCTTGATCGTATCAAGGAAGTGATTGACGCTTGTCTGAACGATCCTCGCTACGAAGAGGGAAGGGAAATTGCACGAAGCGAAACATGGGCGAATATAGGTCACGCGGCAGATAGTGTGGCGGATTATCTAATCAGCAAGCTTCAGCTACTTCAGAATGAGGGAGCAAAGGTTAAAAAACAATAAAGCCTAAAGCAATATATTGAAATATGGGTAAATGAAAAAGCTATCAGTCAAATGATAGCTTTTCTAATTGGGAACAAAATGTATTACTTGATGATAGATTCATATGCCTCATATGCTTCCGCTGGAGTACCGGTAAATTTGATTTCTCCATGGTCAAGCCATGCCGCATGGTCGCACAAATCGAGAACCATTTTCTTGTTATGAGAGACAAACAGCAGAGTGGTTCCCTGATTCAATAGCTCCCTGATGCGTTTATGACACTTGGCTTGAAAAGCAGCATCGCCGACAGCAAGCACTTCATCGACAATCAGAATATCAGGTTTTCTGACGGTCGCAATTGCAAAACCAAGCCTTGCACGCATTCCGCTGGAGTAGTTCTTGATAGGGAGTTCCAGAAACTTATGAAGTTCTGCAAAGTCTACGATTTCCTGAAAGTGATCCTGAATAAATTTTCTGCTGTAGCCAAGAATAGTACCATTTAAATAAATATTCTCTTCAGCGGTGAGATTAGGATCAAAGCCTGCACCGAGTTCGATCATCGGGGCGATTGTTCCGCGCACTGAGACAGTTCCTTTATACGGCGCAAGAATTCTGCAGATCAGACGGAGCATGGTGCTCTTACCGGCACCGTTGTTTCCGATCAAAGCCCATGCTTCACCCTGACGGATTGTCAGGTTCACATTCTTTAATGCCAAAAACTCTTTAAAGTGAAGTTCACGTTTAATGAGTTTCACAAAGTATTCTTTCAGATTATCAACTTTTTCACCGGCCATGTTGAAACGGACGGTTGCATCTTTCAATTGTATGCAAATATCTTTTTCAAGATTATCAACGTTTTCCATAATACTCCGATTAAATATAAAGGATAAACTTGTCTTTGGTTGAATTGAAAGTAATGATACCGACCAGGAGCATGATGACGGAAACAAGTGCTCCGCGGAGAACCAGAATCTCAGTCGGAACCTCCCATGCGGGAGTGTAGTGCAGAATCATCGCACGGAACTGCTGGATGTACATGTACATCGGGTTGAAACGGCGGATGATGATGCTGGCCAAAGGCATATTCAGGGAGTTTTCGTCATAGAAGCTTTCGAGTGAGTAGAAGATAGGGGTCAGATACATCCACGCAAGCGTTACGACACTCCACAGATTCTTCATATCACGAAAGAAGACCGTGACCGCGCCAAGGAATAATCCGAGGCCGACGGCAAAAACATACAGTTCACAGATCGGAACGATTATCAGCAGATTACTCCATCGAAAAGGAACACCTGTAGCGATCATAACGATTACAAGTGCGCTCATGGAAAGAACGAAACTGACAAAACTGCTGGTGATTTTCGAAAGCGTGAAAATATACTTAGGCACATATGTTTTCTTTAATAGAGAAGCATTGTCAATTACAGAACTCAGAGCCTGAGTAGAGGATTCACGCATATAGGAGAACAGAATATTGCCGCAGATCAGATAAACCGGATAATTTTCAATGTTGCGACTGAAAACTCTTGTGAATACGATAGCCATTACGAGCATGGAAAGCAGAGGGTTCAAGATGCTCCATAAATAGCCAAGAAAACTGCGGCGGTATTTCAACTTGATATCGCGCTGTACCAGCAATATCAGAAGGTCTTTATACCTGAAAAGGGTTCGAATCCAACCCATGATTTTTTGAAACAACTTTTTCACGATTTTTCAATCATCTCCTTGACGGCAAGATAAGTTCGCTCAGAATTCTTTGTGTCGCAAATCGTAAAGAAATTCTTTACACGAGTTTTATAGGTGTCATCCATTTGACAACCGTTTTGCAGAATCTGTTCGAGATGGGAACATACTTCGGGAACTGTGTTGCCAATCGGGCCGAATCCATCATCATGATAGTCAAAGTAGCCTGTCGGCAGATGTCCTTTCCGGAACGTGTCGATATCGAACTGATAATAGACCACCGGTTTTTGCATATAAGCAAAATCCATATATACGCTGGAAAAATCGGTTATCAGTACAGAAGCCTGTTTCAACAACTCCGGAATGGACAATTCATCCCATTTGCATACTGATATATGATCCGAGTCGGTTGAAAAACCGGTTTCGAAGCGGGACATATTCCGATGAGTACAGTATACAGCATGCATATCGTATTTGCAAAGGATAGAATCCAGTTCTTTGCTGTTCAGAAGAGCATTCCATGAACGGTAATAATCACTTTGCTGGAATTCTTCTACACTTTTGCATTCCCTCTGGAGCCACATGCGCCAGGTAGGGAGAATCAGAACAAGCTTGGGATCGGGAACAGCATCATGCAAATCGTCGAATCGGCAAAGCCCGAGATATTGCACAATTCCGTCAGGATAACCGAAGGTGTCTCTGACAAAAGTATATTCAGGCAAAGCAGAGCAGGAAAAAAGGCTGAACTTCGCTTTATCATAATGCAGGAACGGTAAATCATCCTTGATTACTCCATGCTGAAGGAAAACACGTCTGTTTTTCAGCCATCCCAGAACCACTTCAAACAGATAACAGACAGCAGCATTCGGTTTCCCGCCTTTCTGGCTGCTGATATTTACCTCTGCAGCAAGGTAATAGATCCAATGACGGAAACTTCCGTATGAAACCGTTGGCCCAACAGCAGATACCATATCCCGGACAGGGGAGCGGTCTGAAATCGCGTAAACAGCATCCACCTGCGGTTGGCTTTTTCGGAGATACTTAAAAAGAGCATACGCATTATCCTGAGCTTCCATACTGTACTCGCACAAGAGCCACAGATGCGGCCGGCGCCGTCTGTAAAACATAGCCGGCAATAATGCAAAAAGAAACAGAAAGAAATGCCCGATATCACCGAGTTTGATACGCTTCAATTTTGATAGTAAAGATTCATTCATAACCAGTACCTGAGAACACCGTGAATTCCGTAATTGATAAAACACCAAGCGGCATGCAGGGGGTTCAAGCCGATATGCTGATATGTCCGCCACATCATAGCGGCAGACTTCAGCTTGTTGCCGGACTTGGAAGATTCTGTAATGCGGTACAGAATGAGCGGTTCCTCTATCCCATATGCCGTCAGTCCTTCCCGAAGAATGGACAGCCAGCAAATGTAATCTTCATGCAGATCGCTCCGCTCCATGGGATGACGGAGAAAGAATTCTTTCCGCATCACAACCGTACTGCAGATAATATCGGTGCTGTAAAGCAAAGAACGGTATGTTACGACACGCGGCACGGAGAATTCACGCCCGGTTTTTTGAGAATGTTCATTGATACAGGCAGCTCCTGTATAGAGAAACTGAGCACCCGTTTCTTCAGCGAGAGATAACTGCCTTTCCAGCTTTTCAGGAAGCCAGATGTCATCACTGTCCAAAAAGGCGATCCAGTCTCCGCTTGCGGCTTCGGCAGCATGGTTTCTGGCGGAAGCGACCCCTTCGTTTTTCTCCAGCGTAATCACCCGAATACGGGAATCTTTCGCTGCCAGACGTGCCAATACAGCGGGAGTATTATCAGGAGAACCGTCATCTACGATGATCAACTCCCAGTTGCCGTATGTCTGCGTCTGTATGGAACGGACACTTTCCTCTACCGTTTTTTCACAACGGTAGGCAGGCATGATAATGCTGATCAAAGAGTCTATCATTTGCTTTCTCCTTGGAAAACTGCAGATAAAGGAAGCTCGGACAGATTCTCATATACGAGATCACCGAATGCTTTTTTGCCTGCTGTCGTGTGTTTGCTCAGAAACCGGATAAAAGGATTAAACAGGGAAGTCCTCCACAGCTTCTTTCCTTTTTTAGAAGCAATCTGTTCAATCAGGGAAGCTGTACTGACAGGCGTAGGATCCTGTGGAAAAAATACGCCGGAGCGTGGATTCTCAACACATCCGAGAATAAAGGAGCACAGGCAGTCCACGGATACAAGGCTGCGTCTGTTTTGAAGTGTCGGACAAAAGAACAGATAATCGGTCAATTTCTCCAGAAGATGATAGTTTCCTTTTGCACCGGGTCCGTATACCATGGGAGGGCGAAGGATGGCAACGTGAAACCGATCGTCGGCCAGAGGAGCAATCAGGCGTTCCGCTTCCAGTTTTGAACGTCCGTATGCAGTGACAGGATTCGGCAAAGTATCTTCGGAGACAGCCCCGGTAATCTTTCCATAGACACTCATCGTGCTGAACTGAATAAAGAGACAAGCACCATCTTCTTTTGCTTTTTTTGCAAGACCGATAGCCAGATCCCGGTTTACGGAATCATACAGGCTGATCAGATCGGGGGTTTCTTTTTTATGGACGATAGCGGCAACATTGATGACCGCATCAACATTATGGAAATCAAATGAGTCCGGTGCAATGCCGATTGTCGGCAATACCCGAACAGAATAATGGCCCGGTTCGCGGGATAAGTACTCCTGCAAAGCAGAGCCGATATAGCTTCCTTCACCTGTAATAACAATTGATCTCATTTTTGATCAGAGGAAGAAGACTCACCGCCGCCCTCTTCATATCCTTCCTTTTTCAACACGACAGCGACTGTCCGGAACAGACACTTCAGATCCATGGAAAAAGAAATCTTTGAAGCATATTCTCCGTCAAGACGAGCTTTTTCCTCGACAGAAATAGTGTCGCGCCCATTGATCTGCGCCCATCCTGTGAGACCCGGAACAACATCATTTGCGCCGCATGCTTCTCTCAGTTCCACCAGATCATACTGATTCCACAGTGCGGGTCTGGGTCCGATGATGGACATTTCACCGCGGAGGATGTTGATGAGCTGAGGAAGTTCATCCAGACTGGTTTTCCGCAGAAAACGCCCTGCCCGGGTGATCCACTGGTCAGGGTTGTTCAGAAGATGAGTTGCCATATCGCGGGGGGTATCAGTCCTCATGGAACGGAATTTCAGAATTTCAAACGTTGTACGATGAATACCGATTCGCTTCTGACGGAAAAAAACAGGCCCTTTTGAATCCAGCTTGATCCAGACAGACAGAATCAGAAACAAAGGGGATGCAATAATCAAAGCCAGAAGAGAAAGAAGAATATCTAGAAATCGTTTCACATATTTTTGATACATGAGAGCTCCGTCCTGATGATGTCATGATGAAATAAGAAATGTTAGACTTATTAAAAAATCATATCATCAAACAAAGGAAAAAGCAACACGAAACCCGAGAATTGGCGAAAGCATTCGAATCCTGTGAATAGGGATTCGTTTGATCAAATTGTAAATCTTTGCTTCAATTGTTGCATGAGGAGTATTATCCCTGTATAATAGATAAGAAATATCGGTAGAGTGATAAATGTTACTCTCACATGGAGGATAATAAAATGTGTTGGAAAAAGGCTCTTTGCCTGATTTTAGGTGGGTTCTTTATTTTCAGCAATATCGTATGTCAGCAGCCGGCTGCAACCGTGGTCCCGACAGAAGAAACAGTTGCTCCGACGAGTGAGCCGACAGCAACAATTGCAGTTGAGACAAAAGTGACTGAAGTGGAGGAAACCGAAGAGGTTAAGACTCCGATTCCTACTCCCGAACCTACGGAAGTACCTACTCCGGAACCCACTCCGGAACCGACTGATACGCCTGCTCCGACGAGAGCACCGATGGAAGGGGATATTACAGACCGTTTCCCGGATTATGACACCGGCGTGGATGCGGACTACAGCTACCAGTCTGATGAGCTTCGTATTGCTATTAAGAAATATGTAAATCCGCACGATCCCGATATTCATGAAACGTATTATATTGCGGATATTTGGATTAGAAATATCAATTATTTCCGGACAGGTTTCGGCAGAGGAGAATTTAACACCGGAAGAGAAGACGGAGAAGAATTTGCAGTTCGCGAACATGCGATTCTGGCGACGAACGGAACCATGAACACTGGATTGGTGTTCCATAACGGCAAGCAGTTCAAAAATGTGAATAATTCCGCGAACATGAAGAAAAATCGTTATGGCGTGTTCATCCTCTATAAAGATGGTACCATGAAAACCTTCGACACCCGTACGGAAAAGCTGAACTTCAAAAAAGAGGTTGAAGCAGGTGCGGTTCATGCATGGCAGTTCGGACCTATTCTGATCCGGAACGGAGAGATCCCCGAACAGTTTTCCGCAAAAGGGACCCGTCATCCCCGAATTATGGTTGGTTACTACGAACCCGGACATTATGTCGTTGTAGCAGTCGATGGCCGGAACAAGAAGAAGGCAATCGGGATGAACGACTATGAGATGGCACAGCTGATGAAAGAACTGGGATGTCAGGAAGCCATGAACTTCGACGGCGGTACAAGTGCCATGATGGTCTTCATGGGAACCTGCATCAGCAATCCGTCCGGTGCGGATACGGATGGAGACGGAAAGGCCGGACGCGCTATTTCGGATATGCTTCTGTTTGCGGAATATGATGCGGAAGGGAATGCGCCTTCTCTGCAGGAAGTAGACATGAACAGAATCCGGAACAGCAGTTCAAAATAACTGTAAACGAGGTAGCCGGTACCTGAAACTGTTTTACAGGTGCCGGTATTTTTTCACTTTTCATTTTTTTTAGGGAGCGGAAGGCGCTCCAACGGAGGACTATTTTGGAACAACAGAAAAAAAAGAAACCGATTTGGCTGATCATTCTGCTGTCTGTAGTGGGGCTGCTGGTGGTAATTGCATTAGCAGTGGTTTTCTTTATCACAGGAATTTTCAGCAATATGCACAGGGATAAGGTAGATATCGTTTCCGGACCGAACGGAGATATTTCTGGCATCGCGCTCCCGACAGCGGATCCGTTCGCTGAAGCGCTGGAAACAGGAGTCGACTACTATGAAACCGGTGAGATCCAGAAGGTTCCGATCTATGAGCAGTCAAAAATCGACCGGTTTATCACGAGCGTACTTGTTGTGGTCAAGAACGGTTCCACACAGGATGATACGCATCAGACGGATATGATCTTTATCGTATCCTGGAATTCACTGCAGCAGAAGTTTACGGCGGTGGCGATCCCGAGAGATATTCTGGTTCCGCTGGAGGGCTACGGTTGGAAGCGCATCAATGCGGCTTACTCTTATGGTGACCGCGGCATGCTGATCAATACCGTCAACGCGTGCTTCGGTACGGATATTCAGGACTATGTTCTGATCGGAACAGATGAGCTTGCTCAGCTGGCAGATGGCATCAAAGGGATTCCAGTGGATCTGACGGAAGCGGAAGCTGCTTACCTCAATGAACAGCTTGGCTGCTCGCTGAAAGCCGGCTCACAGAGGATCACCGGTGAACAGGCAATTCAGTATCTGCTGGACCGTACATCGGATAATAAAGGAGCAATCGGACGTGCAAAATGTCAGCTGAAAGTTATCAAAGATACATTCAACTACATGACCGATACCTTTGACAAGGATTTCTTATATCCTTTCATGCGAATGATTTCCAAAGGCATTCTGACAAATATGGATTTTGAATCTCTGTCAGGCATTGGATACGAAATGTGCATGAGCGATGATCTTTCGTTTGTAACGATTTGTATGCCGTTTGAAGACAGCTATACAGAGATGACCTATGACGGAGGATATGCTTTGCTTCCGGAATTTGAGAAGAACAAGATCCTGCTTCAGCAGGCACTGTACGGAAAAGAGGAATAATCTTTCTTCTTTTCATCATTCATAATCGATATGATAAAGCCGGTTAACAACCGGCTTATTTGATTGTAATCAGCCGGTCGTTATCCGCTGCTGCAGATATGCCTGGTCCGGATAACAGAGGGAAACGGGGAATCAAATCAATCTGCAATACGCATTTGCAAAATGTGTTGTAAAACAGGAAGATCCCAAATCAAAAGCGCCTTGAGCTGACACTCAAGACGCTTTTTGTCCGATTCGATTGAATTGAGGGAAATACTCTTATTTTGCTTCTTCCTTGTTCTTCATGCCGCCGAGCATCAGGTTCGTCAGGATGCCGAGGATCAGAGCGCATGCAACGGAAGTCAGGGTAACTTTGCCGAAGCTGACGGACAGACCGCCGACGCCCGCGATCAGGATAACGGAGACGACGAAGAGGTTGCGGTTGTTGTTGAGGTCAACCTTCTGGATCATCTTCAGACCGGAGACTGCGATGAAACCGTACAGAGCGATGCAGACGCCGCCCATGACGCAGCCGGGAATCGTGGAGAGGAAGGTTGCGAACGGTCCGACGAAGCTGACCACGATCGCCATGATCGCAGCGGCCAGGATCGAAACGACGGAAGCGTTGCCAGAAATTGCGACGCAGCCGATGGACTCGCCGTAAGTGGTGTTCGGGCAGCCGGCGAAGAATGCGCCTGCGATGGAGCCTACGCCGTCACCGAGAAGAGTACGATGGAGACCGGGCTCCTTTGTGAGGTCGGTTCCGATGATGGAAGAAAGGTTCTTGTGGTCGGCGATGTGCTCAGCGAAGACAACGAATGCCACCGGGATGTAGGCAACAGCGATGGTTGCGATGTACCCGAGATCCAGTTCCTTGACACCTTTGAATGCCTCGATAAATGCGAAGTGGGGAACCCACTCGATGCTTGCAAATTTGGTGAAGTCGATTACCTTGAAAGCATCGTTGCCGGTTACAAGACCGAGAATGGTGAACAGGGTCGCTACAAGGTAACCTGCGAGGATTCCGATGATGAAGGGAATCATCTTCAGCATCTTCTTACCGAAGAAGGAGCAGAGCATCGTGACAGCCAAAGTGACGAGGCCGCAGATGATGCAGACATAAGTGGAAGCAGTGGAGGGGTTGCCGGTCAGATCGCCGACGGCATTGCCTGCCAGAGAAAGTCCGATGATTGCGACGGTCGGTCCGATGACAACTGCCGGCATGAGCTTATCGATCCATTTGACACCGACTGCTTTGACGATGATTGCCAGAACCACATAGACGAGACCCGCGAAGGCCGCGCCGATAATCAGGCCTGCATAACCTGCCTGCGTGGAAACGGCACCGGCGAACGCTGCAAACATGGAACCGAGGAAAGCGAAGGAGCTTCCAAGGAAGACCGGGCTGGAGAACTTGGTGAAGAGCAGGTAGACCAGCGTGCCGACGCCTGCACCGAACAGAGCCGCAGTCTGGCTCATGCCGTTGCCGACGATTGACGGAACAGCGATCGTTGCCGCCATGATAGCAAGCAGCTGCTGCAGTGCGAACAGGATGACTTGTCCGAATTTCGGCTTGTCCTTAATGTTATAGACCAGATTCATAATGTACCTCCATCTGATTGATAGTCTTTTTTATTCAGGCCGCATTGCGGCCGTTTTTCAGTGATTGTGTTTCCGGCTTACGGTAATCTCGTTGATGCCGTCGATCTCTTCGACACGGACGCTGACGAACTCTTCACGTGAGGTCGGAATATTTTTCCCAACATAGTTGGCGCTGATCGGCAGTTCCCGGTGTCCGCGGTCAACCAGTACGCAGAGCTGAATGGTGGCAGGTCTTCCGTGCTCAATCAGGGCATCCATTGCCGCGCGTGCGGTGCGCCCGGTGTACAGAACGTCATCGATCAGGATGATATGCTTGGCAGTCACATCGAAAGGCAGTTCTGAACCGGTGACCTGAGGAGAATCGAACCGCTCTTCCAAATCATCGCGGTAGAGGGTGATATCGAGTTGCCCGAGGTATGCTTTGATATCGGAATACTGCTCGATATTTGCCTGGATCCTCTGAGCGAGAGGATAACCTCTTCTCTTGATGCCGACCAGATAAAGCTCATCGATGTGCTCGTTCTTTTCAATGATTTCATGCGAGAGACGCATCAGCATCCGCCGCATCGTCTGTTCATCGACCAGCTTGCGCTCTTCCATACCGTTACCTCGCATAAAAAAAGTCTTGCCGCGTTACGACAAGACAGTATCATTCCACTGGTGCTGTATGTTGCCTTGCCGATGTCCCGCATCGATTTAAAGGTTACTTTTGTTGTCGGTATCATAGCACACTGACAGAACCTTGTAAAGTAAAAAATATGTTTACCCCTCAATTATTTTTTCGAGCTTTGATACAAGATGCTGTGGAAATCCGGATACTGACCTACAATAGAGAGGGAGAGACCGACATGGACGCAGTTCCCTTTGTTAGAAGGTGCCGGTCCGGTTTTGTCAGCCTGTCCATAAGAAAAACCCGGAGAATCATCTCCGGGTAAAGGAATGATCAGAAAGATTATTCCGCTTTTTCAACGTTTCTGGATGCCAGAAGCGTGAGACCGATAGAGGGGTCTTCATAGACCAGATCGCCGATCTTGACCGGCGCATCGACTGATAGATGCTTCAGCGCACTGACGGCCGGTTTTAAAGCATCACGGGGAATGGGAGCGGTGCTGCGGACGCTGACCAGAGGGTAGATTCCTCCGTTGACGGCTACGCTGGTGGTCAGGACACGCCTCGGATCGGTCAGTTCCGTTTTACCATAGGCGATTCCGTTCTTGCACATTGCGCCCTCAACAACGGTCTCCCCGTTTTCTTCCCATACGGAAAGAAGAACCTTAACTCCGTTTGAACCTGGACTCCTCCTTCTCGGGGGAGTCTTTTTTGTCATCGCATATTAAGGGGGATTTTACAATTCCCTAATTTGCTTTTTAGCGTTTCTATGTTAGAATACTTAACGAATAATAAATAAGAAGGACATTTTCATGACGGAAATACTGGCACAGAGTCATATCATCAGAAGCGAACAGGTGGATGTTCAAAGAATTCTGAAACCGTCTTCGCTGCTTCTGATGCTGCAGGAAATTGCGCTGGACCATTGCAGGATGCTGGGACTCGGATCGGAAGCAACATTAAACCGCGATCTTTTATGGGTCGTTACCAGGTATTATGTCGAGATCGAAAGAATGCCTGCGTATGAGGAGCAGGTTACACTGGAAACCTGGCCGGGACCTATGCGCCGCGTGCTGTTTCCGCGTTATTTCCGAATGAAAGACAAAGACGGAAACATTCTTTTCCGGGCATCTTCCGTTTGGGTTCTGATCGACGGAAAAGAGCGGAAGATGATTACGCCGAAAGCGTTCGGGCTGGAGCCTGTTGAAGGCCTGGTCGTAGGAGACGAGCTCCCTTATAACATGCCTGCAAAAGTACTGCCGGAAACAGGAGAAGGATCATTTTCAGTGCCTTACAGTTACCTGGACTTGAACGGGCATATGAATAACACGCGTTATCTGGATGTCTGTTTTGATCTGATTGCAGATGAAGCAGAAGACAAAAGCCTGACTGCAATCTCGGCAGAGTTTCAGAATGAGATTCATTATCGGGAGACAGTCAGTGTGAAGATCGGCTCGGAAGGAAATGATTATACGTTTACCGGAATGACAGAAAGACCCTGTTTCCGGATCGGAATGAGCTTTTTGTCAAAGGGAGAGACAAAATGAGAGATTGGAAAAAAACTTGGATCTGTTTTTTGCTTGCTGCGCTGATGATATTATCTTCTCTTCCGGCATCAGGAGCAGAAGCGGATGGGGAAACGGCAGAAAAGATGAATCTTTCCTTTCAGTTTCCAAAGGGTTCAGACGGGAAAGAGGACCTTCTGACAGACGGCCGCGCAGATACTTTCGTAACGATCGTGAAGGCGAAAGAAATCAAAGCTGAATTGCCTGATGGGGCGAGTACTCTTGTCGTCCGGTGGCATGCGCTCCCGGAGACCCTGACGATTCAGTTTATGAACGGAAAGAATGTTCTGCACGAGGAAAAAGTTTCCGCGGATATGTTTCAGTCCATCTATACGCTTCCCGAAGGAACAAGCGAAATTGTTTTCTCAGCTGGAAAGAAAAATGATGAAGAGATCTCTGATATTTCCGTATACGGAAAGGGAGACCTTCCGGCCGATGTGCAGCAGTGGAAGAAGGCAGGCAAAACAGATGTCTTGGTGATTGCTCCTTATCCGGGAGACGAGTACCGGTTTTTCGGGGGATTGATTCCGACCCTTTTGCAGGAAGGAGTTTCCTTTAATATCTGCTACATGGCAGATTACAGCCGCAGACGGGTTCAGGAAGGGCTGGATGCTCTCTGGAACCTTGGAAAAACCGAGTATCCTGTGTTTCTTTCCGTGGATTCCAATCACAGCCTTGAGTATAAATATCTGAAAAAGATGTGGAAGCGCACAGACCCGGCAAAAGCGCTCAAGAAGGTCATCGAGTCGCTTTCTCCACAGGTGATCGTTACCTGTGCAAAAGATGAAAACGGGGAAGCCGCGGCACAGCTGACCTATGAACTGGTTCAGGCTGCAGTCAAGGCAGACAAGAACAGAACTGTCCGGAAGTTCTATGTTCACGGTTCTTCCGATTCCGCAACGGTCCTGACTTATTCCGAGTGCCTCCCGACATATGGAGGAATGACTGCTTCGGAAACGGCACAGGATCTGCTGGATTCGTTCGGATCGCTGCGTATTTACCACAGCAAGGTGTCCCAGATAAACAGCTTTATTCTGGAATCAACCTCTGCTGGCAAAGATAAAAACAGGGATTCTCTGCTCGAGAATCTGAAAGCGGATACGAATCCGCTTCCAACTGCTTCTCCGACCCCGGAGCCGACCGCGACTCCTTCTCCGGAGCCGACTGCGACTCCGACTCCGGAACCGACTGAGGAACCGACTCCGGAACCAACCGCTACTCCTGAACCAACGGAAAAGACCGTCGAGATCGGGATCAGTGCGATCATTACTCCGGAACCGACTGTTCAGCCGATAGAAACAGCGGTTTCCGGGAAGAGCGGACTGTTCTCTTGCGGAGGGAAACCGGCAGAAACCGCATCGCCGGTTCCGACCGCAGAGCCGACTGCCACACCGACACCGACGCCGACCCCAACGCCAACGCCGACTCCGACACCGACGCCGACTCCAACTCCGACACCGACTCCAACGCCGACTCCGACTCCGGAGCCGACCCCGGAACCGACTCCGGAGACAACACCGGAACCGGAAGGCGAGGACCAGTATTTCAGACAGCCCGGGGAACCGGAGGAAGTGATCGTAGCGGATATCGAGGGAGGACACTGGGGATATCGTTCTGACGATCTTTCCATTCTGATCAACGAGATCAAAACCACCAATTCCAAAGGACCGCTGGTTTATTACGTAGCGCATGTACGGATGAAATCGGACCAGTACCGTTCCGCATTCGGAAATGAAGGGCGCACCGGAAGAACTTCAGAGGCACCGTGGAAACTGGCCAGAAGATACCGTGCGGTCCTGCTGATCACAGGTGACAATATGCTCAATATGGATACGGAAAAGAAAGGTATCCTGATCCGCGACGGGCGTGTTTATCAGAAAACACCCAGAACGGAAATGATGTCCTGGGACCCGGTCACACTGACGCTCGGCATTCAGATGAAAAACACGGTGACCGTGCAGGATTATCTGGAGCATGGCATCGATGATGTTCATTCCTTCGGTCCGTGGCTGATCCATGAAAGCACTGTCAACACAAAACTGAACAAGTCTCCGCTGTATACGTTGAACCCGAGAACGGGAGTCGGAATGATTGAGCCAGGTCATCTCGTTGTGATCGTCTGCGACGGAAGACAGAGTGACCGGAGCATCGGAATGGACCTGGATCAGTTTGCACAGCTGTTTGTGGACGAAGGATGCACAGAAGCGTACAATCTGGACGGCGGCGTATCCGCAGCCATGGTCTTCATGGGAGAACAGCTCAATACACATCTCAATATTGAGAATGCGAGCAGACAGAGGAATCTTCCGGACGGTCTGATGTGGGGATATACGGAACAGTGCCCGACACTGAGCGATCCTATCTACAATGACGGGATCCGGAACAACGGAAGCCTGACGCTTCGGAAAAAATAATAATTCAGCGCATGCCGCATGGCATGCGCCGTTCGTGTTAAGGAACCCCTATGCAGACATTTATCAAAAAATATATCGGTGACAAAGCTTTTTACAGGAGACTGCTTTCGGTAATGGTCCCTGTTCTGATTCAGAACGTCATCACTAATTTTGTTTCTCTGCTGGACAACATTATGGTCGGAACGATCGGAACAGAATCCATGTCGGGCGTTGCGATCGTAAATCAGCTGCTGTTTGTGTTTAATCTCTGTATCTTCGGAGGACTATCCGGGGCTGGGATTTTTACAGCACAGTATTATGGAAGCGGAGATCAGGAAGGCGTCCGTTATACGATCCGGATCAAGTATATCGTCGGCCTGGCTGCAAGCGTTCTCTTTGGTGCGGCTTTTATTCTGTTCGGGGATGATCTGATCGGACTGTTTCTCCATGAAGGAGAAATCGGATTGGATCTGGAGGCCACTCTTGCGTTTGGGAAGGATTATCTGTGGATTATGCTGGTTCAGATGCTTCCGTTTGCGGTGATGCAGGTATACGGGAGTACGCTTCGTGAATGCGGAGAAACGCTGGTTCCCATGAAAGCGGGCATCATAGCAATCTTTGTCAATCTGATTCTGAACTATATCCTGATTTTCGGAAAACTCGGACTGCCCGCATTAGGCGTTGTCGGCGCGGCAATCGCGACGGTTATAGCAAGATTTGTGGAATGCGGGATCATTGTCATCTGGGCACACCGGCATACCAAAGAACACCCGTACATCAAGGGCTTGTACCGGAATTTCAGAATTCCTGCCGATGTTCTGAAGAAGGTCGCAATCAAAGGACTTCCGCTGCTCGTGAACGAGCTTTTGTGGAGCGCCGGAATGACGACTTTGAATCAGTGCTATTCCGTGAGAGGGCTGGAAGTCGTTTCCGCAATCAATATTTCCTCAACGGTGTCCAATCTGTTTTTCTGCGCGTTTTTTGCAACCGGAACAACGGTCGCGATTATAGTCGGGCAGCTTCTGGGAGCAGGAGAACTGGAACGGGCGGTGGATGAAGACCGGAAGATCATCGCATTTGCGGTTGCACTGTCCGGTACGGTCGGGATAATCATGGCAATCGTGGCGCCGCTGATCCCGAACCTGTACAATACGGAACCGGAAGTACGGGCGCTTGCGACCAGCTTTCTGCTAATCGTTGCCGCATTCATGCCGTTCTCTGCGTTTACGAATGCCAGTTACTTTACACTGCGCTCCGGAGGAAAAACAGTTATCACGTTCCTCTTTGACTGTGTGTTCTTATGGACGATCAACATTCCGCTTGCCATGATACTGGTATATCTGACAGATCTTCCGATTCTGCCGCTTTACGCCTGCATTCAGTCAGTGGAACTGATTAAAGTGGTATTAGGATATATTCTTTTAAAGCGCAGGAGCTGGGTCAACAATCTGGTGGAGAAAGAATAAGGTGCCGGAAATGCTGAGACATGAGAGCGGATTTGAATTCAAGACTGCAAGCGGAGAGCATATTCCCGTCAAGGTGGTCAGGACCAGTAGAACAAGTACCGAGGTCAGGATCACGGAAGAAGGTCTTACCGTGCGGGCACCGCTGCTTTCAACCAATCTGATCATCAGGGCTTTTCTGAACGGCAGAATGAAATGGATCGAAACCAATTACGCGAAACTGAAAAAGAGCGCGGAACGGACAGAGCATATTCGGGAACTGACGGAATCGGAATTAAATGCTCTTATGAAAACCGCCAGAAGAGCCATAACGGAACGCGTGGAATACTATGCACCGATCATCGGGGTGACATACGGACGCATCTCGATCCGGAAGCAGAAGACAAGGTGGGGAAGCTGCAGCCCGCAGGGAAATCTGAACTTCAACTGTCTGCTGATGCTCGCTCCGCCGGAAGTGATGGACAGTGTGGTCGTTCATGAACTGTGTCACAGAAAGGAAATGAATCATTCCTCCCGCTTTTACGCACTGGTGCGCAAGGCGTTTCCGGAATATGATCGATGGCACGGGTGGCTGAAAGAACACGGATCGGAACTGATCAAACGGCTGCCAAGCAAAGAATAACATGTGTGGAAACATTATAAATAAGACGCATATGTCCGGTGAAACGATTGATGAGGATTCCATATGAAATGCTATGTCAGAAAAATTAATTATTATGAAACGGACCAGATGAAAGTTGTCCATCATTCCAATTATTTCCGCTATTTTGAGGAGGCGAGAACTTTCTTTCTGGAGGAACTGGGGTTTCCGTACGCAAAACTGGAAGAAGAGCAGCTGATCAGTCCCGTTGTTCAGATTTCCTGCCGGTATAAAAAACCGGTTCTGTATGGGGAAACCGTTCACATTCTGGTAAGGCTTGTGAAACTGTCCGGCGTCAGATGCAGGTTCGTGTATGAGGTCGCGGATGAAGAAACAGGAGAACTACGGGCGGTGGGAAGCTCTGAACACTGTTTTATTGACGGAACAGGGAAAATCATCGCAATGAATCGCTCCTGCCCGGAATTCTTCGAAGTGTTCCGAAAAGAAGTCGAGCCCTATGACGAAGAAAGATTAAAATAAAAAAAAACGGTCCGAAACGGACCGCTTTTTGCTT
Organism: Clostridia bacterium; assembly: GCA_017514685.1. GTDB lineage: Bacteria > Bacillota > Clostridia > Christensenellales > CAG-138 > UBA3792. Next base: position 88,288 of record JAFWJN010000017.1, read on the forward strand.
TCTGTTGGGGTTATGCTTCCGTAAAACCTGTTGCCTTGTTCTCGAGGTACCCATTCAGGACATCGACTAGTTCATCGGCATCGATTCCATGGACGGCGCATGCCTGCTCCAGGTTTTCTGCAAAAGACATCACACAGCCGAGACAGTGCATTCCGCTTGCCATCAGAATCTGTGCGAGATCGGGATCAAGAGAAAGAATCTCCTGGATATTCATTTCTTTCGTAACCATCGGTAATACTCCTTTTATTATGCTGTAGTGAGTATACTGCGCCTGCGTTCTCTTTTCAAGAGATGCAGGTGATTTTTCACTATTTTTTCAAAATCCGAGTAAACTACTCGGGTTTATCTTTTTTCAGAATCCGGTAGCCACAGGGAGGTACCGGGACAGAGATGCTCAGACCGGCTGAGAACGTTTCGCCGTTTTCTGCGGTATAACATCCGGCAAGAGGTACGGGAATCTGTCCGTCGGGACCTTCAAACAGGAGAGAAGGCACCGTTACAGCCAACTGCTCCCGGTCGGACCGATTGACAAGGATGACGGTCACATCATCATCGGTATAGCGGATGACAGCAAACAGATCTTCTCCGACAGCGCCCATACGAAGCCGGCCGTTTAGAAGAACCGGATCGTCGGTACGGATATGCAGAAGTTTGGAAACTTCTTTGATTAGTTCCTGATCTTCATTACCCCACGGATAGGTTTTGCGGTTGAATGGATCCCGAAGACCGGTTTGACCGGCTTCATCTCCATAGTAGATGCAGGGAACTCCCGGAAGGGCAATCATGAGAGCGATTGAAGCGGCATACCGTTTCTTTGCACGCACGAGATCGGATTCGCTCGGCGAAAAGGCAATCTGCTCTTCCCGGGAAGTCGTTTCCGAATCCGGAGCACCGGAGTACGCGGAGATCGCGCGTCCGATATCATGCGAACCGATCAGGTTCAGACAGGCTTCAAAGAAAGGACGGGGATAGTTCTCCCGGAGGATCTGCAGCGTGTCGGACAGTTCGTATGCGTTTGCTTTTCCCAGGAAAAAGTTTCTTGCGGCACGGAGAAAAGGATAGTTCATGGATGAATCCAGATTGTCTCCGTTGCAGTATCCGCGGCGGCCTTCCGGACCGAGCTTGGTTGAGCAGTCTTCCCAGACTTCTCCCAGCAGGATCGAATCCGGATCCTGGTACTTGACTGCCCTGCGGATCCCCTGAATAAAAGCGTCCGGAAGTTCATCGGCAACATCAAGCCGCCAGCCGCTTGCGCCGCGCCGCAGCCATGTCCGGAGTACTCCGAATTCACCCTGAATAAAGTCCTGATAGGAAGGAGTCATTTCCTCCACATCCGGCAGGGAGCGGAAGTTCCACCAGCATTCATAGTCGTTGGGGTAGCTGCGGAACCGGTACCAGCTGTAATAAGGGGAGTCCTTGGAATCGAACGCTCCGTTTCCATACCGCTGGAAATGGTCGAAGTAAATGCTGTCATCGCCGGTATGGGAAAAAACACCATCGAGAACGATCCGGATTCCATGCTCTTTTGCCTCAGCGGCAAGCTTTGAGAAATCTTCATTCGTTCCGAGGAGAGGATCGATATTCATATAATCGGCAGTATTATACCGGTGATTGCTGTGTGCGGCAAAAATCGGATTCAGATAAAGGCAGGTCACCCCAAGGGAGGCAAGATAAGGCAGTTTCTGACGGATGCCTTCCAGGTCGCCGCCAAAATAATCGTCCGGCTGATAAAACTTAGCGCCTGCATGAGGCAGATACAGAGGCTCTTCATTCCAGTCCTGATGAACTGTGATGCTGCGTCCGGTGGATCGGTATTCCTCGGCCCTTTGCAGAAATGCTTCCTGATCGGAACAATAGAACCGGTCCGGAAAGATTTGATAAACCACTGCATGCCGGAACCATTCCGGAGTCGAAAAAGAAGCATCATAGACCGTAACGCCGAACAGTTCCGGCTTGTCGGAACAGTGACCTTCGCCGGAGGAACCGCCATAGAAGAACGTCTGTCCGTCACGGAACCAGCAGAAACAGTAACCGGCGCGCTGCGCCATGGAAGGCATGGCAAGAGAAACAGAGGCACGTCCGTTGTTCTGCTCCATGGGGAGAACACGGATGCCGCTGTTGTCACACCAGTACAAGTGAGGCGTTTCGGAATTGTCGGATGAAAAATCAATAGAAAGAGTAAGCCATGCCCCGCAGGAAAGAGCACCCTGCGGATTCCGGTCATGAATACTTCTGGAATGATGATGAATTCTCATGAACCCTATTATACACACGGGCAGGCTCTTTGTCGAGAAGCAGACAGAAAAGAATTTTAGAGATTTGCCGGAGAGACTTTTGCCGCAGAGCAACCCGGACCGGGGAGAAGTTCCCTTTGACGGGAATATGAATACGTGATATACTCTTTCATCATGGAGATTTCAAAAAAGAAAAACTTCATATGGAATGTTCTGTTTGCGGCATGCATCGCCGCAATCATTTATCTTGCCTTTAAGTACTGCATTCCAATTTTGGCACCGTTTCTGATTGCCTTTGTTGTGACGGCACTGATTACTCCGCTGGTGGAACTGCTGAATAAAAAGTTCCGTATCCCGAAGAAACTCAGCGCAATCGTGCTCGTTACTTTTGCATATCTGATTCTGATCGGTCTGCTTTTCCTGATAGGTGTCGGAATTTACAGATGGGCGTCTAATGCAAACGGATGGTTCCGTTCCGAGTTTGTGCCTCAGGTTCTGCATTTCTCCGAAAGATTGTCGGAACTTACAAACGGAATCGGTGCTGATGTGGCACCGTTTCTTTCCGATGTCCGCGACAAACTGATTTCCGTCATCGGAACAAAGGTTTCGGAGTTTTCCGCCAATATCCTCGCAGGCATGGCGTCTTCCCTTCCGGCTTTTCTGATCGCTTCCATCTTTGCGATTGTTGCGACGTTCTTTATGGCAACGGATACGGACAGGCTGCGCAGATTCATCGCGACCAGACAGACGGAGGATTTTTATACCCGGCTGTCGGCTGCTTATCTGAGCCTGAAACATACGGTCGGAAAATACTTACGGGCGTATCTGCTGATCATGCTGATCACCTTTGCAGAACTGACGGTGGGCTTTTTGTGCGCAGGCATCAAGAACTTTGCTCTGATGGCATTGTTTGTCGCGATATTTGACATTTTGCCGATTCTCGGAAGCAGTATGATCACGCTCCCCTGGTCAATCTTCCTTCTGATAACGGGAGATTACCGCAGGGGAATCGTGATGTTTATCGTGTACCTGGTTGTCGTAATTGTCCGCCAGTTCATTGAACCGAAAATTGTAGGAGAGCATGTCGGATTGCATCCGCTGATCACGCTGATGGCGATGTATGTCGGCACCAAGCTTTTCGGCGGGGTGGGACTTTTCGGGTTTCCGCTTGTCTGCGCAGTGATCGTACAGCTTCAGAATGCGGGTTTTTTGAATCTGTTCCCGCAACGCAGGGAATACGCTGCTGCGACGGAATCCGGCAAGCAGCCGCCCGAAGCAAAGAAATCGAAACAACAGTAGACTTGTTTACATTTTTGACGCATTTAGGACGAATCTCTTTGATATACTGAGCATGATGGAGGTGAGTCAATGGTTCGTGTTTTAGTAGTCGATGATGAAAAACCGATTGCAAACTTGATCCGTATGAATCTGGTCAGGCAGGGGTATGAATGCGTATGCGCATATGACGGGCAGCAGGCACTGGATGAACTGGAAAAGCAGGAATTCGATCTGGTTCTTCTGGACATCATGCTTCCCGAGTATGACGGATACGATCTTCTTGCGTTCATCCGTCCGTTAAACATCCCGGTGATTTTCCTCACGGCAAAAAGCGATGTCAATGACCGTGTCAAAGGGTTGAAACTGGGTGCGGAGGATTACATCATTAAACCGTTTGATATTGTGGAGCTGAACGCCAGAATCGAGGTTGTTCTCCGAAGGTACAATAAAAGCAACGCCTATCTGAAGATCCTGGATATTATCATAGACTTTGACGGGCATGCTGTGTTTCAGAATGGAGCCCTTGTGGACCTGACACGTAAAGAGTTTGATCTGCTGGTCATGCTCTGCCAGAATCCGAACAATGCACTGTACCGGGAAACACTGTTTGAAAAAATCTGGGATACAGATTTTATCGGGGGAACCAGGACACTGGACAGCCATATCCAAAGGCTGCGTCATAAACTTGGCTGGCAGGATTACATCAAGACCGTTCACAGAGTCGGTTACCGGTTGGAAGTGCCAGAGGATAAAAAAGAGTAAGAAAAGAATATGAAGTTTGCGCTGAAAATCTGTTTATTTACCATTCTGATCATAGCGATCCTGTTTGGGATGGCAGGGCAGATTTTGGTTGCGCAGAGCTTTGACGCTGCTCTGAAGTTCCGCGTCCGCATGGCGGAGGCGGAATTTTCTGCGCTTGCATCCGCTATGGAAGCGGAAATCTACGGAGTCCGGCTTTACTATGGAACGGTTACGGGTCAGATGTATGAGGAAGTGCTTCTCCGTGCACAGAAGAATCAGGGATTCGAAGATCCCTGTGCTCTGTATGATGCTGACATGAATCTGATCGCATCGGTGGGAGGAACTTTTGACGGAGAACCCGGCTTTTCCAAACTCCGGCCGAGAAGATTTGCCTATAAGCTGACAAAGGACGGAACGCAAACAGCCCTTCTTACTGCAGGGAGCATCGTAACCGGAGGAGTCAACTATTTTCTTGCCGTCCGTTATGATGCAAATGATCTGATGCAATTCCGGAAAGAGCAGATCCGCTCAATCACACTGTTGCACTGGCTGACGGTCGGCGTCAGCACAGCAGTCATGCTTTTAGTCGCATATTTTCTTTCCAAACCGCTGACGAGGCTTAAACGCTTTACCGAAGTCATCGCGGGAGGAAACTATTCCCGCAGAGCGAAAGTGACCACCCTGGATGAAATCGGCGATCTGACAGTAGCGTTCAACGATATGACCGGTTCCATTGAGCAGAAGGTAGAGAAACTGCAGTCCAGCGTCAAGCAGCAGAAGGATTTCGTCGCAAATTTCTCCCACGAACTGAAAACGCCGATGACCTCGATCATCGGCTACGCAGATATGCTCCGAAGCCAGCAGATGGATGAGGAAGACGCGTCTATGGCTGCGAATTTCATTTATTCCGAAGGGAAACGGTTAGAGGCGATTTCGCTGAAACTGATGGATCTTATCGTTCTGGACCGCAATGAGTTTAAACTGATCCGCGGTTATGCGCGCCGTGCTCTCGGGAATGTGGTGGCCATTGTGACTCCGATGCTGGAGAAGGAAGGGCTTATATTCCGGTATGACATCGAGCAGCAGATTATCCTGTATGAGAAGGATCTTCTTCTGACACTGGTGACGAATATCGTTGACAACGCCCGCAAAGCTTCCTCACCGGGCAAGAATATATGGCTGACCGGCCGGAAGGTAAACGGACGCTATCGAATCTCGGTAAAAGACGAAGGGATCGGTATTCCGGAAGACCAGCTCGCCCGGATCACGGAAGCGTTCTATATGGTGGACAAATCAAGAGCCCGCAAGCAGCATGGCGCGGGTCTCGGGCTTGCGATTGCAAACCGGATCGCCGTTCTGCACGGCAGTTCTCTCCACTTTGAAAGCAAAGTAGGGCAGGGAACGACCGTATGGTTCGACACTCCAATCTATGACCGGAGAGAAAAGGAGGAGAACGCATGAAGAAAGTGCTCCTCTGGATCAAGACAGCAGGCCAGACCCTGCTGAATCATATCAAAACATTCATCAGAGTCCTGAAAATCAAAATCAGGAAAGCAAGAGCGGAGTTCCGGAAAAAAGAACGTACCGAGCAAACGAGATATGCTTATATCGCGCTTACGGTCGGCACCGTCGTTGTTGCGCTTCTGATGGTTCTTATCAACCGCGGCATCTTCGCTTTGTCGGAGAGGAATCTTTTCGACAGGGAAACATACGAAACCGTAGAGATCAGCGCCAGCGGAAGCATAGCGGAACCGTTATCCAGAAAGACCCGTGTGGATCTGTACAGAACCTGTACGCTGGAGGGTATTGAAAGAGCGCCTCTGCCGGAAGAAATGCTTGCCGAAAATGCCATAGCGGCATCAAGAGAACTATGGACGAAAACCCTGAATCTGTATGCGGTAAACGGAACGCTCAGGACAGGGGAAAGTGTTGAGCGGGTACTCAACGGAAGCAAGTACACGGCAAAACTCCGGGATTTCTTCAACGAGGAGAACGGTACAAAGCTGGCGATTTGGAGTACGCAATCCTACTACAAGGCAAGGGATGGCAGGGTATACTGCCTTTCTCTGGAAATGGACAGCCGGACTTTGCAACCGTATTCTATGACTGTTGCGCTGTTTGAGAATATCGACGGAAGCGATCCTGCAACAGATTTCTATCCGTTCCTGGAAGCAATCGGGGAACCAAAACAGGCTGCGGACAGCGCGATCGTTACTCCGGTCAAGAACGGCTCCGAAACGGTTCTGACGTTGACAGACGGAACAAGTCTGACACGGCATACCGAGCCGAATGTTCAAATCTATTTGACTGTCCAATAAGTAAGAATTTCGAACAAAAGAAAAGCCCTCCGGGGCTTTTTTCTATATAGTGATATTCGGATTCACTTTGTGACAAAAGAGAAACATGCATTTTTTTTGTTGACAGGAACATCGGATACTCCTATAATATCTCACGAGGTGAGATACTTGGAGAGTGAGAAATTTTACGCGGAGCAGGCGGAACAATTCCTGAAACTGGCGTTTCAGCCGAAAAAGAAACCTGTGAACAGAAAAACAGCCGGGTTGATGCGGGGTGAAAAAGCCGTTATGCTTTACCTGTATGACCATGAAGACGGTGTGACCGCAGGGGAATTGTCCAAAGCCCTGGAAATCGGAAGCGGCGGGATTGCGAATCTTCTGAATGCGCTGGAGAAAAAAGAACTGATTATCAGGACGATGAGTCATGAGGACCGGAGAAAGATCATTGTAACGCTGGATCCGAAAGGAAGAGATGATATTACAGCCCGCCGGCGAGAAGCGCTGGAAATCACGGAAGAAATGCTGCGAAGGCTTGGAAAGGAAGATACATCCGAGTTGATCCGGATCCTGACCAGAATGACAGAAATCGGTGATGCACTTTATCAGGAACGGGAAGGAGACCGAGAATGCTGAAACTCCTGAAATATTTATCAAAGAAAGACCGGCTTTATGCGTTCCTGTGTTTGTTGCTGGTAGCGGGGCAGGTATGGTTTGACCTTACCATGCCCGACTTTATGAGTGACATCACAAGGCTGATTGTTACCCCCGGGAGCGCTATGAAAGATGTCTGGATCGCCGGAGGCAAGATGCTGGCCTGCGCATTTTCGAGTGCTGCTCTTTCTGTAATTGTCGGATGGTTTGCGGCGCGTATTGCGTCTGACTACAGTTACACTGTCCGGGAGGCGGTTTTTTCCAAGGTGACGGACTTTGGCATGGAGGAGATGAAACGGTTTTCGACTCCGAGCCTGATCACCAGAACTACCAATGATATCACTCAGATTCAGATGGTCGTGGCGTTCGGCCTGCAGATGATCATCAAAGCGCCAATCATGGCCGTCTGGGCGATCCTGAAGATCGTCGGAAAGAACTGGCAGCTATCCCTGGTCACCGCGGGCGCAGTCGTTGCGATCCTCGCTTTGATCATTGCGGTTATGGCAACCGTTATTCCGAAATTCAAGATCGTACAGAGGCAGATCGATGACGTCAACCGGGTCACCCGTGAGAACCTGACCGGACTCCGGATTATCCGCGCGTTCAACGCCGAACAATATCAGGAAGAGAAATTCGAGACGCATAATGAGGCATTGATGAAGACCATGCTCTTCACGTCAAGGCGGATGGCGCTTCAGATGCCGTTCATCAGCATGATCATGAGCGGGATCTCTCTTGCAATCTACTGGCTGGGAGCAGCATTGATTGAACAGATCGGAATCGCTACGCCGATGGCTTTGGCAGAGCGTGTGGAACTGTTCTCCGAAATCGTTGTGTTTTCTTCCTACGCGATGTATGTTGTGATGTCCTTTATGACACTGGTCATGGTCTTCATGATGTATCCCCGCGCGCAGGTTTCCGCAACGCGTATCAACGAAGTGCTTCATACCGATCCGTCCATCCTAGAAGGTGAAGGCGCTGAAGGGGATGAATGCGGAACGGTGGAGTTCGATCATGTGTCTTTCCGTTACAAGGATGCTGCGGAGGATTGTCTGAAGAATATCAGCTTTAGGGCAGATTCCGGTGAGACGATTGCTTTTATCGGTTCGACCGGAAGCGGCAAGACTACACTGGTTTCTTTGGCAGCCAGACTGTATGACGCAACGGAAGGAACCGTCAAGATCGACGGAAAGGATATCAAAGAGTATTCTTTCAGCGAACTGTATAATAAAGTTGGATATATTGCCCAGAAAGCATTTCTTTTCTCCGGTTCCGTGCAGGAAAACATGACCTTCGGCGAGACCGAAAAGGGAATCACGGAAGAGGACTGGAGGGCAGCTCTTGACATTGCTCAGGCAGAGGATTTCGTGAACGCGATGCCTGCAGGAGCGGAAAGCGATATTGCGCAAGGCGGTAAAAATCTTTCCGGCGGACAAAAGCAAAGGCTATCTATTGCAAGAACCATTGCCCGTCACCCGGAGATTCTGATTTTTGACGACAGTTTCTCCGCTCTGGACTATGCGACGGATGCGGCGCTCCGCAAACGTCTTGCGACGGACCTGACGGGAACGACCTGTCTGATCGTCGCTCAGAGAATCGGAACAGTCCGGAACGCGGATAAGATCGTTGTACTGGACGAGGGGCAGATCGTAGGAATCGGAACACATACTGAGCTGCTGCGGGAATGCGGGGTTTACAGAGAGATCGCCCTGTCGCAGCTGTCTGAGTCGGAACTGGAGGTGAGCTGACATGGAACGCAGAGGACCGGGAACCGGCGGTCCGCATGGACGAAGAATGCCGGAAAAACCAAAAAATCTGAAGAAGGCGCTTCATCAGCTGATCGCATATCTGAGACCGCAGCTTCCCGTATTCTGGACGGCGATTGCTTTTGCACTGATCGGCTCTGTCCTGAGCATTTTCGGACCGAGTCAGATCAGCAGAATGACGGACCTGATCAAGAACGGATTGTCCACGGGTATCGATATGAAGGCAATGGCGGGCGTGGGCATATTAATGATCATGATCTACCTTGGAAGCGCTCTCTCTATTTATCTGCAGTCGTATTTGCTGGCAGGATTCAATCAGAAACTGTCCAAACGAATGCGCGGAGAGATTTCAGGTAAAATCAACCGTCTGCCGCTGAGTTACTTCAATTTCCATGAGACGGGAGATGTTCTGTCCCGTATGACGAACGATGTTGATACGATCGGGATGTCTCTTTCAAATTCTCTCGCGTCGATAATCACAAGCGCAGCGCAGTTTGTCGGCTGCCTGCTGATGATGTTTCTTACAAACTGGATTCTGGCACTCGTATCGATTCTGTCCACTTTTCTTGCGATGGTGCTCATGATAATCATCATGGCACACTCCCAGAAGTATTTTTCTGCACGGCAGAAGAATCTCGGCGCTCTGAACGGTTATATCGAGGAAATGTATACCGGGCATGGTCTGATTCGGACCCTGAATGCGGAAAAAAGCGTGAAGGCACAGTTTGACAGTCTGAATCAGGACGTCAGAACGGCAAACTATAAGTCGCAGTTCTTTGCACGGCTGATGCAGCCGATTATGAACCTTGTCGGCAATCTTGGCTATGTGGCGGTATGCGTGATCGGCGCGGTGCTCACAATCAACGGCAGCATTTCGTTCGGTGTGATTACGGCATTCATGATCTATGTCCGGATGATCGAGAACCCGGTGCGGCAGATCTCACAGGCGATGACGAACATGCAGTCTGCAGCTGCTGCTTCGGAACGGGTGTTTGAGTTCCTGGGAGAAGAGGAACTGTCCGACGAATCCGGAAAAGCGGAAAAGCATCATGACGTTAAGGGAACGGTCGTGTTCGATCATGTCAAGTTTGCCTATCCGGACAAACCGGATGAAGTGATCATTCATGATTTCTCTGTTTCCGTGAAACCGGGGCAGAAGGTTGCCATTGTCGGTCCAACCGGTGCAGGCAAAACGACATTGGTCAATCTTTTGATGCGCTTCTATGAAACGATCGGAGGAGAGATCCGGATCGATGGCGTGAAGACGACGGATATGACCAGAGAAGCAGTGCACGACTGCTTCGGGATGGTCCTGCAGGATACCTGGCTGTTCGAAGGAACGGTTCGGGAAAATCTGGTGTACAATACTCCGGACGTTACCGATGAACAGATGAAAGCAGCATGCAAAGCATGCGGCATCCATAGTTTTATCAAGATGCTGCCGAACGGATATGATACTGTGCTTTCCGACAATACTGCCATCTCGGCAGGCCAGAAGCAGCTCATGACGATTGCAAGGGCTATGATCCAGAACAGCCCGATGCTGATTCTGGATGAAGCGACTTCGTCGGTCGATACGCGAACAGAGCAGCTGACACAGAAAGCGATGGATCATCTGACGGAGAACCGGACCAGCTTTGTGATCGCGCACCGTCTGTCAACGATCAGGAATGCGGACATCATCCTGGTAATCCGGGACGGGGACATTGTAGAGCAGGGAGACCATGAATCCCTTCTGGCGAAGAACGGATTCTATGCATCACTCTACAACAGCCAGTTTGAGGCTGTTTGACAGCAGATCCGGGAGGGACAGCTCCAATGCGGGCTGTCCTTCTTTTAATATGATAAAAGCGGTGTAAAGTTTCGGGGAGGATGCCCAAAATGTTGGATTCGCATCTTGTGAAACATAACACCTTGCGATATAATTACTAGGTTAATGATAAAGAACGCTGCCCAGCGCAGAAAGGAAACAGGATGGAAGAAAGAAGCAAGAATTTCATCGAGGAAGCAATTGACGAAGATCTGAAAAATAAGGAACCGAGAGTTAAAACCCGTTTTCCTCCCGAGCCGAACGGTTATCTGCATATCGGTCATGCAAAAGCACTGACGGTTGATTTCGGTATTGCGGAAGAATACGGCGGAACCTGCAATCTTCGCTTTGATGATACAAACCCGACCAAGGAAGACGTTGAATATGTGGAAGCCATTAAGGAAGATATTCAGTGGCTTGGTTTCAAATGGGATAAGCTTCTGTTCGGTTCGTCCTATTTTGACAAGTGCTATGAACTTGCCGTCAAGCTGATCAAGAAGGGCCTGGCGTATGTGGATGACCTGACCAAGGACGAGATGCGCGAGTACCGTGGAACTCTTACAGAACCGGGCAAAAACAGCCCTTACCGTGACCGCAGCGTAGAAGAGAATCTGGACCTGTTTGAGCGGATGAAGAACGGGGAGTTCGAGGATGGCGCAAAAACACTCCGCGCCAAGATCGATATGGCATCTCCGAACATCAATATGCGCGATCCTGCGATGTACCGGATCAAGCATGTGTCCCATCATCAGACTGGCGACAAATGGTGCATCTATCCGATGTATGACTTCGCCCATCCGATTCAGGACGCGCTTGAGGGCGTAACGCATTCGCTCTGCTCGCTGGAGTATGAAGCGCACCGTCCGCTGTATGATTGGGTCGTAAACGCATGCGAGTTTGAGCATAAACCCCGTCAGATCGAGTTTGCCCGTCTGAATCTGACCAATACGATCATGTCGAAGCGGTATTTAAGACGGCTTGTTGAGGAACACTTCGTTTCCGGATGGGATGATCCCAGAATGCCAACGCTCTGCGCAATGCGCCGCAGAGGATATCCGGCAGCCGCGATCCGTGATTTTCTGAACCGGATCGGCGTTGCGAAAGCGGACTCCATCGTTGACTTCGCGATGCTGGAGCACTGCGTCCGTGAAGACCTTAACAGCAATGCACCACGCTGCATGGCGGTCATCGAACCTCTCAGGCTCGTCATCGATAACTGGGAAGAAGGAAAGACAGAGGAGATCACTCTGGAGAATATGCCTAGCGATGAGTCTCTCGGCAGCAGAACACTTCATTTTTCGCGGAATCTGTACATCGAGAAAAGTGATTTTATGGCGGAACCGGTCAAAAAGTTCTTCCGGCTCAAACCGGACGGAGAAGTCCGCTTAAAAGGCGCCTATATTGTAAAATGCGTTTCCTGGGAGACGGATGAGAACGGGGAAGTGATCTGCGTGCACTGCACCTATGATCCTGAAACGAGAAGCGGCGAATGTGAGCGGAAAGTCAAGGGCACTTTGCACTGGCTGAGCGAAGAGGATGCGATTGAGGCGGAATTCCGTCATTACGATGTGCTCATGCGCGACGCGGCTGAAGGAGAGGAAGTGGAGGACTTTACAGCACTTCTGAACCCGGATTCGCTGGAAGTCAAGGAAGGTTTTATCGAACCGATTGCTGCTGAAGCGAAGATCGGCGATAAGTTCCAGTTTATTCGCATGGGATACTATTGCAAGGATCCGGACGCGACGGAAGAACATCCGGTATTCAACCGGATCGTCGGCCTGAAGGATTCCTTCAAGATTTCCTGAACAAGATACAACATTGAGAATGCGGCATTGACCGCAGGAGGATTGATAAATGGTAAGAACCAGATTTGCACCGAGCCCGACGGGATACATGCATTTGGGCAACCTCAGGAGCGCACTTTATACGTTCCTGTTTGCCCGCGCAAACAACGGGAAATTCATCCTTAGAATAGAGGATACCGATCGCGAGCGGTATGTGGAAGGTGCTGTTGACGTGATCTACCGTACGCTTAAGAGCATCGGAATGGACTGGGACGAAGGCCCTGATATCGGCGGCGATTACGGACCGTATGTTCAGAGCGAAAGAAAAGATCTTTATCTGCCGTATGCGAAAGAACTCGTTAAAAAGAAGAAAGCCTATTATTGCTTCTGCACGGAGGAAGAGCTTCAGCAGAGAAGAGATGAGGCTGCAGCACGCGGTGAGACCTTCAAATATGATAAGCACTGTCTGCATCTTTCGGAAGAAGAGGTTCAGGCTCGTCTGGATGCTGGCATGCCTTATGTCATCCGTCAGAACGTTCCGGAACATGGCGAGGCATCGTTCGACGATGTCCTGTACGGACATATCGCGGTGGACTGCTCCGATCTGGATGATATGATCCTGATCAAGGCGGACGGAATGCCGACTTATAACTTCGCAAACGTCATAGATGATCATACGATGGGAATCACCCATGTCATGCGCGGAAATGAGTATCTTTCCAGCACGCCGAAATATAATCTGCTTTATGATGCGTTCGGCTGGGAAAAACCGGTTTACATTCACATGACCCCGATCATGCGCGACGCAACACATAAGCTGTCCAAGAGAGACGGAGACGCTTATTTTGAGGACTATATCAACAAGGGATATCTCAAGGAAGCAATCGTCAACTATGTGGCGCTGCTTGGATGGAACCCCGGCGATGAGCGTGAGTTTTTCACAATTGACGAGCTGATCAAAGCTTTCTCAGTAGAAGGAATGTCCAAGTCTCCGGCCATCTTTGATGTCAACAAGCTGACATGGATGAATGCGGAGTATATCAGACGCTTGACTCCCGAACAGTTTACAGAGTATGCGCTGCCTTATTATGAAAAGGCGGGGGTCAAGACAGACCATACAGACGTTCTCGCGCGCATTCTGCAGCCCCGTACAGAGGTCTTTACCCAGATTCCGGAGATGGTCGATTTCTTAGCGGCTCTGCCGGATTACGATGTGGAACTGTTTACCAACAAGAAGTCCAAAACAAATCCTGAAGTGGCTGCGAAAGTGCTGGATATGGCAATTGCGGCATTGGAAGCACTGCCGGACTGGGAAGAGCAGCAGATTCATGATACGCTGCTGAACCTTGCGGCGGCGAACGAAATGAAAAACGGGACTATGCTTTGGCCGGTCCGGATTGCGATGGCGGGGAAACAGGTTACTCCCGGCGGCGCGATTGAGATTGCGGTTTTGCTCGGACGGGATGAATCCCTGAGAAGACTGAAAGCCGGTCGCGAGAAACTGAATTAACTCGTTCCAGAAAACAGGAGAGAATGTATGAAATTAGGTGTTATCGGCTTGCCGAACGTTGGCAAAAGCACACTGTTCAATGCAATTACACAGGCGGGCGCACAGGCTGCAAATTACCCGTTCTGCACGATCGAGCCGAATATCGGCGTCGTCGCAGTGCCGGATGAGAGGCTTGACCGCCTTGCGGAAATGCATCATCCGGAAAAGTATACTCCGGCAACGATCGAATTTGTGGATATCGCGGGTCTGGTTCGCGGAGCGTCCAGAGGCGAAGGACTTGGGAACAAGTTTTTGGCGCATATCCGTGAGGTGGATGCAGTCGTTCATGTGGTCAGATGCTTTGAGGATGACAACGTAGTGCATGTCGATGGAAGCGTCGATCCCGTCCGGGATGCGGAAACGGTCAATCTGGAACTGATCTTCGCGGATATGGAAACGATCGAGAAGAGAATCGACCGTGCCCAGAGACTGGCAAAAGGCGATAAATCCCTGCTTGCGGAAATCGACCTGTTGAAACGCATTTATGCGCATCTTGAAAGCGGAAACCCTGTCCGCACTTTTGAAGCGGATAAGGAGGAAGCGGAAGTCATCAAGACCCTGTTCCTGTTGACTTCAAAGCCGGTAATCTATGTCGCCAACATCAGCGAGGATGATCTTGGGGCAGAACCCAATGATTATGTGAAGAAACTCTATGAAGTTGCGAAAAAAGAGGGGGCAGGCGCGCTGACAATCTGCGCGAAGATCGAAGAAGAGATTTCGGAACTCGATCCGGATGAGAAAAAGGCTTTCTTGGAAGAAATGGGAATTGCACATTCAGGCCTCGACCAGCTTGTGACGGAATGCTACAGTCTCCTGGGACTGATCAGCTTCTTGACGGCAGGACCGAAGGAAGTACGTGCATGGACGATTAATAAGGGAACGAAAGCGCCGCAGGCTGCGGGCAAGATTCATTCGGACTTTGAACGTGGATTCATCCGCGCAGCGGTTGTACCCTATGAAACATTGATGGCAAACGGCTCTATGACTGCCTGCAAAGAGAAAGGCCTGATCCGTTCGGAGGGCAAGGACTATGTCATGCAGGACGGAGATATTGTAGAGTTTTTCTTCAATGTCTGATGGCAGGGAACTGTGTATGAAACGCTTTGAAACCGAACTTCCGGAAGGATACCGTGAAGTATATTGCATCGATGCAAAGGACAAAAAAACGGGGCTGATTCTCAATGGAGCGGCGCTTGTACTCTTTTTGATCGCCCTGGCTCCGTTCGCGCTGACCTTTGATTACTCCAGACTCCCGGAGCTGGTTCATCCCAGATTGAATCTTTTGCTGATGTATGCGATCTTCTTTGGGGGCATGCTTCTCTATATCGTGCTGCATGAACTGGTGCACGGGGCGGCGTACAAAATCCTGACAAAGCAGAAACTGACATTTGGAATCACCTGGAGCGCGGCTTTCTGCGGAGTTCCGCAGATCTACTGCTACCGTACAGTGATGCTGATCTCCATTCTGGCGCCTTTTACTGTTTTCACCATAGTTCTTCTGCCGCTGGCGCTTGCCTTTGCGAACAACACTCCGGTCTATCTCGGACTGGTCCTGCTGTTCT
This sequence comes from Clostridia bacterium, assembly GCA_017514685.1. Taxonomy (GTDB): domain Bacteria; phylum Bacillota; class Clostridia; order Christensenellales; family CAG-138; genus UBA3792. Next base: position 103,960 of record JAFWJN010000017.1, read on the forward strand.
GTGCGCATATTTCCGGCTGCGTCGGAGACCTGTACGGAACATCGATCATGCTGTTCCGCTATCGGAATTCTGATATGCTTGCCAATGATACCGGACCGAAACAGACCTTCTATCTTCCGGCAGAGAAAACTGAATAAGCATCAAAAAACTTCCGTATCCATCAGGAAACGGAAGTTTTGAATTATTGCCCGTCATTTTTTCATATACCGGAAAAGGTCGTAGTACTTTTTACCGCATCTCGGATGATCGGAACGGATCACGTAGTTCTCTCCCCGGCTGGTAAAGGAAAGTTTGTCCTGCTGGGTAAGACCGATTCCATCGATTGACTCAACAGGAAAAACGGAATTGCCGATCACCAGTTCTTTTCCGGAGAGAGTCATCCGGCCTGCGGTGACAGGCATGAGATTATGCTCACGGTCCAGGCGGTACAACTGCTGGCCTTCATCCGCAAGCAGAGGCGTTTCCGCTGCAGCAGATGCAAGCGCACGCATTTTCGCCTGCTGCCATTCATCCCACAGTCCCGGATGTTCAAAAGGAACATTCGCGCCTTCGAAACGGCCGTATTCGTTGATTTTCATGCTAAGACCGCAGGAACAGGAAAACGTGTCATCTTTGCTGGTGAGAGTATCGATCCGCCCGCATTTCGGGCAAAGATACAGCATTGTCTCAAGCCTCTCCGCCAGTTTTTTTCCTTTGTATGCGACAGGCTCCATCGCATATGCGTCTTCGAAAAGGTCGTTCGTAATCTGGCGGAGAAGTTCTTCCGGCTGCATGATGGCAATCTCTTCCGGCGTATAGATTCGTACGATCTCACCGTGCATTTTACCGCGCCGCATCTTGTCGGACCAGCGGGGAGAAGTAAAATAGCCCCCGGTGAGCCGGTAAGTGATCAGAGGAACTTTCGCGGCAATAGCAAGCTTCGCGGAAGCAGGGAAGATATCAGTTGATTTTCCACTGAAAGACCGGTTTCCGGAAGGGAACATGCATACAGGCCGGCCGGATCGCAGAGTGCGGAGAATATTCATCGCGGCAATCGAATCGGTAGAACCTTTGACACGATCAATCGTGGAAGCATATCTGCGAATCAGGGAAGAAAGTTTTCCCATGCGCTGCACATTTTCTCCTGCAACATAGACAAGAGGCTGATCAAAGGAACAGGCCACAAAGACAGGATCGAGATCGGTAACATGATTGGCATACAGAAGAAAAGGTCCATCCGGCACGGATTCGGTCTTGCAGGTATAGTGAAAGCGCAGCTTTAAAAAAGCTTTGACGGGATGACGCCAGGTTTTCAGAAAACGACGTTCCCTTTTTTCTTTTTTTGCTTTTTCGATTTTTGGATCACTCATTATTATTATCCTCCGTTTCGGACAGGGATAGGGATACTGGTTCCGCCAAGAACCGAAGAACAGGATTTAGAACCTGCTTTTCAACGAACACAAAGTCTGACTTTGTTATTATTTTATTATTGTGAGGGCTGAACGTCAATAAAAGATGAGAAAAACTGTTCGAAAAAACGTTCTTCCATAATCAGAATAATATGGTATAATTTAATATATGAATACCACGGAAACCCCTTTTGTCAGGCTGACAGACAATAACATTGAACAACTCGAACCCTTTTTCCAACTGTACGCGTTCGGAATATGCGATAATACGATCGGCGCGGTTTTTCAGTGGAGAGACATTTACGAATCCTATTTTAAAATCATCGGCAGATGCCTATGCATTCGAGCCGGATACGGAAGTTATGGCGATTGCTATACGGTCCCGATCGGATGCAGTGATTTTGCATGTTCCTTTGCGGCAATCGAAAAAGATGCAGAGCAGAATGGCATTCCGCTGCGGTTCTGCGTAGTCCCGGAAGAAGCGCTTCCGCTTCTGGAGAAACAGTATGGGGACAGAATGCATGCGGAGAGCATTCGGGATTGGGCGGATTATCTCTATGACGCCGACGCTTTCCGCACCTATGCGGGAAAAACCCTGCATACGCAGAAGAACCATGTCAACCGGTTTTACAGGGATAATCCCGATGCACAGTGCGTTCTGATCCAGGACAGCGAAACGGAGCAAAAAGTGTATGCATTTTTGGATGAATACGCAGAGCAGCATCTGGAGAGTTCGGAACTGGAACGGAATGAGTTGAACGGCGCCAGAGAATTGCTGGCGAACCGGGACCGGCTCGGTCAGGTAGCAGCGGGATTGTTATGCGAAGGGAAGATCGTCGCACTTTCCATCGGAGAGGTCAAGAACCGGACTCTCTATGTGCATGTTGAGAAGGCCAGGACCGATATTTCCGGAGCATATCCCGCGATGGCGCAGGCGTTTGTCAGACTGTTTCCTGAGATAGATACCGTGAATCGGGAGGATGACGGAGGGGATGCAGGTCTCCGTTATTCCAAGCTACAATATAAACCGAAAAAACTTTTGGAAAAATATCTGGTGAAAATTGATTAAGGAGACAAATATGAATAAGCCGATTTTATTGATCATGGCAGCCGGAATGGGAAGCAGATTCGGCGGCTTAAAGCAGATCGAACCGATTGACGACCAGGGACATGTAATCATCGACTATTCCATGTTTGATGCAAAACGCGCAGGCTTTGAGAAAATCGTTTGTATCATCAAGCCGGAAATTGAAGCGGATTTTGAGGAGCGGGTCGGAAAACGGGTCCGCAAACATGTGGATCTGCAGTATGCCTACCAGACCCCGGACAAACTGCCGGAAGGGTATTCTGTACCGGAAGGACGCGTGAAACCCTGGGGAACCGCTCATGCGATTCTATGCGCAAAAGATTTGCTGGATGCACCTTTTGCTGTTCTGAATGCAGACGATTTCTATGGCGCGGATGCTTTCCGGAAAATTTATGCGTATCTTGCGGAAGAGCGCGATCCCTCAGACAATGCAATGGTTGCTTATCAGCTTGGAAATACTCTGTCGGATTACGGTTCGGTTGCGAGAGGAATTTGCGAAGTCGGTGAAGACGGAAAACTCAAGACCCTGACGGAACGTCTGAAAATCATCAAGTCAGGAGATGCGGCTGCGTTCACGGAGGACGACGGTGCCACATGGGAACCACTTGCTTTTGAGACTCCGGTTTCCATGAATCTGTTCGGCCTTCAGCCTGTTGTTCTGGACGAGTTTGAAAAACGATTCCCGGCGTGGCTGGAGGAAAATCTTCCGAAGAATCCCCTGAAGTGCGAATATCTTCTTCCGAGAATACTCGACGATCTGATGCAGGAAGGAAAAATTACGATTGAGATGCTGACAACAACATCACGCTGGCACGGGGTGACGAATCGTCCGGATTTGCCGATTCTGCAGGAAGCAATCCGGAAGATGCAGCAGAGTGGTCTGTATCCTGAAGATCTATGGAAATAATCAAATTACAGAAATCAGAAAAACCGGTCAACAGACCGGTTTTTCTTTGGAAAGGAATGGATTTGTTAGGCTTTTTCGGCTTTCTTCTTTTTGTGGAAGATCTGCTCGCGGTACAACAGAATCAGCATTGCCGCCAGGAGAACGGCCAGAATTGCCAAAGTAATATAGGTCATCTGCATGGACTGCGCGACAACACCTAAAAGGAGAAGCATTGGTGCGCCGAGGATGATGGACCACAGATTTTGAAGAACAACGTTGCTGGCTGCGGGAGTCTTGTAAAGAGGGTCGATCTCGCGGAGCAGGATCAGACCGGTACTCACGGTGCCGGTCAGCATGCCGTACATGACAAGGAACTGCTCGCTTGAATAGTCCTTGAAGAACTTACGGCTGATAAACCGGACATAGAAGAAACTGACAAAGCCGCCGGCGACAGTGATCAGGATCAGAGGCAGCCAGAATTCGGGATAGCGGAATGCGGACAGATCGATGGAAGCAATCGAAGCAACTACCATGATGTCGAACATCAGACCGGAGATACGGGTCAGAAGGAAGTCGTTCGTATAGGAACGGTGGACGATGCCGGCTTTCTTGCCGAACTTGAAATAAGATCTCATCAGGAAGGAAGCGAGCATGCCGAACAGGAAGTTGAAGCCCCAGATCAGCGGTTTGACGGTGTTGATCAGAAAACCGACGCCACTGATGTCGCAAAGCTTGGAACAGCCGAGCATGATACCAAAGCCAATGGCATAGGAAACAAAGACGAGGGCGAACTGAACCGTCAGTTTGTCAAGAGATTCGGAGAGCGGAATCTCACCGCGGGTCGTGATCACAACTGCGGAAAGATCTTCTTTTTCTTCCGCATCGGCATCCCTCTTCAAGCCTTTCTTTGCTTCAACGTTCAGAAAAATGACCCCGCCGATGCTGGCAGCCAGAAAACCGCAGGCTGCGACGGACAATCCGAAACTGGAGCCGTGCTCAAAGCCGTAGCTGTTCATGTAGGTCGTGCCCCAGTTGAAAGCCTGTCCGGGTCCCTGACCATAGCCCATCGGGAGAAGGATACCGGATTGTGCCCAGCTGCCGATCAGGAAGAACAGTACGATCGTAATAATCAGACCGGTCAGGGCTTGAACCAAATAAGTAGAAACGGTGGTAAGAGAGGAGTTGAACACATCGCGTCTTGCTTCTTTGCCTGACCGCTTAGTAGATCCCTGCAGGGACATTGCAACGATACCGAGACCAAGACAGTGATAAGTCAATGATTCAACCGAGACGACGCTGAAAGGAGAATTCCCCGTGATCAATTTGAAGATCCCGGCAAAGATCAGAACCAGAAAACCGCCGATGACTGCGCTCGGAATCAAGGATTTTTTCAGGAACGGAATGGTCCGACGGAGCCCGTTCGCGGCGAGCATTGCAAGAAAAAGCACGGACAGAGTGACAAGAAAATCCCATACGGAATAATCCCAGAATTGAATGGATGTGGTCATATTCTGAAGTGTCCTCCCAACAAAATATAATAAGAAAGTATATCCAATTTTAAAGGAATCGTCAACGAAAAAAATCTAATAAGGAAAGAACTGTATCCGGAAGGAAAAGGGAAACAAACTGTGAATAAAACAGATCATATAACATTTTATCACTGTTCCAGGAAGAACACTCCCGCTTCTTCAAGCGGTGAGATGTATTTCGGAGAAGGAACGATTGTTGATTATAATCATCATTATACCAAAACTTTTCCATGACGGGTCAGGCTGAACGTGATATAATACGATCATTAAAAGAGAGCCGGATTGACAGATGAAGCGGGAAAGAAAGAACCGAAAAGAGAATACGGTCGATATGGCCTTCAAAGGGATCCTGTATCCGGATGAGAAACAGCGTGAGCTGATCGAAAAGACATTCGGATGTTGCCGGTATGTCTATAACCGGTTTCTGAATGAACGGCTCCTTGCGTATCGGAAGGAAGGGAAGAATCTGTCCTATACGGAGCAGTGCAATCAGCTTCCGAAACTGAAAACTGAGCCGGAAACGGAATGGCTGAAGGAAGTGGATTCGACCGCGCTGCAGAACAGTGTCAGAGCGCTTCAGGACGGATATGACAGTTACTTCCGGAGCCTGAAGAAAGGACCTAAGAAAGGACGTCCGAA
>JAFWJN010000018.1 GCA_017514685.1 Clostridia bacterium
GATCGTATTATATCACATTCAGCCTGACCCGTCACGGAAAAGTTTTGATATAATGATGATTTTAATCAACAACCGTCCCTTCTCCGGAATTCATCTCACCGCTTGAAGAAGCGGGAGTGTTCTTCCTGGAACGGTGATAAAAGAAGCCTGATTGCAATAATCGCATGAAAGATATGAGTTGTTGGGAAAACCTAAAAACAAAAAAACCACCCGATTTGAGTGGCTTTTTGATATGGTAGCGGCGATCCGATTCGAACGGATGACAGGTCGGGTATGAACCGACTACTCTGGCCAACTGAGTTACACCGCCATAGCAAAAGTAATTATAACGATGAATCCAAAAACTGTCAAGTTCTTTTTCGGAAAAAGGAAGAGAAAAAGTTTATTTTGCACAAGGGATAGAAAAGCTCCGGCAGAATCACCGCCGGAGCAAATCTTCGAATCAATTATTCAGGCAGCTTTTCAGGCTCACCATAGTCCACACCGAATGTTTCGACTCTTACGGATTTTATGACAACATCTACCAGAGGAACAGATTTTTCGCCCCAATAGTTGTACGTGACCGGAGTAGCGGCAATTGCATCCAGTGTTTCATATCCTTCTACAAGTTTCCCGAATGCAGCATACTGGCCGTCAAGACCGGTATAGTCCGCATGCATGATAAAGAACTGGCTGCCTGCGGAATCCGGGGGCGTTGCGCGTGCCATGGAGATCACTCCGCGCTCATGGGAGAGATCATTCTGGAACCCGTTAGCGGAGAATTCTCCCTTGATGGAGTAACCAGGTCCGCCGCTTCCGTTGCCGTCGGGATCACCGCCCTGAATCATGAATCCGGCATAAATGCGGTGGAATACGGTTCCATCATAAAATTCGCTGTTGGCGAGGGAAATAAAGTTCTTGACGGTGTTCGGAGCAATATCAGGATAAAGCTCCAGCTTCATGACGCCGCCGTCGTTCATGGTAATCGTTGCAATGGGGTTTTGCTTCACGTTGTTTTCCTCCTGTTGTGATTGATCTTTCTTGGCAGCGCAGCCGAACATGCTGCTTAAACAGAGAAGCAAAGAAAGAATCACGGCTGTTGTTTTTTTCATGGTTGATAAATTACCTCCGAGAGTTACTGCTTGTCCGAAAATATACCTTCCGGACTGATGGGAAAATGTGCAGATTTACCCATCTCAGCACATATATTAAGAAACTTATTGATTGTTTCAGAACGATGCTGCCGTTTGTGAGCAATCATGGAGAAGGAGGCAGCATCAAATTCGCGCCCCTGGATTTCTTTATATTTAAGATCGGAAAAACCATGCATCCGGATAGAGAGCAGAGGAACAAGGGCAACTCCTTTTCCGGCTTTCGCCCAAAGCAGGCAGGCATTGGTGTCGGGACCGACAAAACGGGGCATAAACATGGAACCTTGTTCGCGGAACGCGGTTCTCATCAGGGGAAGGTTCTTGCCGGAAACGCAAAGAGGGAACTTGGCCAGTTCGGAAATCGTGACGGAAGGGCTATTGTTACCGATAAAGAAAACATCCTTCTGATAGCAGGCAACTAGATAATCGTGCAATGAGAAGATTACATCCAGATCTTCATATTGCGGAAGCTCGGCCACACGTACGAAAGAAGCATCGATCAGACCGCTTCCCATCATTTTGATCAGTTCATCAAGAGACGCTTCCCGCAGAACAATTTCAGTTTCAGGGTACTGCTCCGAATATTCATTAATCAGAGCCATCAGACCGCGACTGTCCAGAGAATCCAGAACACCGATTTTCAGTATGGTACGGGTGCCGTTTACATGATTCGCAATTTCATTTTTTGCACTGTTTTCCGCCTCGACCATGATTTTGGATTTCTCATATAGGATACGGCCGGTTTCTGTCAGTTCAAGCCGGTGACTGCCACTGCCCCGATGAAATAAACGGGTGTTGTACACCTGCTCCATTGCTTTAATCTGGTTGCTCAATGCAGGCTGGGCAACACCTAACTTGTTGGAAGCTGAAGTCAGGCTGCCTTCTTCAACAATGGCAATATAATTCACATAGTATTGGAAATTCAAGACAGACACCTCTTCATCATCTATCAGAATTATATATTACGATTTAATTATAAATAAATCTTATGGAAAAGGCAAGCGGTAAAACGAAAACTCCTTTAAAAAGCGGGAAAACGTGCAAAAAAGGGCTTTTTTCCATAACTTTTTTGCATAGAAACAATTGATCGGGGGTTATGACTTCTGGATATCATGTAGAAAAGGTGATTGCTTCGGAACATCTATATGCATAGAAACGAGAAGGGATTAATTGCAAGAACCCCCCGTATATGATATACTGACCTTAAAAGAGCCGCTTATCGAAAGAATAGAATGGACAAATCGTTCTTCTGCAGGGACATTCGAATGGCGGCTGATCGGGGGAGAAAAATGCTGAATCGGTTTTCCAGAGCAGAGCTGATTTTCGGCGCGGAGGCATTGAAAAAGCTTTCAAAATGCCGGGTCGCTGTATTCGGAATCGGCGGAGTAGGCGGATATGTTGTAGAGGCGCTTGCCCGGGGAGGGGTCGGCAAACTGGTGCTGGTTGACAGCGATGAAGTCTGCCTGACAAACCTGAACAGGCAGATCATTGCGACAGAAGCGACAATTGGAAAGAGTAAGGTGGAATGCGCAAAGGAACGCGTTCTTTCTATCAATCCTGCGTGCACTGTAGAGGTTTATCCGGTCTTTTTTCTGCCGGAAAATGCAAATGAATTTGACTTCACATCCTATGATTATGTGGTGGATGCGGTTGATACCGTAGCGGCAAAGATCGCGCTGATCGAAGCTAGCAAAAAAGCCGGAACTCCGATCATTTGCGCTATGGGAGCCGGAAACAAGGTCGATCCGACTGCATTTACAGTAGCGGATATTGAAAAAACATCTGTTGATCCGCTTGCACGGGTCATCAGGACAGAGTGCAGAAAACGTGGAATCAGAAATGTAAAGACCGTTTACTCAAAGGAATCCCCGATTAAGAATCATAAAGCGGAAGTATCGGAACAAACAATGAAGCGAAGTCTTCCGGGATCCACATCGTTTGTTCCGCCCGTAATGGGGTTGATTATGGCAGGGGAAGTGATCAAGGACTTGATCGGATACCGGCAGGATCTCATAGAAGAATAAAAACATCAGAATGAACAGATATTCAAAAGACAATCGAAAACACCTTGCGGGAAAAGAACAAGACGGAACATGGGGACGCCTATCCGTTGCGATTTTGATATGCCTGATTGTTTCGGCATTGCTTTTTGCTTGCTCGGAACCTATGACAAAAACGGATGAGCCGGCACTGATCAGTTTGAACAGTTATATCGAAGCGGATGAGGCGACCGGATATGACGGATATGGGATGATCGATGTGAAGATGAACAGCGAAAAACTGCGCGCTGATCTTGAGAGAAATATCCGGACAGCAAAAGGAATAGACCGATTGACAGAAGCAGAAAAAATCACGGAGATCATTGGAAGGCAGTTCTACCTGTCAAACACAGAGAATCTGAAGAATGGCGATAAGGTGGATATTGTCTGGATGGACTGGGAAGAAGAAGCCGCGATGCTGGAGCAACATTATGGAATTGATCTGGTCTATGAAAACTTTTCCATAGCGGTAAACGGGCTGAAAGCAACGGAAGCGGTGGATCCTTTTTCTATGCTAAGGGTTTCTTTTGAAGGATATGACGGATATGGAAAGATTCAGGCAGAGAGTTCCAACAATTACGGCTTTTCATATGTATTTTCAAAGCAGGATCATCTTACCAACGGCGATATCATAGAAGCTGAAGTGCTACTCACGGTGGACGAGTCGGATGAAACCTATACGAAAAGGACTGGAGTCCGGGTGACCGGAAGAACAGCGAAGTATACGGTGGACGGTCTTGCTCCACTTGCGGAGGTCGATCCGTTTGAGTATATTACGGTAGAGTATTCAGGCAGGGAACCGGATGGAATTGCATTGTTCTCCTATAATCCTCCGGAAGGGCTGTTTCCGGACCTGACTATGGTTACGGATCGGTTTTCAGGCTTGTCCAACGGCGATATCGTAACCTTGAAATTCTCAACTGTAAAAGAAGCGGAAGAGTATGAACCCGCAACAGGAATCCGACTGAAAAGGCTTACAGGAACATTTGTCATCAAGGGCTTGCCCGGTTATGTAACATCTCTTAATGGGATTCCGAAGTCGGTTATGGAAAAGATCGATGCAAAGACTGCTGAATGGGTGCAAACCAATCTTCAGGAGGAACTTGCCGGAAACGCGGAATTAAGCGGAATTGAAACAGCTGGCCACTTTTTGCTTGTTTCTTCCAATGGAGCAAAGGATAATTATTTCGGGGTTATCCATAAAGTTACATTAACAGACGGTAAAACCAAGTATACATATTATCCATTCACGTTTATGGTTGGCTTTGGAATGGAAAAAGACGGAGCTTATTCCATGGAATCGGAGATGATGCGCTCAAGATTTACTGTTGAAATTAAAACAAAAAAGGGAAAGTCTGTCCTATATGGCGCCAAGTCCGTAGAGGAAATCAGGGAAGGATTTTTGGAACCTGCTACGCAGAAGTTCTTCGATCACTTCGAGACGGATTTTTAACATTAGCAATATGTTGCAAAGGAGATCTCATCCGGCACCTATGCAGGAGGAGATCTCTTTTCGTTTTGAGATTGTGACAACATTGGAAAATCATGTGCAGGTCTCTTGCAAACGGAACGGAAAAGAGCTACACTGTGTTTAGCACTCAGGAAACGAGAGTGCCAAATGTTTATAACAGAAGGTACAGATATGGCTAAGAAACAGTTTAAGACCGAATCCAAAAGATTGTTGGATCTGATGATCAACTCCATTTACACGCATCGGGAGATTTTCTTAAGGGAATTGATCTCAAATGCATCCGATGCAATCGATAAGCGCTATTATGCTGCGATGCAGCAAGGCAATACCGGAGTGGACCGCAATGAGTATGAGATCCGCCTTGAGCCCAATGAAGCTCAGAGAACACTCACCATTACGGATAATGGCTGCGGAATGACAGCAAAAGAACTGGAGGAGAATCTCGGAACGATTGCAAAGAGCGGAACTCGCGCATTTGCTGAGAATCTGGAAAAAGCGGAAGATATCAGCGTAATCGGACAGTTTGGCGTCGGCTTTTATTCCGCTTTTATGGTAGCGGATAAGGTTACCGTTTATTCACATAAGGAGGGAGAAGAGGCAGCAGTCTGGGAATCCTCCGGTGAGGACGGATATACGGTCAGTCCTTGCGATTATGAACCGGTCGGAACCAAGATTGTGCTGCATCTCAAAGATAACGGGGAAGAAGCTAATTATGACGAGTTCCTGCAGGAGTACAGATTGACTTCTCTGGTCAAAAAATACAGCGATTATATCCGCTATCCGATCAGAATGCAGGTAGGCCGTCAGGAGAAAAAAGAGGGAACGGAAGATGAGTATGAGACGGTTTATGAAGACAAGACCCTCAACAGCATGGTCCCTCTTTGGAACAAAAACAAGAATGAGATCACAAAAGAGGAGTATGACCAGTTCTACCGGGATACGTTCTATGACTTTGACGAGCCCGTCAGCGTACTGCATATCCGTACAGAAGGAATGCTTTCCTATACGGCACTGCTCTTTATCCCGAAGAACCCTCCGTACGACTTCAATACCAAGGGATTCAAACGCGGTTTGAAACTGTATGCGAACGGCGTTATGATCATGGAACAGTGCGAAGAACTGCTTCCGGAATACTTCGGGTTTATCAAGGGCTTGGTCGATTCGCCTGATCTGTCTTTGAATATTTCACGTGAAATGCTGCAGCATGACCGGCAGCTTTCTGCAATCGCGAATAACCTGAAGAAGAAAATTCAACAGGAACTGCTCCGGATGATCAAGGATGAAAGAGACAAGTACGGTGAATTCTTCCGCTCCTTCGGAAGAACGCTCAAATTCGGAGTCTATGATAATTACGGCGTGAACGCAGAGTTCCTGAAAGATACTCTTCTGTTCCATTCCCGTTCACTGGAAAAGGAAATCACTCTGAAAGAATATGCGGACGCTATGCCGGAAGAGCAGAAGAGCATCTATTACGCCGCCGGAGATACTCTGCAGCATGTGCTGAAAATGCCGCAGACGGAACGCGTGGCGGAAAAAGGATACGATATTCTCTGCCTCACGGATGACGTGGATGAGTTCGCGCTGAGGATCATGCGGGAGTATGCAGACAAGCCGTTTGTTTCTGTCTCCGATCCGGGGCTGGATCTTTCTTCCGATGATGAGAAAAAGGCTATGGAAGAAAAGAAAACAGAAAATAAAGCCTTGCTGGAGAGAATCAAGAATGTATTGGGCGATAAGGTCGGTGAGGTTCGCTTGACTGACCGCCTGAAATCATCTGTCGCTTGTCTGACCGGTGAGGAAGGTATGTCTGTTGAAATGTATAAAGTCCTCCGTGCGATGCCAAACGGGGATTCTGTTCCAATGACATTCCATCTAGAACTGAATCCGGAACATCCGCTGTTCCAAAAACTATCCGAACTGGATGATGAAAAACTGAAAGAATATGCGGAGTTGATTTTTGCACAGGCAAAACTGATGGCAGGACTTCCGCTTGAAGATCCTGCAGCCTTCTCCGAAGCGGTCTGCAGACTGATGCAGTAACCAATTCAAAGATGCATATGAAAAGGATACCGGGATTTATAACCGGTATCCTTTTATATCTCAACGAAATGAAAAGAATTCTCTCTTGTTAGATCAGGTTGATCGGAAATCCTTCCATCCAGCAGCGAAGATTTCCGAAAACAATTTCTGCACGGAGTTCCATGGATTCTTTGGTCGCAAAGGCAATGTGAGGCGTTAGGATTGTGTTGGGAGCAGAGAGGAGAGGTTCAGTAGCGGGAATAGGAGGCTCCTGATCAAACACATCGATAGCAGCTCCGGCTATGATACCGCGATTCAGCGCTTCCGTGAGATCCTTGGAATTGACAACGGGACCGCGGGCCAGATTGATCAGATAGGATGAAGGCTTCATATGCTTCAGGGCATTTGAATCAATCATTCCCCTGGTGGAATCGTTCAGCGGACAGTGCAAAAGAACAATGTCGGACAAAGAGAGCAGTTTCTCCAGACTGACCTGCCAGATATATTCCGGCACATCCGGATGCAAGGTGCGGCTTGTTGCAAGGATTCGGCAACCGAAGGCATGAAACAGCGCTGCGGAACGGGAACCGATTTTTCCAAGCCCTACGATTCCAACGGTTTTTCCTTTCAGCTCAGAACCGATCAAGCCTTCTTTCGTCATACCGGCTCTGCATCGCTGCTCGGTTTTCGGAACATTTCTCATCAGATCGATTGCAAGCCCGACTCCAAGTTCTGAAACAGCTTCTGTGGAATAACCGGAGGCATTGCTGATCTGGATTCCACGGGCTTTGGCAGCAGCCACAGGAATGTGATCGACACCCGTGAAAGCAACGTTGACATAACGAAGATGCTCACAGGCATCCAGAACCCGAAGGGGCAACGGCATGTTGGCCAATATAATGACATCGGCATCTTTTGCCTGGGAGATCAGAATCGATTCATCCGATGATTTCGCGTACTCTTTAAAAGTATGTCCTTGAGCTTCGAAAGGTTCTTTTAAGAGACGCAGCTTTTCTTCGCTGATTCCGAGCGGCTCCATAATCACGATCTGCATAGCGACCCTCCATGCTTTTTTTCTATTATATAACAATTCTTGAATGATTTCACCTGTATAACGGAAAAAGTGCAGAGAGAACTCCTGTTTTCTACCGATCGAATCAGAAAAGAACAAAAGGATTCGAGACTGCGCTGCGGACACTGAAAAATCACAAAATATAAGTAAAATCAGCTATTATTCACATTTTTTTCGAATATTGTTAACATAACATAGGTTCTTTTATGTAAAATTCATGTTATTATAATGAAGAGTAATTAGAATTGTGGACGGCTATACACTCTGCGCCGTTCAATGGATAACAAGGAGGAGCTCATGGAAGATAAATGGAATCCGAACGAACCCGAGCTTGAATCGGAAGAGTTGTTAGATGCTGAAGATTCTCCTGAAGTCGAGGGGGATGTCCTGGATTATGTGGAAGAAGAGCCGGACAACTCCTATGAGGGAGAACTGCTGAGCGAAGAACCTGAGGAAGAGCCGGAACCGCCGAAGCCGAAGCCCAAGAAAAAATCGTTCAAGAAAAAACTCAGGAAAGCAATCCGGCGTTTCTTTAAATTGCCGCTTCTGACCCGTTGCATTATGCTGGGGCTGCTCGTTGCAGTCATCGCCGTTATCGTGATTCTGCTTGTCGTGATCCCGAAGAACTGCAAGGCCAGCGACAGACAGCAGCCTGCCGACATTGTGGCAACCACGGAGCCTACCGATGAACCGGAAGCTACACCGGAGCAGATCCCGACGACGACTGCAACCACACCGACCAATCCGCCGCAGTCTCCGATCCCGAGATTGTCTGACACGATCAAACCGAATACGTCCAATGATATTATTCCGTTTATCAGGACATTGCTTGTTGATCTCGGATACATGAAGATGCCGGAAACGAACGATGTGCTCTATGACCAGGCGACGGTCAACGCAGTCAAGCGTTTCCAGTATCGGAACTTCCCGGATAACATCAAGGAGTGGGATGGTTATATCGGAGAAAAGACCTATGAAAAGATGCTGGCAACAGATGCCATGGCATTCTATATGAAGAGCGGAGATACAGATAAGAAACTGTATGACGGGGAACTGGTTACAGAACTTCAGCAACAGCTGATTGCAACCGGTTATCTGAAATCGATAACCGGCAGCTATGACCAGGCTACGGTGGATGCGGTTCGCCGCTTCCAGAAGGCAAACAGCCTGAAATCGGATGGCGTTGCCGGACAGTCGACTTTAAAACTGCTTGCCCAGAAGGTTGCTGAAGCAGGACAGCCAACGTCAGAACCGACTCCTAATCCGTAATCATCCGAGAAGAGTCCAGAGACTGCTGAAAAGGCAGTCTCGTTTTTTTAAATATAGAATTCACTGTTCAGAGATTCTATGGCGGAGGAAAGTGCTTTGCAACGCTTGAAAAAACAAAAAGAATGCGCTATACTGAATTCGGAGGGATTAATATGGAAAACAACAACTTGGATGCCACCAGAAAGTACAGAATCTCAAAAGATGTGCGTACCCCTGAGGATGTTCTGATGACCGTCTACCAGGCGATGCGTGAAAAAGGATATGATCCGGTCAATCAGATCGTCGGATATCTTCTTTCCGGCGACCCGACTTACATCACGAGTCATAACAATGCGCGTTATCTGGTCTTAAGAATGGAGAGAGACGACCTGCTGGATGAGCTGGTCCGTTTCTATGTCAAACATCACGAATGAGAACACTTGCGCTTGATGTAGGCGACCGCCGGATCGGGATCGCGGTTTCTGACGCGCTCGGAATTACGGCGCAGGGACTTGAGACATATTACAGAACGGAAAGCAGCCGTAAAGACGCTGCGTATATTGTGACGCTTCTGGAACAGTATAAACCGTGCAGGCTTCTGATGGGGCTCCCGATGAATATGAACGGAACCATCGGAGAGCAGGGTGAAAAGGTTCAAAAGTTTGCCGATGTAATCCGGAAGGAATGGGATGGCGAGATTGTGTTTTTCGACGAACGTCTGACAACCATGACCGCAAGGCGTGTATTGGTGGATGCGGATCTTTCCAGAGGAAAACAGAAAAAAGTAATCGATAAGCTGGCGGCTGTTATTATTTTGCAGGGATATATGGACAGTCATCCGGGCCTATGAACGGAGTAAGTATGGAAGAAAATAATTCGATTGTAACCCTGATCGATGAAAAAGGAAAAGAATCCGATTTTGATCTGATCGCTACTTTTGACTATGAAGGAAAACGCTATGCAGCGCTGCTTCCGATGGAAAAAGTGGAAGGCGTTTCCGATGATGAAGTTCTGATCCTTGAGATCATACAGGAAAAAGGCGGGGAAGTGTACCGCCCGATTGAGAGCGACATCCTTTTAGACGAGGTCTTTAATGAGTTTTTAGAGATCCTGGATGATATGGCGGATGGCGAAGACGAAGAAGACGAAGATGACAAGAAAGAAGATTATCAGTCTAAAACTGTAACAGAAATACACATTAAGCAAACCAAGATAATCAAATAGGAGGAAACGAAACAATGGAAAAATGGAAATGCACAGTATGCGGCTATGTTCATGAAGGCCCGTTGCCCGAAGATTTCAAATGCCCGAAATGCAAACAGCCCGCTTCGAAATTTGAAAAGATTGAAGAGCCAGCAAACCCCTATGTAGGAACCCAGACCGAGAAGAACCTTCAGACCGCGTTTGCCGGTGAATCACAGGCCAGGAACAAGTACACCTATTTTGCTTCCAAAGCAAAGAAGGAAGGATACGAACAGATTGCAGCGCTGTTCCTCAAGACGGCGGACAATGAAAAAGAACACGCAAAGCTCTGGTTCAAGGAACTTAACGGAATCGGAACAACAGCGGAGAACCTTGCAGCCGCAGCCGCAGGTGAGAATTTTGAGTGGACCGACATGTATGACGGATTCGCAAAGACCGCTGATGAAGAAGGCTTCCATGAGCTGGCTGAAAAATTCCGCGGAGTCGCAGCGATTGAAAAGCATCATGAAGAGCGTTATCGCGCGCTGCTTGCCAATGTGGAAATGAAGACTGTTTTCGAAAAGAGCGAAGTGAAGATCTGGGAATGCCGCAACTGCGGACATATCGTGGTCGGCACAAAGGCACCGGAAGTATGCCCGGTCTGCGCTCATCCTCAGAGCTACTTTGAGGTCAATACCGAAAACTATTGATCATAAGGTTTCAGAATACTGCAAAGCACTGCCCCGAACAGAGGCAGTGCTTTTCCAGTTCCATATAGAAAAAACCGGCTTCCCTGGGGAAACCGGTTCTTCTTGAATGACGTTTAGTCGTTGCGAGCGGCCTTCGCGATATCGCAGAGCTTTGCGAAAGCACCCGCGTCGGTGATAGCCAGATCGGCAAGGACTTTGCGGTTAATATCGACGTTTGCCAGTTTCAGACCGTTGATCAGACGGCTGTAGGACATACCGTTGAGGCGGGCGCCTGCATTGATACGGGCAATCCACAGACGGCGATATTCGCGCTTTTTGTTCTTGCGTCCGACATAGGCATAAGCCATGGACTTCATGACCTGCTGGGATGCAGCACGATACTGCTTGCTCTTCGCTCCCCAATAACCTTTAGCGGCGCGGAGGACTTTGCGGCGTTTCTTAACAGCGTTTACAGCTCTTTTAATTCTTGCCATTGTTCTATTCCTCCTTATTTATACGGGATCAGCTCGCGGATTTTCTTTGCTTCGCAGTCGGCAATGTAGCCGGTCTGACGGAGACCGCGGAGTCTCTTGGTGCTCTTCTTGGTGAGAATGTGGCTCTTGTAAGCCTTGGCGCGTTTGATTTTACCGGACTTGGTCAGGTTAAACCGTTTTGCAGCGCCGCGATGCGATTTGATCTTCGGCATGGTTGATTCCTCCTAATATGTTCTTCAGTTCTTAGGTGCTAACACCATAAACATGTTTCTGCCTTCTTGCTTGGGAGCGCGCTCCATGGTCGCAACGCCGTTCAGCATCTCATAGAATGCCGACATGACGTCTTCGCCCATTTCGCCTTTGGTGATCTGTCTGCCGCGGAAGCGGATCGTAACTTTCACCTTGTTTCCGCTCTGCAGGAACTTTTCACACTGCTTTGCTTTGACTTCCATATCGTGTACGTCAATCGTAGCGGAAAGACGGATCTCTTTGATCTCGATCGTCTTCTGATTTTTCTTCTGCTCCTTTTCCCGCTTCATCATGTCGTAGCGATATTTGCTGTAGTTCATGAGCTTGCAGGTAGGGGGCGTATTGAACGACACTTTTACAAGATCGAGTTCCCGTTCATCAGCCAGACGCTGCGCATCGCGAACGTCCATAATACCAAGCTGCTGTCCGTTCTCGTCGATTACGCGAACTTCCGGGTCACGGATCTCTTCATTGATCTGCATTTCTTGCGTAGCGATGGAAACACACCTCCAATAAAAATAGTGGACGCATAACGCACCCACTATGAATCATCTTCTGTATTCTGTGACGCGGCGCAATTGCCGGCAGGTGAGAAGCGGGTGCCTCTGCTTAAAACCATGAATATTATACGGGGGGATGAATGGTTTGTCAAGCACGATTTTATAGAAAAATAAGGCTTTTTTTGGGTTTTTTCGTAAAAGTTGCGGAAAGGGAGAAAAGGATTTTTTCCGCAACCGACGGGGGAGCATTTGCAAACGAGTTGCAAAATATGCATGAATGATAGAGAAAAACAAACACAGCGGAGTGATTATTTGCTATAATAATACAAAATTGGAAGGTGTGTTCAGATCGCTGCTTACCTGGGCCGTATTCCATTCCGCTTGGAATATAGACAGGATGTGCGTTGCGGATACGCAGGATTGATTATATAATAATGCTATGAAGAAAAACTTGTTGGAACTGATTCGATATGGTCTGGTCGGGGCGCTTGCGACTCTGGTCGACTGGGCTGTGTTGTATGTCGGAACGGAATATCTGTTTGCACCGCTGAATGAGAATGCAGTGTATCCGGCGCATGTGCTGAGCTTCCTTTCCGGACTGATTGTCAATTTTATTCTTTCGAACCTGTTTGTGTTCACGGCGGATTCCCAGAGAGGAAAGGGAAATAACTTCAAAGCCTTCTTTCTGTTTGCTGTTATCGGGGTGATCGGCCTCGGGCTGACGGAACTCGGCGCATGGGCGACGGACAGGCTGTACGGATCGGCGACCGTCGTGATGACTATCGGAACGTTTGAGATAAAGGTTTATCTGGTTGCAAAAGTAATCATGACGATCATCGTTCTTTTTTGGAATTATCTTGCAAGGAAGTTTTTGATCTATGACCGAAAGGATCATAAGTGATATGCCGAAAACCGCTGTTATCATAGGGGCAGGGCCTGCAGGACTGACCGCTGCATACAAAATGCTGAAAGAGACTGACTGTATTCCGCTGATTCTGGAAGCGGATCATATGGCCGGAGGGATTTCACGTACCGTGAATCATAACGGAAACAGGATGGACCTTGGTGGCCACAGGTTTTTCACTAAAAATCATGAGGTCGAAGAACTCTGGCAGGAACTGATGCCGCTTCAGGGTGCGCCTGCAATCGACGACAAAATTCTCGGAAGAGAAAAACCTCTGACAGAGTCGGGACCGGATCCGGAAAACACAGACAGAGTCATGCTGATCCGTGACCGGGTCTCGCGCATCTATTTTAATCGCAGATTCTTTGATTATCCGATTTCTTTAAAATGGGATACGATCAAAAACATGGGAATCATCAATACGGTCCGGGCAGGATTCGGTTATGTTTTCTCGATGATTTTTAAGCGTGATGAAAAAACGCTTAAGGATTTTATGATCAACCGGTTCGGGACACCTCTCTACAGGATGTTTTTTGAGTCGTACAATGAAAAACTCTGGGGAAGGAATCCTTCTGAAATCGCACCGGACTGGGGAGCACAGAGAATCAAAGGTCTTTCTCTGTCCAAAGCAATCGGACAGATGGTGAAAAAAGCATTTGGGATAAAAGACAAGGGAGAGGTGGAGACTTCTCTGATTGAACAGTTTTCATATCCGAAATACGGACCTGGCCAGTTGTATGAGATCATGGCGGAGGAGATCGTCCGAATGGGCGGTTCCATAGAGTACGGAAAAGAGGTAGCGGAGATCGTGACGGAAAACGGAACGGTCCGTTCTGTCCGTACAACAGACGGTTCAGAGTATTTTGCGGATCTGTTTTTCTCGTCGATGCCGGTGAAGGATCTGATTGCGGGAATGGGGGAATCCGTTCCTGCTGAAATTCGGGAAATAGCCTCGGGACTTCCGTACAGAGACTTTATGACGGTCGGTCTGCTTGTTGACAAGTTGAAACTGAAGAATAAGACGGATAAAAAGACCTTAGGGAACATTGCCCCGGATTGCTGGATCTATGTTCAGGAACGGGATGTGAAGATGGGAAGAATTCAGATCTTCAACAACTGGTCTCCCTACCTCTTAAAGGATCCGGAACATACGGTGTGGATCGGACTGGAATATTTCTGCAGTGAAGGCGACAGCCTATGGTCCATGACAGACGAAGAGATGATCCGTCTTGCAGAAGAAGAACTGATTCGGATGGAAGTCATTGAACCAGACTCGGTCAGGGATGCAGTCAGACTTCGGATGAAAAAAGCATATCCCGCGTACTTTGATACTTATGATCGGTTTTCTTCAGTAAGAGAATATCTGAATTCGATTGAAAATCTGTACTGTATCGGAAGGAACGGGCAGCATCGCTATAACAATATGGATCATTCCATGCTGACAGCGATCGAGGCGGTCAGAGCCGTGAAAGGCGATGTGCCGAGGTCAGCGGTCTGGGAAGTGAATACGGAAGAAGAATATCACGAGGAAAAACACGCATGAACCAGTACTGGTATCAGATGGCAGCTGCCGCCTTTGTTCTGCTTCTTCTGTGGATGGCGGACCTGTTTCTGTTTCAAAAGCATAAAGCACCGGAGAAAACAGGGTGGAGACTGGATCTGTTCCTGTTTCTTTATGCGTGGCTCACTTTGTTTTTACTGAACAATCATGAATTTGTTGTTTACAACAATTACTCCTATCTGTCCGATGCCCTGCTGAAAGGAAGACTGGATACCCCGGATTTGCCTGGATATCTGGAATCCTTTTCCCTGGGAGGCAAGACCTACATGCATTTTGCTCCGGGAGTCGCGATTCTGCTTCTTCCGGCAGCTGCGATATTCGGAGCACAGTCAATCAATTACGCTTATGTCGGGATGACCCTCGGAGCGCTCAGCACCGTTCTTTTTTACCGGATCCTTCAGAACCTTTCCATAGGGAAAGATGCGAGAGAAAGATTCTGGTGCACGGTGCTGGTTCTGTTCGGGACGGTTCATTGTTTCTGCGCTTCGATTGCTCACTCCTGGTTTATAGGACATGCAGCGTCCTGGATGCTTCTTTTCCTTTCCCTTTTTCTTGTATCCGTTCCATACAGGAAGGCGGAAAATGAAAGCGCGGGGTTTTTCGCAGCCGGTGTGGCGTTCGGTCTCTGCGTGTGCTGCAGGCTTGGAAATTTGCTCGGAGCAGGCGTTTTCGTTGCTTATATCCTGCTGAAAAAGCGGGAAGGATGGCTTCGGTGCGGCCTTCTGTTTGCAGCCGGAGCAGCAGTATTCGGCGGTTTATATATGAGCATGAACTATGCGAGGTTCGGAACGGTCATGGACAGAAGCTATGATCTGACGCATCTGAAAGATCTATTCAAACCGCTGTACTATTACATGCAGGAGTCCATTTCAGAGAGCAGGGAACAGATGGCCTTCCTGGATGCCGCACAAAGAACAGACTGGGACACAGCATTTTCTTCACTGGAAACAAAGCGCGCTTTTGTGGAATTTCTTCAGAGAAATGCAGCGGAATCCTGGAACTACTGCAGGGGAATTCCTGAGACGCCTGCAGCGAGTATGGATGCTTTGGAACTTCAGAACGTGTTCTATGAGATCGTTCATACCAGTTTTCCAAAGGTCGGGGGAGCGCTTTCAATTTTAAATGCGAAAAACAATCTCTATTCCATCTTCCTGCTGATGCCTGAGTTCAAGGCTGAATCTCCATTTGTCATCCCGACACTTGCGGGTGTTTCCCTGACATTCTGCACCCCTTTGATGTATGCGGCCTGTATTCCTCTCTATACAAGAAGAAAAGATCCTATGACATGGGTGCTGCTCGGGACAACCGTTCTGACAGCCATCCCGTTCGTAATGAACTACGGGAACGGGTTCGCGCAGTTCGGCATGCGATACGCGATGGATTTTCTGCCGTATATCATGCTGCTTGCCTGCATGGGACTGACCGAGGGACGCTGGCGCTCTTATAAGACCGCGCTTGTTCTGGTCTGCGTGCTGATCAATGTATGGGGACCGATCTACTGGAATTGCTTTTATCTGCGCTGAAGAATAGAATCAATAATTAGAAGAAATCAATCAAATGACGGGGGGAACATATATGCTTCAGATTGGAATCAGATTGCACGATGTGAACACAACACGCCCGGAACAGTATCAGACGCTGGAGGAACGGGCAAAAACCGCAAAGGAAGAAGGGTTTTCCTGCGTCCATCTGGCGCTTCAGAAAGTCATAAAAGGAGTAACGTTTGACGATGCGGCCATGACCGAAGGTCTCGCAATGCGTATCAAAAGAGTGTTCGCGTCCAACAATCTGGATGTTGCCGTTCTCGGGTGCTATCTCAATCTGGCTCATCCGGATCCTGAAAAACTCGCCGAGATTCAGTCCCGCTATTATGCGAACATACGGGTTGCCGCCCTCTCCGGAGCGTGTATGGTCGGCACGGAAACCGGAGCGCCGAACGCGGCGTATAAATACGAGCCTGCTTGCCACGGAAGGGAAGCTCTGGATACGTTTATCCGGAATCTTGTTCCCGTTGTGGAATGCGCGGAGCAGTACGGCGTAACTTTGGCGATCGAGCCGGTCTGGAATCATATTGTCTGGAATGCGGACCGGGCGAAGGAAGTTCTGGACGCAGTGAAGAGCCACAACCTCCGGATCATTTTCGATCCGGTAAATCTGCTGTCGGTGGAGAATGTCGATCAGAAAGAAACGGTCATCGGACACGCGATGGACATCCTGTGTGACCGGATCGCGATGGTTCATATTAAGGATTATATCCGGGGAGACGGAAAACTGATCAGTGTGGCTGCAGGGACGGGCGAAATGAATTACAGAGAGATTCTTTCCTTCCTGAAAGCCAGAAAACCTTATGTGATGGCGACACTGGAAGATACGAACGATCACAATGTTGCCGCGTCAAGACAGTTCATTCTGGATGAATATGATAAAGCGTAACAAGAACGGAGCCGGAAAACGGCTCCGTATTCTGTTTCTAGAGTTTTCGCGCCCAGGTTACTCTGCCGTCTGGCATCGGGCTTTCATAGAATCGTGCGGTTTCATACCGGCTGGTGCTTCCCCATGGGTCGAAACCGAGCGGATGAATATGATTCCCGTATTGGCAGGAAGTAAAGACCGCTTTTCCGTAATCTCGCCAGGGACGGGCCAGAAAAACCGAATGAGCGGGAACATCGGAATCAGCTGTAAAACGGCATCCGGAAAAGACAAATCCGAAGCGGTCGTCTTCCGAATGCGACGGAGCTGCGACATATCCTCTGGAGCCAATCTGGGCAACGGAACGCATCTCGCAATTGGAAAAAGAAGCATCTCCACATCCGAAAATGAAATCTACAGAGCCTTCGATCAAAGTGTTTTCAAAAAGGGATGACAAAGGATTCGGGGAACGGAGAAAGGGCGAAAGAAGGTCACGGTAACGGATGATCAGATCAGGCGGCAGCGGGCCCAGAAACAAGGTATCCTGCGTTGAAATGAGCTTGCAGTTACGCATGATAAAATCATTTCCGTACACCGAAAGAGCGATTTGCTGACCTTTCACTTCCGGAGAGCCGGCATCGTTTGAAATTGTCAGATTTGAAAACTGAACCCCGTCAGCCGCTACAGCTACGGTATAAGTGCGGAAAGTATTGAAAAGACGGTTGACCGAATCCAGATTTCTTGCGTAATCGCCATTGACAATGACGGTATGATCGGGTGAATCGCCGATGATTTTCAAGCCGGGTGTTCTGATGCAGATTTTCTGCCGGTAGATTCCACGATGAAGGTGAATCGTAGTTCCGGCTGGCGCAAGATCAAAAACATCCTGAAGGTTTTCATTCGGACCGATGTGCCATTCACTCATATTAAATACTCCTAGATCTGAATATTGTTAGTATAACATCGAACAGACCGGATGGAAAGAAGAAAAAAGAAGACCTGAAAAGTATATATAATTAAAACAGAAATATCCGTTTTGTGCAGGCAGCAGCTTTTTTTTGCAATGTACAATCTTGGTAATTGAATAATAAAATATAAGTAAAATAAGGGATAGTGGGTAAGAATATTGACAGCACACTGTCAGGCTTGCTCATTATAGCGGATGAAGACCTGGAAAGAGGATGACGGATGAGCAGGCAGAGAACGTTTGGAGAATATCGCGCAATCGATCTGACACTTTTCTGCATCATTCTGATTTTTTTTGAAAGCATCCTCCATACGGCGGCAACAAAACTGTTTCCCGCGGAGCCGTATTCCGTTCTGCTGGTTGCCTCCATCACGGCAATCGTTATGATGCGATGGGGGTTGTACGCTGCGATCCATGCCGTAATCGGCGGAATCACGTACTGTGTGCTGTCTAACGAGACGTTTCAGCATTACCTGATTTACGGAATCGGGAATCTGTTCGCCCTTCTGGCGATGTTCTTGCTGAAAGCATGGGGAAAGGAAGAGGTTCGGAAGGATGGTATCAAAAGCGTTGCGTTTGCGCTTCTAGTACAGCTTTTGATGCAGTTCGGGCGGTGTATCGTGGCAACAGCACTTCGGTTTCCGCTTTCAACAGGGTTGGCGTTTTTCACAACGGATATCATCTCGGATCTGTTCACGGTAGTGATCATTTGGATCGCGAGAAGACTGGATGGGATTTTTGAGGATCAAAGACATTATCTGATTCGGATACAAAGCGAGACAGAGAAAGATAAGGGGACGTATTAATGGAAAGAAAAGCAGCAGATTTTCTCGTTTATGACGAGGCTACGAAAGCTTATCGAGAGAACCCGGAACAAAAAGTCCGGGATGATGTCGAGAAGCATTATTGGCGCAACGTCGGTCTGACAATATTGAAGGACTGGCGCCTGTATATCATGCTGATCCCGATGTTGCTGGTATTCCTGTTCTGGCGTTACTTCCCGATGTATGAACTGCTTGGCAGCTTCAAAGTGTCGGACCAGGTAAAGCCGGTATCGGAACAGCTGTTCTCGGGATTTTCCTATTTCAAACGGTTGCTGGTCGGTGGAGACGGACTTTCCACCGAGTTCTGGCGTGCATTCAGGAACACATTCCTCCTGAGCTTCTACGGATTGTGCTTCGGATTCCCGATGCCGATCATCCTTGCACTGTTCTTCAATGAGATCAAATCCAACCTCGTCAGAAGTACGTGCCAGGTTCTGACTTATCTGCCGAAGTTCATGTCCACGGTTGTTATGACTTCTCTGGTCACGATGCTTGTCAAGCAGGGATCTCTGACAACCGGTATGGGTATTGTTTCTCAGGCGCTGGCATCAATCGGACTGATATCAAGAGATATCGCAAACGCGGGTCTTCTGAACAATCCAAACTTCTTCCGCGCGATCTATCAGATCAGCGGTATCTGGGAAGGTGCGGGCTATGACAGTATTGTTTATTTTGCCGCGATCATCGCAATCTCTCCCACCAGCTACGAAGCGGCGCAGATCGATGGTGCCGGAAAGATGGCGCAGATGCGTTATGTTGTCCTTCCGAGTATCCTGTCTACCATCGTCATCATGCTGATAACCAGAATCGGTTCCCTGCTGAATATCGGCTATGAAAAAGTCCTGCTTCTCTACAATCCGAACACCTATGTCACAGCAGACGTTGTTTCGACCTTTGCAAACCGTTACGGCCTGGAAGGTGCTGCAAAAGGAATTGCATCTGCTGCTGAAATGATGAACAACGTCATTGGAATGTTCCTTGTTATCAGCGCGAATACGATTGCGCGCAAGGCGTCCGATGTCTCGCTGTACTAAGGAGGATCCCATATGAAACGTAAACTTGAGATTTCCGAACTGATCTTTAAAATCATCAGTTACACGCTTCTGCTGGTATTCTCGCTCTGCTGCCTGTATCCGTTCCTTTACGCGATCTCTGCGGCAATCAGCGGACGCGCGGCGGTAGAATACGGAAGAATCATCCTGTTCCCGAAAGACGTCCAGTTTGAGGCCTTCAAGCGGATGTTCAACGACAACATGTTCTGGAATGCTTATTCCAATACATTGTTCCTGACATTCTATGGAACGGTATGGTCGCTGTTCGTTGCGATTTTAGGCGGTTACGCGCTTTCCAAGAAGAGACTTCTTTTCCGGCGTTTCTTCAACTTCTTCCTCGTATTTACGATGTGGTTCTCCGCAGGTCTTGTACCGCAGTACCTGAATTACCTGCAGACAAAAGCGGTATTCAACTCAGTTGGAATCATGGACGATAAGTGGCTGGTCGTTATTGCAATGGGTATGGCAGCCATGAACATCATTCTTTTGAGAAACGCTTTTGAAGGAGTTCCTTCCGAGATCGAAGAGGCGGCGATTGTAGACGGAGCTTCTGAGTTCCAGGTTCTGACAAAGGTCTATATCCCGATGAGCAAATCCACGATCGCAACGGTTGCATTGTTCTTCGCAATCTCCCGCTGGAACGGATACTTCTGGGCAAGACAGATGATGTCAAACGCGAACGAGCATCCTCTGCAGGTTTTCATTCGTTTGAAGCTGGAAGAATTCACGGACCCTGACCGTATGACAGGATGGAATGAAATCTATGCGTCTGACTCCGTCATTTACGCTCTGATCGTCTGCTCAATCGTACCGATTCTGATTATTTATCCGTTCATTCAGAAATATTTTGCCAAAGGCGTTAATGTCGGCGGCGTGAAAGAATAAGATGTTTACTGCCGGATGAATCCCGGCGGTTCACATAGAAAAGGCATTTTCACAAGGAGGAAATTATGAAAAGCTTCAAAACATTGCTCGCAATGCTCCTCGCAGTTGTCATGATGTTGGCAGTTGTAGGCTGCACAAAGATCGATGTAACAGAGTACACTCAGCCTGCTGCAACAGCAAAACCGGCTGAAACAAAGACAGACAATAAGACGGAAACAAAAACGGATACAACTCAGCCTGCTGCAACAGAGACGCAGCCTGAGGCACAGCCCGAACTGACCTATGCAGAGGGCACTGTACTCCGTATGGCAACGGGTTACAACAACACCAAAACCGGCCTGTTCTTTGATGCGGAAACAGCGGGTGAAGGCATCACGCTGGCTGACGGAAAGAACTACAACGCTGGCGATCTGAAGCCGACCTGGGTCGAGCTGGAGAACATTCTCGGCGTTAAGTTTGAGAACCAGTATCAGGGCAACAGCGCAAACAAAGAGTTCGAATACTGGAAAGAGAGAATGAACGAAGTTGACATGGTGAGCGGAACCGCTTCTCAGCTGAGCGAGTACGGCGAGGCAGGCTCTGTTGTCAACATCGCAGAGTATCTCGATCTGATGCCGAACTTCAAGGCGTATCTTGAATCAAACCCGATCGTTCGTCTTTCCATCACCGGAAACACGAGCACCGGCGCAATCTACTTCTCTCCGTATTTCGACGGTGTCAACGATATCGAGCGTATGCCTCTGATGCGTGTTGACTTTGTTGCAAGACTTCTGAATGGCGAAGGTGAATTCTCCGCAGAGGCTTCCAACAAGACAGCTGCTCCGGTCTACCAGCCCTATATGCCGACTTCCGGCAAGATTGATGTTGATGTGGTCAATCTGGATGGTACCGCTGTAGAAAAGATTGCAAAAGACTATGATGCTTATGGCAACATTGTTGCCAAGATGAATGAAGCAGGTTCGATTGACGGTGTTACCGCAGTCAACATGCTCCGTGAGTACATTGACAAGACCTACAACGGATACTATGGAACAGAACGTGCAAACCTGTTCATCGGCCAGAATGCTGCATGGGATGCAGACGAACTGGTAGCACTGCTCCGCTGCGTCGTTGCCAACCCGCAGACTTTGAACGGAACTGATACGATCCAGGGTCTGTTCACCCGTGAAGACGACAACAACCAGCGCCGTGTTGATATGTTCCGCTTTGCCGGAACGCTGTTCGGTGTACGTGGCCTTGAGTCCCGTCAGGATTTCCTCTATGTAGGAAATGATGGAAATCTCCACGATGCACGTCAGGAAGCGGATACTTTCAAAGCACTTGAGAACATGAACGCTTTGATTCAGGAAGGTCTGATCTCCAAAGCATTTGTCGATATGTCAACGGAAAAGACCGAGACCTATCTTGAGAACGATCTTGGATTCATGCACTATGACTACAACCAGACTCAGACCGTTTACAATGAAACGAAGCTGCAGGAAGGCGAAAAGTACATGGCAGTTATGGTTCCAGTCGCCCGTTGGTTTGACGGCACAGATCCGAATGGCGTCTACATGCGCTTTACGGAATCCTGGCGTTCGGTTAAGACGGATGGATGGGGCATCTCCAAGGCCGGCGTTGCAACAGATGAGAACAAACTGTATGCAGCTCTGAAGCTGATCGATTATGCTTACAGTGAGAAAGGCCAGATCCTCATGTCCTATGGTCCGGATTCCTTCATCAAGACCAAAGCAGACGGCAGCTACGAGACATTCGTATTCAACGGAAAAGAAATGCCTGTGATTTCGGATGCGACCTATGCTGAACTCTGGGCAAAAGGCAAGGGCAACTACACCAACTATGCACGTTATTACCTCGGATCCACATTGTCCTTCGTCAAGAGCCAGGCATTTGAATATCAGTGCACATCGGCAGCCGGTAAAGAGGGCGCAGGTCATATTTCCGTTGCAATCGCGCTCGGAACGATCCATCATCCGGAACTGGCTCTGACGGAGAACCGCTGGTACACTTCGGTTCCGACGGTCCTTCCGAATACAACCGTTGAGAATGACCAGATCAAGACCTATACCGATCTCACAACGAAGTTCAGTGCTGCAAAGGGCGGCGAGAACATTCTTGTTGACCAGATCGTAAAAGGCTATGCAGTTGAAGGCATGGGCAGCGCAGAAGAGAGCGCAAACTACATTGCAAACACCATGGGCGGTGCGCAGTATCTGGCTCTGAAGCAGAGCGCATGGAATCGTATTCAGGCTTACTATGAAGCCATGAGCAAATAATCAACCGTATCTATCTTAACTGTATTAATTCAGACCGGAGGGGATCGGATATCCCGATCCCCCCGGAAACTCGGGACTACCGGGCATGACGGGGGAGTAGAATATGTATAAAAAGCAATTGAAACTGCAAAAACTGATTTGCATTGCTGCAATTATTGCATGCGCGATCATCTTTGTTTATGCATTGGGCATCATGACGGATTTATATGATGCTATGTATTCAACAATGATGAATCCAAATGATTTATCGGAGACGGATGTACCCGGTTCCAGGATATATTATTACATGCAGGACTTTAATCAAGATTTATTGAAATACTCCATCGTGCTGATATTGCTTGGTTGCCTGCTGTTTATTACGCAGACCCATTCCCGCAGAAAATACTATATCGGCAATTATGTTGCAATCGGGTTGTATTCAGCTGCCAACATTGCAATGGCAATCTGGGCGCACACCTGGATTGAGGCCTATAAATCTTTCTTCGTGACGCAGGTCGATTTCGAAGCTCTGCGGAAACACGCCGATATGTGGAAGACGGCATATGTCGATTCAACATTCTGGTTCGACATCCATTATGCGGTATTTGCCATATCGCTGATTATTACGGGCCTTTTGATCGCAAACATGATTTGGAAGATTTGCCTGATGAAAGAAGAACAGAAGCTCATTGAAGCTGGAAAGGAAGTTGCGGCATGAGTATGAATGAAGACCAGGTAATCCGTCGGGACAGGATGCGGTTTACGAAAAACACGCTGTCCTCCAGTCTGGCACTGCTTGCCATAATCGCGGATGTGTTCTATTTCGTCAGTATCTATAAATCGGATGTCGGTTCCTATTATTACAACATCATTATCGGAGCATCGATCCTCTATAACCTTCTGTTTATGCTCGTGGCATTCCTTTCCTCGGAAGGCGTAAAGGGCTATAAGATCGGTTATGCATACGCACTTCTGGTCATTGGCGCCCTGCAGATTGTCAGGATCTTTATTCTGCCGCTCAGCGCCCATACGGCAACAGTTACGATTAATCAGCAGGAGACCATCGTCATGCAGACTCCGCAGTTTATCCGGGTTGTCATCTACTTGTGCATCTCGGCTGCCTGCTGCATTACTGCCGGTATCGTAGGAATCATTAAGAGCCGTGCTCTGAGCGCACACATCGCCAGCATGGGCACAACCAAAGCGGCATAAGGGAGGTACGGTATGGCAACGTTAAGCTTACAGCATATTGATAAGATCTATGACAATAAGGTTCAGGCCGTATTTGATTTCAATCTGGATGTTAAGGACGGCGAGCTGATCGTTCTGGTAGGACCGTCCGGATGCGGAAAATCCACAACGCTGCGAATGATTGCGGGACTGGAGGATATTTCAGCAGGAAAACTGTTCCTGGACGGGAAAGACATCACACAGACACCTGCAAAAGACAGAGACATGGCCATGGTGTTCCAGAACTACGCGCTGTATGGTCATATGACGATTTATGAGAACATGGCATTTTCTCTGACCCTCAGAAAAGAGAATCCGAATGTAATTCATAAAAAAGTTCTTGCGGCAGCAGAAATACTGGGACTGACGGAACAGCTCAATAAAAAGCCTGGACAGCTTTCCGGCGGTCAGAGACAGCGTGTTGCGATGGGCAGATCGATTGTCAGAAATCCGAAGGTCTTCCTGTTCGATGAACCGCTTTCCAACCTGGACGCCAAACTTCGCGGAGCGACAAGACGTGAAATTCTGCTTTTGCATAAGAGACTGAATGCTACAATGCTGTATGTAACGCATGATCAGACAGAAGCTCTGACACTTGCGGATCGGATCGTTTGTATGTCAATGGGCTATGTCCAGCAGGTAGGAACTCCGCTGGAGTTATATGATACGCCGGCGAACCTGTTTGTTGCGAGCTTCATCGGACTTCCGCCGATGAACTTCTTCAAGGTACATGTGCAGGGAAATGAACTGGTCGGAACAAATCTGAATGTGCCTATTACACCGGAAGAGCAGGCAATTCTGTCTGATTATTCGGGCAAGGAGATTGTTCTTGGCGTTCGTCCCGAAGATATTGTTGAGGGAGGAACCATTCCTGTCAAGGTGTTCTCAAATGAGAATCTGGGTATGAATACACTGGTTCATGGTCACCTTGGAAATTCAAAAGAAGTCGAAGCAAAGATTACCTGCAAATTCCGCGGATGGAGCGATTATAAACCTGGCGATTTTGTCAACGTTTCATTCGTTAAGAAACATTTCTTTGATCCCGAAACAACGAATGCGATCAGAGGGGAGAAATGAGTTATGAAAAAGTTTCTGGCCGCTATTAAAGAGTTTTTTCGCAAGATTATCGTTGCGCTGAAACGGCGTCCGCATATCATCCCGATGATCATGCTGGGCATTTCATTTCTGTATTATTCATTGAACCTGATGCATGTATCAGATACAACAGCCAAAATTCAGGGTGCCGGAATGGGACTTTGCGGTTTTGTGACAATGCTGTTTTCACTGTTGTCTTTTGTATGCTTCCTGAACGCATTCCCTCATCGCAAAAAAGTGAACATCCCGATGCTTGTTCTGATGTTCCTCATGCTTGGAGCTATCATTTTCTGCGATGTATTCTATATGAATGCTGTCACAAGAGCTCTAACCAGACCGGATAATCCCATTGTGATCAACAAGAGCACGGTTTACATCGGTCTTGCCTATAATATGCTGAATGATCATATCATCATGCTAGGCGTATCGATTGCGCTGGTTGCGCTGCTCCCGGTATACGGCAAGCTGCTGAAAAAGATCAAGACTTCGATCGAAGTGGAAGACAACGGAAAACTGGATACGATCGATATTTCGGGAGAGGATTGATTCCCCTCCCTTAAGTGATTAGGGAATGGCTTTAAAGAGAAAGACAAAAACCAAACAGAACAATCCGGATGCCCGCGCAGCATCCGACTATTATAAGCTCCACACCAAAGCTGTAGATGATCTGGTGAATGCGGATATTTCCAATTCCCCGGTCGTTTCGGAAGAGGAGCTGGATAAATACCGCTCCAAACATAAACTGAAGCTTCCGATGTGGCTGAAAGCCATACTTCTGAAAGCGTGGTTTTACGGAGCGGTTTGTTTCTTCTTTATGTGGGGACTCGGCGGTTATGTCGCTGACCAGCTTGATCTGTTTGTGATCACGGCGATTGCGCTCGGAATGGTCACAGATCTGATGGTCAATACGATCTTCCGCCATTTTGCCGAAACAGAAGGAGCAAACGATCGCTGGATGATGATTCCGCAGAAAGGTCTTCCGAGTTTTTTCTGGAATATCCTGTATGCGTTTGTAGTTCTGTTTTTAGTCGCGACATTATACAACGTGATCAACATCGTGGTTTTGTCAATCACGGGGGAGAAAGATACCGTTGCACTGGGCGTAGAGCCTATCTTGTTCGGTCTGTTCTATATGGGAATCGACATGGGTCTGATTTCCATGAAGCACTTGCTCAAACGCATCATCTCCGAAGCGAAGGCAGGTACTGCAAAATCTGAAAGAAAGGGGAAGGATGCATGATTCGTCTGCTCTACTGTGGATCTTCATCAGCTTGTTTGGAATTGGTGAATGATCTTCCATACTATGCTTCCGGGACTTACAAAGTCTTTGCGAACGATACCTTCCTGTTTGAAAATAATACCAACGTTTTTTCCCTTTACGATTTGATCCCCGATCAGGAGTATCATGTTGAAGTAAAGGGCATCGAGGCAAGTTTTACGGAAAGCCTGCAGTTCACCACACAAAAAGAAACGTTCGCCTGCAGTGTTTTGCGCTTCGGCGCCAAGGGCGACGGAATCACGGATGATACAGATTCGATTCAGATGGCCATCGATTTTCTTCCTGAGAATGGAAAACTCATCTTTGAGTCCGGTGTTTATATGACACGCCCTCTTTCACTGAAGAGCCATATCACTCTGGAATTGAAAAAAGGAGCGGTATTAAGGGGATGGGCAGACAGGAGCCGTTATCCTGTTATTCCGGGAGAAGTCGTTGATGACCAGACCGGTGAATCAAAGATTTACAGCGCATTCGAAGGCGTATCTCACGATTCCTATAAGTCACTGATCACGGCTGTTAATGCATCCGATATCTGTATCACAGGAGAAGGGATCATCGACGGAAATGCTCAGAACACCGACTTCTGGACGGCATGGCGTACATTCGAGCCATCCAGACCGAGACTGCTTTCATTTGTAAACTGCTCCGACATCATTCTTCACGGATTTACCGGGTGCAATTCACCTGCGTGGAATCTGCATCCGTTCCATTGCAGAAATGTTTCCATTCTGAATGTTTCGGTAAAAGCACCGAAGGACAGCCCCAATACGGATGCAATCGATCCGGAGGCATGCGCAGGTGTCAATATCATTGGGTGCAGGCTCAGTGTAGGAGATGACTGTATTGCAATCAAGTCGGGAAAGATCGAACTGGCCAGGAGATTCTCATGGCCGGCATCGGATCATACGGTCCGGAACTGCCTGATGGAAGACGGGCACGGAGCCGTAACGCTCGGAAGTGAATCCGCTATGGGCATTCGGAATCTGGATGTCCGGCAATGCTTCTTCAAAAAGACCGACAGAGGCCTTCGGATCAAAACCAGAAGGGGAAGAGGAAAAGACAGTAATATTACGGACGTCGTCTTTGATAACATCCGTATGGAATCTGTTCTGACACCAATTGTCATTAACATGTGGTACAACTGCTGCGATCCGGATCGGTACACAGAATATGTATGGTCCAGAGAACACCTGCCTGTGGATGACAGAACCCCGCATTTGGGAGATTTCAGGTTCACGAATATGGATTGTGAAAATTCACAGGTTGCAGCCTGTTATATTGACGGTCTTCCGGAGATGCCGATTGATTCTGTAACCTTTGAAAATATCCGTGTTACCTTTGATCCGGAAGCGAAGGAAGGTGTCCCTGCAATGCAGAATTTTGCGAAGAAACGCTGCCGGCTTGGATTCTATCTGGATAATGTAAAGAAGATTCGTCTGAATCATGTTATGATTCAGAACGCAATCGGGGATCCTGTTGTTACGGACCATTGTGATGATCTCGAGGTCACGGATCTGACGGAGGAATAGGATGTACGAAAAGATTGACAGATATATCCGGAAGCTGATTGCAGAATCATCCAGCAAGGCTACCGCCTGGAATATGGAAAGGGTTCGGGAAGGAAAACCGGCCGTCTGGAACTATATTGACGGATGCATGCTGAACGCGCTCGTTACAATGAGCGAGATTACAGGCGATCCCGTGTACTATGAGTTTACCGAGCGATTTGTGAATGATTTTGTCAATGAGGACGGATCGATCCGGACTTATCAGCAAGAGAAATATAATCTGGATGACATCAATGAAGGACGCGTTCTTTTTCCGGTTTATAAACAGACCGGGAAAGAGAAATTCAGGCTTGCAATTGAGTCATTAAAGAAACAGCTGGATTTGCAGCCAAGAACGAAGGAAGGCAATTTCTGGCATAAACTGATCTATCCGGATCAGGTCTGGCTGGATGGAATTTATATGGCTCAGCCTTTCCGCGCATTATATGCAACTCAGCTTGGGAATGGAGACGTTTCGGATATTGTCCGGCAGATCGAACTTGTCAGAGAGCATATGTTCGATTGTGAGAAAAGGCTATATTATCACGGATACGACGCTTCCCGGACTGTTTTCTGGGCAGATCCGAAAACCGGCTGCTCCAGGAACTTCTGGCTTAGGGCAATCGGATGGTTTTCTACCGCGCTGGCGGACCTGATCGAGATCATTCCGGAATCGGAGGATAGAGCAAGACTGTGCGCTGTCTTTTCGGAGTTGATGGAAGGAATCAGACAGTATTCGGATCCGGATACAGGGATGTATTACCAGGTCGTAGACGCAGTCAACCGGGAGGGGAATTATCTCGAAACGAGCGGAAGCTCTATGATTGCTTACGCAATGCTGAAAGGAGCCAGGCTTGGGGTGCTCGATCAAAGATTTGCGGAACTTGGCAAAAAAACGTTTGATGGAATCGTGCGAACACAGCTGACCGAGGAAGGGGATTCCATCGGACTGAACGGGATCTGTCTTGTCGCAGGGCTGGGACCTGCGAACAATACAAGACGTGACGGAACGTTTGAATACTATATTTCCGAGCCTGTAGTAAAAAACGACGCGAAAGGCGTCGCGCCGTTTGTGATGTGCTATACGGAAATTATTCGGCTGAATCCTCCAGCATGATCTTCTGACTGTCGGAGTTATTGGGATATTCCTTTGGAGCCGAACGTTTCATGCTGAAATAGACACTGGGGGAAACACCGTATTTTTTCTTGAACATTCTGGAGAAATACAAAGGTTCCCGGTATCCGCATTGATACGCGATTTCGGAAATGTTTCCGTCATTGTATTCGGAACAAAGCATGTTGGCAGCCGTCTGCAGACGCTTGTCACTCAGAAACTGGTGGGGAGTCATACCAAGTTCTTTTTGAAACAGTTTCCTGAGATAGTCATAACTGTAGGGAAGAGACCGGATAAAACTGTCCAGCATATAGTTCGGATCGGAAAAATTACGCAGAATGTCATTTTCGATTTCCTGAACGACTTTGCTGAAAGAAGATGTATTCTGGTAGGAGAGGATATAAGCAACAATCAGGCTTCCGTATGCGGACAGAATTGCCTGACGGTGATCAGCGTTTTCATAGTACTGGAAGAAAGCACCTGAAAAAGCGTTCAGAAGCGAATTATAGCTGTCATCGTGTACAAGGATCGGCTGCTTATACGTCAGGATGGTATCGTCAAGATTAATATGGATGTTGGTGAATCCTTTGATACTGGTGTTGGAATGGGGAGTATTCGGAGGGATTACAACAACATCTCCTGAAGTATAAGGAAGTTCCAGATCATCGAAGATCAGCTTCCCGCCTTCATTCGTGCAATAAATCAATTCCCAGGAATTGTGCTCATGATGAGGGACATTGAAAGTAATGGAATGCTTTCCGACATAAACGATTTCGTTCATAGAATGTTACTCCTCTTATGACCTTTCTTGGATTTTAACAGATAATATCCGTTTTGTCCATAGAGCTGCTGAAAAACGGAAGGGGACATGATTTTGAAAAAGATCAAACTGGCATATATCGGGGGAGGATCAAAAGCCTGGGCAAGGGTGTTTATGAATGACCTTGCGCTCACGGCGGACCTGACCGGAGAGATTGCACTGTATGATATCGATAAGGATTCCGCGATACGGAATCAAAAAATCGGGCTGCGGATCAACGAACAGCCGGAAACGCTGTCGAAATGGAACTATGTTGTAGCGGATTCCGTAGAGGAAGCGCTGACAGGTGCGGATTTTGTTGCGATTTCGATTCTTCCGGGAACATTGACAGAGATGGCATCCGATGTTCACACTCCGGAAAAATACGGGATATTCCAGGCAGTCGGTGATACGGTTGGACCCGGGGGTGTCTTGCGGGCGATGCGGACCGTCCCAATCTATGAGGGGTTTGCAAAGGCGATCCGGCAGTACTGTCCGGATGCGTGGGTCATCAATCTGACGAATCCGATGACGATCTGCTGCAAAACCCTGTATGAGGTGTTTCCAAAGATCAAGGCGTTCGGATGCTGTCATGAAGTATTTCACGCGGAAGAGTTTCTCTGCTGCGTTCTGAAAGAGATTCTTGGAATCCAGCGCCCTTCCAGAAAAGAACTGGTGATTGATGCAAGTGGAATCAATCATTTTACCTGGATCACTGAGGCAAAATACGGCACAACGGATGTAATGGCGCTGCTTCCAGTATTCTGTGCCCGTTTCTATGAGTCCGGCTATTGCGAACGGGAAGGAGATCCGCAGGCTTTCCGCGGACCGGATCCGTTCCTTTATGGAAACAAGGTCAAAATGGACCTTTACAGAAGATTTGGCGCCCTTGGAGCGGCAGGTGACCGGCATCTGGTGGAATTTCTGAATAACAGCTGGTATCTGAAAGATCAGTCTGATCCGGAACGATGGCTGTATCATCTGACGGAAGTGGAATACCGGATGGATGATCAAAAGAGGAAAATCGCAGAGTCTGAAGCGATAGCGGCCGGAAAGATGCCTGCAACACCGAAGAAGAGCGATGAGGAACTGATTGACCTGATGAAGGCGATTCTGGGATTAGGACCGGTTATTTCAAATGTCAATCTGCCAAACCGGGGACAGATGTCTCAGATACCGAATGGAGCGGTAGTCGAAACAAATTGTGTTTTTGATGCCGATTCGGTCCGCCCGATCAGCGCTAATCCGCTGCCCGGAGAAGTAGCGGCACTGGTTCGGCGGAATTCGGATAATTTCGATAATCTGTATTCCGCTATCCATGAAAGAGATCTTAGACGGGTTTTCGAAGTGTTTATGAACCAGCCACTGTGCAGCACATTGTCCGTTTCTGACGGCAAGCAATTGTTCCGGGAAATGTGCAGTTCCACCGAGAAATATCTGAAAGATTTCTACGGGCTCAGGATATAAGGCGCAAGGACAGGGATTGTCCGTTTCGTCTATCTAACAAACGTTTTATGAGATTCCAAGCAAAGCGCGTATTTTATATAATATGTGTAAAGGCAAGGATCCGATCTTTCAAATAATGAAATCAGAAAAGGGAGTATTATCATGGCACATTTGACGCTCAAAGACATCAACAAAATCTACCCGAACGGTTTTCATGCGGTGCATGATTTCAACCTGGAGATTGAGAGGGGAGAATTCATCGTCTTCGTAGGACCGTCCGGCTGCGGGAAATCGACGACACTTCGAATGATCGCGGGTCTTGAAAACATCTCCAAAGGAGATTTCCTGATTGAAGGAAAACGCGCGAACGAACTTGGCCCCAGAGAGCGCGGAGTGGCAATGGTATTCCAGAGCTATGCATTGTATCCCCAGATGTCGGTTTATGACAACCTTGCTTTCGGCCTGACCTTGCAGGGCGTGGATGAAGATGTGATTGATGAGAAAGTCCGTAAGACCGCGAAGATCCTCGGTCTGACAGATTATCTCGACAGAATGCCGAGAGCTCTTTCCGGCGGTCAGCGTCAGCGTGTTGCTGTCGGACGGGCAATCATCCGCAAGGTCGAGATTTTCCTGATGGATGAACCGCTTTCCAACCTGGATGCCAAGCAGCGTGTTACAATGCGTTCCGAAATCACTCAGATCCATAGAGAGACCGGTGCGACCACGATCTATGTTACGCACGATCAGACGGAAGCTATGACAATGGCGGACCGTATCGTTGTTATGAAAGACGGTTATGTTCAGCAGATCGGTACTCCCCGCGAACTGTACTTCGATCCGGTCAACGTGTTTGTTGCAGGCTTTATCGGCGAGCCCCCGATGAACTTCCTGAGGGGCATCGTTGAAAACGGCGCTCTGAAATTCGGAGAGGTTGAGTTTGATCTGTCCAAGAAACTTCAGGAGCGTACAGCGGAATATGAAGGAAAAGAAATCATATTCGGATTCCGGCCTGAGGGGATCCAGCTTGGCGAAAAGGAAAACGCATACACTGTTCCGTGCAGCGTGGAACTG
Source organism: Clostridia bacterium (assembly GCA_017514685.1). GTDB lineage: Bacteria > Bacillota > Clostridia > Christensenellales > CAG-138 > UBA3792. The sequence continues at coordinate 32,532 of JAFWJN010000018.1, forward strand.
ACGGAAATGCTCGGAGACAATACCAACGTGTATGTTGATATTGCAGATAAAAAGGCAATTCTGAAAGTAGACCCGCATGACACCCCGGAAATTGATACGGAAATCACCTTTTCCATCCCATACACGGAAGTGTATCTCTTTGATGGGGAAACGGAAAAGAGAATTTGAACTGACTAAAGGAGAAGAGTATGGACGTTCGTTATTCGACAAACCCGAAAGATTTCAGCCGTTATACAACGGAAGAACTTCGGAAAGAGTTTCTGATCACGGATCTGTATGAAGCAGACACCGTAAAAGCAACATATTCCCATGTGGACCGGATGGTCGTAGTGGGCATCATGCCTGTTTCGGAGAAAGTTCCTCTCGAGAAGGGAATCGATGTATGGGCAAACTTCGGGACGGATTACTTCCTTGAGCGCAGGGAAGCAGGCGTATTCAATCTTGGCGGCAAAGGCAAGATCGAAGCAGACGGAGAAACGTTCGAACTTGGATTTGAAGACTGTCTCTACATTACGAAAGGAACGAAAACCGTTGTTTTCTCCAGTGATGATCCGCAGAATCCTGCAAAGTTCTATCTGGTTTCAGCACCCGCTCACACAGCTTACAAGACAACATTCCTGTCCTTTGCAGATGCGAACAAGCGTCCGTGCGGATCGGTGGAGGAGTCCAATAAGCGCGTGATCAATCAGTTCATTCATCCGAATGTGCTCCCGACCTGCCAGCTGTCCATGGGGCTTACACAGCTTGATCCCGGAAGCGTCTGGAATACGATGCCCTGTCATACACATGAGCGCCGCATGGAAGTATATACATACTTCAACCTCCCGGAGAATAATATCGTCATGCATTTCATGGGGACTCCGAAAGAGACGAGAAATGTCGTGATGCAGAACTTTGACGCCGTGATCTCGCCCTCCTGGTCGATCCACAGCGGCTGCGGAACATCGAACTACACATTTATCTGGGCAATGGGCGGAGAGAACCAGGCGTTTGACGATATGGATAATCTCAAGCCGACCGATCTGAGATAAGAAAGGAATCCGATATGGAAGTATTAGACAGAATGCGTGCATGCGGCGTTGTGCCGGTAGTTGTTCTTGAGAGCGCGGATGACGCGGTTGATACTGCAAAGGCAATGCTCAAGGGCGGAGTCGATGTCATGGAGATCACATTCCGCACGGCAGCAGCGGCGGAGTCGATCAGCCGGGTAGCAAAGGAAGTTCCGGATATGCTGGTCGGTGCGGGAACCGTTGTTACGCTTGAGCAGTGCAAGAAAGCAGTCGAGTGCGGCGCAAAGTTCATTGTTTCCCCGGGCTATGATGAAGAAGTCGTATCCTGGTGCTGTGAGCATCAGATTCCGATTACGCCGGGCTGCGTTACCCCGACTGAGATCATGTATGCGTTAAAGCACAACATTAAGGTCATCAAGTTCTTCCCTGCGAATGTATATGGCGGTCTGGCCGCGCTGAAAGCCCTTGCAGGACCTTTTGGAGGGATCCGCTTTATACCGACTGGCGGCGTCGGACAGAGCAATCTGGACGAGTTCACGCGTTCGTCGGCAGTACATGCGGTCGGCGGAAGCTGGATCTGCCCCAAAGCGGATATCAGCGCACACAATTATGATAAAATCAGCGCACTCTGTGCAGCAGCACGTGAAACGATCGACAATGCACGTCAATAAGGAGGACATATGAAATTTCTGACTTTCGGAGAAATCATGCTGAGACTGAAGTCGCCGGGACAGGAGCGCTTTTTCCAGAGTCCGATGCTGGAAGCAACATTCGGCGGAGGAGAAGCAAACGTAGCTGTTTCATTGGCGAATTACGGGCAGGATGTTTCTTTCCTGACTGTTCTACCGAAAAATGCAATTGCGGATGAGTGCGTAAAGGAACTGCGCAAATTCGGAGTTGATACAAGCCGGATCGTCCGAACGGATAATGGAAGGCTCGGTATTTACTATCTGGAGAGCGGAGCAAACCAGAGACCCTCCAAAGTGGTATATGACAGAGCATACTCAGCAATTGCGCTTGCAGGTCCCGGTTCCATTGACTGGGAAGCGGCGTTCAAAGATGTCGACTGGTTCCATATTACCGGTATTACTCCGGCCATTTCCGAGCCGGCGATGGAACTTTCCCTGGAATCGGTAAAGGAAGCAAAGAAACGCGGAATCACTGTTTCCTGCGACCTGAATTTCCGGAAGAATCTCTGGAAGTACGGAAAAAAAGCTTCCGAAGTAATGGGTGAAATGGCAAATTATATCGATGTTGCGATTGCCAATGAAGAGGATGTCCAGAAGAGCCTTGGAATTACGACCGATGTCGTAGTTGAGTCCGGATCACTCGACAGAGCCAAGTACAAAGCTCTTGGCGATAAAGTCCTTGCCAAATATCCGAACATGAAGATGATAGCAATCACTCTTCGTGAAAGCAGAAGCGCGGATAATAACGGTTGGGCGGCATGCCTGAATGACAGAGAACAATTCTGTGAGTCCAGAAAATATGAGATCACGGATATCGTGGACAGAGTCGGAGGCGGCGACAGCTTCGCGGGCGGTCTGATCTACGGACTGAATCACTATGAGGATCATAAGCAGGCACTGGAGTTTGCCGTTGCTGCAAGCTGCCTGAAACACAGCATCATCGGAGACTTCAACCGTGTTGATGTCGATGAAGTGGAAAAGCTAATGGGCGGTGACGGAACCGGCCGTGTACAAAGATAAGCGAGGAGGAAGTACATATGGCATTTGATATGAAACAGTTTTCACTGGAAGGAAAAGTTGCTTGGATCACCGGAGCAAGCTACGGAATCGGATTTGCGATTGCAACGGCACTGGCTTCGGCAGGTGCGACGATCGTATTCAATGATCTGACTCCGTCCCATCTGGAGAGCGGACTTGCTGCATACAAGGAACTGGGAATCGATGCCCATGGGTATCTCTGTGACGTAACCGACGAGGACGCGGTGCAGAAACTCGTGAAGCAGATCGAAGAGGAAGTCGGAACCATCGACATTCTGGTAAACAACGCGGGCATCATCAAGAGAATTCCGATGGTGGAGATGAGTGCTGCGGATTTCCGCAAGGTAGTAGACGTCGACCTGAATGCACCTTTCATCTGCTCAAAGGCTGTTATTCCAGGAATGATCAAAAAAGGACATGGAAAGATCATTAATATCTGCTCTATGATGAGCGAGCTGGGAAGAGAGACCGTTTCCGCATACGCAGCTGCAAAAGGCGGCCTGAAAATGCTGACCAGGAATATCTGCTCGGAATACGGCGAATTCAATATCCAGTGCAACGGTATCGGACCGGGCTATATTGAGACACCGCAGACAGCACCGCTTAGAGAGCGCCAGCCTGACGGAAGCAGACATCCGTTTGACCAGTTTATTATTGCAAAGACCCCTGCAGCACGCTGGGGAAGAACAGAGGACCTGATGGGACCGGCACTGTTCCTGGCGTCCGATGCATCCAACTTCGTCAACGGACAGATTCTGTATGTTGACGGTGGTATCCTTGCCTATATCGGCAAACAGCCGTAACCGAAAAGCAGACACAAGTCAAAAGAAACAGGGCTCAATGTCAACTTGACATTGAGCCCTTACTTGTTTGCTATAGCCGTTCAGATGGCGAAATAATCAGGATATTTGCTGATCAGTTCGGGAAGAGCGGCATAATATCCGGAGGTAAGATGCTGATGAAGGAACGAAGAAAGATCTTCACAGGCTTCGCGCATCATAACAAGATGGAAAATTCGCAGATGCTCTTCGTAGGAAGGCCATAAGTGCTCGGCACCAAGACGCACCTGAAGCCGGCGGACACGGTCCTGATGCGTAACCATGCGCATGACAGTTGCCCAGGTCCAGGGTTTGTTCACGGAAAAGTAGAGCTGCTTGTGAAACAGATTATCCAATTCCATGAACCGGTCCAGCTGACCTGCTTCGAGCGCGGCTTTCTGCTCTTCCAGGTTGTTGTGCAGATGGGTGATGGAAGCACCATCAGCGTTTTTAATCGCTTCTTTGAGAATCCCGGTTTCTATGTTGAAACGGACAAACATACCCTCTTCAACAGCGTCCAGATCAATTAGGGAAACAGAACTGGATTTCTGAGGATGAACATCGACGAGTTTGGCTTCTTTGAGTGACACGATTGCTTCACGGATCGGCGTCCGGCTGGTGCCGAACGCTTCCGAAAGCTCCGCGTCGACAAGCTGCATTCCGGGAGGGAATTCCAGCGTCATGATCGCCTCATACAGAACACGGTACGCATATTCGCGACCGGTTTCTCCAGACGTTTTTTCAGGGAGTATTATATGATTCATAGCGATTTAATTAAAGAGATGCCTTCGCAAGATGCGACTGAAGACTCTTACGGACGGCACCGGGGCCTGTGATCAGTTCTGCAAAATCAGCTTCGATCTGCTCGGCAAGGCCGACCTGATAGAGATCGCTGCCCATGATCCGTTCATCGGAAAGGACCGGAGCCAGGAGAGCATGCACATCGGGCTTATCTCCGAGCTTCACGGCAGTGAAGCGGGGTGCGAGGTCCGGCATCAGAGGATCGTCGCTCGGCGTGAATGCTTCGCCATTGTCATCCACAGCCATCAGGTAACGGCACCAGGATGCGATCACAAAGGAAATCAGCTTCAGATCCTGAACATTGAGCGTATCGGAAGCGGCATACTTTTTGATAGTATTGCCGAAACGGACCGTGATCTTCTGAGAAGTATCGGTAGCGATGCGCTGCGGGGTATCGCCGAGGAACGGGTTGGGGAAGCGCTTCTGAACCACTTCGTCAATGAACTTCTTCGGGTCGATGACGCCGGGATCGACGACAACCGGAAGACCTTCTTTGTATCCGACGATTTCAACGAGTTTCTTGAGGTCGGGATCCTGCATTTCTGCGGAAATCTTGGTGAACCCAAGCAGGCAGCCGAGAACCGCGAGGCAAGTGTGGAGCGGATTCAGACAGGTGCAGACTTTCATGGTCTCAACCATATCGACAACTTCACGCGCGGTGAAGATAACGCCCGCTTTTTCAATTGCAGGGTGGCCGTTCGGGAAAGCATCCTCTATAACAAGGTACTGAGTCTCTTCAGCGTTGACAAAAGGCGCAACATAAGAGCCATGAGAGGTCTTCTTATAATCCATGTCTTCAATTCCGTCGGCTTCGATCATTTCACGAACGGCGGCATCGGGACGGGGAGTGATCTTATCGATCATGCTCCAGGGGAAGGAGACAGAGGCACGGTCGCGGACATATGCAACAAAACCGGCTTTACTGAGACCTTTTTCTTCCCAGACATCGGCAAAGGCAAGCACTGCAGCTTCAAGACGGGAACCGTTGTGGGAACAGTTGTCCATCGATACCATAGCAATCGGATAGGCGCCGGCTTCATAACGCTCGTGAAGCAGAGCAGCGATCTTTCCGATGTAGCTGGTCACCGCATAAGGACCATTTGCCATATCCGCCGCAACCGCGGGGAACAGGTTGCCTGCGCCGTCCTTGATGTTGTATCCCTTTTCGGTGATGGTCAGAGATGCCATCTTCAGAGAAGGATTGCGGAAAATCTTCTTGGTTTCTTCCCAGTCTTCGCTTCCGGGGTTCATACCGAGCGTGCGGATGACGCTGCCGATGATCGTTTTCTGAATTCGGCCATCTGCGCAGAGAGTCGCGGATACGCAAAGATTGTCAAACGGACGGTACGCAGCGTCGAGTGTTTCGGAATCAAAACCTTCACAGGCGACGATTCCGGTGTCTGCATAACCCTTGTTCAGGATGTCTTGGTCCAAAGCAGCGATGAATGCGCGGAAGATGTTGCCTGCTCCGAAATGTACCCATTCGGGACGGGCGATCGTGTTGGAAAGGACTGCATCCCGGTCAAATTTCGGGAGGGCATAGCCTTTTTGCTCAAGCAGTTCACGATTGGCAAGGATCGATTCATTACAAAGTTTCATAGGTATCTCCTTCTGAAAATATTTCTGATCAAAATTTATACATCCAGTTCTGACGTCAGGATGCGGACATGTTTTCCGAGATGACGGACCAGTGCTGCATAGTAGGCTTCCTCATGCTCCGCCATTGTGCGGAAGAACTCCTCACGGAACCAATCCTGCTCGAGCAGCATGCCGTATGCGATGTGAACGGTCTGACGGGCGGGAGCCTGAGTCATATACTCCGGCAGATAAGCATCATTCTGGAGGTCAATGTTTGGAATTTCGCTGGCCTTTGTTGAAACATGATAATATCTCTCGGCTTCCGGACGGTGATCAATCGCAAACTTGTGGGCTTTGCGGTAAAGACCCGGATTGACTTCAGCAACAACACGCATTGCTTCCAGCCAGCTTGTACCTGCCGTCTTGACATGGATATGACCTTTTGTTACACGTGCAACGGTGGAGAAGACTGCAAACTTGTCCGAACCGGAATGGAGAGACAGTTTGTATCCGAAGAAATCAGCGATTTCCTGATGGACAACGAAGTCGCGGGCAAAATCATTCAGATTGCCTGCATACTCGATTCCCTTTTCAAATGCTCCGGAGAAATGCGGTGCGCATGAAATGGGGGTAATCCCCTCAGAATGGAGTTCGTTGCCGATGACAAAGTGCTCGGTCGGGGTGGTAATGGTGAGAGTCTCATCGATGGACAACTCAAAGTCAACATCTACCGTACGGATTTCGTCAATATAGCGATAGCAGTCGATCGCGTGAGCGATGGCGTCCCAGAAAACGACAACTACGCGGCGAAGTTCATCCGCTTCCATGTGACCGACGATCGGGAGTTCTTTATTGAGATATGTTTCTTCATAATGCTTCCGCAGCACTTCAGGAAGCGCTGCGTACATCTCTGCGATTTTCTCGGCAGGATAGGTTGCAGCTTTCTGATCAATATGCTCGGAGCAGTCAAGGGTGACCATGGTGCATCCGGACTCAAGAGCATATTTGATTTCTTCTTTTGTCTTCAGATGATCACCGTCAGCGCCAAAGCCCTTTTTGTATCCTTCCTGGAACACGTTGAAAGACGCTGCGGAGATTACATCGGTAAAGGTGCGGTGGGTCAGATTTAATTCACGAATCGACTGCTGAGCGAAAACAGGATAGATATCGTGGTTTCCGATTGCACGGATATGTCCGGGAGTCGCAAGACCGAGACGATCGCCGAAGCCCATCGTGAACTGATGACCTTTGTGACTCTTCGGCTTAGTGTAGGGGAACAGCGTCTGCATTGCTTTTGCGTTCTCGTTGGTGAGCGGGCAAAGAAGCAGCCCGTTCTCTTCGGTACCGGTAAACAAGTCGGATTTTTCACCGGCGACAGCTATCAGTTTGGTCAGATCCTTGCGGACAAGAGCGGCAACCGTGTTCTGGGCTTCATCCACGGAGCGTTCGTAAACAAAAAGGTCGGTTCTGGCCAGCAAAGCGCGAAAAGAATCAATTGTCATATCCAAATCTCCTTTTGTAATGATTATGAAAAGTTACTCAACTGATATATTACAGTATATCACGGTTTATCGAATTGTCAAACTCTTTTATTTAAATAATTAGGAAAAAATGGTGATATTTTTATATATAATAAACAAAAATCCGTTTTTTTTCAGAAGTTTTCAATTTAGCCTTGCAAAACTGATATATCAGTGATATACTACAGTCGTATGAAATGGGATAAGACCTGTTTCGAATCAAAATTTGAAGAAATAAAGGAGAATCACAGAGGACATGAAGCCGTTTATGGACAAGGATTTTCTGCTCGACACCGATACCGCGAAGGTTCTTTATCACGAGCATGCTGCGAAGATGCCGATCATCGACTATCACTGCCACATCAATCCGATGGAGATCGCAAAAGACAAACAGTATGGCACGATTACCGAAATCTGGCTGGGTGGAAAAACTCAGGACGGCGGCTATTTCGGCGATCACTACAAGTGGAGACTGATGCGCTCGAATGGCGTTCAGGAAGATCTGATCACCGGCGACGCCGATCCTGAAGAGAAATTCGTTGCCTGGGCGGGAACTCTGCCAAAGGCAATCGGCAACCCTCTGTATCACTGGACGCATCTGGAACTTCAGCGTTATTTCGGCGTTACGGAACCGCTGAGCGAGAAGAACGCAAGAGAAGTATACCGTCACTGCAATGAGATCCTTCAGAAATCCGATATGTCGGTGCGCGGAATTATCGAGAAAAGCAATGTAAAACTGATCTGCACGACCGATGATCCGATTGACTCTCTGGAAGCGCATGAGCTGATCAAAGCGGATCCGACCTGCAAGGTCGCAGTCCTTCCGGCATTCCGTCCGGACAAAGCGATGCGGATCGACAAGCCGGAATTTTCTGCCTATATGGATCAGCTTGAGAAAGTATCCGGAATCACGATTGACAGCATGGAAGCGCTCCGCAAAGCCATGTATAGCCGGATTGAGTATTTTGAGGCGCATGGATGCCGGGTTTCCGATCACGGACTGGATCGTGTCCTTTGCGAAATTGCGACAGAAGAAGAGCTCGATGAAATTCTCCGTAAGGGAAGAGCAAAAGAGCCGGTCAGCGTAAAAGAATACGAAGCGTTCCATACAGCATTGCTGCTTGCCTGCGCCAAGGCATACGCTGAGAAGCACTGGGTCATGCAGTTGCATTTCGGATGCATCCGCAATAATTCAAGCAAATATTACAAGCTGTTCGGTGCCGATACCGGATATGATGCGATGAACGACGGGACACAGGCTCAGAATCTGGCCGGTTTCCTGGATCTTCTGGAGAAGGAAGACGCGCTTCCGCGTACGATCCTGTACTCCCTGAATCCGGCTGATAACGGAGTGATCGCAACGGTGATGGGCGCGTTCCAGACCAATGCGGAAGTCCCCGGAAAGATCCAGATCGGCAGTGCCTGGTGGTTCAATGATCATAAGTACGGCATGCAGCAGCAGATGACCGACCTGATGGACCTCGGAGTCATCGGCAATTTCGTCGGCATGCTGACGGACAGCAGAAGTTATCTGTCCTATACACGTCATGAGTACTTCCGCCGCATTCTCTGCAGCATGTTCGGACATCTGGTCGAGAACGGCGAGTATCCGAACGACATGGAGACTCTCGGCAAGATCGTGGAAGACATCAGCTACAACAACACACTGCGGTATTTCCGCTTCGATGAGATTATCAAATAAATTTTTGGAGGATTACATGAAAAAGTATGCATTAGTCGTTCCGACCAGCATGGGCGTCCGCATTACGCCCGCAAACCGTCAGCCTGTCCACATCAGCCATGAGTTTTACATGCAGGCAACAAGCGCAGAGACCAACGTTGCTACCGTATCCGCTTCTCTCGGACTTCCGGTCAAAGTCCTGACCACATTCGTGGAAGGTTCTCCGATCGCGGCTTTCATCAAAGCGGATCTGAGAGCCCGCAACATGGAATATGAGGGAAAAGATGTTCCGCAGGGAGATCCCTGGGGCTACCGTCATCAGTTCAATATTGCGGATTCCGGCTTCGGACTTCGCGGACCGCGCGTCACAAACGACAGAGCGGGCGAAGTTGGACGTACTCTGAACGTGAAGGATTTTGATCTTGACCGTATTTTCGGCCAGGAGGGTGTGGAAATCCTGCATCTTTCCGGACTGATCGCAGCACTGTCTGCAGAAACCAGCGAATTCTGCCTGGAACTTGCCCGTGCAGCGAAGAAATACGGAACGAAAATCTCCTTTGACCTGAACTATCGCGCTTCTTTCTGGAAAGGCCGTGAAGAAGAACTCTCCAAAGCTTTCCGTGAGATCGCTTCCGTATCGGATATTCTGGTCGGTAATGAAGAAGACTTCCAGCTGTCCCTTGGAATCAAAGGACCGGAAGCGGGCGGAAAGGATCTGGCATCCAAGATCGACAGCTTCAAGGAAATGATTCTGGAAGTGAAAAAACAGTATCCCAACGTTCAGGTGTTTGCGACAACTCTCCGCCAGGTTCTGAATGCGAATGAACATCTCTGGGGCGCACTGCTCCTGAAAGATGGAGAATGGTTCGTAGCAGAACCGCGTCCGATTCAGGTGTACGACCGTATCGGCGGTGGCGATGGATTCGTAGGGGGACTTCTGTACGGAATGCTGAAAGGCTGGAGCGGTGAGGATTGCCTCCATTTCGGATGGGCGACCGGCGCATTGGCAGCCACGATGGTAAACGATTATGCGCAGCCCTGTGATGAAGAGCAGGTATGGGCCGTATGGAGCGGCAATGCGCGTGTAAAACGCTGAAAAAGAACAAATTTAATTACAATTCAAATATATTAATATTTTAAGGAGAAGAAAAATGGCAGCAGATATCGGATTGATCGGACTTGCAGTTATGGGTGAAAACCTGGTTATGAACATGGAATCCAAAGGCTTTACCGTTGCGGTATACAACCGTACCACATCCAAGGTTACAAGCTTTGTGGAAGGAAGAGCAAAGGGCAAGAACATTATCGGAACATACTCTCTGGAAGAACTGGCCGCGAACCTGAAAAAGCCGCGCAGAGTCATGATGATGGTCAAAGCAGGTAAGCCTGTTGACGATTTCATCGAGGCGCTTCTGAAAGTACTGGAACCGGGCGACATCATCATCGATGGCGGAAACTCCCACTTCCCGGATACCATTCGCCGTACCCAGTATGTTGAGAGCAAAGGCCTTCTGTACATCGGCACCGGCGTTTCCGGCGGCGAAGAGGGCGCACTGAACGGACCGAGCCTGATGCCCGGCGGTTCTCCTGCGGCATGGCCGTATGTCAAGGAAATCTTCCAGTCCATCTGCGCACATGTGGAAGACGGTTCTCCCTGCTGTGAATGGGTTGGCGAAAATGGCGCAGGCCATTTCGTAAAGATGGTTCATAACGGAATCGAATACGGCGATATGCAGCTGATCTGCGAAGCGTATCAGCTGATGCGTGACGGACTCGGCATGACCGCGGATGAAATGCACGAAGTATTCGCAGAATGGAACAAGACGGAACTTGACAGCTACCTGATCGAGATCACCCGTGACATCCTTGCGTACAAGGATACCGACGGAGAACCGATCGTCGGCAAGATCCTGGATACCGCAGGACAGAAGGGCACCGGCAAATGGACCGGTATCGCCGCACTGGATGAAGGCGTACCGCTGACACTGATCGGCGAAGCCGTATTTGCACGCTGCCTCTCCGCAATGAAAGACGAGCGTGTGGAAGCATCCAAAGTATTCCCGAAAGAGAATGTCAAGATCAGCGATGTCGATAAGAAAGCGTTCATCGAAGATATCCGCAAAGCGCTGTATGCCTCCAAGATCATCTCTTACGCACAGGGCTATACTCTGATGCGTGCCGCTGCAAAGAACTACGGATGGAACCTGAACTACGGCGGAATCGCGCTCATGTGGCGCGGCGGCTGCATCATCCGTTCCGTATTCCTCGGCAAGATCAAGGAAGCATACGACAAGAATCCTCAGCTTGAGAACCTTCTGCTCGATCCTTATTTCGGAAATACCATCAAGGGACTGGTTCCCGCATGGCGCAATGTCGTTTCCGAAGCGGTCCGTCACGGAATCCCGATGCCTGCTTTCGCATCCGCTCTTACGTACTTTGACGGATATACGACAGAGAAGCTTCCGGCGAACCTGCTGCAGGCACAGCGCGACTATTTCGGCGCACATACCTATGAGCGCCTCGACAGCCCGCGCGGAGAATTCTTCCACACCAACTGGACAGGTCATGGCGGCGACACATCCGCATCGACCTATACGGCATAAGAGGGAAGAGTAATGGAACTGTTCTATCGTGCAAAAAACGATGAAGGCCTGAGCCGCGATGAAATCCGCGCGGCTCTTTGCCGTTCTTTAGAAGGAAGACAACCGAAGAAGGTTCTGCTTCTTCCGCCGGATTATACACGGTATCATTCCAACGCGGGATTTATCGCTAACACCTATTATCATCTTCTGACGGACATGGGAGCATGGGTGGATGTCATGCCGGCTCTCGGATCCCACAGGGCGGTAACAAAGGAAGAAGCAGCGGACATGTTCGGAGATATTCCTTTTGAACGTTTTCTGGAGCATAACTGGCGCACCGGCGTTGTACGTCTCGGTGAAGTCTCCGGTGAGTATCTGTCGGAGATCACTGACGGCCTCTGGAAAGATCCGGTCAGCGTGGAAGTGAACCGGAAGGTGATGGATGAGAGCTATGACCTGATCCTTTCCATCGGACAGGTGGTTCCGCATGAAGTCATCGGAATGGCTAACCATGCGAAGAACCTGTTTGTAGGTGTCGGCGGAAGCGATATGATCAACAAGTCCCATATGGTCGGTGCTGTCTACGGAATGGAACGGATGATGGGACGTGACTTTACTCCTGTCCGTAAGCTGTTCGACTATGCTCTGAAGGAATACCTTGGAAACAGACCGATCGTATTCGCCCTGACCGTGACGACGGCTCCGGGAGGAAAGATCCATACGCATGGACTGTTTATCGGTGATACCCGGAAAGTCCTGGAAGAAGCGGTCGCGCTTGCGCAGGAGAAGAACATTGACTTCGTGGATCATGGAATCAAGAAGTGCGTCGTCTATCTGGATCCGAAGGAATTCCAGTCTACCTGGCTTGGAAACAAAGCTGTATACCGGACGAGAATGGCTGTTGCAGACGATGGGGATCTGATCATCCTTGCTCCCGGCATTACACACTTCGGCGAAGATGCCCAGATCGATGTCCTTATCCGTAAATACGGATACTGCGGAAGACTGAAAGTATTGGAACTGTTCCGGGACAATGAAGATCTGAAGGAAAACATGGGCGCTGCGGCGCATCTGATCCATGGTTCATCCGACGGCCGGTTCCGCATTACATACGCCGTTAAACCGCATATGCCCAGGGAAGAAATTGAAAAGGTTCATTTTCAATGGGCAGACTATGATGAGATGGTGAAACGGTATGATCCGGAAAAACTGCAGTACGGTTACAACACCCTTCCGGACGGGGAAGAGATCTTCTTCATCCCGAATCCCGCCCTGGGTCTTTGGATCAACCGTGAAAAGTTCTCTGAATAATCAGGCGAATCATAATGAATAGAGCAAAATGCACAGGAGAAAAACCCTGTGCATTTCTGCTTTATAATATCAAAAAAGGAGAGCGCTCGCTCTCCTTTTGAAACGGATCAGATTACAGATTCTTCAGAAGGCCGGTTCCTTCGTTGAACTCGTTGATAAGTTCATCAATCTCGTCCATCTGGTTGTGAATGTCGGTCCAGTAGTGCGGATCATACCACTGTGCATTCAGCTCGCCGACCGTCTTGCCCTGCTGTTCCACCCAGGTGTAATACTTGAGGTTATGAACACGCTTACGGGTTTCATATGTCAGCTCTTCCATGCTGTCGGTGCGGACACCATGCAGATGTTCTGCGTAGTCTGCAGCGGCTTTGACAGCTGTGTATTCGCCATCCGCTTCTTCGAGCTCGCGGATACGGCTCTGATACATGACGGAGGAGTCGGTGCCGACAGTTGCGAGAATGTCGTTCTCGGTCAGCTCGTAGTACTTGGCCATCTTGATGCAGCAGAGCAAGTTTGCAATGCCGGAAATACCAAGCAGCGGGAGCTTCTCAATGAAGTCAGCGGGAACGCCGACCACGTCGCGGAGATACTTCTGACCTTCGGGATCGTTGAACAGTCTGAGCAGCTTCTGGCTGTCTTCATCGTCGATGGCAATAACCATATCCGTGTTCTTGACATTGTGGATCCACGGTACGTGTTTGTCGCCGATGCCTTCGATTCTGTGCCCGCCGAAACCGTTGTTCAGCAGGGTCGGACACTGGAGCGCTTCGCCGACGGCGAGCTTGCTGCCCGGATACTGCTCTTTCAGATAATCGCCTGCGCTCATGGTGCCAGCCGAACCGGAGGTGAACGCAGCGCCGAAGAAATGACCGTTCTCGCCCTTGATTTTCTCAATGACTTCGCCGATGGCATGACCGGTTACCTGATAATGCCAGAGGGGGTTGCCCATTTCTTCAAACTGGTTGAAGATCATAACGTCGGGACGCTGTCTTAAACGGTGTGTTTCATCGAAAATCTCTTTTACGTTGGATTCGCAGCCGGGAGTAGCAATGATTTCACCTGCAACCGTCTTCAGCCATTCAAAACGCTCTGCACTCATCTCTTCCGGAAGGATTGCGATGGAATTGCAGGAAAGGAGCGCGCTGTTGTAAGCACCGCCGCGGCAGTAGTTGCCGGTTGAAGGCCATACAGCCTTATGGTAGGTCGGATCAAATTGTCCGGTGACCAGACGCGGTACGAGGCATCCGAAGGATGCGCCGACTTTGTGACATCCGGTCGGGAACCATTTGCCGACTAGGATGATAATACGGGCTTTTACACCGGAGAGTTCTTTCGGTACTTCAATGTAGTTGACCTCACCATATTTGCCGTCTCCGCCCTTTTCAACCGGATTGTTTTTCCAGGTAATGCGGAACAGGTTCAGAGGATTGACATCCCAGAGACCGACAGCAGGAAGCTTGTTCTGAATTGCTTCCGGAATCATCTCAGGATGCTGCATCTGCTTGAAAGTCGGGATAATGATGTTTCTTTCTCTTGCGCGGTCAATTGCACGTTTGAGAACTTCTTTGTTCATCGTTAAATCTATCATTTGATTCGCTCCCTTGCTTAGATTTTCGAAGTGTTGTTAAAACTTCATACAGATACATTTTACAATATAACAGTCACTTTGTAAACCTGTTCTAAAAAATATTTTGGAATAAAAAAAGATTTTGTTTTCGTTTGCTATATAAAGAATTCGATGATACAATACACTTGCGGGATTATGGAACCGCGGATCGTTCAGCAAGGGTAAAAGGACACCAATGAGAATCGGAATTTCCACAGCAAGTTTTTTCAACCGGAAAATGATAGAGGATCTTCCTGCTCTGTATGAAGAGTGGGGAGTGAAGAATGCTGAATATTTTTTGAATTCTTTCAGCGAATATGAGCCTGATTTTATCGCGCTTCTTGCGGAGAGAACTCAGAAGCATGGTATCACTGTATGCAGCATTCATCCAATGAGCTCCATGTTCGAATCCCAGCTGTTTTCACTGCATCCCAGGCAGTCGGCAGACGCACGCGCAATCTATGAAAAAGTCCTTCAGGCAGGTAAAACGCTCGGTACGCACAGGTACTGCATGCATGGGGCGGCGCATCTGTCAGGTGCGGCGAAGAATCTGGAGATCTTTCGGATCGCACCGGTGTTCGATGAACTTTCCGAACTTGCCCTTTCCTACGGGATCAGACTGACGCTGGAAAATGTAAGCTGGGCATTCTTGCGTGAACCGGAATTTGCCGTGAGGCTTCTGAAAGAAATGAAAACAGACGGTCTTCATTTTACTCTGGATGTCAAGCAGGCAATCCGCAGCGGTGTGGATCCGGTCGAATTCGTGGATGCAGTAGGCGATAGGATCGATGCGGTGCATTGCTGCGACTGCTGGATGAAAGACGGAAAAATGCGTTATCTGCTTCCTCCGTATGGTAGTTATGACTTCAAAGGCTTGATCGGAAAACTGAAAGCGAAAGGATTTGACGGAGATGTTCTCCTGGAAGTATACAGCGATATGTATAATACGCTGGATGATCTGAAAACAGCATTTTACGACTTCGAAAAATCTCTTATATAAAAGCAAAGATACCATTACAACTGAAAACGAAAAAGAATAACATTGTCAGATGGCACGAAAAACGACACGAACCAAATCACCGTATCAGGTAGACGTACTGACCATAGTGTTGGTGACGGCTTTGGTTCTGTTCGGCCTTGTAACACTTGTCAATGTTTTTTGCGATCCGTTTGACGGAACCGAAAAAGAACTGTCGGATTACCTTGCAAAAGCGCATTTTGCGTTTCCATCACGTCAGGTCGGCAATATTGCAATCTCCCTGCTTATAGCAGTTCCTCTTGCCGTTTTTGATTATGATCTGTATAAGCCGTTTGCGAAAACTGCCTACTTCGTTTGTCTTATTCTGCTTCTGCTCCTGGTCATCGCAGGGGAGAACACCCGCGGCGCATTCGGGTGGTATACCATTGGAACGCGTGCTTTCCAGCCGAGTGAAGTGACTAAGGTTGCTTTGATCGTATTGCTTTCAAAAACAGCTGCGGAACGATATGACCGTTCCGGTTCACTGTATCGGTTCGGTGATGTTGCAGTTTGCATGCTCTATGTGCTGGTTCCATTTGTATTGGTTATACTGCAGAGAGACTTCGGAACGGCAATGGTCATCCTTGTTGTATCAATCGGGATTCTGTTCAGTGTAAGACTTCACTGGGGGTATCTGGTGGCAGGAGCAGGGACAATGGCAGCTGCCGCTGTCGTTGGATGGCAGTTCTTTTTCTCGGAAGTTCAGAAAAACCGAATTCGCGTTTTCCTGGATCCCACGCTTGACCTGAAAGGTGAAGGGCTGAATGTTCTGCATTCGAAACAGGTCATTGGTTCCGGAGGAATTTGGGGAAAAGGTTATTTTGTAAAAGGGACTTTGATTCAGACCGGTTATGTTCCTGTCTGGCACAGTGATTTCATCTTTTCCGGAATCGGGGAAGGAATCGGCTTTGTCGGTTCAGTTATTTTAATTGCCGTATTCT
Organism: Clostridia bacterium; assembly: GCA_017514685.1. Classification (GTDB taxonomy): domain Bacteria; phylum Bacillota; class Clostridia; order Christensenellales; family CAG-138; genus UBA3792. The sequence continues at coordinate 49,125 of JAFWJN010000018.1, forward strand.
TCTGGCTGTTCTTTCACTGGTTCCGTACAGCCTTGCGCGCGAGAGACACATTCGGACGGTGCATGGTAGTCGGATGTACCGTTATGCTGGCGTCCCATGTGTTTGAGAATATCGGAATGTGCATGGGCGCTATGCCCGTCACCGGAATTCCCTTGCCGTTTATCAGTTACGGTGGATCCAACATGCTGGCTTCCTTGGCTTGCGTCGGAATCGTCATGAGCGTCTATGCACGCGCGACGGGGAGGAGAAAACTATGATCATACGGCAGATGCAGCCAAAGGACTGTTTTGCGGCAAGGCGGCTCTGGCAGGCTGTTTTTCATGACACCGAAGGCTTCGCTAATTTTTATTTTTCACATCGCTTCACACCTGTTCTATCATTCGGTGCTTTTGATGACGGAGAACTTGTTTCGATGTCGCTGGGAAGACGGTTCCGGATGGCAAATCCATCCTATCATGCCGTTATGATCTCCGGCGTATCAACAATGCCGGAATACCGGCACAGAGGCCTGATGAGAGAAACTATGACCCGGCTTCTGGAGAATGCCAGGCTGCGGGGATATGACATCGCGGTTTTAACGCCTGCGATTCCGCATCTGTATGAACCGTTTGGATTTGCGCCATTAACGTATGCAGTCGAAGTAACCGAAACAGCTTCCGATCTGCCGGGAGACATTATGGTCTGCATGGGCGCGGAAAACCTGTATCCGATTTACCAGAAAGCGGAAAAAGCACACAGATGTATGATGCATCGGACAAAGGAAGATGTTGAGCTCGCCTTAAATGAATATCGCCGGGATCATGGAATCACCCTGATTACCAAAGACCGAAACGGATATATCTGCTTTCTCCCACAAGTTGACGGGGTCGAAGTTACGGAATGTCTTGCCGTCAACGCGGAGGACTATCAGAGACTCATGAAAGCCGCGGCATTTCATTCTGAAACTCAGTCGGCAACAGCATGGCTTCCCCAGGACTGCGGTCTTCCTGGAACAACGGTACGTCCGTTATATGCAGTCTCGCTGAAAGAGCAGATTCGTTTGGAATCCCTCTCAAACGATCCGAAATCCTATTGTATCGAAAAATACTGAAACGATACGAGGAGCATTTTGGTTAAGTATTTCTTTCCGGATGATTTTGAGCGTTTGCAGGATTACCTTCCTTTTGCGAAATGCTGAAAAGTTAAGATTGACAACGGACCGCCGTTTTGTTATAATGCAATTTGCGCAAGGAGATGTGTCCGAGTGGCTTAAGGAGGCGGTCTTGAAAACCGTTGATGTGAGAGCATCCGTGGGTTCAAATCCTACCATCTCCGCCATTTATTTGATAATTACATATGCGGAAGTACCCAAGTGGCTATAAGGGGCTCCCCTGCTAAGGGAGTAGACTGTGTTGAACGGTGCGTGGGTTCAAATCCCACCTTCCGCGCCATCATAAGTGTTCTTGACGGATTCGTTGAGAACACTTTTTGCATATGGCAACAAGCGACATAATATGATAAAATATCATCAATCATTCAGTATGGAGGC
>JAFWJN010000019.1 GCA_017514685.1 Clostridia bacterium
TATTACATTAGCACAATCGTCTTTCGTTCGCTATCTTTATTATTCCAGCAGCAGTAGCAGTGCTGTGGGAACTGTGGGAAACCCTTTGGCGTTTTCCATAGTTTCCATAGCTATCTGTCACATATCATTGTAACACCTACATTATAGCAGGTTTTCTTTTCAAAATCTTTCATTGCATGTAAAAACAGTCTATGATAAAATAATTTTTAATATACTAATTTATAAGAATATATACTTAAAGAATATTGAAATTATATATAGTTTAGCCTGAAACCATTCGACCAATTAACAGGTATTATTATAGAAAGGATGACGATATGGAAAAGCCCAAGATTTCCGATCCGGCTGAAAACAATCTGGAGGTCTTGTTTTCGGAGTTCGGAGACATGGTATATCGCCTTGCATTAGTGCGAACAAGAAGTTCAACTGATGCTGAAGACATTACACAGGAAGTTTTTCTTCGCTGTTTTCGAAGTGCACCTTCTTTTTTATCAAAAGAACATCAGAAGGCATGGTTGATCAAAGTTACAATCAACTGTTCGAATTCCCTTCTGTCATCTGCTTTCAGGAAACATACCGTTGCACTTGATGCGCTAGGTGAACCTTCCATAGAAGATGAGCTGCCTGATTCCACAGTATATGATGCTGTTATGCAATTACCGGGAAAAATGCGTACTGCCGTTCATCTCTTTTATTATGAAAACTATTCTGTAAAAGAAATTGCTGAAATAATGCACTCAAGCGAATCTGCTGTTAAAACATGGCTTTTCCGCTCAAGAACTATTTTGAAAAACAAACTGAAAGGAGTAATCGAAGATGATTTTTCGTGAAGAGTACCGTAAATATAACGATTCTGTTCATGCTCCTAAAAGTATACTCGAATCGGTTAAAAAGGCTGCTGCAGAAGAAGCTACCGAAGAAACAATTCCTTTATTCGAAAGCAAGCCAAAGCGCAGATGGATCAGTATTGCAACTTATTCAGGCGTTGCTGTTGCAGCAGCAGCTTTAGTACTTTTGATTTTCAATCCATTTCGTGGAAATTATCGGAATCAAAAAAGCGCACAAACGACCGTAGAAGCTGCCGATGCTGCTTACGCATCTGATACTGCGGTCTTGTCTTATGCTGTTCCTGCCGAATCATTTGATGAGAAAGAAGCTGTTCCGGAATCAGAATCTTTTTCAGGTATTTTGTCCGCTGCCATTCCTGAATTTTCAAAATCATCTGAAATGGAAGACAATGAAGCGGAAGAAGTGTTTGAGAATGCTGTCAATGATTTTTCCTATTCTGATATTTATTCCTGGCTCTCCCCTGTATCCGACAATAAATCTTCTCAGGAAATAAACGCTCCTGTTCTATTAACAAAAGAAACTGGAGCAAGATATTCTGAAAATACAATTATTATAGGCGATCAATCAGTCGAGCTGTCATCCGAAAGAACAATACGGGCTCTTGCAGATCTGTCCGGAAAAATACTTTCTGTGTCCGAATATAATGGTCTCGTATATATTTCCGTTATTGAGAAAGTTCAGGATGATTATGTTATTACTGACGAAGCATATCAGAGTGGTATTTACATTTCTTGTATGCTTCATGACAGTACTGTGTTCGAAGATGATAATTTGAACACTTACTCTGTCTTTGAGGTAATAACAAAACATACCGTTGATATAGACAAGGCTATTTCATCGGATCCTCAATCCTTCTGTCCTGTGATTTCGGATTCCAATGGTACACGTCCTCTTTCTCCTTCTGAAATAACCATTTATGAACCCAGCGATTGTTATACAGTATATGCAGGTTATGAATGCAGTGACAGTTTGAGAATTCTGTACAGCTTTGCAGAGTTTGGTCTTGAATGAACTTGCAATTAGAAATGAAATAATTTAAAATGAACAGGAAAGAATATTTTCCTGTTTTATTTTATGGAGGATTTTTTATGATTATCGTTGGAATCTGCGGAGCATCCGGCAGCGGTAAAAGCACACTTGCCAAGCGCATTCAAGATAGTCTTTCCTGCTCCTGTACGATTATAGGCCAGGATTGTTACTATCATGATTTTTCCAATTTACCGTTTGAAGAGCGCGTTCATCTAAATTATGACGAACCAAGCATCTTTGATTATGATGAAATTCTGAAAGATCTGGATGAGCTTTCTTCCGGAAAACCTATTACAAAAAAAGGGTATGATTACGCAAATCATATGCGTGCTGATACAAATGATCTGATCTATCCTCCAGATGTTTTGATCCTTGAAGGAATCCACATGTTTCATGATCCGCGTATTCTCGACCGAATGTCTTTAAAAGTGTATATGCATGTAGATATTGACATCTGTCTGTTGAGACGTGTCCGCAGAGATATGAAGTCCAGAGGCCGTACAATTGATTCCATTACTGATCAATATCTTGCCACTGTAAAACCAATGTACGAACGTTACATTCAAAATTATATAAAATTAGCAGATTTTGCAATTATGAGAGGCGGTAAAAATCCTCAGGCGATCGACTGTATTTCTGCTTATCTTACTACAAAAGTTCTTGCCGAAGCTTTTGAAAAAAAACAAACAAACGCTTCAGAATTTCCGGTTTAATATTGGTTGTATCTGAATATGCCAAAAGAGCAGCTCCAATTCTCGGGAACTGCTCTTTATCAGTTGTTTTCGCTTATTCATCGATTTGATTATTATCGATCGTTTCCTGAATCACCCTCTCCAGGTCATTTTTAATCCAATTATATCCTTGCCTCAGCGCGTTAAAAATCGCTTTTTCGTCCGAACTGCCGTGTGCTTTGATAACGCCTCCGTTAACCCCTAAAAAAGGAGATCCGCCATATTCCTTGTAATCCATTTTTTTCTTTACATCAGCGAATGCCGGTTTCGCAATTAATCCGCCGATCTTACCTCGTAAAGAAGAATAAAGGCTTTCCTTCAGAAGTCCTAGAATCATCTTCGATGCTCCTTCCACTCCCTTCAGAAGAATATTACCGTCAAAACCGTCACATACAAGCACTTCAAAATTACCGCTCATCAATTCACGAGCTTCTGCATTACCAACAAAATGAATATTCTTTGTTTCGGAAAGGAGAGAATGAACTTCTTTTGTGAGCATATTGCCCTTCTCCGATTCACTTCCGTTAGACAGCAACGCGATTCTGGGATCTTTTACCTGAGCAACGCACTCCATATACGCTTTACCCATAATTGCAAACTGCTGGAGGTAGATTGGTTTACAATCAGTATTGGCTCCACTATCTAGAAGCAGGACGCTTTTACCATTCATTGTCGGAAGCTGAGATGCCAGAACCGGCCTTTTTACACCTTTTTGCCTTCTTAGTGAAAGAATAGCTCCCGTTAGCAGTGCCCCGGTACTTCCGGCAGAAACAACACATTGAGCTTCCCCGTTTTTCACAGCTTCAAACGCTCTAACAAGCGAACTGTCTTTCTTTTTTTTATATGCTTCTGTCGGACTTTCATCAAACCCTATGACTTCAGTCGTTGGAATCAAGTGAAAACGATTGGAAAGAGATTCATTTTCGATTTTAAACTGATTCAACGCCTTCTCATCACCAAACAGCATGAGTTCAGCATCTGAGAATGTTTCACTTTTTAAAAACTTGCTACATCCTCCCAGAATAGCCTGCGGAGCATTGTCTCCGCCCATAACATCAACTGCAAGTATCATAATCAAATCCCCTTTTCTTTATTACAATTAAATATGGAAAGAAACGGTAGCTATACAAAAGAGATTTAACCGTTCTGAATGAATCACAAAAAGACCTCTCTACGAAAGGTCTTTTATACATTGGTGTAGTGGGTAATCATGGATCGATTATGCGTCTTTTTCCATGCTGATGACTTCTTCGCCATCATAATATCCGCACTTCTTGCAAACAACATGCGGGAGCTTCAGCTCGTGGCACTTCGGGCACTCTACCAGATTCGGCGTCTCAAGCTTGAAATTATTCGCTCTACGGGAATCTCTTCTTGCCTTCGATGTTTTTCTCTTCGGTACTGCCATGATCACACCTCCTTATTTTCGTTCAATAAAGTTTTCAATGCTCCAAACGGACCACTGTAATCTGATTGACAATCGCAGGCGCCCTCGTTTAGATCACGCCCGCATTTGGGACAAAGGCCTTTACAATCAGACTTGCACAAACTGATTATCGGTAAATGCAAATACAAATTATCATAAAAAGCCTGCCGCAGATCGATTTGCTCGCTTGTATAAGAATATGAGTCATCATCTTCACTCCAAGCGATATCGCGTACAAAAGTCTCATTTATCGGAAACTGCAATGTCTCAACAAATTTCTTTGTACATCTGGCACATTCAGTTTCATATGCGACTTCTGCCTCTGCGGAAACATGAAATGCTTTTCCATCAAAAGTATAACTTCCTTCAATGTATGCAGGCTTCATAAAAACAATACGTCTTCCTGCATAGTCATCGGGTTCCAGCTCTTCCTGAATCAAGATCGGGAAAAAATCCCCCGCTCTTTTCTGAGCATCACTTACCGAGAATTTCATGTCTTACCTCAAAAATCAACCACGCAATATTTTAACCATTCCATTGCGTTTTGTCAACAATATTCTTTGTTGGTTTTACCGAATTCTTTGCTATTACAAAAGGTTTGAACAGGAAACCAAAAATGTATCTGCAAATTTTGTTTTTTCTATTTCCGAAACAAAAATTAAGTTGCAAAAAGCCCGATCACCGGGCTTAATCCGTTTCAAAACCACAAAATTTATATCGCATCTGAATCAGACGAAGAATCAGCAGTTTCTTCATCATTTTTCTCATGGGTTTCTGTCTCAGTTTCAGGAGACAATAATTTTTGTCTTCCCGTATTGCTAAGAAGCTGATGTGGAGATACCGGAGCTACAACTTCCTCTTTTTCCGTAGTTCCAAGGGGATCTCCCGATAACTTAGAAACAAGATACTCGATTGTTGTTGCCATTTCGAGTCTCTCTTGTTCCATCTGTTTCAATTGAACAATGATTTCATCCAAAAAGAGATCTACCTGCTCACAATCATATCCATAAAGAGATTTCCTAAATTCTTTTGTTGCGATATTGTCAGCCTTGATCATATCTATGACAGACCATTAAAGGTCAGTATATCCTTCCTCAGCACTGTCTACGACATCACAGTTTTTCGGCGCTACCAGAAAGATTCCTCTCGAAATCTTATTAATAGAACCATCCAAAGCGTATACAGCCCCTAGCAAGAAATCCAGAACTCTCTGTGCTACTGCCCCGTCAAGTTCTTCCATATTAACGATAATCGGTTTATGACTTTTCAGATTATCTGCAATACTTTGCGCATCTTCATATGATACTGGATGAAAGACAATCATCTTCATATCAGATGCATTCTTTAATGTAGCTTCTGCACGTGAAGGCGCAGGCTGTTCTTTTTCTTTCCGTTTTGCGAACTTTCCGGCTGCCGGTTTGGTTTCTTTCTCTTCCTCTTCATCGAGGATTTCATCGTCATCAGCGTCTTCCAAACCGATCAAGCTTAAAAATCTACCCATTTATTGATATTCCTCCTACTATCTGTCTAGGCCCGAAGATTGCAGTTCCTACTCTTATAAGAGTTGCACCTTCTTCAATTGCGACTGTATAATCGTGGCTCATACCCATTGATAAAACATCCATGGCCGGATCGATCTGTTTGAATTTTTCAAACAAGTCATGCATTTTTCTGAAATACAATCTGGTATCCTCGGGATCTCCGGCAGGCGGAACGCACATAAACCCGCGAAGCTTTACATTGGTTAAAGATTGGACTTCATCAACAAAACGTTCTGTTTCCGATAGAAGAATTCCGCCCTTTTGAGGTTCGTTACCAATATTTACCTGAATCAGGATAGGTTGAATAATACCAAGTTTCTGTGCTTTTGACTGTATTTCTGATAAAAGTACATCCCGATCCACAGACTGAATCAAATCGGCATTGCCACAGATGTATTTTACCTTGTTCGTTTGCAATTGTCCAATGAAATGGGCACTTAATTGTCTCTGTTTATAAAAAGTTAACTTTTGAGAGAACTCCTGGGCTCTATTTTCACCAATTATAGTTACTCCTGCATCAGCCGCTAATGCAATCCGATCCGTCTCGACATACTTTGTAACAGCACATAATGAAACCTCATTCATTTTTCTTCCGGATCGTTGTATGGAAAGAGCAATATTTTCCCTAACTTTTTCTAATCTTTCAGCTATCTCATTCATCAGTCATCCTCCTCAATCGGCATACGGTAACGTAATCCGGAGAATAAAGTCAGTTTTTCATCACGTGCAGCAATAACGGCTTCTTCTTCGTTAGAGCCGGCAATATAAACTGCGATAGGAGAATATCCATAATCCGTTTTTATAAATACATATGGTACACCGTTTGAATACTGAATATAATCAAGCGGTACAGTTAATCCGTGTGAAGTATTTCGAATCGTGATTTCTATAACACGCGCATCTAGCAATGGCTGAACATCGGAAGAAACTGCCATAATATAAAGGATACCGTTTGATGCGTCCTTCTCTGAAACAACCGTACCAGTATATACATTATTGATTCCTTTAATTTCAAACAGATAGGATTGCCCTGGCATCAAACGCTTGGATACATCTGCAGAACTCGTTGTGCTTGCAACAAAAGCAACATAGAATATATTTCTGTCAGTTACTATACGGTATGAGAAGTTCTCGCTCCCTACAGAAAAAGAAGTTGCCGCAAGAACTCTTCGTACCTGGGACACAGTCACCTGTGAAACATCTTTGAGCGGCTCTTCATATGAATCCGTATAAAAGCTGACATAGCCATTGTAATCACTGGTTATCGTTCTTGCCATATTTGTTTCAAACATTGCATATTGCTGATCCAGTGCATTAATTTCCGTAGCAAGTGTTGAAGCATCCGACAACTGACCGACCATCAGATTCCTGCGATCTTTCATTAAACTTAAAAATTCTGCTTCCAATTCGATATAATCAGCAGAGATTTCACCGTTAGATGCGGCTCTCATGCGATTTCCGATATAATATAATTCGTCATTTAAATTAAGCACAGATTGCGGAAGCTCTCCGTTATTCATCGATTTTAACTGAGATTCCAACTTGGTATACAGTTCCGTCTCTCTTGAACAGATTGTATTCAAAGATGTTTCATATCCATACGGATATAAAACAGCTATCGGAGTTCCTTCCTGCACATAGATGCCGTTATCACAGAGGATTTTTGCATCACTTGCAGATTCTGTAACAGATTGTTCAGCTCTTATTACAATTGCTCTGGTATCAATGACTGATTCAATTGTTTTTGCGCTCATACGTCGTACTTTACCGGTCATGTTCTGGAACAACATAACAAGAGCCACGACAGCAATGATGACAACCACCACACCGCCTGCAGCCAGCAAATAGAATCTTTTGCTCATTTGTACTTTTCGTTCCATTATACGATCCTCAGATTAAGAAAATATGCAAAATACGGTTAAATGATTCTGCAAAAAACAATATTATTTGTTATTATACCACTAGGAAAAGATATCAGCAATGTCTATACTTGTGAATTTCGTTTGACAAAATCTTGAAATAAAGATACGTAACAGAAGGAGCAGTTCGTAGTACTGCTCCTTCGTAATTACATTAATGTGGGCATTTCATCCTTATTTCTCATCAGGCAGAATATCTTTTCTTGTAAGAGAGATCTTACCTGTTTTCTGATCAATATCAATAACGCGGACAAGAACCTGATCGCCTAAGTTCATTACATCTTCTACCTTGTTGACACGTTCTTTTGCCATGCGGGAAATATGGAGGAGTCCGTCTTTACCGGGTTTCAGATTAACAAATGCACCGAATTCTTTAATTCCTACAACAGTGCCTAAAATAACATCGCCGACTTCAACGTCTCTCACGATACCGTCAATGATGCGTCTTGCTTCAGCTGCAGCAGCCTGATCAGGAGATGCGATATAAACTGTACCATCATCTTCAATATCAATTTTAACTCCGGTCTGAGCAATAATGCCATTAATTGTTTTTCCACCGCTTCCGATGACTTCACGAATCTTATCCGGATCAATCTTGAAAGTAATAATGCGCGGTGCATACGGAGACAGTTCAGCTCTCGGTTCAGAGATTGTTTCCATCATCTTATCGAGGATGAACAAACGTCCTCTCCTTGCCTGTGCAAGAGCACGCGTCAGGATCTCACGATCAATTCCCTTGATCTTGATATCCATCTGAATTGCAGTAATACCGTCTTTTGTACCTGCTACTTTGAAATCCATATCTCCGAGGAAGTCTTCCAGGCCTTGAATATCCGTCAGTACGGAAATATTACCGGTTTCCGTATCTTTGATCAGACCCATCGCAACACCGGCTACCGGCTTCTTAATCGGTACACCCGCATCCATCAGTGCCATTGTACTTGCGCAGATAGAAGCCTGTGACGTTGAGCCGTTTGAACTGATGACTTCAGAAACGAGACGCATGCAGTAAGGGAACTCTTCCTCTGTCGGCAGTACCGGAAGAAGTGCGCGCTCTGCAAGAGCTCCATGCCCGATTTCGCGACGTCCGGGGCTACGCACGGGACGTACTTCTCCTGTAGAGTACGGAGGCATATTGTACTGATGCATATAACGTTTGCTCTCTTCCAGGGTAAGTCCGTCAAGAGCCTGTGCCTCCGAGATCGTTCCCAGAGTCGCAATCGTCATAACCTGAGTTTGTCCACGCGTAAAGACTGCGGAGCCATGTGTTCTCTCAAGAATTCCAACTTCACTCCAGATAGGACGGATTTCTTCCAAAGCACGACCATCCGGACGAATTTTGTCATTGGTGATCTTGGAACGCATTACTTCCTTTGTCATCTGATAGAGAATTGCGTCAACATCCTTTGCAACTTCAGGATCATCAGCAGCAAATTCCGCTATTGTTTCCGCTTTTACCTGCTCAGTACGAGCTTCACGCTCCTGGCGATCAAACGTATCCATCTGCCAGCGAACCTTTTCAATTGCCCATTCACGGACTTTTTCATTCAGTTCAGCATCCGGCTGATGAATGTTGACTTCCATCTTCGGCTTTCCGATTTCAGCCTGAATCTCTGAAATGAAGGCAACAATCTTTTTGATTTCTTCATGCGCTAAGAGAATTGCAGTAAGCATTTCGTCTTCTGAAACCTCATTCGCACCTGCTTCCACCATCATGACTGCTTCGCTTGTTCCTGCAACCGTCAAAGACAGACGGCTCTTTTCACGCTGCGCAAGATCAGGGTTAATGATATATTCTCCGTCGATCATGCCTACGGCAACTGCTCCTGTCGGGCCCATAAAAGGCGCGGGAGAAATTGACAGTGCAATAGATGAACCGATCATACCAAGAATATCAGGCTGCACATCCTGCTCTACGGACAAAACGGTAGCGATTACCTGTACATCATTATAGAATCCCTTCGGGAACAGCGGACGAAGCGGACGATCAATCAATCTGCAAGTCAGAATCGCTTTTTCCGTCGGACGTCCTTCACGTTTGATGAATCCGCCGGGGATTTTTCCAACAGCATATAGTTTTTCTTCAAATTCAATGGACAACGGTAAGAAATCAACGCCATCACGGGGTGCTTTAGCTACAGTTGCATTAACCATCACTGCAGTTCCGCCACAGCGTACAAGACAGTTTCCGCCTGCCTGTTCTGCATACTTACCGGTCTCGACGGTCAGTTTACGACCGGCGATCGTGGTTTCAAATAATCTTTGCATTTTTCTTTTTTCCTCTTTTATCTCTATTTAATTAAATCCAATAACTAAAAGCTGCTTCCAAAAAAGGAAGCGGGGTTTATCCCCCGCTAAACCTTTTACTTTCTGAGATTCAAAGCAGCGACGATCGCTCTGTAACGCTCGATATCTTTTTCTTTCAGATATGAAAGAAGGCCACGGCGCTTACCGACCATTTTCAGCAGACCTCTGCGGCTGTGATGATCCTTCTGATTCTCTTTCAGATGCTCATTCAGATGATTGATACGTTCTGTTAAGAGTGCAATCTGAACTTCGGGAGAACCGGTGTCGCCTTCATGCATCGCGTACTTTGCAATAATTTCCTGTTTCGTCATTTTGATTATCCTCCATTTATTTAGTATCCCCGCAAACATAGCCGGCCGTCGGAGAATCGTGCCAACCAAGCATGCGGTTGAATCTTGCATAGTTTACCACAGGTTTCTTAGCTTGTAAACACTTTTTTCGTTTTCTTTATAAACTTTTTTTGCCTCTTCAACATCCTTTGAAATCTGTTCCGATAACTGGTCAATTCCGGAAAAAAGAATCTCATTGCGGATTCTTTTCAGAATTGCTACAGAGACTTCCTGACCATATAGATTGAATTCCATATCGGGAACATGGGTCTCAATTGTCCGAAATACTCCACCAACGGTTGGGTTGGCACCGATGTTGGTAACAGACGCATATATCGAATCTCCCGTTTTCAGTGCTGTTGCATAAACACCGTCTGCAGGAAGCAGCTGATGACCTGAATGAATATTTGCAGTCGGAAAGCCAATCTTTCTCCCGATCGCTTTGTTATGAATGACTGTACCGCATATAACATACGGACGATTCAGCATTTCGTTTGCAGTTTCAATTTCCCCCGCTTTCAAAGCATTCCTTACTCTCGTAGAAGAACACGGTTGTCCGAGATAATTAACAGGAGGAACAATCAGCGACTTAAATCCCATCTTTGATCCGATATGCTGCAAAGTGAATTGATCACCGTCAGCATGTTTTCCAAATCGGTAGTCATAACCACAGACGATACATCCAATTTTATGATCGTAACGATCGGATAACCATTTCAGAAATGCTTCCGGATCCTGGTCAGCAAATTCCCGTGTAAAATCAACCGCATCAACCCGGTCTATTCCAATTGCTCGATAAAGGAAAACTCGCTGATTTAACGGTGTTAAATAATCAAATGAACCATTAAATAGTTCACGTGGATGATTCCTGTATGTAAACACAACAGAAGTATCTCCGTTAGAACGAGCAATCAGAGATGTTTTATTGAGTAGTTCCTGATGCCCGAGATGGACTCCGTCAAACATCCCCAGGGCAATCACATACTGGTTCATATCTTCTCCGTATACAGATTTACTTTCAATTTGATATTGTCTGATATTGCAGTTCCGATTCCCAGGAAACATCCGTCAGCATACAGCCTGTAATTTCCGTCCAAAATACCAGGCATATGTGTATCAAGTCCGTTTAAAGCAGGTTTTTTTCGATCATCATCCAGGAACAGTTTCGGCATTTCCTGTAAAGCATCTTCACACGAAATAAGAGTGCTATCCAGCGCATCGGACTCTTTTATCTGACGTAACTCCTGAATGGAATACGAATCATTAATCGCAAAAACTCCGGATTGTGTTCTGAGCAAAAAAGACATATGCGCAGGTATGTCAAGCGCTTTTCCGATATCTTCGCATAAAGTCCTGATATAGGTTCCTCGGGAACATCCGATCCGAATTAAAAAACGATTTGTATCTGTCTGATCACGCAGTTCAAGAGTGTCAATCAATATATTGCGCTTTTTTTCCGGAATGTACGCGCCTGCACGTGCAAGATCGTAGAGTTTTTTTCCGTTATATTTTAAAGCAGAATAAACAGGAGCAATCTGATCGTTACCCCCTAAAAAAAACGGGAGTACGGAACGGACATCATTAGATGTAATCACTCTGTCCGATCTTTCCGTTACAGTTCCCTGAGCGTCCTGTGTATCTGTTGAAATGCCGAATGTGATCTCTGCGATATATTCCTTCCTTTTATCGACCAGGTAATCGAATAGCCTTACCGCTCTCCCAACGCATACCGGCAAAACGCCAGCCGCTTCAGGATCAAGTGTACCAAGATGCCCGCAGCGTTTTGTTTCATATATTTTTCTGATATCCACAACGGCGTCATTGGAAGACATCGCGGGAGGTTTCAGGACATTAATGATTCCTTCCATTGTTTTAATTCTTTCTTGATTTCCGATAAAACAAGTTTTTCTGCATCAGCGAGGCAGCAATTTAAGGAAAAACCGGCTGCACGTATATGTCCTCCGCCACCAAAGGCCGATGCTACTTTTGAAACATCCGCTCCCTTTTTGGAACGCAAACTACCTCTCAGAGTTCCATCGGAAGATTCTCTGATAATACAGGCGATTTCCACGGGTTCAAGATCCCGTAAATAATCGATTAAGCCCTCGCAGTCAGCTTCATATGCATTGCATTCGTCCAGCATGTTCCTAGAGATCAAAGCAATTGCGACTGAATCATCATCATAAAGCTTCATCTGATTCAGAGTCCGCCCAATCAATTTTCCTTTTCGCAGTGGCATTTCACGGAAAAGTCTGCGGTTCAGTTCAGGAAGATTGATCCCGGTTTCTAAGAGTGAAGCGGCAATTCGGAACGTATCAGGAGTGGTGTTTGAATAGGAAAAATTACCGGTATCCGTTGCGATTGCAGTATAAAGGCATGTGGCGAGGTCTTTCGTAGACGGAATCCTCAGGGCAGTAATCAGGCGAAAGATCATCTCTCCGGTTGCACCGACTTCCTCAACCCAATCTCCGTCTTTTGAATTCTTCGGATTTGTTCCGTGATGATCGATACAAAATCTGAAATCACATTGTTCCAGCTGAGTTTCAAGTGATGCAGTTCTGGAATGGTCTGCACAATCTATATAGATAGCAGCTTCATAGCTTCTATTCAACTCGTTCAGAACTGTTTCACTTCCGGGCAGAAAAGAAAGATATGGCGGAACAGAATCCGTGCAGACAACTTCAGCATGCTTTCCTAATGCAAGAATCGCCAGGCGTAAAGCAAGGCAGGAGCCCAACGTATCACCATCCGGTGAACGATGGGCTGCCAAAATAAAATCGCAATGTGATTCAATATAGTTTTTTGCAATTTCAAGATTCATTCTTCTGATTCCTCATCCGAAGCAGTTTCATCTTTGTCTTTATGCAAATTTCTAAGGATTTCCGAAATGTGAACGGAGTAAGCGATGGAATCGTCAGAAACAAACTTGATCTGGGGAACACGTCTGATTGTCATGCGGCCTGCTACCTCATGCTGAATAAAGCCTGCAGCATGATTAAGCGCAGCAACAGCAGTTTTCGCGGCTTCTTCATCTTCTCCATACACTGATACATTTGCTTTGGCATATTTCAGATCCTGTGTTACTTCCATGGAGGTTATTGATGTAACCGTCGGAATACGGGGATCCTTCATATCAAATATGATTGAACTGACTGTTTTCTTCAGTTCTTCTGCGAGTCGCTCCATTCTGATCTTAGCCATTAGCGCTGTACTTCCTCCATCTCATAGCACTCGATTATATCGTCTACCAGAATATCATTGAAATTCTCAATTGAAATACCGCATTCATATCCTGCCATGACTTCTCTTGCGTCATCCTTAAAGCGTTTCAGGGATCCAATTTTACCGTCATGTACTACGATACCGCCACGGACAACACGGATCTGAGCATTCCTCACTACTTTCCCTTCATTCACATATGCACCTGCAATTGTACCGACACCGGAGATGCGGAAGGTATTGCGTACCGTGCAGTGGCCGAGATCGACTTCCTGATAAACCGGCTTGAACATGCCTTTCATAGCATTTTCAACGTCTTCTATCGCGTTATAGATGACTCTGTAAGTTCTTACATCAACATGTTCTTTTTCAGCAGTTTGTCTAGCTGTTGAGTCAGGACGTACGTTAAATCCGATTACGATAGCATTAGAAGCAGAAGCAAACATAATATCGCTGCCAGTAATTGCACCTACGCCGCTGTGAATACAGCGAACACGGACCTCATCATTGGACAACTTTTCAAGCGCCTGCTTAACAGCCTCTACTGAGCCTGTGACATCCGCCTTGATAATCAGGTTAAGGTTCTTCAGCTCACCCTCAGCCATCTGGCTGAACAAGTCATCCAGCGATACTTTCTGCTGCTGCTTGATCTGTGCTGCCTTGATACGGTCTCTGCGTTCTTCCGCAACCTGCCGGTTCAGCTTATCGTCATCCGCAGCAAACAGCATGTCGCCTGCATCCGGAACTTCGTTGAATCCTAGAACTTCTACAGGTGTGCTTGGGCCTGCTGCATTGACGGAACGCCCTTTGTCATCCATCATCGCACGTACTCTGCCGTAAGCCGTACCTGCAACGATTGTATCACCTTTTCTTAATGTACCATTCTGTACAAGAACTGTGGCAACAGGACCGCGGGCTTTATCAAGTTCAGCCTCAATAATCGTACCTTTTGCCAGCCTGTCAGGATTTGCTTTCAGTTCAAGAACATCTGCAGTCAAAAGAACCATCTCAAGGAGCTGATCCAGATTAATTTGTTTTTTTGCAGATACGGGTACACAGATAGTATCTCCGCCCCATTCTTCTGAAACAAGGCCATATTCAGTCAACTGCTGTTTAACCCGTTCCGGATCCGCTGTATCACGATCTATCTTATTAATAGCAACAACGATCGGTACGTTTGCAGCTTTTGCGTGATTGATAGCCTCGATTGTCTGAGGCATGATTCCATCGTCCGCAGCAACCACGAGAATAACAATATCTGTTACCTGGGCTCCACGCGCACGCATAGCTGTAAAGGCTTCATGACCCGGCGTATCGATAAACGTAATCTGTCTGCCGTTTAATGTAACCGTATACGCACCGATATGCTGTGTAATACCACCGGCCTCGCCTGCCGTAACATGAGAATTACGGATTGCATCAAGCAATGAAGTTTTACCATGGTCAACGTGACCCATGATCGTAACAACAGGAGGACGAGGTTTCAGCTTTTCTTCCGGATCGTTGTCTTCCGCTGCATCAATCAGAACCTCTTCGAAGCTCTTTGCAATCTGCTGTTCAAGTGTAATCCCGAACTCACCTGCAATCAGCTCGCAAGTATCAAAATCAATTTCCTGGTTGATATTTGCGATAATACCGAGCATAAGAAGTTTCTTCAAAATTTCATTCGCCGGCTTACCGAGTTTCTCGGAAAGTTCTTTAACGGTGATCGTTTCACTCGTAATAACAGCATGCTCAATTACTACCGGAGCCGGTTTCTGCTGTTGAACTTCAGAAGAACCTTTCTTCACCTTGCGGCGATTGCCCATCTGAGTATCATCTTCCCATCCGCGAGCGGAAGGACCAGCCTCTTTTTGCATAGTTTTTTTATTCTTAGCTTTTTTATCCTGTGTATCGAAATTGTTCTTTTTCTTATTATCGTTTTTCCGTTCCGAACCTGTCGGTACATTGATGACAACGGCACGCTGAGACTGCTGGGAACGGCCTCCCTGCTGACGATTATCTCGTTCCGGTCTTACATCCTGACGAGCGTTCTGACGTGTATCCATTTTCTGGTTCTTCGTCTCATTGGCAAATCGCTGGTCATTCTTTGCGTCCTGTTTTGGACGACGCTCTTTCCGTTCCTGCTCAAAGTTTATGATTTCTGCAGGTTCCTGTTTCTGCTCAACCTCTTTGGGCTCTTTCACTTTTTCAACAGGAATAACATCGTTGTCGGTTTTCTCAACAGCAACAACGGGCTCTTCCTTTACAGGTTCGGATTTTACCGATGGCTCAGGTTCGGGTTCCGGTTCCGGCGTTTCCGGCATTTCTTCTTCGCCGCCAGCATGAACCGCAAGATCCTCCTGGCTGGCAAGGAACGAAGCAAGGCGCTCCTTCCGTTCCTGCTCAAGGCGCGCTGCCTTTTCAGCTTCCTCTTTGCTGGCGAGCTCAGTTTCTTTCTTGCGAGCTGTTTCCAGCATCATTTGGATGCTTCTTTTTGAGCTTTCTACGGAATTCAATGCTGATTGAAGCCTTTCTTTAATTTCTTTTGCGGTATCCAGATAACTCAATGCCATACCTATTCCCCCTGATTATAATCTTGCGGAATGCATTCCTGAATCATTTTACAGAATGCATCATCCGTCACTGCCATGACGATTCTTCCGGGTTTTCCGATTGCTTCTCCAATAGATTCAACAATCAGAAAATGGATTTTATAGTAATCGCACATGGACTTATATTGTTCTTTCGTTGCATTCGAAGCACTGTCTTCTATTAAAAGCAGTTTTGCTTTTCCGCTCTTGACTGCTTTTTCACAGGCAACAGCACCGCTTGCCGCTTTTCCGGCTTTCTGACATAATCCGATTGCATTAAACAGTCTGTTCTGCATTCTTAATCTCCGTCTTCAGCCGTTCTAACGTATCGGAATCAATCGGTATTTCAAGCGCTCTGTCAAGTGCCCGTGACTTGACAGCCTTTTCCAGGCATTCCACACTGGCACAGATATATGCTCCCCTTCCGTTTCTTTTTCCGGTCAGGTCGATGGATGCCGTTCCTTCTTCTGTCCGTACAACACGCAGAAGCTCTCTTTTGGGTTTCATCTGTCTGCATGCTACACACATCCGCATCGGGATCTTTTTCAACGCTGTTATTCCTCCGTTGATTCTGCCGTTTCCACACCAGCGTCGGCAAGTTCTTTCGCCTGAGATTCACTCTTGATATCAATCTTCCAACCTGTCAGTTTCGCAGCAAGACGGGCATTCTGTCCTTCTTTGCCGATTGCGAGGGAAAGCTGTGAATCCGGTACGATAACCCGCGCACTCTTTTCAGCGTCATTCACATATACCATGACAGCTTTTGCGGGGCTGAGGGCTTTCGCAATGTAAACAGCGTTGTCGCTGTCCCATTCAATAATATCGATCTTCTCATTGTAAAGCTCATTTACGATGCGTTCTACACGCTGACCGCGCTGTCCTACGCAAGCGCCAACAGCGTCTACTTGTTTATCTGTTGAATAAACAGACACTTTAGTACGGAAACCTGCCTCACGCGCGATCGACTTCAGCTGAACAACACCGCTCATGATTTCAGGAACTTCCAGTTCAAACAACCGTTTTACAAGCCCCGGGTGTGTACGGGAAACAACAACCTGCGGTCCCTTGTTATCTTTGCGTACCTCAAGGACATACACCTTGATGCGCTGATTGTTTTCAAATGTTTCTCCCGGAATCATCTCACTGGCAGTTAAAATACCATCGGTTTTCCCAAGTTCGACATATGCATTACCTTTTTCAACACGCTGTACTATCGCGGTCAGGATTTCGTTCTCAGCTTCTTTATACTCTTCGTAGATGTTCCCGCGTTCAGCTTCTCGGATCCTCTGTACCATAACCTGCTTTGCGGTCTGGGCGGCAATTCGTCCGAAATCCTTTGTGAACGCTTCTTCCTCCAGAACATCACCCAGTTCATAAAGCGGATTGATTTTTTTCGCTTTTTCAATTGAAATTTCCTGAGATCTGTTGGTTACATTTTCAACAACAGTCTTGGAAGCCCAAATATGGATCTCCCCTGTTTCGCCATTAATCTCGGCACGAACATTTCCCGTCGAATTATAGTTCCGCTTATATGCGACACAAAGTGCCTGTTCAAACGAATTCAAAAGAACGTCTTTCTTGATTCCTCGTTCCTTCTCCAATGCGTTCAATGCTTCAATAAATTCACTGTTCATTATCTGTCTCCTTCATGATTCTTGTCTAAACTTTAAAACCTGATATATGGTCTGATCAAAGCACAGTCTTTTCTGGCGATGGTCAATTCTTTTCCCTTTTCTGTCTTGATCGTAAATGAGTCTGTATCAAAGGAAATCAGATCACCGATCCATTCCTTCTTTTTTTCAATCGGCGCATACAGTCTTACTTCCATTTCTTTTCCCATTGCTCTTTCATAATCTCGATCCTTTTTCAGAGGCCGGTCTATACCAAGGGAAGAAACGGAAAGTACATATTCCTGGTCAATGGGATCTTTCTCATCTAAGATCGGATCCAGCGCTTTACTGACCGCTTCACAGTCATCGATTGTCACGCCGCCTTCCTTATCGATATAGAAAGTCAGCACCATATCTCCATATTCTTTCTGAAATTCCACGTCACACAGTTCAAAACCCATAGCTGTGATAATAGGAAGCGCAATCTGTTCACATAATTCTGCAGTTTTCATTTACTCCTCAAAACGAAAGAGTGAGGTTTTCCTCACTCCTTCAAAAAGTTCACATTCCAACGATCGGATTATAGCATAATGATTTTCAGAATGCAAGTATTTATTTCTTTTCATCCGTGTTGGCATCATGAAGATCATGATTCGTGCCAACTAGTTTTTCAAACGTATCAAAGAGTTTCTTCTCTTCCTCTGTTTCAGAAGCCGGCTTCTGTTCCGAAAAAAGCTGTGTTCTGGCATAATGTATCAGCGCAATAAAGGAAAGTGCCACCGCTACCGACAGAACTGCGATGTTCCATGGTTCTATCACCGGAATCGGGAAACTTAAAAGAGTCAGTATAACTCCGGCTGTCATAAATCCCGTTGCTGTCTTTCCATACCAGTCTGCATATGCAACACGATGCTTTTTCAGCATCAGGCATCCGCCGATCAATGTCAGTATCTGATTGAGAAGGAACAGAATAAACAGAACAATATAAATCATATGGTTCTGTTGTCTTACTGTTTTCCCCGCGAGAATGCAGATCAGCGCAGCAAATGCCATTAGTTTGTCAGCGATCGGATCCAGTACTTTACCAAGAGGCGTGATCCAGTTGAAAGTCCTTGCCAGAAATCCATCCAGAATGTCAGTGACAAATGCAACGGCATAAACAATAACCGGAAGCCAGAACTCAGAATGATCCTGATCGATTGCTCTTACAAACACCCATACAAAAACGCCGGTTAAGAAGATTCGAATTGTTGTGAGAATATTCGGAATATGTTTCATCTTTGTGAAAGATCCTCTACATAGAGCTCTCTCACCGTATTCTCATCTTCCGCTTCTTCCTGTGCGGGAGCATTTTTTGCAGCATCAGCTGCGTCACGTGCATCAAAGAACTTCAATGCAACCTGCGGGAACAGTGCATAGCTCAGAACGTCTTCTTCTTGACGAATGCGATCTTTGATCTCGTTCCGGTATTTATCCAGTTCGGGCTCCAGAAGATCAGCCGGTCGGCATGTAATGACTTCAGCATCACCGATTGCCATACGGCGTACTTCTTCATTAACCTCACCGGGGAGGCGGCCATATTCACCACGCAGCAGTGCCTTGGATTCTTTTGTGAAGCTCTTATAACGGCCCATCAGAACATTCAGCACTGCCTGCGAACCGACGATCTGGCTGGTCGGGGTTACCAGCGGCGGATAGCCGAAATCTTTCCTGACACGCGGTACTTCAGCAAGTACCTCATAGTACTTATCTTCTGCTTTTGCCTGCTTCAACTGACTGATCAGGTTTGAGAGCATTCCACCCGGAACCTGATACAGCAGGGTGTTTGTATCAACGCGGAGAGACTTATCGGAGATTAAGCCTTCTTTCTTCATTCTGTCAAAGACAGTACGGAAATGTTTCGCTGCTTCAGACAGTGCATTCAGATCAAGGCCTGTATCTCTTTCGTGACCTTTTAGGGTTGCAACAAGCGGCTCGGTTGCCGGCTGAGATGTTCCGTTTCCGAAAGGTGAAAGCGCTGTATCGACAATATCAACACCAGCCTGCATCGCCATCAGATAGGTCATATCACCGGTACCGGTCGTATTATGCGTATGCAGATGAATTGGTACATCCACTTCGGATTTCAGACGCTTGATCAGTGAATAAGCATCATATGGCAGAAGCAGGTTCGCCATATCTTTGATGCAAATCGTGTCAGCACCCATCTGAACGAATTCCTTAGCCAGTTTGACAAAGTAATCTTCGTTATGAACAGGAGAAGAAGTGTATGAAATCGCAGGCTCGCAGATTCCGCCGTATTTCTTTGTGTACTTAATAGCCGCTTCCAAGTTTCTCGGATCATTCAAAGCATCGAAAATACGTATGACGTCAATTCCGTTTTCAATTGCCTTGCGGCAGAACTGTTCCACAACGTCGTCCGCATAATGCTTGTAGCCGAGAATGTTCTGTCCGCGGAAGAGCATCTGCAGTTTTGTGTGAGGAAGATGTTTGCGAAGCGTACGAAGGCGCTCCCAAGGATCTTCGTTCAGGAAGCGAAGGCAAGAGTCAAATGTCGCGCCTCCCCATACTTCCAGTGACCAGTATCCGATGGAATCCAGTATTTCACATGCCGGAAGCATATCGGAAATCGGCATACGCGTAGCTGCAAGAGACTGGTGAGAGTCACGCAGTATGGTATCAGTTATCATTAATTTTGACATATATGCATCTCCTTATCTGAACAGTGAAAGGAATACACCGGCAGCAATCGCAGAACCGATAACGCCTGCTACATTCGGACCCATGGCATGCATCAGCAGGAAGTTCTTCGGATTCTCTTTCTGTCCTACAACCTGAGATACACGGGCAGCCATCGGAACTGCAGAAACACCTGCCGAACCGATCAACGGATTGATCTTCTTCTTGGTAAAGAGATTCATGAACTTGGCAAGCAGAATACCGCCGGCTGTTCCGCCCATGAACGCGATTACACCGAGAACAACAATAGCGAGTGTTGTCGGCTGAAGGAATGTCTCCGCAGTAGCCGTTGCGCCGACACAGATTCCAAGGAATATAGTAACGATATTGCACAGTTCATTCTGTACGGTCTTGGAAAGACGCTCGGTAACACCGCATTCACGGAAGAGGTTTCCAAGCATCAGACAGCCGATCAGCGGGGCTGCACTGGGAATCAGCAGTGAAACAAAGATCGTAACAACAATCGGGAAAAGGATCTTCTCGGTCTGAGAAACAGGACGAAGCTGTTCCATTACGATCATGCGCTCTTTTTTCGTAGTCAAAGCCTTCATAATCGGAGGCTGAATGACAGGAACAAGCGCCATATAGGAATATGCCGCAACAGCGATCGGTCCAAGGAAAGCAGGAGCAAGCTGAGAAGTGACCAGAATTGCCGTAGGACCATCAGCACCGCCGATGATACCGATAGAAGCAGCAATGTTCTGGATGGCAGTTCCCTGAAGATTCATGAATGGGAGCTGGAATGCAAGAATCGCGAGTGAAAACGCAATATAGATACCAAGCTGTGCAGCTGCACCTAAAATCAGGGATTTTGGATTAGCGATCAACGGACCGAAATCTGTCATTGCTCCGACACCCATAAAGATCAGGCAAGGATAGATACCGAGTTTTACGCCGAGATACAGATAATCCAGCAGACCGGTATTTGCTGTATCGGAAATTGCTTCCCAGTTAACATGACCGCCTGCAAACAGTTCCTCATGGAACATATCAGCTCCGGGAAGATTGGTCAGCAGCATACCGAAAGCAATCGGAACGAGCAGCAGCGGCTCAAACTTTTTCACGATTGCAAGATACAGCAGAAAACATGCCACAGCAATCATGATGAGGCACATCCAGTTGTTATCTGTAAACAATCGTGCAAAACCCATCGATTGTAAAAAACCGATGATTGTACTCCAAATCTGTTCCATGATCTACCCCCGCTTATGCGATGGTGCAGAGCAACGAACCGCTTTCCACCGTAGAACCTTTTGCAACAGCAACAGAAGTAACTTTTCCGGCGCAAGGAGCCAAAATCTCATTTTCCATCTTCATAGCTTCGAGAATCATGAGCTGCTGTCCCTCTTTTACCGTATCGCCTTCCTTCACTGCAACAGAAAGAATATTTCCGGGCATCGGTGAAGTGACTTTTTCACCGTTGCCTGCGGGCTTCGGTTCGGCTTTCGGTGCTTCTTTCGGAGATTCGGGGGCAGGAGCAGCCTTTACGGCTTTTGCATCGATCTCTTCGACTTCAACTTCATATTTGGTTCCATTGACATTGATTAAAAATTTACGCATAAAAAAGTTTCCTCCATTATTAATCGACTTTTTTCATTGAAAGAATTCGGATACCGCTTACTTGTTTTCCCATAACAGTAGCAATCGCGGCAGAAGCGGCTGCAACAAGTTCTCCATGATCGGGTTCATGTGAAACAGGAACCGACGGGAAAGCATCACTTTTTACAGCCTGCGGGATCTTCTTGGCAGCAATACGGCTCATGATAGCGCCCATGATCTTGATAATCAGGATCAGCGCAATTAGGCCGATAAAAACAATACCAAGCCCCAGCAAGAATGTCAGCAGCGTATCGGTCGCGTATGTTCCGGGTTGAAAGGACATAACGCCGGATCCGGCTGCACCTTCAAACAGCATACATTTACCTCCATAACTTATGAATTCTACGGTTTAGAGAATGATTTCTCATTTTTCCCCTCATATATATATTTCTATCTTTCTCCTGTTATTCCTTTTTTTCTGAGTACTTTTTCACAGAATTATTTTTTCATGATATATGGTCAATGAAACTGTCTTTATACTATATTTTGTATTAGAAAACGAACTTGCCCGATTCCGGAAAACAGAGTATACTAATTATAATAAACAAGCGAGGTTCCAATATGATTAGACTTCAGAAATATATGGCAGACTGCGGTGTCGCATCCCGCCGTGCATGTGAATCAATCATTGAATCCGGCAGAGTTCTCGTCAACGGATCACCTGCATCTTTGGGTCAATCTGTCAATCCTGACAAGGATAAGGTCACTTTGGATGGAAAACTTCTTTCCATGCAGAAAAAACATATCGTCGTGATGCTCTATAAGCCGCGAGGCGTTGTAAGTACTTCCGAAGATGAAAAGGGGCGGAAAACAGTCCAGGAATATGTCAAGGATCTTCCCTACCGGCTGTATAACGTTGGAAGACTTGATCTCAATTCCGAAGGACTTCTTCTTTTGACGAACGATGGCGAACTAGCAAACCAGCTCATGCATCCCAGATACGGTGTGTCCAAAACTTATCGTGTCGTCTGCGATGGAACTCTTTCTGCCGGAGAAATCGCTCTGCTCACTAACGGTGTCGAATTGGAAGATGGATTGACAGCACCGGCAAAAGTAACAAATATCCGTCGTTCTACAACCGGTGGCACTGCCTTCTCCATCACGATTCACGAGGGCAGAAACCGGCAGATCCGGAGGATGCTGGAAGCAATCGGTCATAAGACTCTTAGATTGAAGCGGGAAGCTTACGGGCCATTGCAACTCGGTTCCATGAAACCCGGAGAATGGCGGATTCTGAACGAACCGGAGCTGGATGCTCTGAAAAAGCAGATCAAGACTGACCGGTGATTCTTTAAGCATAATACAGACACTGCTTTCTTCTACAGCAAAGCAGTGTCTTTTGATGATTGAATCAATACTATTGAGCGTTCCGTGCAGGGATATATTGATTGGTTACCGCAAGCCACACCCCGGTCAGAACATTCACGCCGGAAGGCGCTGAGGAATTAGCGACTCTACTCGCATCTGCTGCTATGGAACGGTAAGGTGCATCTGAAAACAGACTTTGCAAAAGGCCGAACAGGTCTTCACTGACAAGGCCTTCCCCTGCCTGCAGCAAAAGTGCTCCGGAAATATCGTTCGTCTGTTCTGCAGCTCCCTGAGCAATTGCTCTGGTGATGGACAATACTCTTTCCCTGGATCTTCCAAGCGCCATCGACAACGCGGAATATCCTGCAAAATATCCTTCCAGAAGATCGTCTGAATCAGGCGTTGTTCCATTTCCGTATCCGGCCAATAGTGCCCCGGCTTCACGGCAGAGTTCAACGTCCTGCTCATATACCGCTTTATGGAGTTTTGGAAGATTGGAAAAAACAGTTTCGCAAACACTATCCATTCTTCCACCATCCGCAAGAGCCGAGAGTGGATGAACACCGCTTCCATTGTCAATCACTCTGATCAGATGTCTCAGTCTCAGACTGAGATCGAGCGGAAGAAACAATGATTTCATTACATCAACGGACAGCTCTATATCCGTCGCCTGGGAAACATCATACACCAGCTCACTGTCCTCAAACATGATTTTTTCGTCCTCAATATGAAGAAGTTGGCCCTCATGTAAATCTGTTTCCGTAAACGGCCGAATCGCGCTGACAGTCAGTGAAAAAGGCTGCAGGCACGATGTATTGGAAAGAATGGAAACAATGCCGATCCCAGTCTCTATCCGTAGAACAGAAGGTGTTACCGACATGATCCGGCCTTCATAGGCGCTCATTCGTATATATTTATGAAGTCTTTTGCAAATTTTTCTGGCGTATTCCGTCATATCTAAAATGAAAAAGAGGGAACGATCGCGTTCCCTCTTACTTTCTCAGGTTCAATCGATGTCAGAATCCTTATCGGGAATGCTCAGTTCGACAGGTTCATTGCAGTTCGGACAAATCAAACCGTCCGGAGAATCCAGCATATCCTCATCGAAATAGATGGTTTCGCCGCAATTCGGGCAAACGACTTCGAAGAAATCATCTTCAAAATCATCCGGATCAAAATCCTCATCATCTTCGTCGTCGAGATCATCATCGAACAAAATCTCTTCATGTTCATCAAGCGTATCGAAGATTTCGTCAATGCTGTCATCATGGTCTTCCAGAATGTCCTCGTGATCCGAGATTTCTTCGGCAATCACATCCAGCGCATCTATAATCGCGTTGAATAGTTTTGCATACTTTTCATCCTTGATTTCCATTCCATCCATCAATCCATCGAGATATGCAACTTTTTCAGAGATTCTGCTCATATTATGCCTCCTAGTGATTCATTAAATTACAGTCTGGACATATATTCACCCGTTCTGGTATCAACGCGGATAATATCACCCTCGTTGCAGAACAGTGGTACGCCGATTTCAAGTCCTGTTTCCAATGTTGCCGGTTTTGTTGTTCCGGTTGCAGTGTCACCTTTGAATCCAGGTTCAGTATGCGTAATCTGGAGTTCAACAAAGTTCGGAGCTTCCACTGAGAACGGGCTTCCTTTATAGAAGCGGATTTTCACATTATCATTTTCTTTAATGTACTGAATCGCATCTTCCACCTGGTCAAAATTCAGCGGGATCTGATCATAGGTATCAACATCCATGAAATAATACAATTCACCATCAGAATACAGATACTGCATATCTTTGGTCTCAATGTGTGCGAGCGGATACTTATCCGTCGGGCTGAACGTACGCTCCAGAACAGCGCCTGTCATAACATTTTTCAGGCGGGTACGGACAAATGCCGCTCCCTTGCCCGGCTTCACGTGCTGGAAGTCCGAAATAGACCAAACAACACCGTCGATTTCTACTGTGACGCCCTTACGGAAGTCGCCTGCCATAATCATAAAAATAGTCCTCCAAGTATAGAATTAATTGAATAATAGCCTAGTTAATATGCTGCAATTCCTTTGTAGATGAGCACAGATCCAGTTTTCCGTCTTTTGTAACAACGCAGCAATCTTCGATCCGGACTCCAAGGCGTCCCTCGATATAAATACCAGGTTCGACGGTTATCGTCATACCTTCTTCAAACACGGTATCTCCGGTAACAGAAGCTCTCGGAGATTCGTGAATCAATAGTCCAAACCCATGTCCGAGAGAATGTCCGAAGCAATCTCCATACCCTTGCTCCTTGATGTAATCTCGCGCAATCGCATCAAGTTCTTTGCCTGTGATTCCGGGTTTTAACGCATCAAGTGCTTTGGCCTGTGCGGTTCTTACAATATTGTAAATCCCAATTGCGAAATCGTCAACCTCTCCAACAGCAAAAGTACGGGTCATATCAGAATGATATCCGTTATAAAGACATCCATAGTCTAAAACCACCAAATCACCGTTCTGAAGTTTTCTGTTTCCCGGAACCGCATGGCACATAGCACCGTTCGGGCCAGAACCGACAATTGTATCAAAAGAAGGACCTTCACTTCCGAGAGTTGCAGCAATATATTCAAGTTCCGCAGCAACTCTGCGTTCCGTCATTCCCGGATGGATCACTTTCAGAAGTTCTGTAAAAGATCGATCCGCAATCGACTGCGCCTTCTGAAGATATTCGATTTCATCCGGTGTTTTGATAATCCGCAGTCCATGCAGTTCTTCGGCCATCGGAACGAGTTCCGTTTCCAGACCACGATATTTTTCATATCTTGCATAGCTTACAACATCATCTTCAAATCCGGTACGAAGGCAGTTTTCTTCTGCTAATGCCTGCTTCACAATTTCAAAAACTTTACTTCCGGAAGCTTCCACAATTTCAAATCGGTCGCCGGATTGTTCCTTAGCCTGAATCGTATAGCGGAAATCAGTAATCAGAACATTTCGTTTCTTTGTCACAAGTACGATCGCATCGTCACTCGTAAAATCAGAGAAATACCGGATCGCAGTCACTGAATTCAAAAGAACTGCATCGACTCCTTTTTTCTCTAATGCAGTGCGAAGTCGCGTCAATCTGTCGTTCATTTTATTCCTCGAAATTCTTCCAATATTGAAATTATTATAAGTCATTTTTGTTAGAATTGCAAGCATTACTTGGCTTCTAGCAATACCCCCCGACACACCCCTGTTCAAGCTCGTAATAGGCCCGTAAAAAGGTTTTTATCCTTATAGCAACCCAATTCTTTATTTTTTAATTTTGCCGTTTCCCGGTCTAATAAAGGGATTATAATCAAGGTAATATTCAACCTGTTCTTTAATATCTTCCGACATATCCTGAGCAAGCTTATGCCATTTATCTCTGATTGCATCCAATGCTTCCCTGCTTTTTTCTGCACGATCAGAATACTTTTTAAGCTGATTGCTGATTCGGATGTCTCTCTTTTCTTTTTCCAGGTTGTAGAATGCTCTGATCCTTGAAAGGGCTGAATAACTGTCCCCGATTGATTTGAAAAAAGCATCATCCGGCCGAAACAGTATCTGATTTTTAGGCCTATAATGTTTATTAACTTCTTTATACCGATCTGATGCCTTCGCAACACTCATCTCCCAGGAACAATATAATTGTTCCATTGCGTTCTCTCCGAGTTCCTTCATCCTCTCCCGGTTTTTGCAAAGACCAATCAGCACTTTTGCCATGCTCATGGCCGTTTCTTCAATAAGAATACCATTCTGTTCATCCGAAACACCTTCTGCAGCGCAGCTTCCTTGTATCAAAATACTCGCTAGTCCGCTCGCAGCAGCTTCTCTGACCACCAGCCCGTTTGTATCAAATGTTGATGGAAACAGAAACAGATCCGCAGCCGAATAGATTGCACGCAAAAATTCCCTGTCATGGACAGCACCGGCAAAGATGCAACGATCTGAAAGATTCAAAGACTCTGCATATTTCATTATTTCTTCCAAATCGATACCGGATCCCACAAACAGCATCTGAAAAGGAATTCCTTCTTTTTTCAGCAAACAGAGGGCATCAAGAGTTATCCGGATTCCCTTATACCACATCATTCTTCCGACATAAAGAAACAATGGAGCAGAAAGATCCAGATGATATAGATCCATCACAGTCTGAATCATCGAGTCGCTGGCTCTTCCCTTCGGAACGTCAACACCATTCTCCATTACGGTATAGCTTCCATTATATCCAAGGGAGCGGAGATTATCACCGGCTCCTTTACTGACAACCCACACATCATCACACGACTCAATATTCCTGACAAGTGCCTTGATTGCTGCTTCCTGAAGCAGCTTCGCTGAGATTGCATTTCGAATATCGATATCAAATTTGGTATGGTATGTAAACACCATTGGGACCTTGATTGTTTCCCTGATCGATCGTCCAAGCATGACTGCAGTAACAGGACAATGCGCATGTATGATATTCAAAGGTTCCTGCGAAATTTGATCGATTGCCTTTGGATCCAGAGGATTTCCTGCCCGATAGCCAACCCAGTCGCTGACATCGATGCTCTGGTAGCGAATGACACGGAACGGATAAACAGAATCATCTGCATCTGGATTATAAGGTGCCGCAACCAAAGCATAGTTGTTCTGCTTCTGTAAAATCCGCGCATAGTTCAAAACAGCATTCGCAACTCCATCGATCTGTGGCGGAAACGAATCGTTTATGAGTCCTACATGCAGAGGTTCTTCCATTTTTATATCTCCTTAATTAACAAATGAATTCAGAATATCGTTTTCCACTTTACTGTATAGATCTGAACAGCGACTTTGAATCTCATCCAGCAATGAACGTTTTTCTTTCATGATTCTATGCGCATCTTTTGGATCCGGTAAGTATGGTAAATTTGCTAAAACATTCAACCATGCAAGTTTACATGCGGTATTCAGTTCTTCAGCAGCAGCTGCAAGATCACCCATACAAGTTTTGTTGGACTTACCATAAAGCATTTCCAGAGTCTTGACTGTTTCCATTGCTTTATCAATTACACGGCAAGGAACTTCCGTTGAATACAGAATTGCTTGATTCAGTGCACTTTTTCGCTTCTCGATCTCTTCTTCGTTATTTTTTGGAAGAGCAATTGCTTCCGAATAACGCGTATAAGCCTTTGTATCTTCTTCCGAAAGCGTGCGGAAATCATCGATTAAAATTGCCAGTGCTGATGAAGCATCTTTTGCCAATTCATGGTATTGTTCATATTTTTTGCGTTTAATTGTCAAATCAGCAACCATCTTACCGAGAGCTGCCGCCAAAGCGCCGGACAAACCAGACGCTGCTCCTCCTCCCGGAGCCGGAGTATCGGAACCGAGTGCATTTAAAAAATCAGCAACCGGCATTTCCTTAAGATGAAGTTCCATATTCTTGTCCTCCGAAATAATGGAATAGAAACACTTTCAGTATGATAACATCGAGATACAATACTTGTCAATTTATAACCGAAAAGGCCGCTTGCACGGCCTTTTCCAATGATTTCACAATCTTTTTATCTCTTACCTTTATCGTAAGGAATACCTTCTGCTTTCGGCGCACGCGATTTCTTCGAAGTAAATGCAAGAACCAGAAGTGACACCAGATACGGAAGCAAGCGATAGAAGTTTGCGTTCAGAATCTTTCCCCAGACAGGATCCGTCGAAAGTTTCAACAACAGATACTGACCGTTTCCATCGATGTCCAGTGTTGAATAGGAAGCTGCCGTGCACTTGAACAAGCCGAACAGTAAAGCTGCTCCTGCGATGTTCAAAGGCTTCCAGTTACCGAAAATCATAACTGCCAAAGCCAGGAAGCCGAACCCTGCGACATCACCGTTGGCGACACAGTTCGATGTTGTAAGGGCGTAGACAAATCCACCCATACCTGCAAGGAATCCGGAAATCGCAACACCGGTATAACGCATCTTTACGACATTGATACCGAGGGAATCTGCTGCCTGCGGGTTCTCACCGCAGGAGCGGAGACGAAGACCGAACTTGGTCTTATACAGTATAATCGATAGAATGATAAACAAAAGGATGCAAACATAAGTTGTGATGTAGATCTTATTCAGGAATGTATCCACAAAGAAGTTGGAAACATCTTTCAACCCGAAATAGCTCTTTTTAATCATGAACCAGCTTGCCGCATCTCCTTTGTACATACGAAGATCATTCTGGTTTGCAATGATTCGAATGAAGAACAGAACGACTGCCGGGGCTAAAAGGTTCAATGCAGTACCGCCGATCGTCTGATCTGCACGAAGATTGATTGCGGCAAATGCAAGAAGCATTGAGAATATCAATCCGCAGATTCCTGCAACCAGCATTGTCAACAGGACAAACAACTGCATCGTTCCCCAGTTTGCAGCGCCTTTCTCCAGCGCAACCATATCATGCATCTGCATTTCATAAATGAACAGCGCACCGATAAAAGCGCCGAAGATCATAATGCCTTCCAATGCGAGGTTAATGATACCACTGCGTTCTGCGAATACACCGGCGAGCGCAACGATCATCAGAGGAATTGCATACACTAAAGTTTCACGAATCAAGAACGACATTATGCATGCACCCCCTTTTTCTCATCGGATTTTTGGGCTTTCGGTGTCTTTTTCTTCTTTCCACGCCCGGAAATCCACATCTTGATGACAAGAGAGAATGCGGACAGATACACGATGACGGCAATGATAACGTCCGTAATGAATTCGTTATACTTCGTCAGGAATGTAATCTGTGAACCGATTACTTCCAGCATCGACATGAACATGCCGGTAAAGATAACTGCTATCGGGTTGCAGGCGCCGAGCAAAGCGACCGCGATACCGTTGAAGCCTGCAGCCGGGAGTGACTGATAAGTTGACCAGAAAAATTCAGGGTTGCCTGACAGATAGTAAAGAGAAGCAGCAGCGCCTGAGAGAGCACCGGCAAGAGCCATTGAAAGCACTATGCTTCTTTTATCCTTTATTCCGGCATACCTTGCAGCATGACGGTTTGATCCGCACGCTTTCAGTTCATACCCAAAGGTGGTACGGGTCATAACGATATAAACCAGTACAGCAATCATAATCGCGATCAGGATTCCGCCGTTTACCTGGGATCCTGAAAAGATCTTGTCCAAGCCTACTTTTGCAGTCTGAACATTATTGAAAGATGTTTTGTAGATATAGGCAGTTTTGGTACCTTCGGTTACATTCTTGAGTTTCGAAAGGTCGAAGGCCCATGTTACAAGGTTCGCTGCAATCCAGTTCGTCATGATACATGCCAGAACCTCGTTGATATTCAAGGTTGCTTTTAAAAGACCCGGAATGGCTCCCCAAAGAGCGCCTGCCAAAATGCCAGCTAAAAACGCAAGGAGCCAGACGATCCATGCGGGGACCACAGAAGTAGGAATAGACAGTGCAACAAACAATGTTGCCCATGTTCCTGCAAGATACTGACCCGCGGCTCCAATATTAAACAAACCGGTTTTATAGGCAAGAGCAACCGAAAGTCCTGTCAGAATCAAAGGAATTGCACGGAACAGCATGTTTCCGAAGTTGGCGGGATTAAATCCGAAGGCAAGCGCACCGGTAGCGGTACGTCCGGTATTGAACAGTCCCATCAGAACTAAGCGGATAGCATCCCAAGCTCCGTTGATCCCGATTGTCTTGTCGGTAACACCGACAATCAGAATCAGAATAGAGCCGGCAAGAAGTCCGATGATAATGGAGATCAATGTTGCCAGAACGGATGTCGTTCCTTCTTTTTTCAATAAATCCTTCATTTGGCGCCCTCCTCTTTCTTCGTGTTTCTCTTGGCGCCGGCCATATACAGACCTAGTTCTTCGACTGTTGTGGTTTTGGGATCCAGTTCACCGACGATTTCGCCTTCATACATAACCAGAATCCTGTCGGACAGGCTCATGACTTCTTCCAGTTCCAGAGAGACCAGAAGAACCGCTTTACCTGCATCGCGTTGAGCAACCAGCTGGCTATGAATGTACTCGATTGCTCCGACATCAAGTCCTCTGGTCGGCTGCACTGCTATAATCAGCGGCAGATCTCGGTCAATTTCACGCGCGACAATCGCTTTCTGCTGATTTCCGCCGGACATGCTGCGAGCAATCGTAATCGGGCCCTGCCCGGAACGAACATCAAACTTTTCAATCAGATACTCTGCGTATTCGCGAACAGCTCCGAACTTGATAAATCCATGGTTCTGGAACTTCGGCTCATAATAGCGCTGCAGAACCAAATTCTGCTCCAGCGTATAGTCAAGAACCAAACCATGTTTATGACGGTCTTCCGGAATATGGCTCATTCCGTCCAGGGAACGCTCGCGAATGGAAGCATGCGTAATATCCTTGCCGCAAAGTATGATCTTGCCTTCCGAAACTTTTTCGAGTCCGGAAAGGCCATAAACAAATTCTGTCTGTCCGTTTCCGTCGATACCTGCGATACAAACGATCTCTCCTGCGCGAACGGTAAGCGAAACGTCTTTCACCGCATTGTTCTTATGAACTTTGGAAGGCACTGTCATATGTTCGATTTCGAGCACAGGCTCTTTTGGCTGAGCAGGTGCTTTTTCAACAACAAGCTGGACCGGACGGCCGACCATCATTCTTGAAAGCTCTTCTTTTGTTGTCTCGGAAGTATTGACGGTACCGATGTATTTGCCTTTTCTCAGAACCGTAACTCGGTCGGAGACTTCCATAATCTCATTCAGTTTATGAGAAATAAAGAGAATGGATTTTCCCTCTTTGACAAGACCTTTCATAATCTGCATGAGCTCTTCGATTTCCTGAGGAGTCAAAACAGCCGTCGGTTCATCAAAGATCAGGATTTCATTGTCACGATACAGCATTTTGAGAATCTCAACACGCTGCTGCTGTCCGACTGTAATGTCTTCGATCTTTGCATCCAGATCGACAGCAAGGCCGTACTTTTTGGAGAGTTCCTCAACTTTTTTGCGTGCTGACTTTTTCTGTAAAAAGCCTAGTTTTGTTTCTTCGGCGCCCAGAATGATATTATCCAGAACCGTGAAAACATCGATCAATTTGAAATGCTGATGCACCATGCCGATATGCAGGGCGGTTGCATCATTTGGATTGTTGATCTGCACCACCTTGCCGTCCTTTTTAATGACGCCTTCCTCCGGCTGATACAAACCGAACAGAACACTCATCAAGGTTGATTTTCCTGCGCCGTTTTCACCGAGCAGAGCATGAATCTCACCTTTTTTTAACTGAAGTGTAATGTCATCGTTTGCTTTGATTCCGGGGAATTCCTTGGTGATATGCAGCATCTCGATTACATATTCGGGAGCTTGCTCCATAGTCCAACCTCCTTTACAGCGGAACATATGTTTACTCATTTATTATAAGTCTCAACAATGTAAAAAGCAAGGAAATGTTGCAGAATTGTGAACATTCGCAACGAACTCATTTTGTGATTATTTAGGTTAGCATTTTTCCAAAAACAGAAAACGGACAGCCGAAGCTGTCCGTTCTTTGGTCAGAAATTAGACATACTGCACAGTGACATTTGCGAAGGAGACGGATGCAATAGCATTGTCCTCAAGGATCGCATTGTCAACGGTCAGCTCGCCATTCTTGATCTTACCGAGCAGTGCTTCATAGTCAGCAACGCTCCAGTTTTCAAGAGACCAGGTTTCGGTCGGCAGACCTACTGCATCGTTCTCTGCACCGAGGTTCGCGGAATTTGCACCTGCGATCTCAGCGAAGGAACCATCATAAACCTTTGCGAGTGCCCACTCAACAGAAGCGGTCAGGCCCTTCAGAGCGGAAGTAACAACTGTATCAGATTCAAAGGACTGGTCGACGTCAACGCCGATAACCTTTGCATCGTTTGCAGCTGCAGCCGCAGTGATGGAGTTGAAGATAGAACCGCCAGCTGAGAAGACGATCTCAGTGCCCTGCTCATACCAGCCATTGACCATGGTCTGGAGTTCCGGAGAAGCAGAGAAAGATGCACCATACTGCCAGGTGTACTTCACTTCGACGTTTACGCCCTTTTCAGCAGCAGCTGCCTGTGCGCCCTGGACGAAGCCATAGCCATAACGGCAGCATGCCGGGTTCGTTCCGCCGCCACCGCCGCAGAAACCGAGCTTGGTGTAGCCTTCCATGACCGCCGCATATCCTGCGAGGTAACCGGACTGCTCTTCCTTGTAAGCGATACCGGAGACGTTGTCAAGACCCATTGACCATCCATCGATGAAGATGAACTTAACATCAGTGAATTCTTTTGCAGCCTTCTCCAGAGCTGTGCCCTGCAGGAAGCCAGGCGTTACGATAACTTTTGCGCCGCCTTCTACTGCAGCTTTCATAGCATCATAACGGTCATCGTCAGTTGCCTCTGAACCATTCGCAGGCTGATAATACTTATAAGTGATATTATGAGCTTTTGCATAGTTCTCGCAGCCTTCCCATGTGCCCTGGTTGAAAGACTTATCCATCAGAGCGCCGACGTCGGTAACCATTGCGATTTCATATGTATTCGCAACAGCTTCCGTACCGGACTGCTGAGCCGGTGCTGGTTCATTATTACCGGATGCTGCAGGTGCACTTGTGCATGCGACAACTGCAAGGACCATTACCAGTGCCATAAGCATAGCAATGATTTTCTTCATTCTGATTTCCTCCTAATTTTCTCTTGGAAAAATGATTACACTTGCGTGCGAAGATATTATAACAGAACAAATTAACAAATGGAAGAGTTATATGAACATTTTATGAATTAATTTGTTTCTTTTTTACATGATTTTTCTGAAACTTGTGTTTTTTTGCAATATTATATGTGATCCAGCACAATATCTTGTATTGCGATTATATTTTAATAAACCGATCATCATGTTTTCAGCAGTAAATATATATGGCATATATAAAAGAGCCGGGGCTTTTCCCGGCTCTTTTATCGACTATTTCGGCGTTCTGTTTCGTTTTTCTCAGAATGCGTTCGAAAGTGTGAATGTGTTCTGATCACCTGCCAAAGTTTCATTCGTGGCAGCATTGATTGTCTTGATTTCAATCTTCTTCTTTTCGGAATCAATCGTCAGCGTGCGGACAAATCCGAGCTGATCATTGCCAGCAAGACTGAACAGCAGAACGTTGACTTCACGCCCGTCATATGACTTGGTCATTCTCTCTGCGCCGGTTTCCGCCCCGCACAGAACGAGTCGAACTTTACTGTTCTTTGCAACAATGTTCTTCTCAACGATTTCGCCCATTCTGGTCAACTGTTTATCAGCAGTCATATAGCTGTTGACCACAAGTACGACACTGAAGTTGTGATACTTCGAAATCACATTGTTCACATAATCGATCCACTCTGTGCTGTCTTCATTCACATCATAACCGATACCGATGAAGAGCATATTATAAGAATCAAGAGTCTGATACCATACTTTGCCGTTCTCAAACATCTGAGAAGCAGGCAGCTTCGTCAGATTGTGGGATGTAAATGCTTCGTAGTTTGCTGTATCGGCACTGATATCAGACTCGCCGGCAACTGTCATGTACGGAGACTTGCCTTTCAGCTCATTGACTTTGTCGGAAACTGCTTTCCAGCTGTCTTCGTCGTCGAATCTCTCGACTGTTCCGCCAGACTGCATAATTCCGATTGCGCTGAATTCCCCGCCATGCTCATTTGCCCAGTCGAACATCTTGACCATGGCATCTGTTCTTTCTTCACTGCCATTCAGAAGCAGATCACCGAACAGAATTAGTGAGAACGGACCGGGTTCTGTTTTGCTGCCAGGTACAATCGTCTTAACAGTTGCACTTGCCTGACTTTCTGCAGGATCATCTCCACGCACAGCCGTTGCATTTACCTTTACAACGTTAACGACCTGACCGGCATTTACATCAGCCTGTGTGACTGTGTAAGTGTAGGTGATCGTCTTTGTTCCGGCAGGTGCAAGGTAGAAAGCTGCTTCACTCAGAGTTACAAGCGTATCTTCAAGTTTTATCTCTTTGACCGTGACATTACCGCTGTTCGTTACTACAATAGTGTATGTGATCTCGTCTCCGACTTTTATTCCGCTCGCCGGATCTGCAGTCTTTTCGACGGTCAGTTCAGGTTCTGCATCGACAGTTGTAAAGGTCGCATCATCAGATGCTGTTACATCTCCGCCTGTTGCTATAGCTGTGTTATCAATCTTAGTCGCATTCACATAATCTATATTATTTTTTAATACATCATTCATTTAATGTTAATATCTATAATTATATTAAATATTTATGCTATTTTATAAGATGCTTTCGTCGTTATTCTTCATTCTTTGCCTTTTCTATGCTCTTTTATCCTTAAAACAATGTGCAATCATTTATAATCACATTTATTACACTTGATAGTATCACAACATTTTATTAAATCTTTTATCGAATTACGCAAGCAATAATGGATGACGGATTGACTGAATAATCATATTTTTGTAAAATAGATAAAAATAAACTGACTGATTTATATATACTATTCCATTATTTGTTTAGTTTTTTTACTTCATCCAAAGTATGAGCAGTGAGGCAACAGATGAACTCATCTAAAATTCCTTTTCTGATTGGTGTAACCGGTCATAGAAATATCCGTGAAAGTGATGTTGAAACACTTTATCTAACTGTTAAATCCATTCTAAAAGGTTTTATTGATCGATATCCGAATACTCCTATTCAAATGATGAACAGTCTAGCGGAAGGATCGGACCTTCTTTGCGCGGATGCTGCTGCTTCGCTTGGAATTCCTCTGATTGTTGTTCTTCCCACTAATGCCGATGAATATTCCGCCAGCTTCAGTCAAGCAGATAAAAAACGGTTTCATTCTCATTTAACCTATGCTGAATCCGTTCTGATTTCGCCTGAAATAGAAGAACGCATTCCTTCTATCTCTGAACGAGATTATCGTTTCCGTCAAGCTGGAATTTATATCTCTACTCATTGTCAATTGCTGATAGCGCTCTGGGATGGAGATATGACGCAGAAGGATGGCTGTGGAAGCGCAGCTGCAGTCAGTTTCAT
The DNA here is from genome assembly GCA_017514685.1 of Clostridia bacterium. Taxonomy (GTDB): domain Bacteria; phylum Bacillota; class Clostridia; order Christensenellales; family CAG-138; genus UBA3792. The sequence goes on from JAFWJN010000019.1 coordinate 36,217, forward strand.
GCTGTCCGGTTCCTATAATCCTAAAGAAGGTGTTCCTAACCGACCTGCGAAAGCATCTATGGTCTATCATGTTCTCACCCCTAGATCAGATAACGGCGAAGCTGGTGAGTTGCAAAAACTTGGGGACTATGAATCATTTTTAGAGATTCTTTCCCGCACAGATGAGTTTAACCATCTTTCAGAATCGCAGAAAAAACAGGGATATTCCTTATTTGAACAAGTTGATGTCCCGCCTAAAATTTATATGCTTGACAGTCTGTATTCCTTAGCTGATCAGTTAAGTATCCGATATGCCAAACGTTATAGGCTTGTACTTGCTCTCATGGCTCTGTTTGGTACACTGCTGACTCTATCATTTCTTCTATACGACGAAGCAGAACTGCACTGGATGATTCTTGCAACCGGAGCTGCGCTCTTGCTCATGGTTATCAGTCATCGTTATGCGGTTCGCTCCGCCTGTCACAGACGATACCTTGAGTACAGAGTTCTTGCAGAAAGTTTACGTGTACAGGCTTTTCTCAAGTATGCAGGAAGTGAACTCAATGTTCCTTCCCTAATGCCTTTGATTCAGCAGGAAGAGACCACATGGATCGTATCTGCTCTTTCTGCTCTTTCAGCAGTTCGTATTGACCCTGTCTCTCACACGATCAGAGACCTCTGGATTGTCAGTCAGCGTGATTATCATGCCAAAGCAATTCAAAAATCCGGCTTTAAGAGAGCCGGAAGTGACCGTATCGTATCCGTTGCATTGATTCTCAGCGCAAGTATTTATGTGATTGCTTTAATTTTGGAACTGACTATTTTCGGCACTTTCTTTCCGTCGTTGGCTCAACTAAGCAGCCCCGATCTTTTCCGTACGGTCATTAAAATCATATTAGGAGGGTTGTCAGCAGGCACGCTTTTCATAGCGAACTATTATGGAAAACAGTCCCTTGTCCGTGTGGAAACAGATCATATCAAAATGCAGCATTTCTTTGATCAAATGTTGAGCCTGATTGACCGTCAAGGGCAAAATGACAAGATTCTGAAACACCTTGCCCGCGAAGAGCTGAATGAAAATGGAAACTGGTATTCTTATCAAAGCAACAACACTCCTGATATAAATCTATAAAATGAATCGGCCTGTTTATTGACAGAAATAAATCGATCATTGCTATTGTTTTCTTATTGGAGGCTTCAACTTAACCTATGCCTGCTATAGCAGCACATCGCAGATCTGAAATAGATATGACGAAAGGAAGTATCTTCCGTCATATTCTCATATTTGCTCTTCCCCTTCTCGTCGGCAATCTGTTCCAGCAACTATATAACATGGTGGACACATGGGTGGTCGGCAATTTTGTCAGTAATGAGGCTTTTTCCGCTGTAGGCACGGTTGCTCCTATCACCAACCTTATGATTGGATTCTTTTCTGGGCTATCCAGCGGCGCCGGTGTAGTTATCTCACAAAATTATGGTGCCGGTAACCGGGATCGTGTACATGATACAGTTCATACCGCCATTCTCATGACCCTTATTCTTGGAGTGATCATGACTTTTGCCGGCATTGCATTTGTTCCTCTGGCTGTCCGACTTGCCAACACTCCTTCAGAAGTCGCTCCCCAGTCGACCCTATACCTTACCATTTATTTCTCCGGTCTCATGGGCCTCATGCTGTACAACATGGGGGCAGGCATTTTCAGAGCAATCGGGAACTCTCTGCTCCCGTTTCTCTTCCTAGTCTTCTGTGCTATCTTAAATACTGGTCTTGATTTGTTGTTTGTACTTCAATTCGGAATGGGTGTTGACGGTGTAGCATATGCTACCATCATCGCACAGGGACTCTCCGCCGTCCTGATCACCATCATGCTTCTTAGGACCGACTCCTGTGCAAGGCTATACTTTAAAGATTTAAGGATTCACTGGGATATTTTGATGAATATCATCCAGATCGGGATTCCGGCCGCTCTTCAGATGTCCATTACTGCATTTTCAAACATTTTTGTTATGGGATATATCAATCATTTTGGGAAACATGTCATGTCCGGCTGGACTGCTTATTCCAAAGTGGATCAGCTTCTGTTCCTTCCAATGCAGACCATTGCTCTCGCTATTACTACATTTGTCGGACAGAATCTCGGTGCCAAGCAGCTTGACCGTGCTAAAAAAGGAATCCGCGTGGCTCTATGGCTGGCAATCGGGTTCACGATTCTTGGCTCAATTCCTGTCATCATCCACGCCCCTTCAATTGTCGCTTTTTTCAATCAAACACCTGAAGTCATCGAAAACGGTACTATCTTTTTAAGATATCTTACTCCGTTTTATTTGCTTTGCTGCTTGAACCAGGTATATACCGGTGCGCTGCGCGGCGCAGGGAATTCCAGAGCCCCCATGATCATCATGCTCAGTTCCTTTGTTCTGTTCCGTCAAATCTATCTGTATGTCATGGCAAACTATATTTCCAATACGATGTTCTGGATCGGCTTCTCCTATCCTGCGGGCTGGCTTCTCTGCAGTATCGTTACCTTCATTTATTTTCACGCCGTTCCACTGGATAAAAAGAAGATCATCGATTAATTTTGCTGTTTTCTTCATCCGGTCTATTCATCTCATTAATAATATCAAAAAAGCACAGGTAAACCTGTGCTTTCCTATATTTCTGCTATTAATTATTCCGCATCATATACGGGCTTCGTTAATTCTGCAAGTTTCTGCCCCCATTTTCCAACGAGCGGAATCTCCGGGACTTTCTTGTTCAGGAATGCGAAAATCGCATACAGAATACAGAGAACCTGCAGTAAAAGACCGATATAGAACACAAAAGACAGCACTGTTGCAGCTACATGTACGATTAAGATCATCCAGCAAAGTGCTCTGTCTTCATCCGCAATTTCTTTGTTTCCAAACAGTTCAAGGCAGGTCAAAGGCAGACCGATTCCAGGCAGCCAAATAAGTCCAAGTCCAATTCTACGCTTCATATTCAAGATAGGATTCATGTTTATTTCCCCCTTATTTAATTATTATTATTCTAAGAAATATCAAAAGTTATGTCAATAGAATGAAGCATTATTTATGCGTGCGCTTTCCGGTTGATAATTGATTCTGCGGAACTTTTTTCTGAGGAGCAAGTTCTCCTTCGAACGCATAGGATGCGAAGCGTTTATGTTTAGACGCTTCCCTTTGAGTCATCCACTGAGCGAGAAGCAAACAGGTAATTACCATGACAGCAGTAATAGCAGCAGAGGTAATAAAGAAAATTCTCATTTCATTCTGTCCGCCGATTGCAATCCCAATGATGCTCATAATAAATAGAACAGCCATGATCCCGCCACATATATATAAACCGATTGCAGAACCCGGTATTGTTTTTTTCTTCTTATCCATATAGGTTCCTCCTTGAATCTGTTTTTATTATACACTTTATTTGTCTGTTCGTCTATGCAAAACAATTGATTTGAGTATAATTCTGAAAAATGATTGCATGTGATACAATACTTATGCTATCCTTGATTCACCTTGGAGGTAAGTTATGAAAGAATTCTTTCGTGTTGTTAAATTCATTCTTTTTTCCATCAGTGCTGGGATTATTCAAATTTCCAGTTTTACACTGATGAATGAACTTCTTCATCTTCCTTATTGGGTGAGCTACCTGGTTGCGCTTGTTCTGTCCGTTATCTGGAACTTTACACTGAATCGGAAATTCACTTTCCATTCCGCAGCGAATGTCCCGGTAGCGATGCTGAAAGTCGCAGCCTACTATGCTGTTTTTACTCCCCTTTCCACGCTTCTGGAACATTATCTGACCGATACAATGCATTGGAATGAATATCTTGTTACAGGGATCAATATGCTCATTAATTTTGTGACTGAGTTTTTGTTCCAGCGTTTTGTGGTTTTCCGGAATTCCATCGACAGCGCCGTTGCAAAGTCTGATGAAGAAACTACAGAACAATAAATCATTGAGGAAATTTGAGATCGCATGATCATCAATACCGGACAACGTACTGATATTCCGGCCTTCTATTCGGAATGGTTTGCAAACAGGCTGAAAGAAGGCTTTGTTTGCGTACGCAACCCATATGATCCGCATCAGGTCAGCCGATATCGTCTTGATCCGGCCGTTGTGGATGTGATCGGCTTCTGCACAAAGAATCCGCTCCCAATGTTTCCGTACATGGATCTCTTGAAAGAATACGGACAATACTGGTTCATAACAATTACTCCATACGGAAAGGATATCGAACCAAATGTTCCCGATAAGCATTTGATTCTGGAAGCCTTTCAGAAGCTTTCCGGTATCGTTGGTATTCAGTCCATCAGATGGAGGTATGACCCCATTTTTCTTTCTGATAAATATTCAATCGACTATCATTTCCGTGCTTTTGAAACAATTGCCTCCGCACTCGACGGATTTACAAAAACTGCGGTTATCAGCTTTATCGATCTGTATCCAAAGGTCAGAAAGAACTTTCCTGAAGCAAAGGAAGTTACAAAGGAACAGCGTCTTACTTTAGGTAAGGAAATCATAAGAATCGCATCTGCTCATGGGATGATTGTCAAACCCTGCGCAGAAGGCGATGAATTAGCACCATATGGTGCCGACTGCGGAGGATGCATGCGGATCAGTGACTATGAGCAGGCGATTCAGAAACGGCTGAATGCTCCTTCAAGGAAAGGAGCCCGGGCAGAATGTGCCTGTTATCTTTCATGTGATATCGGCGCATACAACACATGTAAACATCTTTGCCGATACTGCTATGCTAATGCTGATCCTGCTAAAGTAGCCGCTTACAGCAGGCTTCACGATCCAAAGTCCCCATTTTTGATAGGGAACTATTTAGAAGGGGACTTGATTCATGATGTTCCGCAGAAGTCATGGATCGATCAGCAGCCTACTCTGTTTGTCGATTAATCACATAAAAGGACCTTAACGGTCCTTTTTGTTTTATAACAATTCATTCTTTTTTAACGTTCGGAATGACTTTAAATCATACGTTCTGAGAAAATTCTTTGAGTCGATTCCATCCTGCAGATATCGGATCAGAAGATTCGCGCATGCGTTACTGTCGCTGTCCGCTTTATGATGATCCAGCGGAATTCCGCATTCCGAACAGAGTGTATTCAGCTTGTGATTGACCAGATTGGGTCTGAATGCTCTCCCCATACGCACGGTACAAAGATACGGAACATACCTCTCCCAGTCGATACAATACGCTCTCAGACACTTTCCAAGGACCGAAAGATCGAAGCTTGCGCTATGGGCTACAAGAATACTCCCTTCAAAAAAGGGAAGCATTTCTTTCCACAGTTCGCCGAACGTCGGAGCATTACGGACCTTTTCCGGTGTAATCCCGGTCAGAATCTGATTGAACGGACTGAAATAGGTTTCCGGATCGATCAGGGATGTAAATCGATCTATGATCATTCCGTCTTCAACGAGAGCGATTCCGATCGAACTCATACGGTTATTCATATCGTTCGGAGTCTCTACGTCAAATGCAGCATATCTTTCCATCCGGTGCTCTTCCCCACATGGCTGAAATTTTACTGATGGTATGTTTCAAGGAATTCACGGAGTGCATTCGCCGCTGTATTCAGGTCTTCAATGCACGGTAGATAGATCAGCCTGAAATGATCCGGCTGCGGCCAATGGAAACCTCCGCCATGAGTGAACAGAATCTTCTTTTCCTTCAAGAAGTCCAGAACAAACTTTTCATCGTCATAGATCCCGAACTTGTGAATATCCAGTTTCGGGAACATATAAAATGCAGCTTTCGGCTTTACGACCGAAATTCCCGGTATCGAGGAAACCGCGTTATAGATGAACTCTCTCTGATCATAGATCCTGCCTCCTGGAACCAGCATTTCATTGGTAGTATCCAGACAATCCATTGCAGCCGGAATCAGGGACTGTGCAGGAACATTGGAGCACAGTCTCATGGAAGACAGAAGGTTAATTCCCTCGATGTACCCTTTCACATGCTTTTTATCGCCGCAGAGTACCATCCAACCGCACCGATAACCGGCAATCAGATGTGACTTGGATAGGCCGTTGAAGGAAACCGTCAAAAGATCCGGAGCGAGTGAAGCAAGTGCTGTATGCTGTCTTCCGTCCATAACAAGGCGGTCGTAAATCTCATCCGCAAACAGGATCAATCCGTGTTTCCTTGCAAGATCGACTATCTGCTGCAGAATTTCAAGAGGATACAGCGCTCCGGTGGGATTGTTCGGGTTGATCACTACAATGGCTTTCGTATTCGGAGTAATCTTCCGTTCCATATCGCGGATATCCGGATTCCATTCACTTTTTTCATCGCACAGATAATGAACAGCTGTCCCTCCGGCAAGAGTTACGGAAGCCGTCCACAACGGATAATCAGGTGCAGGGACCAGTACTTCATCGCCGTTGTTCAGAAGCGCCTGCATCGAAAGCTGAATCAGTTCACTGACGCCGTTCCCGGTATAAATATCATCAATGGTCACATTCGGAAGCCCTTTTGACCGGCTGTATTTCAAAATAGCCTCTCTCGCTTCCTTCAGGCCTTTGGAATCGGAGTAACCTTCCGTCTCCGTCAGTTGCTCCTTCATTTTCTGCAGCATAATATCCGGGGCTCTGAAACCGAAAGGAGCCGGGTTTCCGATATTCAGACGTACGATATGTTCTCCGTTTGCTGCCATCCGGTTTGCTTCATCCATTACAGGACCGCGGATATCGTAGCATACATGATCCAGTTTGGTTGATTTTTCAAAGTTTCTCATGGATTATTCGCCTCGCGCAAAAAAATTAGTTTCATATTAGATGATTTTTGGGTTTTTGTCAATTATAACGGTTTTCAGCTGACATGTTTATAACGATAACTCTTCCCGTATTCAATGGGAGCTTCACTGCTGAGTAATTCAGATACCGTCACAATATCATATCCGTTTTCCATCAGCCATGGAATCAGGATATCTATCGCTTCCAAAGACGCATCCAGCCTGTCATGAAACAAAATGATTGAGCCATTTTTGACTTCTTTTTTAACCGTTTTGACGATTTTTGAAGTGTTTTTATTGCTCCAGTCCATCGTGTCAACTGACCATAGAATGCAGGCTACCTCACCCGCTTTGCAAGCCTTCAGAACCGTATTGTTTTTCGATCCGTAAGGCGGTCTCATCAGATGCACTTCATATCCGCCTTCAATCATATCGGATATTTTCTGACGCATCTGCCGGATTCTCTTCAGATTGCTGTCATAGTTAAAACGGGTCAGGTCGCTGTGTCTCAAATCATGCATTCCGATTTCACAGCCCAGTTCGATCATCCTTTGAAGGATTTGAGGAGCTTTCTGATCATCCAGATTTGTTCCGATCACAAAGAACGTACCTGGAACACCGTATTTTTCCAATATGTCCAGAAATCGCATGGTATAGGCTGAGTTTGGCCCGTCATCGAAAGTCAGCGCTACCATCTGCCGGTTGGGATCAGGTGTTGGCTCCGGAGTTTCGGTCGGTTCCGGAGAAGGGGTATCGGTCGGAACCGGAGTCGGTGTTGGAACGGGAATCCCGGTAGGTCGGATCGTTGGTATCTCTTCCTTTGCTGTAATCTCCAGAACAACCGGCTTTTCCGTAATGGAAATAACCGGTGCATCAACTGTTTCCGGCATATCCTTCGGCGTGCAGCCGAGTATGAAAATGAGCCCTATCATGAGCGGAATCATGCATTTTTTCATTGTCAAATAGTATATCATGTGAGTTATTCCGCTTCAATCGTTCAAATATTGTTATTCTGTGAATTCGTCGGCCAGATAATCTGTTTTCCTATGGTGTTGTTCTTGACAAACCTAAATATGGAAGCATAAAATATTAAAGATGTGATGATAAAGGAGGGATGTCTGTGGCAAACCTTGCAACTGCTGTTTCAAGCCTGGCGGAAGCCAAAAAGTATGCGACGCTCCGTGATATTCTGAGCACAATGAATGCCGCTGATATTGCTCTTCTTTTCGACGATCTTCCCTCTTCAATGATCCCTCTCCTCTTCCGGCTCCTTCCCAAGGAACTGGCCGCAATGACATTTGTTGAAATGGAGAGTGATCAGCAGGAGCTTTTGATCAAAGGGTTTTCCGACAGCGAGCTGAAAGATGTCGTTGATGAACTGTACATCGACGATGCTGTTGATATTGTTGAAGAAATGCCTGCAAACGTTGTCCGCAGGATTCTGGGATCCGCTGATCCGGAAACCAGGAAAATGATCAACGACCTTCTGAAGTATCCTGAAGACAGCGCCGGAAGCATCATGACCGTTGAGTATGTGGAACTCCGTCCCCATCTGACCGTAGAAGATGCAATCAAAGCAATCCGCCGCAGCGGTGTTGACAAGGAAACGATCAATATCTGTTATGTTACACGTGCCGACCGTACACTTTATGGGTTCATTACGATCCGTAAGCTGATTTTAGCCAATCCAAACACGTTAATCGGCGACCTCGCAGACACCAACGTCATTTACTGCTCGACCATGGATGACCAGGAAACCGTTGCGAAGATGCTGCAAAAATACGACTTGATCGCGCTTCCTGTTGTAGACGGAGAAAAACGCCTTGTAGGTATCGTTACGATCGACGACGCTATCGACGTTCTTCAGGATGAGGTTACGGAAGATATTGAAAAGATGGCTGCTATGACGCCGTCAGACAAACCTTATCTGAAAACCAGTACCGTTTCCCTTTTTGCTCACAGAATTCCCTGGCTCGCAGTCCTCATGCTGGCTTCCACTTTTACCGAGCTGATCATTAACTATTATACTCAGAGGCTTTCCATGTTTGGAGAAATCGCCGGAGGTATGCTTCTTGCCTGTATCCCCATGCTGATGGGCACGGGAGGCAACTCAGGAAGCCAGTCATCTGTTACTGTCATCCGCGGACTTAGTCTCGGTGAAATCGAGTTTAAAGACATTCTAGCTGTAATCTGGAAAGAGTTCCGGGTATCGATCCTTTGCGGATCTGCGTTGGCTCTTGCGAACTTCGGCAAGATGATGCTGATGAATACGCTTGTGTATCATCACAGCGGTGCTGCATTTACTGCTTATCTGATGGTTTCCATTTCAATCTGTCTTGCTATTCTCTCTACCGTATTTGTTGCAAAACTGATCGGATGCGTCCTACCTATTCTTGCGAAAATGATCGGATTTGACCCTGCCGTCATGGCAAGTCCGTTTATCACGACGATTGTAGACGTAACAACACTTCTGCTTCTATTTGGAATCGCTTCCGTTATTATGTCAACCGTAGCTGTTCTTTAAACTTTCATTGTTGCTATTTATGCCGGCTTTCAGCCGGCTTTATTCTGGCTCAATGTCAATAGTTGGGGTTGAGCTTGTAGAAACAGTCAAAGAGTAATTCTGAACCCACTGCCCGAGGGCAGTGGGTTCACTGCGTCTCAGGGTCAGGCTGTACGGTTTGTCATCAGGATCCGTTGCCGAAAA
>JAFWJN010000020.1 GCA_017514685.1 Clostridia bacterium
ACGAAGGACTGAAAAAGATCAGTTCCTGAGAGACCATAAGAAACGTAGGGCCGGGCGAGCCCGAACGGAAACGCCTGTGGAGACCGTGTAAGACTTCCCTTGGGAAGCAGTGATCTATGAAGCAGGAATCCCCCATCTTCTAAAGTGGTGGGAGAACGTCAATGAATTCTATCAGGGGAAAAAGCCCAAAAAACACGATAAAACGGGCTTTTTTTTCTATTGACGGATATTATAAAAAATGATATATTATTTGCGTTCTATAGGAAAAAGAAATCTGTGCTCCTATAGATTGCGAGGAGAAGACCCATGGATGAATTGACTACAGTAATTAAGAATGAGATCAAGCGGCAATACCGTAGCGTTCGTCAATTCTCGATGGCGATTGGCGTACCGCAATCGACCATCGTGACTGCACTGCAGAAGGGAATCGGAGGAACTTCATTTTCAACGATTGTTTCCATCTGCAAAACTCTGGGCATTAAGCCGGCGTTCGGGGATCAGTCTGATATGTACCTTGATCGTGATGCACGTACCCTGCTGGAGCGTTATATGCTTCTGGATGACAGAGGAAAACTGACCGTTCGTGCGCTGACTGAAGTGGAAGTACTTCGTGCAACGAATGATCCGCTTTACTATGAGTTGGGTAAGCAGCTGGATTCTTTGACATCCAGAACACCCTCCTCAAATCCGGAAGAATAAAGATCAGGCTTCAGGAAACAACAACTCGGAATAGCAGCGCGTAATTGTGCTGCTTTTTCTGTTGAATTAAGGGAACGCAAGGGACAGCATCGGCTGTTTTTCAGCGTTTTTACGACCTGCCGGGATGGATGCTGTTCTTTTTCGGTTGACAAAAGATAGAGAAACAGATAAAATATGCCGTAGATGAAAACCCAAAGGGAGATTAGGAGTATAAATATGGTATTTGAAAAAGTATGTCAGATCATTGCAAATCAGCTTGACCTGGATCCTGCAGAAATTACGATGGACAGCAATCTGATTGAGGATCTGCGCGCGGATTCTCTTGATATCGTAGAACTCGTTATGGACATGGAGCAGGAATTCGATGTTGAGATTCCGGATGAGGAACTGCCCAAGGTTCAGACGGTCGGAGATATTGTCCGCTATCTGGAAAAATAAGAACAGACTGTTAGCAGGCATGCCCGCACCAACGTGCGGGCTTTTTGTGAAAATAGATACTGTTCCCAAACCGTTTCCTATAGGGGAACTGCTTGGGAACGGTACAAAGAGGATAATCAATGAATACCGAACATGTAAAAGAACTGGAAGCCGCAATCGGCTATACCTTTCTCAACAGCGCATATCTGGAACAGGCGCTGACGCATTCTTCTTTCCACAAAGCAGAAAAAGGAAAACACGAGTCGAAGGACAATGAACGAATGGAGTTTCTCGGGGACGCAGTGCTGGAGCTCTGCGTGTCTGAGGAATTGTTTTTGCGCTTTCCCGGAATGAAAGAAGGACAGATGTCCCAGACGCGGGCAAGCATTGTCTGTGAATCAGCATTGTCTCAGGCAGCGCATCAGATTGGTCTCGGCGCATATCTGAAACTGGGACACGGCGAGGAACTCGGCGGAGGCAGGAACAAGCCTTCCATTTTGTCGGATGCATTTGAGGCACTGATCTGCGCGATCTATCTGGACAGCGGATTTGAACAGGCAAAAGCATTTGTTCACAGAACAGTTCTTCCGCTTCTGGATATGAATCCTCATCAGGCTGCGGAGAAGGATTACAAGACTCGTCTGCAGGAAAAAATTCATCAGAGGACACATGGAAAGCAGGTTCAGTATCTTCTTCTGAAGGAAGAAGGCCCCGATCACAAGAAGACATTTACAATGGCGGTTGAACTGGAAGGAACCGTTCTCGGAACCGGAACAGGAAACTCCAAACAGAGCGCAGGTCAGGCGGCAGCGAAGTATGCGCTGGAGCAGATGGGTGAATCAATATGAGACTGACAAGGCTGGATATATCGGGATTTAAATCCTTCGCAAAAAAAACGGAACTCCAGTTCGGAGACGGCATCACTGCCGTTATCGGCCCAAACGGGAGCGGAAAGAGCAATATCGCGGATGCCGTGCGCTGGGTGCTGGGTGAGCAAAGCGCAAAGGCACTTCGCGGGACAAAAATGGAAGACGTTATTTTCAACGGAACACAGACCCGCAGACCGCAGTCCATGTGTGAAGTCACATTGACATTCGATAATTCAGACCATAAACTGCAGACGGAATATCAGGAAGTAGCCGTAACCCGCAGAATGTATCGCTCCGGTGAGAGTGAATATGTGCTGAACGGAAAAACCTGCCGTCTGAAAGATATTATGGAACTGTTCCGTGATACCGGTATCGGGAAGGACGGCTATTCGATCATTTCTCAGGGAAAAGTCGATGAGATCCTGTCCAATAAATCAAATGACAGGCGCGTAGCTTTGGAAGAAGCCGCAGGCGTAACGCGTTACCGTGCCAGAAAAGAAGAGGCGGAACGGAAACTGGATGCAACCGAGAAAAATATGGAAAGATTGCTGGACCTGCTCCAGGAACTCGGTGACCGGCTTGGACCGCTTGAAGAGCAGAGTGCGGCTGCCCGTAAGTTTTTAAAACTCCGGGAGGAATTGAAAGACCTGGATGTGAATATGTTCCTCTATCAGACCGACCGGCAGAAGGAACGTCTTGCGGCGCTGAAAGAAACGGCTGAGCAGCTGGAACATGAACTCGCAGTCAATGCCGAGAGCGACAGAAATCTTTCCGGACAGTCATCCGAACTGGAGGAGCAGGTTCGTTCGCTGGATGAACGGCTCTCGGAACAGCAGGCGAAACTGATCGAGATGCTTTCCGGCGTGGAAGCGCATGTCGGGGAGAGCAACATTCTGGTAGAACGCCGGGATCATGCGAAAAAAGAAACGGAAAGAATCACCGGTGAGAAGGATACTCTCAAAGAACAAATTGAAGAACTGACCGGACTGATTGAAAAGAACAGGATCAGCGAGGAAGAAATACAAAAACGCGCAGAGACGGACGAGAAGATCAATGCAATAGCGCGAGCGGTATCGGAAATGGATACGCAGATCGTAGCAAAAGAGCAATCGATCGAGGAAGCCAAGAACGCAATGATGGAAGCCATGAACCGTCTGGCGGACGCGAAAAGCGATCTGACGCGTTTCGAAACGATGAAAGCATCGCTGAATGACCGCCTTACGGCTTTGGAGAACGAGGAAGCATCCGCGAAAGAAAAAACGCAGGCGCTGGAAGAGGAACTTTCCGAAGCGGCGAAAAAACTTGAAGAAATTGAATCGATCCATCGCGAGCATGTAAAAGAGCATAAAGAAGCGCAGGCAAATCGGCTGAAACTCGAGTCTGATTATCTTGCTGTACAGGAAGAACTCAGAATGGCTGAGCAGAACGAGGGAGCTCTGACTAGCCGTGAGCATGTGCTGAGGGATATGATGCGTTCCCATGAAGGATATCAGAACAGCGTCAAAGCGCTCATGCAGGCGGCGGACAAGGATGAAAACCTTCATAAATGCATTATTGGCGCAGTGGCGGAGCTGCTTCGGGTGCCAAAGGAATATGAGACAGCAATCGGAATGGCGCTTGGCGGTTCCATGCAGAATCTTGTCACGCAAAGCGCGGAAGACGGAAAAACCGTCATTGAATACGCGAGGAAAAATGATCTCGGACGGATCACCCTGCTTCCGCTGTCCATGCTAGTTCCGAATCCGCTCACAGACCGGGAGAGGGAATTTTTGAATCATCCCGGAGTTATCGGTCTTGCCAGCGAACTCGTCACGTGCGGCAAAGACCTTGAAATCGTAGCGGATTATCTCCTGGGAAGAACCGTAATCGTTAAAAATCTGGACAGCGGTATCGCGCTGAAAAAACAGTCAAAGAATATCTTCCATATTGCGACCCTCCAGGGTGATTTTCTGTCAACCGGAGGCACAATGACCGGCGGAAGCGTCAAGAAAGCAAGTTATTCGCTCCTCGGCCGTGAGCGTGAAATCGAAGAGGTTTCCGCGCTCCGGAAAGCAGCGCTGAAGACCGTGGATCGGAAGCGGGAAGAAATCGAAGCATTGAAGAAGCAGATTCTTCTTGCGGATACCCAGACGGAAGCGTTCCTGAATGAGACACATGCGGATGAACTGGCGCTGGTCAAGCAGAACGAGCAGCATGATATCATCGCTCGTGACCTGAATGACGCACGTCAGGCGCTGAAAGAAGTATGTGAAGAACGGGAAGACATCCTGTCAAGCCTGAAAGAAATCGAACGGAGAAAAGAAGCGTCGACTTCCGTGCAGGCAGATATCGAACAGAAGAACACGGTATCCAGGGCCGAGATCATTCAGGAGCAGCAAAAACTGAATGCTCTTCGCGCGGAACGTGAGAAGCAGAATAATGAACTCACGGAGATCAAGATCGTCCGGACGGCGATGCAGAAGGAAGATGATGCGAGACAGGCTGAAATGCACCGTCTCATGAGAGATCAGGCTCTGTCCGCGCAAAAGATAGAATCCTTTGAAGCTGAACTTCTGACCCTTGCAGAACAGATTGAGAATGCGGATGCCAGGCTGGCTGAAATGGAAAAAGGAATTGCCGGGGAGCAGGATGAACTGAAGACTGCAAAGGAAGAGCAGCAGCGGCTGGAAAAAGAACGCCAGCGCGCGAGTGAACTTCTGTCACAGTTCCGGCAGCGGAAAGACGAACTGGCAGAATCCTATCGTCAGACAGGCGACCGAAAGCATAAAACAGAGATCACGATCGACCGAATCGAACTGGAATGCAGGCAGATGGCGGACAGGATCTTCAACGATTATGAACTGACATATGAGAATGCGCTGCCGATGAGGCATGACTTTGCGGTCGGCGCGACTTCCGCAAGAATCAATGCGCTGAAGAACGAGATCAGAGGACTCGGCGATATCAACGTTTCAGCAATCGAGGATTACAAGAGCGTATCGGAACGGCATAGTTCCTTAAAGACCCAGTATGAAGACCTGGAGAAGGCGAAGGAAGATCTGTATACGCTGATTGCTCAGATCACGAGGCAGATGGAAACTACATTTACCACGGAGTTCGAGAAGGTCCAGAAGAGCTTTTCGGAAGTGTTCATCCAGCTGTTTGGCGGCGGGCACGCGGAGCTGCGTCTTGCGAACAAATCCGATGTCCTGAACTGCGACATCGACATCATCGCGCAGCCGCCGGGAAAGAAACTGCAGCTGCTGTCGCTTCTGTCGGGTGGAGAACGTGCTCTGACGGCAATCGCGCTTCTGTTCGCAATGCTCAGAATCAAAGCTCCGGCATTCTGCGTCCTGGATGAGATCGAGACCTCGCTGGATGAAGAGAACGTTTCGAAATTTGCAGAATATCTGACCAATTATTCCAAAGAGACCCAGTTTATCATGATTACGCACCGGAAGGGCAGCATGGAGGTCTGTAATACGCTTTACGGCGTGGCAATGGAGGAGAAAGGCGTGAGTTCCATTGTCTCTGCCAGATTCGGAGAGACAGCGTAAAGAAACCCATTTGCAAAAGTGCAGAACAGGGAAAGGAATTATAGAAATGGAAAAGAAAAAAAGCTGGTTCAGCAGGCTGAAGGAAGGTCTGACAAAAACAAACAGCTGGTTTGCGGGACTGTTCGGAAGTGAGAGAATCAATGAAGAGTTCTACGAGGAACTGGAAGAAGCGCTGATTCTGGCTGACATGGGAATGGAGACGGCGGAAAAACTGCTGGATCAGCTCAGAGAGCGCGTCAAGCGTGAAAAACTGACCGCAAGGGATGAAGCAAAAGAAGCATTGATACAGCTGATTGCAGAGTCTCTTCAGCATGAAACCGGTTTTTTGGCAGACAATGGTCCCTGCGCGGTGCTGATCGTTGGAGTGAACGGTGTCGGAAAAACCACGACAATCGGAAAGATCGCTCATCTGTATAAGGAACAGGGCAGATCGCCGATGATTGCGGCGGCGGACACGTTCCGTGCGGCAGCTGCGGAACAGCTCGGTGAATGGGCACAGCGTTCCGGATGTCCCATGGTACGCCATCAGGAAGGCGCGGATCCCGCAGCGGTCGTATTTGACGCAATCGCCTCCAGCAGGGCAAAGGGATGCGATCTGCTGCTGATCGATACTGCAGGACGGCTGCATAACAAGAAGAATCTGATGAATGAGCTTTCCAAGATTCGCAGGGTAATTGCGCGGGAAATGCCCGATACACCGTGCGAAGTTCTGCTTGTTCTGGATGCTACAACCGGTCAGAACGCGACAGCGCAGGCAAAAGCGTTTATGGAAGTCTGTGACCTGACGGGTGTTGTTCTGACAAAGCTGGATGGAACGGCAAAAGGAGGCGTCACGGTTCAGATTCATGATACCCTTCATGTACCGGTAAGGTTCATCGGAGTAGGGGAAGGAATCGATGATCTCCAGAGATTTAACGCGGAAGAATTCAGCAAGGCACTCTTGTAACGGGAGAGGAAACAGCTTTTGCAAAAATAGTATAAAATGCTTGACAATCAGGCAGAACCATGTATAATGAACAAGGTGTAAAGCAAAAATACTTTACACCTTGAGGTTTTTTATGGATCGGATTTTTGAACTCGGCAGGCTGCTGGACATCTACGGCTCGCTGCTGACAGACCGGCAGAGGGAAGTTGTGGATCTTTACGCGAACGAAAATTATTCGCTCGCGGAAATCGCAGAACATACGGGTGTTTCACGGCAAGCTGTCCGTGACCTTCTGGTGCGTGCGGAAAGTATTCTTCACGGCTACGAGGTCAAGCTGAGGATTTCCGAAAAGCAGATTCAACAGAATACGATTCTGATGTCGATGGAGCGACGGTTTCACGATGTGGAACTGCAGCCGGCGGATCGGGATGCGTTTGATGGATATCTGCTGACTTTGAACGAGATCTGGGAGGACTGACATGGCATTTGAAGGCATATCGTCCAAGCTTCAAAGCATTTTTAAGAAACTGACCGGAAAAGGACGTCTTTCGGAGAAGGAAGTGCGCGAATCCATGCGCGAGATCAAGCTCGCACTGCTGGAGGCGGATGTCAACTTCCGTGTCGTGAAGGACTTCGTGAAAACCGTGGAAGAGAGGGCAATCGGTGCAGATGTGCTGGAGAGCCTGACACCCGGTCAGATGATCATCAAGATCGTTAATGAAGAACTCACCTCACTGATGGGAAGCACGAACACGAAACTGGAATTCGGTTCGAAAAAGCCTGCGGTGATCCTGATGGCGGGTCTTCAGGGCGCCGGCAAGACGACCATGTGCGGAAAACTTGCTGCATTGATCAAAAAGCAGTATGGGAAAAATGTCCTGCTTTGTGCCTGCGATATTTACCGCCCGGCTGCAATCGATCAGCTGAAGGTCGTCGGTGCGAAAGTCGAGACGCCTGTTTTCGAGAAAGGTACACAGAAACCCGAAAAGACTGTTGTCGAGGCAATCGAATACGCCAAATCCCATTTTATGGATGTCGTAATCGTTGATACCGCAGGTCGTCTGCACATCGACGGTGACATGATGGAAGAGTTGCAGCGTGTGCGAGATGCATGCCAGCCTTCTGAAATCCTGCTCGTGATCGATGCGATGACCGGCCAGGACGCTGTCAACGCCGCAAAAGCGTTTGATGAAACCGTCCCGCTGACAGGCGTGATTATTACGAAACTGGATGGCGATACCCGAGGCGGCGCGGCGCTTTCCGTGCGCGCTGTTACCGGAAAACCAATCAAGTTTGCCGGAACCGGAGAAAAACTGACGGATATCGAAGTGTTCCATCCGGATCGCATGGCAAGCCGGATTCTCGGAATGGGTGATGTGCTGACGCTGATTGAAAAAGCCGAAAAGGCTTTTGATGAGCAGAAAGCCAAAGAACTTGAGCGCAAGATGCGCACAGACGCTTTCACCCTGGACGATTTCCTGGACCAGATGGAACAAATGAAAGATATGGGTTCCATGGAGGAACTCATGGGAATGATTCCGGGAATGAGCGGAAAACTCGGAAATCTGACCGTGGATGAGAAAGCGATGGGGAGAACCAAAGCAATCATTCAGGCGATGACTCCGAAGGAGAGAACCAATCCGGATATCCTGAACGCTTCCAGAAGGAGAAGGATCGCCAGAGGCAGCGGAACACAGATCCAGGATGTCAACCGGCTGATCAACCAGTTTGAACAGAGCCGCAAGCTGATGAAACAGCTCAGCGGAGGAAAACTGGGAAAGAAAATGAAAAAACGTGGAGGATTCCCGTTCAAGTTTTAAGGGAATCATGAATGAAAGTCAAGAACACGGTATGGCCGTGATATTTGAATAAAAAACAGAAAACGAATAATATATGGAGGAAACAAATCATGTTGAAAATCAGACTCAGAAGAATGGGTTCCAAGAAGCAGGCTTTTTACCGCATCGTAGTAGCAGACTCCCGTGCACCCCGTGACGGCGCATTTGTCGAGGAAATCGGTTATTACAATCCCATCACGGAACCGGCAGAGCTGAAGGTTGACAATGACCGCGCGAAGGAATGGATGAAGAACGGCGCACAGCCGACTGACACCGTCCGCGGACTGCTCAAGAAGGCCGGCGCAATCGACTGATCAGACGAGGTCTGTCATGGATAAGCTGGTAGAAATGATTGCAAAGAGCCTTGTCGATCATCCGGAAGCCGTAAAGGTGGAAAAACGGGAAGAAGAGGACCGGGTCGTCATCGAGCTGACCGTCGATCCTTCTGACACCGGCAAGGTAATCGGGAAGTCTGGCAGGATTGCAAAAGCAATTCGCACCGTTGTCAAAGCAGCTTCCATCAACGATGAAAAGCACGTCGTTGTCGATATCCTGTGAACACGGTTTTTTACCGCATCGGTGAGATCGCCCGCCCGCATGGCGTTCATGGCGCAGTCAAGGTCAATCCGACCACGGATGATGTCAAAAGATTCCGCGGGCTGAAAGAGGCATTTATAGAACTGCACGGGGATTATGTTCCCGTGCAGCTTTTGGTGTCTTCTGTCGCGGAAAACGGCGTGATCCTGACGATTGAAGGGTATGATACCCCAGAGAAGGCAAATACGCTCAGAGGAAAATATCTGTGCGTTGACCGGGAGCACACCATAAAACTACCCGAATACACTTATTTTGTAGCTGATCTGATCGGCTGCGAAGTGTTCGATACGGACGGCATCTGTTATGGAAAACTGACGGATGTTCTGGAAACCGGCGCAAATGATGTATACGAGATCGAAAAGGGAAAGCTGATGGTCCCTGCACTGAAGAAACTGATCAGTGAAGTTGACACGGAGCAGAAGCGAATCGTATTTCATGCGGAGGTTCTGAAGGAGGTCGGTCTGTTTGAAAATTGATATCCTGACTTTGTTTCCGGAGATGTTTGAAGGAGTGTTCAGTTCCAGCATCTTGAAAAGAGCACAGGAAAAGGGACTGCTCCAGCTGACTACGCATAATATCCGGGATTACACGGATAACAAACACAAAAAAGCAGACGATTATCCCTTCGGCGGAGGTGCAGGAATGGTTATGATGGCACAGCCGATCTTTGACTGCATGGAGGCTGTGCAGCAGGGAGAACCGGTGCACAGGATTCTTCTGACTCCGCGCGGAAAACTGCTGACGCCGAAAAAAGCACGGGAACTCGCGAAAATGGATCGGATGATTCTTCTTTGCGGGCACTATGAAGGCGTGGATGAGAGAGTATCGACAATTATCGATGAGGAACTATCTATCGGCGACTACGTGCTGACCGGCGGAGAACTGCCCGCAATGGTTTTGGTTGATTGTGTGTCCAGATTTATCCCCGGGGTTCTTGGAAGTGAGCAAAGTGCAGAAGATGAATCACATTCCAATGGGTTGCTGGAGTATCCGCAGTATACAAGACCGGCAGTTTTCAGGGGAATGGAGGTTCCTGAGATTCTTCAGAACGGATATCATGCGAAAATCGAACAGTGGCGATATGAACAATCTATGCAAAAAACAAAAGAAATGCGCCCGGTTTTACTTGGACGGTTTGGGAAAATAGAGGACTGACGTCATATCCAAGTAATCAGAAAAAACAGCCTGCATGGCTGCTTTTTTTTGTACCTTCAGAAGTATATATTATTCTTCAGATCTGAATACAACCTTTTTTTCCTTTACTTTGATGAAAAAACACTGTAAAATGAAAATGTATTATTCTGACCGGGGGGAATGTTGATTTGAAGCATGAAGATTTGATTAAACAGATGACGCTGGAAGAAAAGTGTCATATGCTGTCAGGAAGAGATTTCTGGCAGACACAATCCGTCAGGCGTTTAGGCGTTGAAAGCATGACATTGTCGGACGGACCGCATGGAATCCGTAAACAGGAAGGAACCGGGGATCAGCTTGGTTTGAATGGATCAGTTCCCGCAACCTGTTATCCGACAGCGGCAACAATGGCCAATTCATGGGATCCCGATTTAGGTGAAGAATTGGGGCGCCATCTCGGGACAGAAGCTGCTGCCCAGGATGTGTGCGTTCTTTTAGGACCGGGGCTCAATATCAAAAGAAGCCCCTTCTGCGGCCGCAATTTCGAATATTTTTCCGAAGACCCGTACCTGGCAGGAAAAATGGCTGCCGGTTATGTGCGCGGAATACAGGCAAACGGTGTTTCCGCTTGTCCGAAGCATTTCGCCGCAAACAATACGGAACTGCGGCGCATGGCTTCGAACTCGGTCATGGATGAGCGCACTCTCCGCGAAATCTATCTGACCAATTTTGAAATCGCCGTGAGAGAAGGACATCCGAAATCCATTATGTCCTCTTACAATATGGTAAACGGCGTATACGCAAATGAAAATGCTCATCTTCTTCAGGAGATTCTACGGGACACCTGGGGATTCGACGGGTTTGTTGTTTCCGACTGGGGCGCGAACAATGATTTTACGGAAGGCGTTCGTGCAGGCTCTCATCTGGAAATGCCGTCCACTGGCGGCGATTCCCCTCGCCAGCTGATGAAAGCGATTCAGGAAGGACGCATTACGGAGCAGGAAGTTGATGTCAGGGTTGATGAACTGCTGGATGTCATGCTTCTGACCCGCAAAGCTGTTGACCCATTGAAAGGCAAAGGATTTGATAAGGAAGCTCATCATGCGTTTGCGCAAAAGGCCAGCGAACAAAGCATTGTCCTGCTCAAAAACGAGAATGGTATCCTCCCGCTGAAAAAAGGAAGCAAAGTCGCAGTGATCGGCGAATTTGCCAAAGTCGCACGTTATCAGGGCGCAGGATCATCGGTCGTCAATTGCACAAAGCTTGATCACACGATGGATGTAATCGGGAATTTTGATCTGGATGTTGTGGGATTCGAAGCGGGATATCCGCGTCACGGGGATCCGGTGCCTGAGATGCAGGCAAAAGCAGTCGAATTGGCGAAAAAGGCGGATTATGTACTGCTTTATATCGGGTTGGATGAGATTTCCGAATCGGAGGGCCTTGACCGTTCCACGCTTGCGATTCCGAAATGCCAGACAGAAGTGCTGAAAGCAGTTTCGAAAGTGAATCCGAATGTGATCGTAGTAATGTCCGCAGGCTCTTCCGTAGAAATGCCGTGGCTGGATCAGTGCAAAGGCTTGGTTCATGGATATCTTTGCGGTCAGGCGGGGGCGAGTGCAGTCTTGAAGGTCTTGCTTGGGGATGTTAACCCGTCCGGAAAACTCTCCGAGAGTTATCCGATCAAATATGAAGATTGCTCCACCTCCACATATTTCCCGGCAAAAGAGCGTTCAGTTGAGTATCGGGAAGGACTTTATGTCGGATATCGGTACTACAATACCGCAAAGGTTCCGGTATTATTCCCGTTTGGATTTGGCTTAAGCTATACGACTTTTACCTACAGTGATTTACAGGTAACAGAAGAGAAAGCAACTTTCACGCTGACCAATACGGGAAATGTTGATGGTGCTGAAGTGGCTCAGCTGTATGTGCACGCGGTCAATCCTTCCGTCTACCGTCCGAACAGGGAACTGAAAGGATTTGCAAAAGTGTTCCTGAAAGCAGGAGAAAGCAAAACCGTCACGATTCCGCTGGACGACAAAGCGTTCCGCTATTGGAACGATTTGACAGGAAAGTTCGAGATCGATGGCGGAGAGTATGAAATCCAGATTGGTGCGAGTGTTGAAGATATCAAGCTGTGCGCATCTGTTTCGATCAAGGGAACGGATGCTCCGAAGTGTGAAGATCTTGCAAAACTGCCGAGTTATGTAACCGGCAATATCAAGGCTGTTTCGGATGAAGAATTCAAAGCGCTTCTGGGTCATGAGATTCCGGATGGTAAATGGTCCGGGACCATCCAGGCCAACGATGCGATTGCTCAGCTCTACTATGCTAAGAGCCTCAAGGCTCGTTTTGTGTGGAAGGTTATGACCGGAATGCTGAATAAGTCGATTGAAAAAGGCGTACCGGATTTGAACATCACGTTTATCTATAACATGCCGATCCGCGCAATCGGGAAGATGGCGGGCGGAATGGTCAGCCAGGAAATGTGCGATGGAATTCTGGATATCATCAATGGCCACGGAATTGCGCTGCTGAAGGGACTCGGCAAGATCATTGCCGGATTCGTCAAGCAGATGGGCGTCGCAAAGAAACAGAAAGCGCTGGAGTAAAGGGGGAACGGATATGAAAAAGAATGCAAATGGAATTCTTCCTGCTGTCGCGATTGCGCTGACCGTTATCATGCTCGGCCTGACGGTGCTGATGTTTGTAAAAAGCCATATATTCTGGGGCATCATATTCTGCCTGATCGCAATTGACTTCGCTGCTGATGCGGTGTTGTCGTTTAAGAAAGTATCTTAATGAAGAAATGGAGTATAAGTAAATGGAGAAGAAAAAAGGCAACTTTTTTGACAAACTCCCCCCGAGTCTGATCAAAAAGAACAATGTCACTCTGATCCCGGAGGCAGCAATCGGATATCTGGTCGGCCCGACGCTTGCTTTGCTGGCGAACTCGATTCTGGCGAACTATTTCAACAAGTACATGACCGACGTTCTCAAAGTGAACAGCTGGGCATCTGCATTCTTCACCTGGCTGCCGGTTATTTCCGTCATATTTGTTGTGATAGGCAACATCCTTGTCGGACGTCTCATGGACAATATGAAGTCCAAAGCCGGAAAGGCCCGTCCGCTGCTGCTAATCTCGCTGCCAATCAGTTTGATTGCACTGTTGTTCCTGTTTGTATTTCCACCTTATAATGCAAACGATACGAGCTGGTATACCGGAATGCTGGTGTGCATCGCGATCGGTTACAATCTGTGGTTTGCGTTTGCATATCCGATGTATTACACGCCGCATGCAGGACTTGTAAACCTTTCGACCCGTAACTCCAAAGACCGTTCACTGCTGGCAACCGCATCGAACGCGACCATGCTCGCCGCAATGGGTCTTTCCAGTATGATCCTTCCGTTCTTTCTTCCGCTGCTGTTTGTCTATGACATGAGCGGAAAGGGAACACCGTTTATGAACGACGCGGGAGTTGTACAATATTATGTCGACGCTGACGGCGCGGTGCTGTATGACGTACAGGCTTCTTACGATCACTGGAAAGTGTTTGTAATCGCACTTCTTGTCATTACCGTGATCGGCGTACTGGTAGAGTATTTCTTTACCCGCGAGCGTGTAACAGAAGAGACGCTTTCACAGGGAGATCAGGAAACAAAGAAAGCTCTGTCTTTCGGACAGCAGGCGAAAATCTGCTTTAAGGATAAGTTCTGGATCATTATGATGGTCTTCTTCTTCCTGTATCAGTTCGGCGGCATGATTAAGAACGTGTCCCAGAACTATTTCTGCACTTCGATGTTTGCGGACGCTAACGGCAATTATACGATTGCATACGGCGGACAGCTGCAGGGCATTCTGGCGATTATCGGCGCGGTCCCGACCGCAATCGGCATGGTAATTGCGTTGCCACTTGCCAATAAGATCGGCAAAGGAAAAGCAATCATGCTCGGAGCTGCACTGGCGGTAGTCGGCGGTGTGATCGGAATGATCAAGCCGGACAACTTCGTTGTCGTGACGATTTCTTTCGTGATCAAGGCACTGGGTTCCACACCGGCAATGTATCTCTCGCTTGCTTTGCTCGCAGACATCCTGGATCATCAGGAAGCGCTTCACGGTGTTCGTACCGATGGCTTCTCCATGATGATCTACGGCGCAATTATGGCAGGTATGACCGGCCTTACCACCGGTGTTCTCAACGCGGTTCTCGCTGCGACCAACTACGACGTAGCAACATTGAATACCAATACTACAATCCGCGCGGCAATGCCGTGGGTCTTCATCGGCGGCGAAACGATTTGCTATCTTGTGATCGGACTCACTTTCGTCATGATGCTCGTTGAGAAATACGGCAAACTGGACCATCTTGCCATCGTGCAGGATCAGAAGGCTGCAGCAGAAGCCGAAGGAAGAGTGTTCATTACCGCTGAAGAGAAGATTCGGCTGGAAGAAGGCGAGGAGGCCTATGAAGCCGAATTGAAGAAGCAGGCAAAAGCGGCAGAGGATGCAGCAAAGAAACTGGAGAAGATGACTCCGGAACAGCGTAAGGCTTATGACGAAAAAGAGAAGGCTTTGCTGGATGAATACAATGCTTTGAGAGCGGCGAACAACAGAACTCCTGTTGAAGGATAAAGGTTTATCGAAGTATTGATAAAACACACCGGACGGGCGGCTTTGTTGACAGCCCGTCCGTTGCATAAACAGGCTAAGAAAGGGCATGGTTTACGTTGTTTTTCCTGAAAAAACACTTGCAATTCAGGAATTGGTATGTTACAATACGCCTTGCGACATCGGGCGGTCCGCCAATGAGTTCTCGTTGTGAACGTCTGTGAAGTAATATTCAAAAGGAGAAAATCAAATATGTCAGACATCATTCGTGAACTCGAAAAAGAGCAGCTCCGCAGTGATCTGCCCGAACTGGAGATCGGCGATACCGTACGTGTATACGTAAAGGTCGTCGAAGGCAACCGTGAAAGATTGCAGAACTTTGAAGGTATTGTTATTAAGAAGCAGGGCGGCGGAATCCGCGAGTCCTTCACCGTACGTCGTATGTCCTATGGCATCGGTGTTGAGCGTACATTCCCGTATCACAGCCCGCGTATCGGCAGAATCGAAGTTCTTCGTCATGGCGTTGTCCGCAGAGCGAAACTGTATTACCTGCGTGATCGCAACGGTAAATCTGCTAAGATCCGTGAGCGCATCGACGAAAAGAAATAATTTACAAAAACAATTGACAACTCCTCCGGCTGAGCCGGAGGAGTTGTTTCGTTGTATACTGAAAACGCAATCTGCCGCCTGGACAGATTGCGAGATCGCTTTTCTATTCTTCAGTCAAGGAAAGAGAAGAAAATATCACGTCATCGGGATGATCAGGCTGATCAGAACGAACAGCCAGTGAGCGGAAACACCCGCTGCGATACCGCCGATCGTATGGCACAGGATCGCTTTTCCGGTAAAGCGGTTACACTTTAAAGCATCCATCATGGATACATGTGTGCTTAAGAAACCGCTCCAGCACATGCAGATCGCGGTAAAGACGGCGATATCATTCAGACTTACGGTACCGTCAGCCACGAACTGTGTGATTAAAGAAAGGGCGGCGCCGGCAGAGCCGAGAGCGGTAACAGGAACAGCAAGGGCTTCACTGGTTGAGAATCCGAACAATGGCCTCAGAATAAACCCGATATATTCTGCAATTTTCGGAAGCAGGGCGATTCCTTCCTTTGCGCTTCCGGTATAGACGCCGTCGGCGGGAGGTCCATAGGTCAGCATCATGACCAGAGAGCAGATGACCAATACACCCGGAATGATCGCGAGACCCAGGTCAACGCCCTTTTTTCCTCCTTCCATGAGAGCGTTCAGCACCCTAAGGAATCCTTTCGGTTTTTCGCTTTCCGGAATAATCTTTTCCGGAGTGTCCGGCATCGGGGCGTCCGCTTCCGTTCCATAGGCTTTTTTCATGAAATAGAGCATCAGGCGGGTGCTGACGATTGCACCGACGATGGTTCCCAGATTTCCGCACAGGGCTGACCAGGCAACACCGCCGCCGAGCTTGATGGAAAGCGCCAGCATGGAACTTGTGACAATCAAGCCCATTCCGAAAGCCGTTCCGAGATTAGTCAGCGCCGGAACCTGATATGCTTTGAAATATCTTCGGAATTCCCGGTCATTGGCGAGGGTGAGGATGGCCGGATTGTCGGACAGATAGGTCGTTACGACACCAAGCGCAGAGGCGCCGGGCATTCCGAAGAGAGGACGCATGAGCGGAGAAAGCAGAACGTTGATCAGACGGACCACGCCGTACTCACTCAGCAGTTCGGAGATCGCTCCGGCAATGACGGCAATTGCCATGATGTAGAATACGGTGTTCATCAGAATATAATATGCCGTATTCATCAGGGTATTGATCGCCTGACCGACGCCCATCGGGATTACAAAGATGCTGAAAAAAAGAAGGAATACGATCAGGAAAATGATCGGGGTGATATACCACGGAAAACGCTTGCTGGTCCGTGCTTCTTTGCGAATATGATTCATTTTGGTGCCTTTTTATCCTTACAGGTTATAATATCGTTCAAACTCAGCGGGGTGGGGGATTCTGGCCAGCTCAGCACATTCTGCGCGCTTGCGCGCAATGTATGCGTTCAGCAGTTCCGGAGGGAAGACGCCTCCTGCAGTCAGATAATCGTGATCCTGTTCCAAAGCGTCAAGCGCAGCTTCCAGAGTTGCCGGCAGCTGATGCAGTTTCGCTTTTTCCTCAGGCGGCAGATCAAACAGGTTGATATCATATGGTCCCCAGCCATTTTCATGCGGGTCGATCCGATTCTGAATGCCGTCAATTCCGGCCATCAGGATCGCCGCATAGCAAAGATAGGGGTTGCAGGTAGCATCCGGATTGCGCAGTTCAAAACGCCGTCTGGCCGGATTTTTGGCATATGCAGGGATCCGGATGACTGCGCTCCGGTTGGATGTTGCGTAACCAACCGTGACAGGAGCCTCGAATCCGGGAACCAAACGTTTGAAAGAGTTCGTAGAGGGATTTGTGATCGCACACAGGGATGAAATGTGTTTCAGAAGACCGCCCATAAACCAGTGAGCTTCCTTGGAGAGATAGGCATATCCGCTGTCGTCGGAGAAGACGGGTTCGCCGTTTTTCAGAAGCAGCATGTGAACATGCATTCCGCTTCCGGCTTCTCCAAAGACGGGTTTGGGCATCAGAGTTGCAGACAGGCCGTACTTCTTTGCAGTATTCTGAATGATGTATTTGATCATCATGGTTCCGTCAGCCATTTTGCAGACTTCTCCAAGATGCGGTTCGATTTCAAACTGGCCGGCTCCGCCGACCTCGGGATGATGATACTTGACAGGAATTCCGGCTCTCTGGATTTCCATGCACATCTCGCTCCGACATTCATAAGTCCTGTCCAGAGGCTTTGCCACATGGTAATGCTTTTGAAAAGGAACGACACATCCGCTGCCTTCCGTTTCGCTGTTCCAGTAGGCCTGTTTGGCGTCAACGTAGGCGCTGACCGCCTGATGTTCGATTTTCCAGCCGGCGCTGTCAAAAAGATAGAACTCGAATTCCGGAAGGATCATCATAGTATCCGCAATGCCGGTCTTCTGGAGATAGTTGTTTGCAGCCCGGATGATATTGCGGGGATATTGCGCCAGCGGACGGTTTTCCGGATGGCCGATGATCATGGCGTTGCCGATCATCGAGAGTGTTTTGACTCCGCAAAACGGGTCGATCATAGCCGTATCGGGATCTGCGATATAAACCATATCACTGTTTTCCACAACGGCATATCCGTAGTTGGAAGCATCGAATCCAATCCCGTCGGTCATCATATCTTCACTGAAATTACATGCCGGAATTGTGACATGCCGAAATCTTCCGTCGATATCGACAATCTTGAAGTCAACCATTAATATATCTTCTTCCTGGATGCGGCGCATAATATCCTGTGCAGTTGTGTGCATGGTACTTGCTTTTAACCTCCTTCAAAGAACCATTCGATTTGTACTGAATGGCAGCATTTACATTCCGTTTACATTATATCGGATGCGTGTGATTTCGTACAGGGGGAGAAATGATATATTCTTGCAAAAAAACACAGAGGAATCAGGTTTTACCATTTTTCCACATTTTCGTTGCTTTTGGGGTCTTCCATTTTGGAAACAGTTATTGCATAATAATAGGAAGAAATTCCGTACAGAGCAATAAATAAACTTGATTCGGCATCTGTTTTTCGGTCAAGAAACAGAATGGACGACGGAGATTATATGCTCGGTTGTCCAAAGAAAAGAAAAACCGATCGGCAATCAATACAATCATCAGAGATAAAGAATACATGGACGAGAATAAAATCACAATTAACTGGTATCCGGG
Source organism: Clostridia bacterium (assembly GCA_017514685.1). Classification (GTDB taxonomy): domain Bacteria; phylum Bacillota; class Clostridia; order Christensenellales; family CAG-138; genus UBA3792. The sequence continues at coordinate 18,409 of JAFWJN010000020.1, forward strand.
ACATATGGCGAAAGCCAAGAGGGAACTTGCGGAAAGCCTGAAACTGATCGATGTCGTTGTGGAGATCGTAGATGCTAGAGCTCCTGCTGCATCCCAAAATCCAGACTTCGACGATTTGTTCGCTTCGAAGTCCAGGGTCGTGCTTTTGAACAAAAGTGATCTTGCAGACCCCTCGGTTTCTAAAGCCTGGATGAAAGAATACAGAACGAAAGGAATCTCCGCGGGAGAGATCGTTTCCACTTCCAACAGCGGAAAAGCGCTGGCGGTTCGTCTGATTGAAGAAGCCGCCCGTGAGGAAGTGGAGCGTATGAAAGCGAAAGGCGTCAATAAGACGATCCGTGCTTTGGTCGTAGGGATACCGAATGTCGGGAAATCCACTTTTATCAACAGAATCGCAGGAGAAGCCAGGGCAAAGGTAGGGGATAAACCCGGCGTGACAAAAGGAAAGCAATGGGTGAAGATTACCCCTTATCTGGAACTCCTGGATTCACCGGGACTGCTATGGCCAAAGCTGGAAAATCAGATAATGGCAAGACACCTGGCTTACCTCGGCTCTATCAGGGATGAGGTTCTGGAACTGGAAGAACTTGCATGGAATCTGATCCGGGAACTGCGCAGCATTTGCCCCGATGCGCTGTATGCCCGTTTTAAAAAACTGGATGACAATACGCCGGAGGAAGAGCTTCTCGATGCGGTTGCGAAAAGCAGGGGGTTGATTTTAAAAGGCGGCGTGCTGGATACCGAGCGTGCAGCAAAGATCCTTCTTGACGAGTTCAGAAGCGGCAAAATCGGCCGCATAACCTTAGAAACTCCCATAAAGACAGAGAACCAGCCAGCGGAGGTACCGGATGGCAAAGAAGAATGAACAGGAACGCCTTTGGGTTTTATCGGAACCGGACCGTGCTTTCTGGTCAGAAGAGGGTGTGGTTCTTGCCGGAATGGATGAAGTCGGACGTGGTCCTCTTGCCGGACCGGTTGTCGTCGGCTGTGTTGTTATGCCGCCCGAACCTTTGCTTGAATATGTGAACGATTCCAAAAAGGTGACGGAAAAAAGACGGGAGATGCTTTACGACAGGATCATGGAGACCTGTATTGAAGCACAGACGGCATGGATCTGGCCAGAAGAGATTGATCGGATCAATATTCTGGAAGCTACCAAAAAAGCGTTTGCACAGGCTTTTGCCAAAATGAAAACGCCGATAACGGATGTAATGATCGATGCCCTGACTGGATTGGCGATTCCTGCAAAACAGCATTCCTTGATACACGGAGACGCTCTGTGCTATTCGATTGCATCGGCATCGATCGTTGCGAAGGTAGAGCGTGACCGGTATATGATCGAGCAGGATAAGTTGTATCCTGAGTATGGATTTGCGAAAAACAAGGGTTATGGGACGAAAGAACATATGAACGCCGTTTTGCAATACGGCATGACGCCGATTCACAGGAGAAGCTTTCTCAAGAATCTGAATCTGCATCAGTAATAAAGAAAAACAAATGGTCCGGAGCGGTTCTGATCGGTCCGGGCAGGAGGTTATCATTTTGCGGAAACGAATCAGCGCATGGCAGATACTTTGCGTGGGGCTTGTGCTCATGCTGCTTGCCGGATGTGCAAAATCGACCGGAACCGTCAAGGAAACATTTGACCTATCTGAGCTGAACGACAGTGGAATGCCGTTCGGCTGGTCTTTGTTATCCTTTGAAAATCAATATGAGGCAAACTGCGAGAACGGTATCGTCACTCTTTCCAGCGAGATCGCGGATGATGTCCGACTGGTGCATACAGTCGGGGTGGAATCCGGAACAAAATATGTGTTATCCGCTGAGATCCGGACGGTGAATGTGATTGGAGGTGCCGGAGCTTCGCTGTCAATTGATAATTACAGTATTGACGGCAGTTATATCTATTCGGCAGGGCTCCACGGCAATAATGACTGGACGTATGTAGAACTTGCTTTCGAGACCGATCGCGATCAGGAAGCGGTTCAGCTTGCTTTACGGATGGGTGGATATTCAGCGGTTGCTTCCGGAACAGTTTCCTACCGGAATGTTTCATTGGTTCAGACGGACACCGCTTCTGTTCCGTTTCAGAAGCTGAAGGTGAGCAGCTCGCAGAGCAGTACCGATTCTGACAAAACAGCCGAAGAGTATGAAGCGTTTTTCTCGTTTCTGTTCTGGGCAACCATAATCGTTGCAGCGGGACTTCTGTTCGGAATTTACAGATATCGTGACCGGATGATGTCAGCCCGGATGGATCCGAAAAGCAAATGGATTGGTTTTTGCATCCTGATTTTGATTGGCTTTTTGATTCGGCTTTTGCTGTGCAAATACTTCAAAGGTCACGCAACAGATATGTCCTGCTGGATTGGGTGGGGCAATCAGATCGCTGACGGAAGATGGTCTACCTTCTATGACGGAACCTGGTACGATTATCCGCCCGGGTACATGCTGATACTCGGTCTGCTGACTCAGATTATGCGCATTTTGCGTGTTTCCGAATGGGGAAGCGAGACTCTCCGTCTCTTCTGGTACATGGTGCCTGCTTTCCTTTGCGATATTGCGTGCGGAGTACTGCTGATAAAGTTTTGCGAGGAGAGGAAACTTCCTGACGGTGCAGGGCTTCTGCTGGGAGGTTTGATTGTGCTGAATCCTGCGGCGGTTTATCTTTCTGGCGCGTGGGCACAAATCGATTCAATCCTGACATTGTTCCTGCTGCTTACTTACGGTGCGCTTCGAAAAAACCGGAGAATCCTTGCCGGTTTTCTGTATGCCGTTGCGATTCTGATCAAATGGCAGGCGCTGATCTATGGACCGGTTCTTGCTTTGATTTATATCGGAACACTGCTGACCGCAGGTGATACAAAAACAACGGTACGGGATATTCTGAAAACGGCAGCAGCTGTCGTATTGGCGCTGGCAGTAATCTTTCTGGTCTCGCTCCCGTTCCGCGGCAGCATGGATCTGTTATGGATTGTCCGGAAATTCATGTCGGCATCCAGCGGATATGATTACGCAACGGTTGAAGGATACAATTTCCTTGCCCTGCTTGGCCTGAACTGGAAGAATGCCAATCTGGACCTGCTGGGAAGCGGGAATCTGTTTTCCGGTCTCCTGCAGGTGACAAATGCGATCGGCAAACTGCTCCTTCCGATTGCAGCGGTTGCGTTGGTCAAGGACTCAATCGATGAATTCCTGAACGAACGCGGACGTGCGGCAAGGATTGCAATGCTGACGCTTCTGATCCTGTCTGTTGCTTTGTTCGTGTTCGGATATGCGGTTCCGAAGTCTGACTCTTTCATATGGACGCTGTACGGCGTTTCTGCCCTGATCTCTCTGGGAGGATGGATCGTTCAGAAGGCGGAAACACAAACAATCCGGGCAACGGTGATGGAGAATGAAACGATGCGCTATGCGCTGCTGACAGCAGTTATTGCATGTGGGCTGGGCGCAGGAATCTTCAGTTTCTGGATGGTGTTTCGACTCGTCGGGGCGACGCTGACAAGCAAATTATTCGGGACGGTTATGATCGTGCTGGCCTTTGCTGCCTGCGTATGGATGCTATACCGCTATTATCTTGCGGGCAGACTGAAAACGGATGATCCAGAAATGATCTATCTGGTCTCAGCTTGCTTTATGCTTTGGGTGTTTACGTTCGGACAGTATATGCACGAACGATATGTGTTCCCAGTATTGATTCTTTTGCTGTTTGCATTTGCGGCAAATGGAGACCGGAAGATACTTTGCGCGGCTCTTCTTCTTACGGTAACAACGTTCCTGAATGAAACGGTCGCGATGTACGTCGTTTCCGAAGGCGCTATCAATGCGATACGGGGCGGGGAAACGCATAACCGGTTCCTGATGGTCTGCTCCATTGCTGAAACCGTATCGGCCTTGTATCTGACAGCTACCGTCTTTTTGCGCATGCGGGGGATGGAGAAGAGGAGGGAACAGGTATGAATCGGATGAATATCAGTGATATCAGCCAGCCGTCCGGACCGAAAATCAACAGAACAGATCGTATTCTTCTGATTCTTCTGCTGCTTGTTTACTCCGTTGTTGCTTTCGTCAATCTGGGAACGACTGTCTTTCCAGAAACAGTCTGGAAACCGGAATTGTATGAGACAGCCATCATTGACCTGGGCGAGGAGCGTCATGTCGCCGAGATGTGGCTGAATGGCAACATCGCGGAAGGCACTTTACAGATCTATGATGACGATGATCACTATACGGAGTTCAAACAGGACTTCGGCGATATGTTCAAATGGAAAAACGCAGGATGGGAGTCCAAAGGGTTTTCCATGGATACACGTTATATCCGCCTGTTTGTTTCGGAAGACTGGATATCCCTCAACGAAGTAGCCTTTTTTGACGAAAACGGCAACCGGATTGATGCGAAAGTTTATATTCAGGCGGATGCAAACGGAAAAGATCAGTTCCCGCAGCAGCAGCATCTCATGGACGAACAGGATACGGTTCCCGCTTATTCATCGTATCTGAACGGGATGTATTTTGACGAAATCTATCACGCGAGGACAGCATATGAGGTCGTAACCGATACGGATCTGTACTGGCTGGGGCGTTCAGCCGGCGTAAAGGATTTTTCCTTCGTGCAGGATAACGGATATACGATTTATGAATGGACGCATCCTCAACTTGGTAAGGTCCTGATTGCCCTGGGAATCCGTATTTTCGGAATGAATCCCTTTGGCTGGCGGTTTACCGGAACGCTCTTCGGCGTATTGATCCTATGGGTGCTGTATATCCTTGCAAAAAGGATTTTCCGGCGTTCTGACTTTGCACTTCTGAGCGCGGGTTTGTTTGCAGCCGATTGCATGCATTTTTCCCAGACCAGAATCGCGACGATCGATGTATATGCACTGTTCTTTACTTTGCTGATGTTCTTGTTCATGCTCGATTTTATCGAGTTGAACCGTACGGAAGCTCCGTTTATAAAGAAACTGATCCCACTTGGATTGTCCGGACTGTCATTTGGTCTGGGTGCATCCAGTAAATGGACGTGCTTCTATTCGGGCGCCGGTCTGGCAGTTCTGTTTTTCGGATCATTCATCCTTCGGACGGTGGATATCATCCGTGAGAGGATTCATGCAAAACGGGAAGGACAGACTGTTAAGCCGGTTGTGATAAATCCGGTACCGGCACTGCCGGTTCTGTTCGTAATCGGTGCTGCCGGACTGTTCGCTGCGGCGAAGCTCAGCCATGCTTCCGGTGGAATCCTTTATCGCTGGAAGTATAACCTGGAATGGTATGATCTTTTACTGAACGAAAAATTCTGGATACCGTTCCTCGTACTGTGTGCGCTGGCAGTCATCAGCGCGTTCCTGTTCAGAAGATTTCTGATAAGAGGCAGAGAACTGGATCTTCGATATAATGAACAGCTGCAGACCCTTGTGATGTGCTGCGTGTTCTTCATTGTGATTCCGGTCATTCTCTATTTCTGCTGCTCTTATAGCTTTTTCCTCTCCGAGAACCGGAACACTCTGCATGCGCAGTTGAAATGCCTGTGGGAGAAGCAGCTGTCCATGTACAGATACCATGCAGGATTGGATGCGACACATCTGTGCCAGTCAAACTGGTATCAGTGGCCGCTTGCCGAAAAATCGGTATGGTTCTATGCCGGATATCCTGATGGCAAGATTTCCAACATTTCCTCGACAGGTAATCCTGCGGTATGGTATGTGTCCGCGTTCGGAGCTGTTTTGATGGAAGTTGAGTGGTGCTTCCGCCCTGAATGCAGGAAGAACAAAGGATTTTACGTGATATTTGTTGGAATCCTTGCAGGACTGCTGCCGTGGACGCTTGTAACCAGGTGCGTATTCCTGTACCATTACTTCTCGACAATACCGTTCATGCTTCTTGCTTCCGTTGCGCTGCTGTACTATTTTGAGCAGAGATATCCGAAGCTGAAGCCGGTAAAATGGATATGGCTTGGAATCGCGGTTGTGTTCTTCATTCTGATGTATCCTGCAATCTCGGGACTGCCGAGTTCATATGCTTACGCGGGATTCATTGAACACGTGCTGACAGTGTTCGGAAAGGTGTATTATGTCGGTGTTTGAGAAAAAGAGTATCGGGCAATTGTTCCGCTTTCTGATTGTCGGCGTTTCGAATACGCTGGTCGATCTGATTGTAACGCGCCTTCTTCAGGGAGGATTCGGACTATTGACAAGCCTGCCTCTTTTGACCTATTATATTCCGAAAGTCATAGGATACGGCTGCGGAATCGTAAACAGTTACTTTTGGAACAGCAGATGGACCTTTAAAGAGAGCAGAAGACGTGATGCGCGGGAGATGATCAGTTTCCTGGCGGTCAATCTTCTGACCCTCGGTCTGTCGCTCCTTCTGATGTATCTGTTCCGGAATGTATTCGGAATCGCTGCTTACTGGGACAGCCTTTTCGCAGAAACAGCATTCGGACGCTTGATTACAGGTGAGTTTTTCTGCACGATTCTGTCAACGGGAATCAGCCTGATTGTGAACTTTATCGGGAACAAACTGTTTGTTTTCGGAAAAAGAAGCGAAGACCGGTCTGAAGAAAAGACCGAGCCGGAACAGCAGGAGGAAGAGGACAAATGACGCCGGAAGAACGTCTTTGGCTCTGGTTGAATTATGCAACAGGGCATGATGCTGAACTCTTTTACACGATTCTGGAGCAGATCGGCGACCTTGAGGAAGCATATGATCTGGTGCAGAACAAAGACTGGGAAGCTTTTGACCAGATGGACCAGTCGATCCGAAACAGGCTTTCTTCCGCAGCGGAAGAGCGGTTTCTGGAACGCTATACCGGCTGGATGGAGAAGAACGGCGTCAAAATCGTAACCCCTGCATCCGATGACTATCCTGCACTGCTGGAACGGACACAGAATCCGCCTTCCGTACTGTTTTACCGGGGATTTATGTGCTCGGATCTGAAACTTCCGATTGCGTTTATGTCTTTTTCCAATGCATCTGAATACGGAAAGGATACAGCGCGTATTCTAGGAAGGCAGATCGCAGAAAACGGGGGCACAGTGGTCGCGGGTGTGGATAAAGGAATCGGGTCAGCAGCACTGGGCGGCGCTCTGGAATGTGTACTGTCTAAGGTCCCGGCGGTAGGGATTCTTCCGTGTGGGATTGATCGGATTCCGGATGGAGAGGAGTCCTTGTGCAGGGAACTTTCCGAACGGGGGTGCTTGCTTACGGAGTTCCTACCGAAGTCGGATCCGGGCAAAGGAATTGCCGGACGGATGAATAGACTCGCTAAACGTTACAGTCGGGCAATGATCCTGATTGAAGCAAATCCGGATGCACAGTATACAGGGAAAAACGATTCGCGTCAGGAAAACGGTTGGTATGCTGTTCCGGGACGGATCTCTGATCCGTACAGTTCACTTTCCAACCGTATGATACGGGAACAAAACGCGAAGCCTGTTCTTGAAATCAATGATATATTGTCCGATTTTTCGGACTTAATCGATCCGCAGAGACAGGAGCAGAGAGCAAAAAGAAGCATTTCTTTTCTGAAGCTGAATGATCTTGCCCAAAGGATCTATATGGCACTGCGGCAGGGAAACAAGTCCCCGGATGACCTGGCGGAGTGGGTTGACGCAGAACCGGACGAGATCGAAGAGATGCTTCGGAAGATGAAAAACGCGGAGATCGTAAATACAACCGCTCAGAACCTCTATACGATCGACCAGACCAATACAGTTGTTACCTTTGGTGAATAAACAGAATCAATTCATACGATTGATCGGATACATATCATTATTATTAGGAGAACTCAAAGATGGCGGATACGCTGGTAATCGTGGAATCGCCCGCAAAGGCGAAGACCATCGGAAAATTTTTAGGAACAAAATATAAAGTCATTGCATCCAACGGACACATCCGTGACCTGCCAAAGTCAGCTCTCGGCGTGGACCCGGAGAAGAATTTCGCGTGTAAGTATATCACGCTGCGCGGAAGAGGCGATGTTCTGGAAACGATTCGCAGGGAAGCAAAGGAAGCAAACCGAGTCCTTCTGGCAACCGACCCTGACCGCGAAGGAGAAGCCATTTCATGGCATCTGGCGCAGGTCTTGAATCTCGATCTGAAGGATAAGTGCAGGATCGAGTTCAATGAGATCACTGCGAATGCGGTCAAAGGATCGATTAAAAAACCCAGAACAATCAACATGGATCTGGTGGACGCGCAGCAGGCGCGCCGCGTGCTGGATCGTCTGGTCGGATATAAGATCAGCCCGATTCTGTGGCATAAAGTTCAGAAAGGGCTTTCAGCCGGACGAGTTCAGTCGGTTGTAACCCGCATTATCTGCGACAGGGAAGAAGAAATCAATGATTTTGTTCCGGAAGAATACTGGGTGATCACCGCAAAACTCAACGGGGCGAAACTCTTTGAGGCGCGCTATTATGGCGAGCAGGGAAAGAAACGGGATGTTCATAACGAGGCGGAAGCAAACGAAATCAAGAACCGTGTCACAGGGGCGTCCTTTGTGGTAACGGAATGCAAGACGGCGGATAAGCGCAAACATGCTCCGGCACCCTTTACGACTTCAGGCCTCCAGCAGGATGCGTCCAGGAAACTTGGCTTTACGACAAAGAGAACCATGATGGTTGCTCAGCAGCTCTATGAAGGCGTGGAACTCGGCAAACGCGGTCCGGTCGGATTGATTTCCTATATCCGTACTGATTCTGTCCGAATTGCCAATGAAGCGCAGGATGCTGCAAGAGCTTTTATCGGTGAGACATACGGAGAAAAGTATGTGCCTGAGAAGCCGAACATTTACAAGGGAAGACGCGGAGCACAGGATGCGCACGAAGCAATTCGTCCGACCGATGTTCAGAATACCCCGAAATCGCTGAAAGCATTTCTCAGCGCGGATCAATATAAGCTTTATAAGCTGATCTACGAACGGTTCCTGGCAAGCCAGATGAGCGAGGCAGTCCAGGCGGTGACACAAGTTACGTTCGACGCCAATGGGGCAACGTTCAAGGCATCCGGAGCCAGAACGCTGTTTGACGGTTATACTGCCGTATATACGGAAAGCCGTGAAGAAGGGGAAGAGGAAGTTGCTCTCCCGCCGATCGAGAATGGAGATGCGTTCTCAGCGAAATCCGTTGAAACGCAGCAGAAGTTCACACAGCCTCCCGCACGATACACAGAAGCAACGCTGGTGCGTACGCTTGAGGAAAAAGGAATCGGCCGTCCTTCTACTTATGCTCCGACAATTTCCACCGTCATAGACCGCGGATATGTTGCCAGGGACAAGAAAATCCTGACGCCTACGGAGCTTGGATTCATCGTAACGAACCTGATGAAGAAGAGTTTCCCGGATATCGTAGATATCGCTTTTACAGCGAACATGGAGGAAGAACTGGACGAAGTGGAAGAAGGAAAAGTCGATTGGACGAAACTTCTGAAAAACTTCTATGATCCATTTATGGAAACCGTCAAAATCGCCGATAAAGAAGTCGACAAGATCAAGATACCGGACGAAGTCAGTGATGTTGTCTGCGACCGGTGCGGCGCGAAGATGGTATATAAAAACGGAAGGTTCGGAAGATTTTTGGCTTGCCCGAATTTCCCAACCTGCCGTAATACGATGCCGATCGTTGAAAAGATCGATGTGCCCTGTCCAAAGTGCGGAGCAGCGCTGATCAAGCGTCATAACAAGAAGAACAAGGTCTTCTATGGCTGCGAGCGGTATCCGGAATGCGATTTTATCAGCGGGTACCTTCCGGTCAGCATGAAATGCCCCAAGTGCGGCGGATATATGGTGCAGAAGCGCGGACAGAACGGTACGTTCATCGCCTGCGCGGATTCCAAGTGCGGTTACGTTCATAGAAAGACGAAAAAAGAAGATGACAAATAAGATTACAGTCGTCGGCGCGGGACTGGCCGGTTCGGAAGCAGCTTATCAGCTTTTAAAAAGAGGCTTCTGCGTGACGCTGTACGAGATGAAACCGAAAAAGTATTCACCGGCTCATAAGAAAGAGACTTTTGCGGAACTGGTCTGTTCCAACTCGCTTCGTTCCGACCGTATTGAAAATGCGGTTGGTCTTCTGAAGGAAGAATTGAGAAATCTGGATTCGCTGATCTTGAAGTGCGCGGATGAGACGCGCGTTCCTGCGGGAGGAGCGCTTGCCGTTGACCGGGACGGGTTTTCGGAGCTTGTGACAAAGCGTCTGAAAGAGTTCGAGAATCTGACGGTAGTTCATGAGGAGGTAACGGATATTCCTTCCTCTCCATGTATTGTCGCAAGCGGCCCTTTGACCAGCGATGCTTTGTATGAAGCAATTGAAAAGCGGCTTGGTACGACTCTGCATTTTTATGATGCGGCGGCGCCGATCGTCACGAAGGAGTCACTGAATTTTGATAAAATCTATGCCGCGTCCCGGTATGGCAGGGGAGAAGATTACCTGAACTGCCCTATGACGAAGGAAGAGTATTTCGCGTTCTACCGGGAACTGGTCAACGCTGAAACCGCTCCGCTGCATACGTTTGAAACACCGCGCGTGTTTGAAGGGTGCATGCCGGTCGAAATTATGGCCAAAAGAGGAGAGATGACACTGGCATACGGACCTATGAAACCGGTCGGGCTGGAAATCGACGGAAAGCGGCCGTTCGCTGTTGTCCAGTTAAGGCGCGACAATGCGGACGATACACTCTACAACCTGGTCGGATTTCAGACAAATCTCAAGTTCGGGGAACAAAGACGGGTATTCGGAATGATACCGGGGCTGGAGAATGCTGAATATGTCCGGTACGGTGTGATGCACCGGAATACGTTTTTGAACAGTCCCAAACTGCTGAACGCGGATTTTTCCACGAAAGCAGATCCTCTCTGCTTCTTCGCGGGGCAGATGACAGGCGTGGAAGGATATGTGGAATCTGCGGCAAGCGGCTGGACGGCAGGCGTCAGTCTGGCGCGGAAGCTGAACGGGCAGGAACCTTTGGATTTAACATCAGAGACAGCGATTGGATCACTTGGACATTACGTTGCTGAATACAGCGGAAATGATTTTCAGCCGATGAACGTTACCTTCGGCATCATGGATTCCTGGCCGGAACGGATCCGGAACAAACAGGAACGTTATCACAAAATTGCGGAGCGTTCACTGGAACGTATTCGAAACGGAAAGATTTTTTAACGGAGGAACTATGGATCTTCAGGGAACAACTATTTTAGCCGTGAAACGCGACGGAAAGACCGCGGTATGCGGGGATGGTCAGATCACATTGGGACAGCAGGCGGTTATGAAAGCGTCTGCAAAGAAAGTGCGGCGTTTGTACCATGACCGCGTTGTAGTCGGGTTTGCCGGATCTGTTGCGGACGCATTCAGCCTTTGCGACCGGTTTGAAGAGAAACTGCAGATGTACGGTGGAGCATTGACCCGTTCCGCCATTGCACTTGCCCAGGACTGGCGGAACGATAAAGTGATGCGGAAACTGGAAGCAATGATGATCGTTGCGGACAAAGACAATTTACTGGTCCTCTCCGGCACAGGCGAAGTGATCGAGCCGGACGACGGAGTTGCGGCAATCGGTTCGGGCGGCCTTTATGCACTGGCTGCTGCGAAAGCCTTGATTCAGAACACAGATCTGCCCGCCCGGGAAATTGCTGAGAAGGGTTTGAGAATCGCAGGGGAAATCTGTATCTTTACGAACGGAAACCTGACGATTGAGGAGGTGTGATGAGTATGATGACTCCGAAACAAATCGTCGATGCGCTTGATCGTTATATCATCGGTCAGGAAGAAGCAAAGCGCGCTGTCGCAATCGCATTGCGGAACCGCTATCGCCGTTCCTGCCTGTCAGAAGAACTCCGTGAGGAGATTACTCCCAAAAACATTATTATGCTTGGACCGACAGGCGTCGGAAAAACCGAGATTGCACGCCGGCTCGCAAAGCTTGTGGATGCGCCATTCATAAAAGTTGAGGCAACGAAATTTACAGAAGTCGGATATGTTGGCAAAGATGTTGAGAGCATGATCCGGGATCTGGTCGAGGAATCGATCCGGCTCACAAAAAACATCAAAATGAACGAAGTAAAATCCGCGGCAGAAGCAGCGACCGAGGCAAGAATCGTGGAGCTGCTGCTTCCGAACGCCAAAAAACATCGTCCTCCGGTGAATCCGCTTCAGTACCTGCTTGGCTCCGGAACGGTGCAGGAAAGTGAAGAACCGAAGCAGACAGAAGAAGAGAAGGAAAAGACCCGTTCCTTAAGGGAACAGACGCTCGGGCGTCTGCGGGCAGGCCTTCTGGAAAATGAGATCATAGAGATCGAAGTGGAAGAGAGCTCAGCAAGCCCGATTCTAGCCATGGGCGTTGATATGGATCTCGGCTCGGTCCTCGGAGATATGCTTCCCAAAAAGCGTAAGCAGAAAAAGATGCCGGTTTCACAGGCAAGGCCGATTCTGATGCAGCAGGAGAGCGAGAAGAGAATTGATATGGACGATGTCAATCGTCTGGCTCTGATCAATGCGGAGCAGAACGGTATCATCTTCCTGGATGAAATCGATAAGATTGCCGGAGCAGCAAACCGCGGCGGTGCAGATGTATCCCGTGAAGGTGTTCAGAGAGATATTTTGCCGATTGTTGAGGGCACGACGGTATCGACAAAGTACGGACCAATCAAAACAGATTTTATTCTCTTCATTGGTGCAGGTGCATTCCATGTCTCCAAAGTCAGCGATCTGATTCCGGAATTACAAGGCCGGTTCCCGATCCGCGTTACATTGAAAGACCTGACGGAAGAGGATTTTTATAACATTTTAACACAACCGGACAATGCCGTAACAAAACAGTACGCGGCGCTGCTTCGCCCGGACAACGTAAATCTGTCTTTCACGGAAGATGCTCTGAGAGAGATTGCAAAGTATGCATTCCGGGCAAATGAACAGAATGAGAATATCGGCGCACGCCGTTTGCACACCGTGATGGAGAATCTGCTGAATGATATCTCTTTCAATGCGAACGGTCAGCATCCGTTAATCGATGTTGTGATTGACGGTGAGTATGTTGATTCTCATTTGGATTCTGAATGGACGGAAGATAATATCCATAAGTATATTTTATAATAAAGCAAGGTGAGATTAGCACGAATCGAAAATCACATAAATTAAGGATCATCCCGCTCGGAGGAGTCGGGGAGATCGGGAAAAATATGACAGTCCTTGAATATGGGGACGATATCATTATCATAGACTGTGGTATCAGCTTTCCGGATGACGAGATGCCCGGAATCGATGTTGTGATCCCGGATATGACATATCTGGAGAGCAATCAGGACCGCATCAAAGGCATGTTGATTACGCACGGACATGAGGATCATATCGGCGCAATTCCGTTTGCTATGCAGAAGTTCCTTTGTCCGATTTACGGTACAACATTTACAAATGCGCTGATCCGGCACAAACTGGATGAGCACCATATAGAAAACGTTGAGCTTCATGATGTCAGACCGGGTGAGACTGTTGAACTCGGATCGATGAAAGTGGAGTTTATCAAAACAAGTCATTCCATCGCGGGTGCAGTAGGACTGGCTATTATGACGCCAATCGGAACGGTAATCCACACCGGGGATTTTAAAATCGATCTGACACCGATGGATGGAGAACCGATTAATATCAATCGTTTCGCTTACTATGGAAGCAAAGGCGTTTTAGCTTTGCTGTCGGACAGCACAAATGCGGAACGGACAGGATATACGCAATCAGAACGAGAAATTGGAAAGACTTTTGAATCTGTCTTTTCTCAGGCAAAAGGCCGCGTGATCGTAGCTACCTTCGCTTCCAATGTGTACCGGATGCAGCAGGTGGCAGATGTCGCAATCGAGCATGGCCGTGTTGTCTGCTTCCAGGGCAGAAGCATGGAGCAGATTGTAGGAATCGCCCAGGAGCTGGGATATATGCATATTCCGGAAGAAAAAATCGTTCAGCTGGATAAATTGAAGGACTACCGGGACGAGCAGATCTGCGTTATGACAACCGGCAGCCAAGGTGAACCGATGAGCGGGCTTTTCCGCATGGCTAACGCAACTCATAAACTGAATGTCGGAGCGGGGGATACGGTCATTATATCGGCATCCGCAATTCCGGGGAATGAGCTTGGAGTAGCAAGAGTTATCAACCAACTGTACGAAAAAGGCGCACATGTGGTATACGACCAGATGGCTGATGTGCATGTTTCCGGCCATGCATGCCGTGAAGAACTGAAGCTGATGCTCTCTATTACCAAACCGAAGTATTTTATTCCGGTGCATGGAGAAGCAAGACACCTCAGAATACATGCAGGACTGGGAGAACAGATGGGAATCAGGAAAGAGAATATCTTCATTCCCCAGCTCGGCGGAATTATTGAACTGACATCAAGAAAAGGAATTCAGAGCGGAACAGTACCTGCCGGAAGCGTTATGGTAGATGGGCTGGCGGGAATCGAGGACATCGTTCTGAACGACCGGAAACTTCTGAGCAAGGATGGAGTTGTTCTGGTAATCATCACAATGGATGGGGAAACCGGAAGACTCTGTGCGCCTGTTGAAATCATGTCCCGCGGATTTATCTATATGAAAGAAGCGGAAGAACTGATTGAAGAGTCGGTGAAACTGGTGAAAGAGGAAGCGGGACGTTTCGAAGAAGCTGATAAGAGCGAATATACGGAAATCAAGAACGCCATCAAGAGCCGACTAAAATCTTATCTTTACGCAAAGACACACAGGCATCCTATGATTGTACCGTTTACGATAGAGATCTGAGAAGCGAAGAATAAAGGAGAACCACCTGAAATGGTCTATGATAACGCAAGAAAACTTGCACAGGAATTGAGAGAAAGCGATGAATACCGCGCATACTGCGAGGCAAGAGACCGCGCTTTTCAGAATGAATCCACAAAGAACCTGATTGCTGAATACCATAAGCTTCAGATGAAAGCGCAGGCAAATGCAATCAGCGGAGAGAAGAATGAGGAACTGCTTCAGAAACTGCAGAAGCTCGGAGAACTGCTTCAGTTCGATATGGACGCGGCATCTTTTCTAATGGCGGAATATCGGATGAACTCTATGCTGGGTGACGTTTACAAGATTTTAGCGGAAGCAATCGATATTGATCTTTCAGCACTGGAAGCATAAGAAAGGAGGATCCATATGAAGCAGAAAGAGGAACACGAGCTTTCTCCGGTACAGCGCCGGTGGAAACTGTTCTGGCATTATATGAGACCGGTTACGATCTGGGTCGCCAGCATTGCGATTGTTCTTGTGATCATGTCTCTGTCAATCAATTATATTGTTTCGCATTATGTTTCTGCTGTGGATCCGGATGATGCGACTCCTTATGAGGTTACGATCCCTGCCAATTCTTCTGCAGGGACGATTGCACAAATTCTGTACAGGGCATGCGGAGAGGACCGGGAGGGTCTGATTGTCTCAACGGCTTCCTTTAAGATTTATGTGGACTTCGTTGGAAAAGCCAACAGTCTGAAAGCAGGAACATATATTCTCTCAAAGAATATGTCCATCAAGGAGATCGTCAATATTCTGGAAGAAGGCGTTCCTGCCCGGACTTCTGTGCGAATTATGATTCCGGAAGGATATACCGTGGAAGCAATCGCGGCTGTTCTGACGGAGCAGGGTGTATTGACAGAAGCTTCTACATTCAAGACTCTTTGTAAAACGACTGATGCTTTCAGTAAATATAACTTCCTTAACGAACTGACCGGAGCGCAAGACAGAACGTATGCGCTGGAAGGTTATCTGTTCCCGGATACATACGATTTTTATCTGGAATCAACTGCTGAGGAAGTAATTGAAAGAATGTTGGCCAGATATTATGAGATTTACAGCGGTGAGTATGTAGACCGTGCCGAGGAGATGGGTATGACCCGTGATCAGGTCATGATTCTGGCTTCCATCATTGAGCGTGAAGCGAGAGAGGATGAGGACTTTGCCAAGGTGTCCGCTGTGTTCCATAACCGACTGAAAGCAGGAATGAAACTGGAATCCTGTGCTACGCTTTCCTATGCGACAGGAACGACAAGACTATCCTTCTCGGCTCAGGAGATGGCGATTGTATCTCCTTATAATACATATCTGAACAGCGGACTGCCGATCGGACCGATCTGCAATCCCGGCCAGGCAGCGATCCGTGCGGCGCTCTATCCGAATGAGGAATACGTGGAAGAGAACTATCTGTATTTCTGCAACGGTAACCCGAACGAAACGTCAAAACTGTTTTTCTCCAAGACCTATGAAGAGCATCTGGTGAATGTGGAAAAATACAGTAAGTACTGGTGATAAAAGACTTGACCCCGTCAAGGGACATTTGATATACTCAAGACAAAGAGAGGAAGTGAAACGATGCGCAAATAATCTGTTTTTTCGGCTGGCTGCAAAGCCCTGCAAGGGGTTTTGTTTCCTATGGAAAACAGATCGCATCGTGAAAGAATGACCGCTCTGCGGATTGTTTGCGTGAAACCGTTTTCTGTAGGAGAAAACGGTTTTTTTGTTTGACAGGAGTATAAAAATGCTGCAGATACAGAACTTATCAATCACACAGAAAAAGGACGATAGAGTCCTGGTAGAGGACCTTTCATTTGTCATTAACAACGGCGAAAAAGCGGCGCTGATCGGAGAAGAAGGAAACGGGAAATCAACTGTCCTGAAATGGATTGCAAAACTTCCGGAAGTACATGAATATGCAAACATTTCGGGAAGTATGGTCTGTGATCATGTGATCGGATATCTTCCTCAGGAACTGAGACCGGAGGAAGCCGTTCTTTCCGTAGCGGATTATTTGGAATCCAACTGTTCCATATCCATGCAAAACCCAAAGGATGTTTCGGTTCTGATGAGAAAGCTGGGAATCGATAAATCCCTTCGCTATGAGACAAGACCTGTGAACACACTTTCAGGCGGTGAAAGAATCAAACTGCAGATGCTTTCCCTGATGCTGAATGACTGCGATCTTTTTTTGCTGGATGAGCCTTCGAACGACTTGGATCTGGACACATTGGAGTGGCTGGAACAGTTTATTAAAGAGTCAAACCGGACATTTCTGTTTGTTTCCCATGATGAAACGCTGCTGGAAAATACAGCGGATGTGCTCATCCATCTAGAACAAGTCAGAAGAAAAACGATTCCACGCGCAACGGTTGCCAGAACGGGATACCGGGAATATCTGAGCAGAAGAGAACGCGCTATGGAGCATCAGACTCAGGTCTCGACTTTTGAACATGATCAGTTCAGGAAGAAAAAGGAACGTTATCTCTCTATCTATCAATCCGTGGAACATGCGCAGAAGGAAATCAGCAGAGCAGATCCATCGGGCGGAAGACTCTTGAAAAAGAAGATGCACACGGTGCAATCACTTGGGAGAAGATTGGAAAAGGAGCAGGAGCAACTGACAGAATTGCCGGAAGCGGAATGGGCGATTCTCCCGAAATTTCCGGAAGGAATCGAAATCAAAAGAGGAAAGACAGTTCTGGATTTGTATCTTCCGGAACTGGAGGCAGGAGGGCGAGTGCTTTCCCATGATATCAGGTTGAATGTAACCGGGCCGGAGCATATTTGCATCATCGGGAAAAACGGGTGCGGAAAAACAACTTTGATGAAAAAGATAGTTGAAGCGGTCAGAGCAAAGAAGGAACTATCTGTCGGATATCTTCCTCAGAATTACAATGATCTTCTGAACCCGGAAATGACCCCGATCGAAATTCTGGCGCCGAATGGAGACAAGGAATCAGTGACCAGCGCGCGGATTTATCTTGGAAGCATGAAATATACCACAGAAGAGATGGAACATTCCGCATCGGAACTGTCCGGAGGGCAGAGAGCGAAAATTCTTCTCCTGAAAATGATTCTGGAAGGAAACAATGTTCTGATTCTGGATGAACCGACACGTAATTTCAGTCCGCTTTCCAATCCTGCTCTTCGCACGCTGTTTAAAAATTATAAAGGAGCCATTATTGCGGTCAGCCATGACCGGAGATTTCTGGCTGAAATTGCAGACCGAACACTCCGGCTGACAAAAGACGGGCTGATCGAAGTCTCCTGAGTATCTATGGGAAATTGGAAAAAGACCGTTGAGGACTTTTCAGGTTCTCAACGGTCTTCTAATGTACTATATAGAAAGACTTATCCGATCTGTGTCTTTCCGCCCATATACATACGAAGCACTTCCGGAATACGGACGGTACCGTCTGCATTCAGGTTGTTTTCCAGGAAAGCGATCAGCATGCGGGGAGGAGCAACAACGGTGTTGTTCAGGGTGTGAGCAAAATAATTGCCTTTTTCCTTGTTCTTGATGCGGATCCCGAGACGGCGAGCCTGTGCGTCGCCAAGGTTCGAGCAGCTTCCGACCTCGAAATACTTTTTCTGGCGTGGCGACCAGGCTTCTACGTCAAGACTCTTGACTTTCAGATCGGCAAGGTCCCCGGAGCAGCATCCGAGCGTGCGGACTGGAATGTCCAGCGTGCGGAAGAAATCAACGGTGTTCTTCCAGAGTTCATCGTACATCGCGTTGCTCTCTTCAGGACGGCAGATCGCAATCATTTCCTGCTTTTCGAACTGATGGATACGGTAAACACCGCGTTCTTCAATTCCATGGGCACCGACTTCCTTGCGGAAGCAGGGAGAATAGCTGGTCAGACGAAGCGGAATCTGTGCTTCCTCCAAGAAGGTATTCTGGAAACGGCCGATCATGCTGTGTTCGCTGGTTCCGATCAGATACAGATCTTCGCCTTCAATTTTGTACATCATGTTTTCCATTTCGGAGAAACTCATGACGCCATCGACAACCGCACTCCGGATCATGAAAGGCGGAATGCAGTAGGTATAGCCGCGGTCGATCATGAAATCACGGGCATAGGAAAGAATTGCGCTGTGAAGACGTGCAATGTCGCCGGTCAGATAATAGAAACCGTTTCCGCTTGTTTTGCGGGCGCTGTCCAGATCGATACCGCTGAGACGCTCCATGATATCAACATGATAAGGAATTTCAAAATCGGGAACAAAGGGATCGCCGAACCGTTCGATCTCAACATTCTCAGAATCGTCTTTTCCAATCGGAACAGACGGATCGATGATGTTGGGGATCACCATCATGCGCTTTTTGATCTCTACTTCCAGTTCTGTTCCCTGCGCTTCAAGGGCAGTCATTTCTTCGCCCATGGAAGAGACTTCTTTTTTGGTTTCGGCTGCAAGATCAAATTCCTTGCGTGCCATCATTCCGCCGATTTGCTTGGAGAGAGCATTTCTGCGGCTGCGAAGAAACTCTAAACGCTGATTGCCTTCGCGGTATTTCTTGTCAAGTTCAATGACTTCATCGACCAGAACGAGTTTTTCATCCTGGAATTTCTTCCGGATATTGTCTTTGACGACGTCAGGATTGGCGCGTACAAACTTGATATCAAGCATAGATATTTACATCCTTTCCGGGGCTTGAATGCCCAAAAGATTTAATCCGTTGGCGAGTACCTGACGGGTAGCATCCGTCAGAGCGAGTCTTGCTGCCTTTACAGCGGGGTCATCTGCCATGATGCGCTGCTCGTAATAGAATTTATTGAAAGCAGATGCGACGGACATGATGCAGCGGGATACCACATAAGGCTCGTTTTTATCTGCAGCGGACAACACGGCAGCAGGGAATGCGTCGAGCGCTTTTAACAGTGTCTGCGCATACGGGTCGTCCAGCAATGATGCGTCGGGGGAGGAGAAATCGAAGTCCTCTGCTTTCCGGAGAACGGAGCAGCAGCGAGCGTGCGTATACTGCACATAAGGAGCCGTTTCTCCGTCAAAATTCAGAATCTTGTCCCAGGTGAACGATACATCCTTGATCCGGTTGTTATAGAGAACGGACCAGAGAATTGCGCCGACACCGACCGATTCCGCTGCGCTTTGCTTATCTTCCAGATCAGGACTTTTTTCGCAGATGATTGCATAGGTCTTATCAACTGCTGCCTGAAGAATATCGTCCAGATAGAGAATGTTGCCACTGCGCGTCGAGAAGCTAGCATCTTCCATACTTACCATGCCGAAGTTGACATGGGTGCAGTCCTTGACCCATTCACGTCCCATCAGTTCGAGAACCTTGAAGAACTGGCGGAAATGCAGATCCTGCTGATAAGCAACGACATAAAGCGATTTGCAAAAATCGTATTCCTGCTTCCGATAGCATGCAGCAGCGATATCGCGCGTGGCATAGATCGTACTTCCGTCCGACTTGACGATGATGCAAGGCGGCATATTCCACTCGGAGAGATCAACGATTTCCGCGCCCTGATCGAGCTTGGAGATTCCCTTATCCCGCAGTTCCTGAATGATAGCGCCCATCTTGTCCTCATAGAAGGATTCACCGGCCCAGCTGTCGAAATCAATACCCATTCGGTGATAGGTCACTTTCACCTCTCGAATCGTATTGTCTTTCATCTTGGCCCACAGTTCCATCGCTTCCGGATCGTTGGACTCGATCTTGTGGAACCAGGCGCGTGCAGTATCATTGAGAGAAGGATCCTTTTCCGCTTCTTCATGAAAACGGACATAAAGAGATACCAGCTCACGGATGGAATAATCATCGATCGGTTTGGAGCCCCACAGTTTATACGCTGTGATCATTTTCCCAAACTGGGTTCCCCAGTCACCGAGATGATTGATGCCGATCGTGCGGTAGCCAAGGAATTTATAAATCCGATAAAGTGCGTTCCCGATGGCTGTAGAAGGAAGATGATGAAAACCGAACGGCTTTGCGATATTAATGGAACTGTATTCCACACATACCGTTTTGCCGGAACCGATTTTTGAGGACCCATAGTTCTCTTTTTCGGAGAGAACTTTCTGAAGGACAGAGCCTGCCTGAGAGGCTGTGTCAACATAGAAATTCAGATAGGGACCGACCGCCTCCGCTTTGGAAAAACCGGAAGGCAGAACAAGTTGTTCCTTCAGCTCGGAAGCAATTGCAGCCGGAGCCTTGCGGAGCACTTTACTGAGACGGAAACAGGGAAAGGCATAATCGCCCATTTCCGCTTTTTTCGGTACTTCAAACCAATCCAGAATTGCAGATGCATCCATTCCGCAGAGGGGAGCGATTGCATTGGCAAGGTTTTGTTTTGCGTCCATTTTGTTCCTTTCATTTCTGAGAAAAACTTCATAATATTATAGCATTATCATTTATAAAAAGGAAGTAGCGAATTGTCTGAAATGGGTAAAAGGTGAAATGGGGTAAATAATACGGGGCTGCGTTTTCGCAGCCCCGTTGCAGGTAGATGGTAGTCAGTGCTTTTCAATAAACTCCGCACTGAGATCGGTCAGCATGCCGTCTTCTTCTGCAGCGGAACGAATTGCACGGGCAGTACACCGATTCAGATCGGATAGTTTCAGCGTGGAATAGCCATAGACCGTTACGATATAGGGATGGGTTGGATGCTCTTCCGTTTCCGAGACTCCCATAATAAGCCCAATATCGTCAAGATGCGACAGATAGTTTTCTCTTGCTTCAAAAGAAGGAAATGCCATTTTCATCCCAACCCGACGCACCAGATTCAGGTCTCCGCCTTTTTTTGCGACTGAATTGATGAAGGCTTCGTTTTCTACCGATTGCAGTTTCACATCATCAGGGAAGAGAAACTTGTAATAGGTTGCGTAAGTAGGCTCTTCCACCTGACCGTATGTCGTTCTGAGCCGTGTCTCTGCACGGCAGATGGTGGATGCCTGGTTCAGCAGCTTTGGATCGGATGAATAGAAATAATATTGCCTGAGAGAGGGTGTTTCCACCATGCCGACATAAATCGCCTGTTCCTGAAGATGATCCAAAAGTGAATGATAAAGCGCAGAAAGGCGCTTTTCCTCAACCAGGGAAAAGGAATGTGAGGCCGGATTTTTTGGCGCACATGCAATATAGATCAAATGCGGATATGCCAGAGTCGGCAACAATTGCCAATACTGCATATCCACATGGATCAGAATGGGATGCTGCTCCCATTCCCATTGATACTTCAGCCAATCACTCATGAGTCAGGACTGCTTTAATTCTGCGGACACCGCTTGAGGACGCTTCTTCTTTTACGATATGGAAGTGACCGAGATCACCGGTATTCTTGGCGTGAGGACCTCCGCAGATTTCCTTGGAGAACTGCCCCATTGTATAAACCTTGACCTTTTCGCCGTACTTGCTTTCGAACAGACCGATTGCACCCTGGTCTTTGGCTTCTTTGACTGTCATTTCTTCACAGGTGATCGGAACATGTGCGTCAATTGCTTCATTGACCAGCTTTTCAACTTCAGCCAGTTCTTCCGGAGTAACTTTGCGACCGAAACTGAAGTCAAAGCGGAGACGCTCAGCGGTGATATTGCTGCCCTTCTGAGCAACGGAATCATCATGCAGAACTTTACGGAGAGCAGCATGCATCAGATGCGTTGCGCTATGCAGAGCCGCAGTTGCTTCACTGTGATCGGCAAGTCCGCCTTTAAAACGCTGCTCCGCACCTGCCTGCGATTTTTTCTGATGCTCTTCAAAAGCAGCATGGAATCCGTCAACATCAACGGTGTAGCCTTTTTCAGTCGCAAGTTCCATCGTGAGCTCGATCGGGAATCCATAGGTGTCATACAGGTGGAAAGCACTGACGCCGTCGATCTGAGTCCCATCCAGATTCTGGATGACTTTGCCGAATTCACGAATTCCTTTTTTCAGTGTGTCTGCAAAACGGTTTTCTTCCTTGCGGAGCTCTGTAAGGATCTTCTCATGATTATCCTGAAGTTCCGGATAGAACTCACCGTATATTTCAATGACCTTGGCGGCAATTGTGCAGAGCGCGTAGCGGGGAAGGTTCAGAGTGGAAGCGTATCTCAGACTCCTGCGGATAAGGCGGCGGAGGATATATCCCTGATCAACATTGGACGGGGTGACACCGCGCTGATCGCCGAGGATGAAAGTTGCACAGCGGACATGATCTGCAATAATGCGGAAAGCACGCGTTGTATCGGGATCATCCTTGTAACCCTTATGGGAAAGTTCGGAGATGAGCTCAATGATTCCGGAGAAGGAATCCGTATCAAATACGCTCTCAACACCCTGAAGAGTGGCGACCGTACGGTCAAGACCCATTCCCGTATCAACATTCTTCTGCTTCAGAGGTTCAAACACTCCGTCTGCAACCTTGTTGTACTCCATGAAGACGTTGTTCCAGATTTCGAGATACTTATGGCAGTCGCATCCGGCTTTGCAGTCGGGACCACAGGGTTCTGCACCGGTATCATAGAAAATTTCAGTATCGGGACCGCAAGGACCGGTCTGTCCGGCCGGACCCCACCAGTTATGTTTCTTGGGAAGATAAACGATGTGATCGGGAGAAACACCCATTTCAACCCAGCGATCATGCGCAACGGTATCACGAGGGGCATCCTTGTCTCCTTCAAAGCAGGTAAAGAACAGTTTTTCCTTGGGAATACCGAGCCATTTTTCGTCTGTTAAGAATTCCCAGGAGTAAGCAATACTTTCCTTTTTAAAATAATCACCTAAAGACCAGTTTCCGAGCATTTCGAAAAATGTGCAGTGAGAGGTATCGCCGACTTCATCAATGTCTCCGGTACGGACACATTTCTGAACATCGCAAAGACGGGTACCCATGGGATGCTTTTCACCCATTAAATAAGGAACAAGGGGATGCATGCCTGCCGTGGTGAACAGGACGGTCGGATCGTTCTCAGGGATCAGCGACGCTGATGAAATAACGGTATGACCCTTTGAACGGAAAAAATCTAAATAGAGCTGACGCAGCTCTTTACTGGTTAATGAACGCATTGAAATGCCTCCTAAAAGAAATCATTCCTATTTTAATGAAAAGACAGATGCTTGTCAATATGAACGAAACGGGCAAAAAACGCCCGAATGTCAAAAGCTTGAAAAATGATAAAAAAGGGCTTGCAATTTAAAAAAGAGGTGGTATATTACACAAGCTGTCTTGAGACGGACCCGAAACGGAATGCATACGGATAGAAAATATGCAAACTGAAGAAGGCCTCGGAACAGAGCAGCCGGACAGATCTCTGAGAGGATTCCCGAGTCGGATTGGGTATGAAAACCCGGCCTGCTACCACATGTAGTAGCGGAAAAGAGCCCCAAAAATTTTTTTAAAAAAAAGAAAAAAAGGGTATTGACAAAGGGAAGGGAAAGAGATATAGTAATGGGGCTGTCGCAAGACAGGGCACCTTGAAAACTATATAGTGCATAAAAAATACAACAAACAAGCCAGTCAATTCTTTACTGAAAAGTAAGAAAGACAACAAAACGCAAGAGAGCAAAACGACCAAGCGAAAAGCAAAGAGCTAATAACGGCGGAGACGCTGTTTAGAGATTGAACTCAAGAGTTTGATCCTGGCTCAGGACGAACGCTG
>JAFWJN010000021.1 GCA_017514685.1 Clostridia bacterium
AATTTTCGGCAACGGATCCTGATGACAAACCGTACAGCCTGACCCTGAGACGCAGTGAACCCACTGCCCTCGGGCAGTGGGTTCAGAATTACTCTTTGACTGTTTCTACAAGCTCAACCCCAACTATTGACATTGAGCCGATTAAAGTTCCGACAGTTTCTTATAGTATTCGATCTTCTCGTTTGCTTCTTTCTCCGCACGGTTGAACAGCTCGTCGGCTACCTCCGGGAACTGCTTCTTCAGAGCAGAGTAACGAGTTTCGCCGAGGATGAACTCCTGATAACTCGCCTTCGGATCCTTGGAATCCAGAACGAACGGGTTCTTACCCTCTTCAGCCAGATCCGGATTATATCTGTACAGAGGCCAGTAACCGGCTTCAACAGCTTTCTTCTCCTCTGCCTGGCTCTTGCCCATGTTGATACCATGGTTGATGCAGGGCGCGTAAGCAATGATCAGGGACGGTCCCTTGTAAGCTTCCGCCTCAGTCACAGCCTTCATCAGCTGTGCCGGGTTGGCTCCCATTGCAACCTTTGCAACATAGACATAACCATAGGACATCGCCATCATGCCGAGATCCTTCTTCTTGGTGCGCTTACCGGCTGCCGCGAACTTCGCGATCGGTCCGGTCGGCGTTGCTTTCGAAGACTGACCGCCGGTGTTGGAATAGACCTCGGTATCGACGACGAGAACATTGATATCCTCATCCATTGCAAGCACGTGATCGAGTCCGCCGTAGCCGATATCATATGCCCAGCCGTCACCGCCGAACACCCAGACAGAAGGCTTCACCAACTGATCTGCTGCCTCAACAACCTGAGCAGCAAGTTTGCAAGCGTCACACTCGCAGCCTTCTTCGATGTTCTCTTTGCATGCCGCAACCAGTTTGTCACCGGCTTCACGGCTGCCCTGCGCGTCATTCATCTTTTCGAGCCACTCTGCGCCGGCTTCTTTGATCTCGGGTCTTGCCCATTCGACTGCAATCAGTTTCTCAACAACCTCTTTGAGGTTTGCACGGCGCTGCTTCGATGCGAGGAGCATGCCGTAACCAAATTCGGCGTTGTCTTCGAACAGGGAGTTCGCCCATGCCGGACCCTGTCCCTTGTCGTTCTTGGTATAAGGAACGGTCGGAGCGGAACCGCCGTAGATGGAAGAGCATCCCGTTGCGTTCGCGATGATCATGCGGTCACCGAACAACTGAGTCAGCAGTTTGACATAAGGAGTTTCGCCGCAGCCTGCACATGCGCCGGAGAACTCGAACAGCGGACGGAGGAACTGGCTTCCCTTGACCGTGTTGCGCTTGACATTCAGCTGCTTTTCAGGCAGGCTGACTGCATATTCCCAATTCTTCTGATCCGCTGCGGAATCAGCGAACGGAGACATTGCCAATGCCTTGACCTTAGCCGGGCAGACATCGACGCAGTTGCCGCAGCCTGTGCAGTCCAAAGGACTGACCTGCATGCGATAGGTCAAACCGGGCATGTCTTTTCCAGCAGGCTTTGTCACGAATCCTTCGGGCTTCTCCGCTTCTTCCTTCTCGTTCAGAACGAACGGACGGATGCAGGCATGCGGGCAGACCAGTGAGCACTGACCACACTGGATGCAGTTCTCGGGAATCCAGACAGGAACGTCAACGGCAACGCCGCGCTTCTCATACTGGGTCGTTCCGGTCGGAACAGTACCGTCTGCGCTCATCTTGGAAACAGGCAGCTTGTCGCCTTCCTGCGCAAGAATCGGCTGGATGAAATCATGGAAGTACGGATCATCTGTTGTATGAACAATTGCCGCGCCTTCTGTTGTGGTTGCCCAGGATTCCGGATATTTGATCTCAACGACCGCACCCGCACCGGCGTCGATCGCGTCATAGTTCTTCTGAACGACTGCATCGCCCTTCTTGCCGTAAGACTTCTTGGCCGCAGCTTTCATGTATTCGATTGCCTGCTCGGACGGAATGATGTTCGCGAGTTTGAAGAAAGCGGACTGCATGATCGTATTGATACGGCCGCCCATGCCGACTTCTTTTGCGAGCTTAACGCCATCGATGTTGTAGAACTTCACATGATGCTGAGCAATGGCATTCTTCATTTTTGCCGGGAGTTCCTTCTCCATCTCTTCGAGGGTCCACGGAGAGTTGAGCAGGAATGTTCCGCCGTCACGGATGCCTTCCGCAACCGCATAACGGGTAACATAGGAGGAGTTATGGCAAGCGACAAAGTCCGCCTGGTCGATCAGATACGGGCTCTGGATCGGCTTCTTGCCAAAGCGCAGATGGGATACCGTAAAGCCGCCGGACTTCTTGGAGTCATAGGAGAAATAGCCCTGCGCATACATGTCGGTATGGTCGCCGATGATCTTGATGCTGTTCTTGTTGGCGCCGACTGTACCATCTGAGCCGAGTCCGTAGAATTTGCATGCAATCGTTCCTTCAGGCGCTGCGTTGACAAGCTCACCGAGCGGAAGTGACAGTCCGGTCACGTCGTCTTCGATACCGACCGTGAAGTGATTCTTGGGCTGTGCCTGATCCAGATTATCATACACTGCCTTGACCATGGTCGGAGTGAATTCCTTGCTGCCGAGGCCATATCTGCCGCCGACCACTTCGATATCTTTGCCTGCTTCTCTCAGCGCGGTCACGATATCTTCATACAGAGGCTCGCCGAGAGAACCGGGTTCTTTGGTACGGTCCAGAACGGCAACGCGCTTGCAGGTTGCGGGGAGTGCTTCGATAAATTTCTCGGAAGCGAACGGGCGATACAGACGAACTTTAACGAGTCCGAGTTTATAACCTTTTCCATTCAGATAGTTGATGGTTTCCTCAACTACATCTGCGCCGCTGCCCATGCAGACGATTACGTTCTCAGCATCTTCTGCTCCGACATAGTCAAACAGATGATAGCTGCGGCCGGTGATCTTGCCGACTTCGTCCATATAGTGCTGGACGGTCTCCGGAATCGCATTGTAGTACGGATTCGCAGCTTCACGTGCCTGGAAATAAATATCCGGGTTCTGAGCGGTACCGCCGAGATGGGGATGATTCGGGTTCATAGCGCGTGCACGGAAACGTGCCACTGCATCACGGTCAAGCAGTTTGTCCATATCTGCATAGTCGATCATTTCGATCTTCTGTACTTCATGAGAAGTACGGAAGCCATCGAAGAAGTGGCAGAACGGAACGCTGGACTTGATCGCGGAAAGATGTGCTACCAGTGCCAGGTCCATAACTTCCTGCACGGAAGCAGATGCCAGGAAAGCAAATCCGGTCTGACGGCAGGCCATTACGTCACTGTGATCTCCGAAGATTGACAGTGCATGAGCTGCGAGCGCACGGGCCGAAACATGGAAAACACCGGGAAGCAGTTCACCGCTGATCTTGTACATATTCGGAATCATCAGCAGAAGACCCTGAGACGCTGTAAACGTTGTTGTCAGTGCTCCGGCTTTCAGGGATCCGTGAACCGCACCGGCGGCGCCTGCTTCGGACTGCATTTCTGCGATACGCACTTTCTGTCCGAACAGGTTGACTCTGCCGTTTGCAGCCCATTCATCGGCTACTTCCGCCATCGGAGACGACGGAGTGATCGGGTAGATTGCAGCAACATCGGAAAACGCATACGCAACGTGTGCAGCAGCGGTATTGCCATCAATCGTCATGGTTTTTGCCATTATAAAATCCTCCTGTATTATTTCGGGGCACAAGCCCCTTATTTACCGTTTGTTATTATATCAGAAATCGGTTTACCGTGTCAACTTGCGCCGGCTGTTTTTTTCCCTGTTATTCGGCTGTCAGACACCCCTTTTCACCATGCCGGAAGCTCTATGGTTTGCATCATCTTGCCAATCGAAATACTTGTTTACAATTTTGTCGCTTTTTCATCACAACAATCATGTATAATAGGAACATCTAAAACATCTGGAAGAGAGTACTGCCCATGGAACATAATAATACTAAGGTCGCAAAGCCCCTGAGAGTGATCCTGTGGATTGCCGGCGGGCTTGCGCTCCTTCTTCTTACAATGGCTGTCACGATCCTGATTCAGCAATTGTTCCGTCCTTCTCAGCCTGCGGCTTTGCCGACAGAATCTCCGACCGCAACTCCCGAGCCAACACCGGTTCCCGACCGCAGTTACGATTCTTCCTCCCGTCCGTCATTTGAACCGGATACCACCCGTCTCGGCATGAGCTCTGAGGAGATTGAATCGTACGGAGAAGAATACCTTTCTTCCGAATATTGGCTTGATATCACACCCGAAGAACTTACTCAGAGTACCGGCTGTTCTGTAATCCGTCATACCAAGCTAGGCTATTCCTACATTGTATGGAACGGCGATTACTACAGGCTGGGTGAAGGGGATGACGGAAAAGGCGTTCTGGATGTAATCCTTTGCGATCTGAACGCGGATGATCAGCCGGACATCCTGTACACATATCATTTCGGTACAGGATCGGATGCTCAGACCAAAGTCGGATGGTTCGATTTTTCAACAAAGACCAGCATCCTTTCGCCATTCGGCATGCAGAGAGATTTTATCGCACTCAATCAAGAGAACGGCTCCTGCATTCTCTACCGGTGCACGCGTACCGTAGATGAAAACGGAGGGTTTGCACTGCATTTCACGGATCGTATCGGGGAAGTCATCGAGCAGTCCGATAGTCTCTATCTGATGCTTGACTGAATATCATTCTTTGCAGCCGGCTGATTGCCGGCTCTTTTCTTCTTCCCATTTGTTGTTCGCTGTGATAGAATAATCGATGTCAACTACCCCGACCTGCGATAGATTTCTAAGAGGTCGGAGCTTGTAACTGCCCTATGGTTGAACGGAATCATTTCCTCCCACATCTGGTCTTCCGGTTTTATCACCGGAAGTGGCGTTACATCAGGGCACGCTGACGGGTACCCGTGCCGCAAAGATCTACTCTGCGGCAGCTGCATCCGGTACTAAAAGCTCGATTCCCAGGCGATGCAGATTCATTGCCCCGATCCGGTCATCGTTGGAGCGGTAACCGCAGCTTTGACAGCAGAACAGATGTTCCCGTTTGTTCCGGTTCCCTTTCTCCGTATGTCCGCATACCGGGCAGGTCTGGCTGGTATAGGCAGGATCCACCTTCTCTGCCAGCTGATGGTTTCTTAAGGCTTTGTAGACCAGTTTCTGTTCCAGGTCATAATAGGACCAGGAGACGGATACATAACGGTCTTTTACCCTGACTTTTTCTGTAGCGGAACGGATGCCCCTGAGGTCTTCCAGTACGAATAACGTTCCTTCGGGATGGTTCCTGGTGAGTGCCTTGGAGATGCAGTGATTCACATCCCGCATCCAGCGGTTCTCTCTCTGACCGATCGAACGTATTCTGCGTCTTGACGACGGTGTTCTGACCTGCTGCAGTTCCTTCCGGAGCGCTTTGTAATGCGCGCGTTTCTGTTTGACAGATCTTCCGTCATGGAATACCGTCTTTCCCTTGCTGTCATACGTGACTGCCAAAAACCGGATCCCGCGGTCGATCCCGACTACGTTTGTGACTTCTTCTTTCTTCAGTTTCCGTATCTCATACGTAACGGGAACATGCAGGAAGAACTTCCCGTGCTTAGTGACCAGTTTCGCTGTTCCGAACCTGCATCCTTCCGAGAAGTACTGTTCATATCCCTGTTTGCAGAAAGGGACTTTGATCCGTCCTTCCAGGGTGTTGACCGAGAACAGACCGGTCTTTCCGCTTAAAGAATAATCCCGGTTCCATACAAGGTCCAGCTGCGGATGCAAAAACCCGGGCTTGATCCACTCCTTCTGATTGGCAAGGATCGTCCTGTATGCTCCGACAACTGTCCGGATACAGGATTCCGCCATCTGGGAACGGAGTCCGTAACGCTCCCGGATGGGATAATAGACTTCCTTATGGACACTGTACCGCTTCAGATCATGCGTCCTGAAGATATACTCCGCGATCTCATTGCAGGCATTTGAATATGCCTTCATGGTATCCCGGAGGAGCTTCCGGGAAGCAGGATCGACTAAGATCTTCAGTTTAGCCGTGACAGTCTGGAGCATGGAACAAAAAACCTCCTTTATGGAACAAGATTAAGATAAAGGAGGCAGAGAATCAACACAAAAAAAGCAAACTTATCGTGAAAACACGGATATAGAGCAAAAAATGGAGGAAAAGCAGGAACAGAGGATACCGACTAAGCGATGGCATTCCTCCCCGACTTACGGCGTTGAAGTCGGAGTATCCTGCCTGGATTTTGATGAAACTGTTAAAACGATATATCATTCTTATACTGTCCGCTCTGCTGCTGGCTGCGCCGCTTTTCTCCTATGCGGATTCAAAAGGAGCGAAAAATCTGACGGATAAATGCACGATTGACTACGGAGGTGTCAAGACTGCAAAAACTCGGGTTACCGACAACAAAGTCAAAACCTATCAGATTTTTCAGGCCGGTGCACAGATCAAACTGAGTTGGAAAGACAATGTCCCTGCTCATTATCTGTGCATGCAGTGGTACGAATTTCCAGAAAGCATCGCTCTCCGTCTTTATGATGCCGGCGGGGAAGAACTGTTTTCCGGCATGCTGGAAAAAAGGCCGGAAACCGTAATTGTTTTGCCGGAAAATGCCAGATCCGCTGTGATCGAAGCTGTTGACCGGGAAATGAAGCTTTCCAAGCTGGCCGTTTACGGAGAAGGCGAACTTCCGGATCCCTTCCATGAATGGAAAGATACTCCCGGAAAACTGGATTATCTGGTCATCGCCACCCATCCGGATGACGACGTGCTCTTCCTGGGTTCCGCTGTTTCGATTTACGGTGCCGAACGCGGATACAAAGGAAGTATCGTGTATGTGACAAGCGGTACGCGCCAGCGTGTTTCGGAAGCAGAAAACGGTGCCTGGGCGCTGGGACTTCGGTATGATCCGATTTTTCTCTGGTTCCCTGACATCGAACCGTCTGCAAGCACAAAGAAGAAATCTGAATTTGTTTATGAGGACCTTCTCCTCTCTTTTGTCCGCCTGTATCGTCAATACAAACCTCCCGTTGTTTTTGCACAGGACGTAAACGGCGAATACGGCCACTGGCAACATAAACTGACTTCCAAAGCCTCGGTCGAAGCGTTTGCGTTAGCAGCGGATCCAGAATACGATCCTGAATCCCTGGAGCAATTCGGAGTCTGGCAGGTGCAGAAAGTTTATCTGCATCTGTACAAGGAAAATGTTCTCAAGCTGGATGCGAACTCTCCGCTTGAATTCTTCGGCGGCACGGATGCATGGAACGTTGCACGAATCGCATACAAAAAACATGAATCCCAGCAAAAGTATGGTTTTGCCGTGGAACGCAACAAAGGTAGTTATCCCTTCAACCTGTTTGGTATGATAAAGGGGACCGTGGAAGCGGGAAGCGACGCGTTTGACAATATCGATGAAACGCTTCTCTCATCCTATGTGCCTCCAACACCGCCCCCGACACCGGTCCCAACCGACACACCTGCTCCGACTCCAGACCCGACTCCAACTCCTTCACCGGTCCCCACACAGTCTCCGTCTCCGGTTCCGACGTCTGTTCCGACCGAAGAGGCCGTGGTTCTTCCAGCGGAGATATCTGCCACCGAATCTCCTTCTGAAGAACAGTCCCCCACTGAGCCGGCAAGGAAAAGTTTTTCTGCGAATCCCGTAACAATAATTGCGGTCGCATTGGGCGCAGTTGTCGCCGCAGTACTCATCATTTCCGGAATTATACTCATGAAAAAGAAACGGAGCAGCTGATTATCCGCCTCCTCTTCTAAAACATCCAAGACAGTCATACCGGCTGTCTTTTTCTATCTTCATTTCTTCCGGCAAACATGTCCTTGACGTTTTCAGAGATTCTGTGTTAACATTAAATAAACGTTATTCTGTCATCAGAATAACGAATATTTTACGAACAGAAAGGTCGTGTTAATAAGTGAAGCGTTTTATCTGCATCATTTTGGCGCTGTGCCTGCTCTCGTGCTGCTTTGCCTGTGCGGCTACAACAGAAAAAGAAGAAAGCAAAACCGAACTAATCGTTTTTGCTGCTGCGTCTCTTACAGAAGCAATGAACCAAATCGTAGAATTATATGGAAAAGCCGCTCCGAATGTAACCATATCCTGTAATTTCGATTCTTCCGGTACTTTAAAAACACAGATTGAGAAGGGGGCCCCCTGTGATCTGTTTATCTCTGCCGCGCCAAAGCAAATGAATCAGCTGGATATCACCGCTTCCTCAGATATCAACACCGACGGTCTGGACTTCGTTCTTTCTGAAACACGTATCAACCTTTTGGAGAACAAAGTTGCTCTGGTCATTCCGGAAGGAAATCCTAAGAACATCAAATCATTTGACGACCTGGTCGAACATCTGAAAGCAGGGGATATTCTTCTTGCCATTGGTAACGGAGATGTGCCTGTAGGTCAGTATACACAGAAGATATTTGCGTTCTATAATATCTCTGAAGAAGAAATTTCATCCTGTCTGACCTATGGTTCCAATGTCAAGGAAGTTACCTCTCAGGTCTCTGAAAAAACTGTTGACTGCGGCATCGTTTATGCTACTGACGCTTTTTCCGCAAATCTGGAAGTTGTCGATACCGCTACCAAAGAAATGTGCGGTCAGGTCCTGTACCCTGCTACTGTCCTGAAAGGCTCTGCGAATACTGAAGCTGCTACTGCATTCCTTGAATACCTGAAAGGTGCAGAAGCCTCTAAGATCTTTTCCTCCATCGGATTCTCTCCTCTTTCGGATAAATAACTCTTCCCCGCTGTACGTATTACCTGTTTTCTATATTACTGAAAGGTAGGATCTGAATGGACTGGTTTCCTTTGTTGAATTCGCTGCGCATCGCCGCGATTTCTACAGTAATTGTCTTTTTTCTCGGAATCTTTTCTGCTTATTATCTTGCCAGACTTCCGAGATTTATTAAGGGAATTCTGGATGTTATTTTAACTTTATCGCTTGTCCTGCCTCCGACCGTTGTCGGTTATCTGCTCCTCCGTGTCATTAGTCCGAAACGTCCTCTCGGCATCTTTCTGAATGATTTTTTCGGGATCCGCCTGACCATGACATGGTGTGCTTCGATAATCGCGACCGCAATCGTCATTTTCCCGCTGATGTACCGTACCGCAAGAGGAGCATTCGAATCCTTTGACGAAACGCTGGCTTCCGCCGGTAAAACACTCGGGAAATCCAACACCTATATTTTCTGGCGCATCCGAATGCCATACTGCCGTCAGGGAATTCTTGCCGGCACGATCCTCGCATTTGCAAGAGCTCTCGGAGAATACGGAGCGACAAGCATGGTCTCCGGTTATACGCCGGGAAAAACAGCTACAGTTTCAACAACTGTCTATCAGTTATGGCGTCTGAACGATGATGCTCTTGCTTTCAAGTGGGTTCTTGTAAATGTTGCGATCTCCGCAGCCGTTCTTCTCGCCATGAACTATTTTGAAAAGCGCAGTATGAGAAGCGGAGGTTCACTAAAATGAGTCTCTCCGTGCACATTCAAAAAAAACTCGGAAGTTTCGAAACGCATGTTGATTTCGAAACCGCTTCCGATCCCCTTGGTCTTCTCGGCGCATCTGGATCCGGAAAAAGCGTCACGCTGAACTGCATTGCCGGTATCATGAAACCCGATTTCGGTCGGATCGAACTGAACGGTCGGGTTCTGTTTGACAGTGAAAAGCATATCAATCTGCCGCCGCAAAAGAGAAACATCGGATATCTCTTCCAGGAATATGCGCTGTTCCCGAACATGACCGTACTTGAAAATATACAGGCAGGTGTCCGCGCAGGAACAAGGCGTCAAAAAAGAGAAGCAGCTCTTGAAGCCCTTGAACGTTTTCATCTGCAGGATGTGCAGAACCAGTACCCCGGGACTCTTTCCGGCGGTCAAAAGCAGCGGACCGCTCTTGCAAGGATCATGGTCGGCAATCCGGAACTCCTGTTGCTGGACGAACCTTTTTCCGCACTGGACAGTTACCTGAAATGGCAGCTTCTTTGGGAGATGTCTGAATACCTGAAGCCTTTTTCCGGGGATGTTCTGTTTGTTTCACATGATCGGGATGAGCTCAGCAAACTGTGCAGTTCTGTCTGCATACTGGATCATGGTAAATCAGAGGCGGTACAGGCTTTTCAGGAATTTCTTCTGCATCCTGTCACTCTTGCCGGCGCAAAGCTTGCAGGTTATCGAAACATCTCGGAAGGAACCGTGCACAACGGTGTGTTTCATTCGGATTCCTGGGGAATCTCTGTTCCCTGTACTGATCCGCAGGCAAAAGCCATTTGTCTGTCCAACGACCATCTTCACAGTTTGAGAAACGGTGACACAGATATCGCTATCGAATGCAGTGTTATATGCCGCCTGGCAGAAGGAGACAAGGATGTGATTCTTTTACATCCAAAGCATGGCGCGCAGGATGCGATTCTCTGCATGAATGTATCAAAAGAGACATTTTTTGCAAATAATCAACTTTCCGTTTATTTTACCCCTGCCGATGCTATTATTTTGACCAGTGTCTCCAAAACAGGAGAATGATTTTCATAATTCTTACACACGCCTTTTTCTCTCTATGATATAATCCCGCTATATCACACTACCGATAGGAGACGCCCGTTATGAGACAAGTTGACGGTATCTTTTTCGACCTTGGCGGAACGTTGCTTTGGGAAATCAAAGACGCTTCGTTTCAAGATGCCGCAAAAAAAGAACTGCACGCTCTTGTCCGGCCAAATTCGGATCCCGAAACCTTCTATAATCAGATAACGACCCGCTTCGCAATTTACAAATCGTGGGCGGTCAATACCCGCAGAGAAGTTCGTGATGAGATCCTATGGGGACTGTTTCTTCTCCCCGAATGCGATCCTGCCTGGATCAAAGCAAACTGTCATCAGCTGAGTTATCTGTTTCGCAGGACCAAAGGCCGCCGCGAAACCGCAGCACACGGAGTGGAAGTTGTCCAGGAACTCAAGAAAAGAGGTTACAGGCTTGGAATCATCAGCAATCTGATTGGCGAAGATTATGAAGTCAAACAGTGGCTGCGGAAAGAAAATCTCGAGGACGCCTTTGAAACCATCGTGATCTCATCGGTATGCGGCCTGCGTAAACCCGGTGATGCCATTTACCGTCTTGCCTGCGATGATATGGGAATCGAGCCGAAACGATGCGCTTCCATTGGGGATAATCTGGACAATGACATTCCCGGTGCGTTAATAGCGGGTATCGGAATCAATATCCTTTATCATTCTCCCGAGGGGAAGCACCTGATCCCAATCACGGATGCAAACCGGCCGGATTATGAAATTCGGGACTTCCGTGAGCTGACACAAATCTTTGCTTAAGATAATTTTACCGAACAGGGCACTTAACGTGTCCTGTTTTGTCATTTTCACATTTTTTGCAGACAATTCTCTTGCATTTTTATCAAAATCATTGTAGTATAAATTGACTAAATATGAAGGAGGCATTTTTCATGTCAATTAAAGTTGCTATCAATGGTTTCGGCCGTATCGGTCGTTTGGCTTTCCGTCAGATGTTTGGCGCAGAAGGTTATGAAATCGTCGCGATCAACGACCTGACCAGCCCTGCCATGCTGGCTCATCTGCTCAAGTATGATACCGCACAAAAAGGTTACTGCGGTGTTATCGGAGAGAACAAACACACCGTATCTTCCAAAGAACCTGTTTTCGAAGAAGACGGCAAGACCGTTAAAGTACCCGGCTCTATCACTGTTGACGGCAAAGAGATCACGATCTATGCTGAGCCGAAAGCACAGAATCTGCCCTGGGCTGCTCTGAATGTTGATGTTGTTCTCGAGTGCACTGGTTTCTATACCAGCAAAGCAAAGTCTCAGGCTCATATCGATGCAGGCGCAAAGAAAGTCGTTATTTCCGCTCCCGCCGGCAATGACCTGCCCACAATCGTATACAATGTTAACAACAACATCCTGACCAAGGAAGACAAGATCATCTCCGCAGCAAGCTGCACCACCAACTGCCTTGCTCCGATGACCAAAGCTCTGAACGACAACTTCCCGATCGTCAGCGGCATCATGACCACTGTTCACGCCTACACCGGCGACCAGATGATTCTTGACGGTCCGCATCGCAAAGGCGATCTGCAGCGTGCCCGTGCAGGTGCAGCGAACATCGTTCCGAACAGCACCGGCGCAGCAAAGGCAATCGGCCTTGTTATCCCCGAGCTGAATGGCAAACTGATCGGTTCCGCACAGCGCGTTCCTGTTGCGACCGGTTCCACCACGATCCTCGTTGCCGTTGTAAAGGGCAAGGATGTCACCAAGGAAGCTATTAACGCAGCAATGAAGTCTCAGGCTTCTGAATCCTTCGGCTACACCACCGAGAAACTCGTTTCCAGCGACATCATTGGCATGACCTATGGCTCTCTCTTCGATGCCAACCAGACCATGGTCCAGAAGATCGACGAGGACACCTATCAGGTTCAGGTCGTCGCTTGGTATGACAATGAGAACAGCTACACCAGCCAGATGGTCCGCACCATCAAGTTCTTCGCTGAACTGTAATCATTCCGCATGAGTTCACAGACCGCTCTTAACGAGCGGTCTGTTTTTGTGATTGGCCGTCTCTCCTGCCCCTTTCTTTCCAAGTTTGTAGGTGTTACAATGATATGTGACAGATAGCTATGGAAACTATGGAAAACGCCAAAGGGTTTCCCACAGTTCCCACAGCACTGCTACTGCTGCTGGAATAATAAAGATAGCGAACGAAAGACGATTGTGCTAATGTAATA
>JAFWJN010000005.1 GCA_017514685.1 Clostridia bacterium
CCGGTACTTCGGGGCAAATACTATGTGGTATTTGCAATTCCATTTTGTGTGTGCTAAAGTGTTACTGTCATTATTTTGCTTTGGCATTTTAATGTCCTCCTGATGTGTTATTTCGGTGTAACTGGCAGGTCACACTTGTACTATAACACATCAGGAGTTTTTTGACTGTCTCACCGGTAAACCTCTTTTGAACCCCGCCACTATGGTGGGGTTTTCTGTATACAAAAAATATAAAACCGCCTCCCGGCGGTTTTTTCTGTTCAGATTTTTTTAAACAAACGGGCATTCCAGAATTCCATTCCGAGTTCATCCAGATAAAAGTGGAAAATCGCTTTCCAGTTTTTCGTCGCAGTGCTAAGAAGGACAAACTCTGCGCCGTCCTCTTTTGCTTTCTGCTCGGCGCATGCAAAAAGTGCTTTTCCGACTCCTTTGCTTCGATGTTCCGGCTTTATATACAGTTCTTCCACTTCAAAAAACGAGGTTCCGTCAGGCATGACCGAGCTGGCGTTTTCCGCATTTGCCGCATGTCCAAACAGGTATCCGAGGATTTCAGACTCCTCCCTTGCCAGAAAAATCCGGTTCCCTTTGATATCTTCTTCCGTATTTTTCCTGTATCCGTGGCAGCTGTTCTCTGCCTCCCAACAGGCAGACAGTTCGATCAGCGTATCGATTACTTCTCTCTCCGGCTGCGCTTCACATATGATAAGACTGTCTGTAATCATAGTTTCTTCGCTTCGAATTCTCCAAAGAAGGGTTCCAGTTTCCGGTAAAGATTCGGGATCGTCTGCTTGTGATCCCCGATGAAATGCCAGCCGATACCGCCGTTTTGCGGAGGCCGGTTCACAATATTCTTTCTTGGCCGATAATAATAATGCGGATCATCGTATCCGATCTTGACCCTGTAGTCTCCCAGATCCACAAGATCAAAGTTCGCCGTCGTAATGTGCCTCGTATCAAATCCCAGATTCCGGGAGATCGAAATTGCTTTCAGAAACACTTCCGGTCCGATCACGCTCGATCCGAAATTCAGAAAGACCCCTCCGTCCATATGTGCTACCGAATAGCAATAGCGATGAAAATCAATCCCGCTGGTTTTTCCGATTGCTGAAAAATCAACAGAAGGATGCTGATGAATGATGTCCGTTCCCAAAGCGATATGAAACGTTGCCGGAACACCGCAAAGATATGCCTGATACAGCACGCAGTCTTCTCTGTAAGGAAACAGTTCTTTATGGGTATCTATAAAACAGGCCAGAGACTCTCCGTATCCCATGTCATGCTCCGCCCCATATTGGATCGCAGCGTTCATCCATCCTCCGGTCTCTTCCCACATTCCGAAGGTTCCGTCCTCCAAAGCTGTTGGCACGTCCTCGCTCGTTCCGCCAAGATAGGCAAGCTCGAAATCATGAATGCTGCATGCGCCGTTTCCGGCAATATGGGTGATGATCCCATGCTTCATGAGCTCGATCAGATATCTGGACAGGTTGTTCTTGATCACATGCGCGCCCTGACTCCAGATCACGGGTTTTCCGTTTTTTCTTGCCTCAACGATTTTTTCAATCAATGAGTCGAAATCTTTTCCGCCGTCCCATTCGGGAACAGCATCCGTTCCCGGATTCAGCATCGTATCAATCCGAACCAGATTTCTGCGGTTTTTTGCGGTATCTGTTTTAATGTCGGAAAAATCCAAATATCCGTATTCCATCCTGTTTACCATTCCTTTCAGGAAAACATTGCATAAAGCCGAGGATCCTTAAAATCCGGAACGATCACATTCGTTCCGAGTCTTTTATGAAGTTCACGCTGATAGTCCGCACTTTCATTCAGTCTTGAAATCGTAACCGCGCCCATCTGCGTTCCCGCAGAGATTTCACTCCTGCCGTCACCGACCACCAGGATCTGTTCTCCCCGGATTCCCAGCTGTTTCGCGAGACGTTTCATGATCACATCCTTTGGTTCCTTATCCTCCCAGGTGGATCCTATGATATCGTCTACAGTTTCTCCTTCGCCGATCCGATACCCCAGCGTCACTACTTCCTCGTACATACCCATTCCCTTTTCGACAACTGCGCCGGTGACAAAGTAGTTCCGGACTCCATGTTCATGCAAAAACCGCATAAACTCGGGAGAACCCGGAATCCTGAAACGTTCCGGATCTTTCTTCGCAAGTTCCAGATTCCTGTCCCTGCAAAACGCATTGAGAACTTTTTCATAGAAGCGGAACAGCCGCGGAGTATGTTCTTTCAAAAAACGATCCAGTTCCGGTGAATCCGGCATTGTCGGAAACAGTTCTTCACCTCCGAAAATCCGTTTGATCTTCTCTCTGTTCTGCTGGATATCACATGGAATGTGAACCGTTCCGGCATCTACCGCGCGCCGCAGTGCCCATTCCATCTGTGTCAGGGCAGACAATCCGGCGGACTCCACACAGAACCGGTCCGTGACGGGGAGAGGCTCTGTTCCAGCTTTTTCTGCAAGCAGTCTGACATTCTCATCACTGTCATACCCTTCCGGAACTCCGCTCTTTTCGGCATAATCCAGCACGATGCTCATGACAGGAGGCCAGTCGCGGATCAGGGAATGGGTACCGTCAATATCATGAAATGCACACACGATCTGCCTTTTCTCAAAAGGCCGGATCAGAATCGGAGAAGGGATCGGTGAAAAAGTCAGCATGTTTGATTCCTCGTGTTTTCGATTATTCTATTCGCCGTATTGTTCCAGATACAATGCAATGATCTCCTCTTGGGATGCAGTGCCGGTTTCTCCCAGTTTTCTGACTGTCACCCCAGAAGCAAGATTCGCAATGACCGCCGCTTCATACATGGTTGCTCCCGCCGCGATTGCGCAGGCAAGCGCAGCTGTCGCCGCATCTCCCGCGCCGCAGATATCGATCGGACCATTCTGCCGGACCGCCGGAACAAGCCGGTATCCGTCCCCTGTCTCCACTGCAATGCCGTGCTTGTTGCAAGTCACCACCGATTGGCAGCCGGTCATTTCTTTCATTGTTCTCATGCACCTGAAAACATGTTCTTCACTGAACAAGTCCTCTTTCGCAGGCATGTTCGCAATCTCAGCCGCTTCATAGTTGTTGCACTTGATCACAGCATTGCGGAACGACCCGATAAATGCCCTGGAATCTGCCAGGAACAGTTTTTCCGGATAACGCTTCGCAGCCTCCGCGGCAGCCTTACGGACATGCCGGGTCAGAACACCGCAGTTTTCCTCCGTGACCTGATCCAGCAAAATGACCGCGTCCGCTTCTTTTACCGCTTTCTCCATCTGTTCTATCAGACTTGACTCAATCTTCTCCGGCAATGGCGTGAAATTCTTGATGTCCAGACGTTCCCCTTCCTCGGGAAACAGCGGCTTGATATACGAAGGCGTCACAATCTGATCGGAGATTACGATATTTGAAGGATCGACCCGCCGCTGTTTTAACAGTTCGGTCAATTCCCATCCGTCCCCGTCTTTCCCAATCGCAGAGACTACTTTGATTGTACCCGCCCCAAGGGCTGAAATGTTGTTCAGAACCGTTCCGCCGGCGCCGGGTGCGCTTCTTTTTTTCACGACCTGATGCGCGGTCTTTCCTGTCTCCAGAGACGGCTCATCGAGAGCCGGATCAACATGATACCAGCGGTCCAGAAAAAGATCGCCGACAAGTACGATATGCAGTCTGTTAAATCCGGACAGTAAAGTCCGAAGCCGGGTCAGCGTCATGTCTGTCTGCATATTCTTTTTCCCGAATCAGATTTGGTCCTTCAGGAGATTCCAGGCAAGAGCGGGAACCGTGTCCTGATGCACCCCCTGGATATAATAGCTTTCCCCGCCGTCGGCAACCGTACGCGCCATGATTGTTTTCCAGGGACGGAAATAATAACGAGGATCGGACTTGGGCGGTGCTTCGTGGATGTCGCAGTCTTCCAGCGGCAGCAAATCCAGAACGGCCGTTGTGAAATGTGCGATCCTTCTTCCCTCCTGATGTGCGACATTACGCGACATAGAGAGCGCCTTTAAGTATACTTCCGGTCCGATGACAGCGGAACCGAAATCCATGAATACACCGTTCTCGAGATTCTCGATGCACCGGGTATAGATGAGGAAATCCCGATAGGTCGCTTCTCCGATCGATGCGCCTATGGCATTCGGAAACTCGTGCACGATGTCGCAGCCTATGCCGACATGAACCGTCACGGGCACCTGGTTCCGATAGCCCGCGGCAAGCAGACTTGTGCTCTTATACGGAAAATCGTGTTCCTCGATGTATTTTCCGAGCGATTCTCCGAATCCCAAACCCAGCTTCACGCCTTCATTGATCGCGTCATTGTAATAGCCGGTCTCTTTCCATAGTCCGAACTGGCCTTCGGAAATGTATTTTGCCACGCTCTCGGTCGTCGCGCCGATCATGGCGAGCTCAAAGTCATGGATCGCTGCGGCACCGTTCATGGCAAAATGCGTGATATACCCCGCTTCCATCAGGGCGATCATGGACGGGGCGACGCCTGAACGAATCACGTGACCGCCAAGCATCATGGTGACATCCGCGCCCTTTTCCTTCGCTTTTCGGATCCGGTCGGCCAGGATGTCAATTTTCGGATGCCGGTATCCGTTATCTGCCACAGCGGGCTTCATAACGGAATAATCGATGTCATGGACTCTTTCCTCGAGTGGTTTCAGAAGCAGTTTTGAGCGGTCGAATTCTTCAAACGGCATACGTTACCTCCCCGAAAAGCATTTTCTCTATTTCTCCGATGTTCCTGTAATCCGGGATAATCACGTTCGCCCCGGCACGGATCAGCCGTTCACGTTTCCACTCGTCGATTCCGCGCCGTTCGTGCTCATTGGTCGCAACACCAACCGCGAAGCCTCCCGCTTCCCGGACATTTTCGATTTCCACATATCCGTCGCCGAACCCGATCAGTTCCCCGCCGGACAGATGATTCTCGCGGATGATCCGCTCAATCACAAGCTTCTTACTGAACGTCTTATATTCTCTCTGTGCGCCGTAGATCCGTCCGTCAAAGTAATGATTCACCTTTAACAGAGCAGCTTCATTCAGGACGTGTTCCTCGTCCGTTCCGGAAGCAAGATAAGCTTTTACCCCGTGCTTCTGAAGCATTCCAAGAAGGTCATAGGTTCCGGGCACTGTCAGGGTTTCAGGCTCGACCTTCCCGTTTTCCAGTCCTTTCAGCCGGTCATCGATCTTCACAAGAAGCCGCCTTACATACTCGTCTTTATAGGTCTGAGGATCTTCAGGAGTTCCTCCGAATGCCGTGATTTCCTCTGCAAGCCGGATGCACTGATAGATTGTCTGTTTTCCCGTCAGAAGCGTAATAAAATCCCTGCAGTGAAGCTCAACCTGCTCCCTTGGCAGTTTTCTTCCTTCCGGGGTATTGTATAATTCATCCGTAAAATACGGTGTCATGATCTGCTGCCAGCCTTCGCGGATCAGCGAGACGGTTCCGTCAAAGTCCAGCACCGCATACTTCGGTGTTTTTTCAGGTCTGTTCCGCCTGTCGGAAAAGGTTTCAATCATCTGATTTTCCTTCTGTTTTCCACTGTTTTTTCTCTGTATCGCCATTATACCAACCGCAAAAAACACTGTCAATGAAACCCGGGGTCTTGCATTTTTGTTCTTAACATATTGACGTTCTCCCACCACTTTAGAAGATGGGGGATTCCTGCTTCATAGATCACTGCTTCCATAGGGAAGTCTTACACGGTCTCCACAGGCGTTTCCGTTCGGGCTCGCCCGGCCCTACGTTTCCTATGGTCTCTCAGGAAC
>JAFWJN010000001.1 GCA_017514685.1 Clostridia bacterium
GAACTGATCTTTTTCAGTCCTTCGTTTAATATGTTCTTCGCAGCATTGATGTCCCGGTCATGCATCTCTTTGCAGACCGGGCATCTCCATCTCCGGATCTTCAGATCCTTCACGTTCCGGTTGACTGTTCCGCATCCGCTGGGACGTCATTTCCTGCAGTTCAAAACGGACGCCGGTTTCCTTTTGATAGATATTTTGTAACGCATGGTAGATGTGCGCTCTCAGACCGTTGCTTGTGTATCCCACACGGACAATCTCATTGTCTTTTCTCATCAGGCGATCTAATTTGTCCGCTCTGAATTCTCCTTGGAATCCTGTGAGCTTGCATTATGGTACGGATTATCCGGATGTGGATCTGTCGGATCCCAGCCTAGTCCTTTTTTATTCGTATACGGCTCTTCCCAAATAACAGCAGGCGGCTTTGTGGGTGTGGGGCCTTCTTTTTTCATCACCCATACTTCCACAGTTTGATTATCGCTCAGATCATAGATCCATTTTGCGTCTATGACGGTCAGCCGGATGCAGCCGTCGGAAGCGACATTTCCGAGCTTCTCATATTTGCTCATGGTTGTCATGCTATGGGCTTTTTCCTTGTCTCTCCCCGCTGCAGCGTTAATCGGTACGGAATGAAACAGGCAGTGCCCTTTAAACCGGCAAGCCCACAAGCCATAGCAGGGAGATTCTTCCGTTCCGAGAAGTTTGTACTCATACCGGTCCGTAATCTTGAAATGTCCTGTCGGAGTATCATGTCCCTTCCGTCCTGTTGAGCAGATCATGACCCTCTGTTCGATCCACTCTCCCTGTTCTGCGTGATATGCCACGATACTCTGAGTCTTAATATAAACGGCCAGCATCCAGGCGCCATCCTGTTTGGGTGCCTCTTCCGGAGTATAGGCAGGGACCGCACAGATGTGAGAAAGAGGTTCTGTCCCATATGGTACAGTTCCTTTTTCATCTGATGGATAGAAGTCAACATCTCCACTTCCAAACTGTCCGTATGCAGCATATGATCCGTCTTCAGCCCGGTACAAAATTCCAAGTCTGGAAGTACGCTCATATCCGCCTGCGGTGCGAAGCGTCACAGGAATCGGAACCAGCACAAACGGTTCGGGTGTTGGGGTCGGTTCCGGCGTTGGAGTCGGCTCCGGCGTTGGAGTCGGTTCAACCGTCGCAGTCGGCTCAGGCGTATCGGAAGCCGGAGGAATCACAGTCGGTTCCGGAGAGTTGACCTGAAGGGAAATCACCGGGATGGCAGATGCGGTTGCCGGAACTGCAGGCTCAACTTTGGGTATAGCAGAATCCC
The DNA here is from genome assembly GCA_017514685.1 of Clostridia bacterium. Lineage (GTDB taxonomy): Bacteria > Bacillota > Clostridia > Christensenellales > CAG-138 > UBA3792. The sequence continues at coordinate 1,304 of JAFWJN010000001.1, forward strand.
TGCTGCAGGCAAGCAGCAGTATCGAAGCTCCTATGACCAATCCCAGTTTCTTGAATCCTGTCATTTTGTTTCTTCCGCTTTTTGAGTTCTCTCTGCCAAAATCTCATCGATCTGTGTCAGCAGATCTTCTTCGTTATCATAGAAGTAGATATGGAAATACGGGTCTCCTGTCAACATAGCGGACAGGAAAGCATCTTTTCTGCAGAAGATATAGACCGGCTTTAACAGCTTCTCGGCATAAGCCATCTCGTATCCCACTCCCAGCGATGGTGACGAACACTCTGCGATCACAAGATCGCATTTTTTGAGCCATCCGGTATCCTGTTCGTAAATTCTGCGGTCCAGCGGAATATTACCGGTTTCAATGGAATAATGGACGTCCCCGATATGCTCCGTCAAAACCATATCTGTTTGATTAATATGCGCGATGACTCTTCCATACAGTGCGGCATCGCTGCGTCCGCCACGGATCGAACCCGCAAAATACACTTTCTGATTCATAAAAAGCCTCTATTAAATCGCCCATAGAACAATGCTGATGGCCGATGCCGCCGCAATCATCGCGGCAAAAGCCAAAGGCCATTTTCCGTCTTTATTGAAGCCGTAAAAATCCTCCCACCGTTTTTCCTCCGGAACCAGAACCACCCGGTACAGATATAAGATACCATAAAGCAGGACCGGAAGAACTCCGAACAGTACTGTCCAGAACGGTACGTCCGGCTTGTCCCATATGAGATATGTTACAATTGCAAGCAGGGGACAAATCAGATGCAGCCACAAGTCCCCGCCGCTCAGAAGCGACTTATAATCGTACACAACGGGACCTAAAAACAGCAGAACCGTCATCATTGTAACTGTTACCGCCGCCGTGCCGGCGAATTTTAACAGCAAGATGGCTTCAGGAAGCATCCCCGTAATCCGGAACACTGCTACCAATAAAGATGATATTGCGCATAAAATATTGGAAAGAACCGTAAAATAGCGAAAAAGAGCTCCTGACGGATTCTTTCGCAAAGCAATCCCCAAAACGATAACCACACTTCCGGCATTGATCAGATTCAAAAGAATCGACAGAATGTTGCCGATCGATAACCCTGAAACAGTCATTTTTTGTACCTGTCGTTTTTCGTTTTTATTTCCTCAATAGAATACCAATTTTCAGTCTCTTCGTCAATCTGGATTCACCGTAATGCTCCAAAGAAAAACAGTTTTCCGAACCTTTTTATCAGGCAAGGAAAACTGTTGAAATCGTTTTTTAAAACCATTACGGGATATCTTCCAGAATCGTCTCCGGCGGTGTTTCCAGGAGCTGTGGATTTTTCAGATAATGTTCCAGTCTCTTGAATGCCAGAGCATACTGGCATCCGTTACAGATTCTCTCATCCATGACAATCCCGATCGGTATCGAACGGACGAACTCAATCTCTCCGTGCTTACGGACCGGAACTTCCCTGGTAACTCCCATCGCCATCAGCAGAGTCGTGGTTCCGAAATCATAAATGTGATGATAGATATAATTGGTCCGGATCGACGCCAGGTTGGTGATCGTCATCGTGCAGTGAAAAGGACTCGCCTGGATGATGGAACGCGGCAAAAGGCCATGTTTATCAGCCCATTTGAAAATATTCACGCCTAATCTGCAAAGGCCGGGAACCGATAACAGTTTCCGGATCAAATCATCTGTCTTGTTGGTATCTCCTTCCGCACGGTTTTCTCCGATATACTTGTCAATGATATTCTGTACTTCAAAAATCGTGTTTTTCTTTTCAAAATACATTTTATTCATCGTGCCTTCGTGTTCTCCCGGTTTTAAAACCACCATGCCGATTGCAATCTCATTTCTTGTATAGATTGTTTTATTGACAACGAATCTGTTCAAAAAAGGAAATTCACAAAGCGTACGGACAAACGCTGCCAATACGATTCCAAGATGGGAAAACGTGATTCCTTCCTTGCGCTTCTCGTTCAGATAGCGCTGCATCGGCTCGATTGGTATATCGACCTCCGTCATGTTCATAGAATCACTGCGCTTTGCCATGATGTGTGCAGCGACCTGATACATCGGCTGCATGGTTTTCACTTTTCTTCCGTCTGCTCTCATTTCTGTTTCTCCTTAAATATTCCTTTGATTAGGTATCATCACCTAATCATCCTGTAAACCAATCAGGAAATATTTTATCTAATACAAAATCATTATAACCTTACATCTGCAAAAACGCAATTTTTTCCTGCACAAGATTTAAATCGCGTCCTGCTTTCCAGTTGCAATCATGTTTTTCCTCTTTTTATATATTTTTTTTTAAACGAATTGCATTGCATCTCTAAAATGAATATGCCATAATAATGTCAATTGGTTACTTACGATGAAAACAGAACTGACTTCCCTTTGCGTACATACTGAATATGGAACTATTACAGGTATCCGAAGAAACGGATGCCGTGTTTTTCTTGGCATTCCTTTTGCGAAACCGCCTGTAGGAAATCTGGCTTTTCGCCATCCTGTTCCTCCGGATCCCTGGGAGGATGTTTTGTCATGCCAGGTCGGCAAAGCAAATCCGATTCAGTCCGATGGATCCTTCAGTGCTCAGTATAAAAGTCAGGATTGCCTTTATCTGAACATTTATGTTCCGGAAAATGTTTCCGGTCCTCTTCCTGTTATGGTATGGGTCTACGGGGGTTCCTATAATACCGGCGGTACCGGAGCAACCGCAGAAGGTTCCGATGAGATCAATTATGATCTTTCATTCTTTGCAAAAGAAACGAATACCATAGTTGTAACCTTTAACTATCGTCTGAATTTATACGGTTTTCTGAATCTTCATTTTCTGTCGGAACGATTTGATCAAAACTGCGGACTGTTTGACCAGATTCTGGCAATGCAGTTTGTTCGCAGAAACATCCATGCTTTCGGCGGAGATCCGGAAAACATTACAGCTTTCGGTCAATCTGCGGGAGGTTCCTGTATCCTTGCCCTAATGACAATGGAGGAAGCCAAAGACCTCTTTCAGAAGTGTATTATCCATTCCTCCTGTATCGAACATTTTTTCACCGAGAAGGAAAGCGAACGAAATACACGTACCTATCTAAGGATTGCCTGGATTCCGGCTGATCGTCCTGAAATGCTGCTGGATCTTACATCAGAACAAGTCGAAGCCATTAACTCAAAGTATTCGTCTCGAATTCTGAAACATGGGGAACTTCGCTGTGCGTTCTCTCCTACAATTGATGGCGTCACTTTGAAGGCTGAGCCGAAATCTGCTTTGAATTCCTCTTCCCTTCCTTTGTTGATCGGTTGTACAAAGCAGGAAGCAAATCTTTATATTTCACCGATTCCTTCTGTTTTGACTCCTTTCATTGCGCTTCTCCTTGGCGTAAAAGTAAGCTGTGGCTCAGGGCCGTTCAAAACGAGATTCAGCGACGCCGTCACGGAGCATGTTTACCGGCGTCCAATGGAAGAGATTCTTTCCACTTACTCGGGACCTTCCTGGCGTTATGAATATGTCTATGCCACTCCCTCAAACAGAGCAAACGGCTTTGGAAGTTTTCACGCCAGCGATCTTCCGATTCTATTCGGGCAAAGTATGCCTTTTGAAAATATTGATGACCCGGAATCTCAGCAGATGGGTAAAAAGATGCGTGCCATCTGGAGCCATTTTGCATGGACTAGCAGCCCTGGCTGGGCACAATGGAGTAAAAACCTCTCTCCTCATCTGATTCCATAATAATGAATTAAACAAGCGACTATTGATATTTTTCAATAGCCGTTTTTTAATCTCTTTTAAGTTTTCTCCTTTATGCTTTTCATAAGAACTAAAAAAGATTCTTTCTGTGGGTCTTTCAATTTCAATTAAATGGAAAGGAAAAAGGAATATGAAATTCAAACAATACATCATTGGCGTCATCTGCACTTCCCTCGTTGTTCTGCTCTCCGGATATCTGGTTTTTGATACATTTGTGTTCTCCCGTGCCTTTGCTTCCGTCTCTGACGATGACAGGGAAGCAGTCTTCTCCACAATATTGAAAAATGTGGAAGCAGCCGCTGACGCTGATTCAAATTCATTTCAATCATCTGAAACAATCTCTGAAGAAAGTGACAGTTTTTTAACGGAAAACCGGGAAACGAAAACAATGTATATTTCTAACGGCAGAAAGAGCAAAAATCCTTCCCGTGGCAAAAAAGATGGCAGTTCTGATCGGAGCAAGTCCCGGAATTCCTCCTCTGAAACTGCTTACAACCAGAATGACTCAACTTCTGTTCTGACCGCAGGATCTGAATATGCAGCATATGAAGACAGCAACATTAAAATCACTCTGAATCAATATCGTGTTCTCAACACCTCCGTCTATGTGGCGGATATTCAGGCGGTAAGTGCGTATTCGTTAAAAACCGCATTTGCGCAAGATACATACGGGAGGAATATTACCGCAAAAACATCTTCCATCGCAGAGGAGAATAATGCGATACTTGCCATTAACGGAGATTACTACGGTGCACGGGAAAGCGGTTATGTCATCCGGAACGGAATCGTCTACCGGAATACTTCAAAAACTGCGACTGATATTTTATGCATCTATGCCGATGGTACAATGCAGATCCGAAACACTGGAGAGGTAAGTGCAGAAGAACTCGTTGAAGAAGGTGTCTGGCAGGCATTTTCCTTTGGTCCCGCGCTTGTTGAAAACGGTTCCATCAGCGTAGGATTGACAGAAGAAGTAGGGAAGGCAATGGCCAGCAACCCCCGTACTGTGATTGGAATCATTGACTCAAATCATTATCTGCTCGTTGTTTCCGACGGCCGGACAGACGAAAGTGAAGGTTTGTCCCTGTATGAGCTGGCTTCTTTCATGCAGTCTCTTGGCGCGACTACCGCGTATAATCTGGACGGAGGAGGGTCCTCCACAATGTGGTATCTGGGGGAAGTTATTAACAAACCGACCACGAACGGTTCCATCAAAGAGAGGGGAGTGAGCGACATTGTTTACATCGGATAAAAATCTGAATCGTGTTTTTCTTTATACCGGCTTAACTGCTTTTTTCGCGCTGTTCGGCGCTGTTTACGAAACATTCAGCCATGAAGTTTATTCATTCTTTATGATTTACGCGTTTGCGGTTCCGCTGTTATTAGGAGTATTTCCATCTCTTCTGATCATTCGGTCTGGCTGGAAAGTGAAATCCTTCGTCGGCCAAATCTACGGGTCAGGAATCATTGCACTCACTCTTTCGTGCATACTGAAAGGCGCTTTAGATATTTACGGTACTGCTAACAGTAAGCTTCCGATTCTGCCTCTTCTAGGAATCATCATGATCCTTCTTTCGGTTCTTCTCAGTCTTCCGATTTTCAAGCAAAAAAAAGTTTTGCAGAAATCAGAACTTATGTAAATCGTCTTTGGGAAAGCCACTTGCTGCCCAAAGTCAGAAAAGGCGGGGTTCATTCCCGCCTTTTTTGTTACACGATTATTGATGAATTAACCGCCGCACACTCGTGACTTCAGTCGTGTGAGGCTTCACTCTCGGTAATCGTTCTGCAGATCTTATCAATTGCTGCTTTTGCTTCTGGAATCGGAAGAATCGGATAAACATGATTCATCCCTTCTCCTTCAATGAACTCATTGGAAGATTCCCCTTCCAATTGCTTTTTCAGCAGCAACATATCCGGCCAGAGGATTTCTTCCGTTCCGTAAAAAACAGTAACGTTTTTCAAGGCATGCAGTTCCCCATGGATCGGACTGATTCGCCAGTCTGAGATTTTTGTATCTCCAGCCCAGTATTGTCCCGCAACCCGGTAGGAAGGAGTAATCCATGGATCTCTACCCTCATATGCAGAAATAGAGGGATTGTTCATGGAAACATCAACCCATGGTGAAAGCAGGATCAATTCGTCAGGAGCAGAAATCTTTTCTTTATTAAAATATTCAGATAGAGCTAACGCCAGCCCACCCCCTGCGGAATCTCCCATCAAGACCATTTTCCGGTTCGGATACATCTTCCGATACTCTTGATAAAGCGGAACAATCAGTTCAAATGCTTCTTGATATGTCCCATATGGCACCAGATGATATGCCGGGGCAATGATTTCGGCGTCCGTTTGCTTCGCTATCTTTTTCAGAAACAGCCAGTGAAACCTGGAAAAATCATGCACATATGCGCCTCCATGCAGATAAAGAATCGTAACCTCCGAATGGTTGCTTTCATTCAGCCAAAATACGCTTCCGGATGATGTTTGAACCAACCGGTACAGAATTCCCTTCGGAGCTCGCGGTGATTTCTCTGCTTTTGTTTTCAGCTTTTCAATCCGGTCCTTCCATTGCACATCCGTATACTTTGGAAGCATCCGGAAATAGAAAGATGCAACTCCTGCCATAAAACTTTTTCCCATTATTTCCACCTCTTACTTTTAATCTTACTCTTTTCCAAGCACTGGCGTCAACAGATCGACAAAATTGTTCCCCATCAATCATTTATAGGTCCTTCTCTTTCTTTGATGAATTAACCGCCGCACACTCGTGACTTCGGTCGTGTGAGGCTTCGCGTAATGAGTATCAAAATTAGACTTCATAGCACTTGTAAAATATTACCGTCACATGGTAGAATTATTATATTAAATTATACTGTTTTAATCATTAAGGAGGACTGGTCTGATATGAAACAGGTTTGTGTCATTACCGGTGGCGGAAGCGGAATGGGTCTTGAGGCCGCTAAATGCATGCCGAAAGAAAAGATCATCGTTGTGTCCGGACGTACGCTCGCAAAGCTTGAAAATGCGATACAGGAGCTGCAGAGTCTTGGATTCGAAGCATATGCACATACATGCGATACCTCGAAAAGAGAAAGCGTAATCGAATTGGCAGAATATGCGCTCAGCCTCGGTGAGATTAAAAATGTCATCAACGCCGCAGGCGTCTCTCCGGCAATGAGCAAAACTGCCGAACAGGAGAAAATCCTGCGCATCAATGCACTCGGAACCGTCTATGTCAACCAGGAATTTGGAAAACGCATGAAAGCAGGCAGTGTCATTGTCGACATTTCATCTAATTCGGCGTACTCCCTTCCGGATATGATAATTCCGAAAAAAGCCTATCCGCTCGCTGAAACGAATGAAAAAGCATTTCTCGAAAAGATGATTAAGCGAAGCAATCTTGCAAAAGATGTTTATCAGAAGAACGGATTTGCCTATGCCCTTTCCAAAAACTTCGCCTGCTGGTACGCTGCAAAATCAGCTTTTGAACTCGGTGAAAAAGGAATCCGCGTCGTTTCATTAAGTCCGGGGCTCATTGCGACCAGTATGGGCGAGGCAGAAAAAGAACACGGTGGATACCTGATTGGTTTTTCCTGTGAAAAAAGGATGGGCAAGCCGGAAGAACTCGGATTTGCAATTGCTTCCCTCGCAGACGAGCGCAACGGCTATCTCGCCGGCGTCGATGTCCTGTGCGACGGCGGTAGCACGCGTGGACAAAAAGAATTCCGGAAAAAGAAATGATGGGGTTTCCATCCCGATTATCCTCCGGTATAATATCTTCTCTATAATATCGTTCTCAGGCGAGAGAACTGCTCTCCGTCTACGCATACTGCTAGGAGGCGGGAGTATCTTCTTTCAGCGATTCGGTAATTAAGCGGCCTTATGGCCGCTTTTTCTATTGAATCTCCATAGCTGTCAGGTTCTGCCTGTTCCGTGCCTGCCGTTTATGTGTTGTATATTTTAATGGATTTGCCAGCGTCTACGTTCCTTCGTTCCGGATATTGATTGCCATGTGGATATCTCGGTCATGTTGCATCCAGTAATGCAGACATTTCCTGTTCTTTTATTTTCGGGTTCCTTTCTCCGTAGATATCTGCACATTTCATATATACTGAGCAGTTTCTTTGGACGACTTGAAAAACAATATCAATCATTGTAAAATAGGAAATCATATTTAGAACGGAGGCTGTCTTATGGAAAAGCGTCGTAAGACGGGCAGACCCTTGCCTGTTTATGCGCTGATTATTGGGATAGGATTTGTTCTTCTTCAGGGACTGCTTTATGGTCTGGCATTGTTTCTCAGTCGTTTGATTGGAACTTCTTCTTTGATGTTCAGCCCTAAAATTCCAATCATCGATGATTTGTTTCCGATCATTCCATCCTTTGTTTTGGTCTATCTTTTTTCTTTTGCGTTTTGGTCTTTCGGAACTGCAGCGGTCTCATATACGGGGAAGCATAATTTTATCAACTATCTGATTGGCTTGACTTTATCCTATTATCTGACTTTTCTGGTTCTGTTAACCTTTCCGACTTATATCGACCGGAATGCGGAAGGTTTGTCGCTATTTGCATCCCGTTCCGATCCATTCAGCCGCCTTCTCACTTTTGTTTACGGTGTAGATGGCGGTAATTTCGGATACAATCTGTTGCCTTCCTATCACTGCCTGTCCAGTGTTTACTGTTATTTAGGCGTGAGAAAGCATCCCGAGATTCCTGTCGGATTTCGTATTTACACCCTGATTATGTCTGTTTTGATCTGTTTTTCTACTTTGTTTACCAAACAGCATTATTTTTTGGATGTTATCAGTGCGACTGCCATTGCGATCCTTTGCTTTGCCGCTGTCTCGAAGCTCGATCCAGGAAAAGCTATTCTGGAAAAACAATTTTCAAAAAAAGCGCAAATTCAGTAATACATTGTTTTTTTCATTTTCAGCGGAGGTGTGTATTGAAACGCAAGTTAAAATGGATCATTCCTTTTATTATTCTGGTTTGTCTCGCGGTGATGATTGTCCTATATGCAGAAGACTATTATCATGCTTCTGAAGATGCAGAAAAAGCCCTGATCTCCGATTCCCTGGTTCAAGTTGAGAAAACCGATTACGGATGGTTTTTCGATGGACCCTCTAAAAAGGATGCCCTGATCTTCTACCCCGGCGGAAAAGTGGAAGAAACCGCTTATGCGCCCTTGCTTCATCTCCTTGCTGAAAATGGAATTGATGTATTTCTTGCAAAGATGCCGATGCGTCTAGCGATACTTGATACCAACCGGGCAGAAAGTATTATAAAAAGGTATGATTATCAGCACTGGTATATCGGAGGTCATTCCCTTGGGGGCGCCTGTTCCACTGCCTATGCTGCAAAGCATGCAGATTCACTGGACGGTGTAATTCTTCTTGCCGCTTATCCTATGAAGCAACTGGATGATTCACTCAATGTTCTGTTTATCTATGGATCGGAGGACGGAGTGCTGAATCGCCAAAAATATGCTGACAGCAAAAAATATGCGCCTTCCGATGCCATGGAGTATATTCTCGAGGGTGGAAACCACGCCCAGTTCGGTTCCTATGGAATTCAGAATGGGGATGGAATCGCATTGATCTCGCCAGTTGAACAATGGAATCTGACTCTGGAACTGATTCTGGATAACATTTCTCTCCCGGACGCGACCCCTGCTTATTGATTGCTTCCGAAAAGATGAATGTTGCTAACACAATCAAAGGCTTTCACCGACTGTTCCGCCCTTGTCAAGTAGACATAGGAAATAATTAAAACCTTGTATACTGCACCTTGTTCCACGTGAGCGAGGTGCTTTTCTTTACAATCCGTAGAATGAACGGAGCGTAGCGGAGTTCAGAATACGGATTGCTGCGCCTCACGCAGTATATCTTTCTTTGTATCTTTGGATACGCTTGTTCTCGGGAATGGGATATTGGATCGGTTCCTCGCTTGCCAAAGCTTCTCTTCGAACCTCATTCGGTGCTTTGAATCCGAATCTGGCCTGGAATCGTCCTTCATTGTAATATTGAATAAAATCTTGGATTGATTGAATGAGATCAGTTTTCGATTCGAATCTGCGCAGATAGTACATTTCTGCTTTGACGATTCCCCAGAACCCTTCGGCAGGACCATTGTCAATGCAATGTCCGACCCGGGACGCTGACGGGGTCATGCCTTGGTTCATGAGTTTGGTTTGAAAGACCCTGCTTGTATATTGAAACCCGCGGTCACTGTGGAAGATCGGTTTTGCGTCAGGATTGGACCGGATCGCTTTGTTAAAAGTGTCAAACACCAGAAAGTTATCGTTCCTGGAACTGATCGAATAACTGACAACGGACCGGTCGTACAGATCCAGGATAGCGCTCAGATACAGCTTACGGATCTTTCCCTCTTCATACCATTTGAATTCCGTAACATCCGTTACCCATTTCTCATTCGGTCTTTCTGCAAAAAAGTCGCGTTTTAAAACATTTTCTGCCACCATCTCGGGCTCGCAGCGCTGATACTTCTTTGCCTTCTTTCGAATGACGGACTGGATATCCATCATCTTCATGATTCGATAGATCCGTTTTTCTCCATACTGTTTTTGATTCAGCCGGTTCATGTATCCGGTCATCCGTCTGTACCCTAGGGTATGGTTGAAGCTTTCATCATACTCCCGGACCAGTTCAGCAATTCCTTCGTTTTCTTTTTCTTCATCTGTTTTTTCATGCTTCAGCCATTTGTAGTATCCGCTTCGCGATACTTCCAGGTTTCTGCACATCCACTCCACAGGCCAGAACTTTTCTACATCGTAATACTGGATTGCCTTATATTTCGCCGTCTTTCGTCCACGGCCGAACCTCATCTCCCTTCGAATTCCCTCACTTTTTTTAACAGCTGATTCAGCCGGTCACTTTCCTCAAGTTTCTTTTTCAGTCTCTGGTTTTCTCTTCTGAGACGTTCCAGTTCATCCAGTTCTTCGTCTCTCTTTCGCTTCCCGCGACGGTCTTCCAGTCTTGTCTCCCCGGATTCCAGATATTTCCGTACCCATTGATATACCTGCGTATATGATACATCGTATTTTTCCGCTGTTCCTTTGTAATCTTTTCCTTGTTCCAGACAGTACTGCACGATCTCCTGTCGTTCTTCCTTCGTTGTCTTCCTAGCCATAGCAACATACACCTCCGGTCTCGGGTCGTAATCCCGAAGTTCTTTGTTGCTATTATACACCAAAATCCATTGTCTAAGTGTTTCATTACTCGGTATATGGTATTTGCGGCTGATTTCTCTGAGTGACCCTTTGCCTTGAAGATATTCTTCTACTGCCTGCTGCTTTTCCTTGGCTGTGTAACCGCTGTTCCCTTTTTTAAGGTGAAACCCTTCAACTCCTTTCTCTCGGTATCTGGCAGCCCAATCGCATATGTGTTCGCCTCCATTCTTTCCCATCCCAAGTGTTTCCGCAATCTCTGCCGCACTTGCTTCTCCTCGTAGATATCGTTCTGCTGCTTTAATCTTTACTTCTATACTGTACTTTAGCTTGGCCATAATAATACCCCCTGAAGTTCACTGGCTTTGTTTATTTCCAGTGTCTACTTCAGGGGGAGCATATCAGACCAAACTAGCCAATGAAAGCCTTTTTTATGTACTATTCAGTTTTTCTGATCCTTACAGACGGAACAAACTTCTCTTCTGATATGGCTCTGAGGTTATTTCCCTGACTGTGTAGCCGGCTTCCTCAATAACCTCTCTTATTTTATCAGGTTCAGGCATGATTTCGGAAAGAATAACCACACAGTTCTTTTTCCGATCCGCTGAAGCTTTCTTGATTTCGAAGTTTCTGTACAATATCTCGTTAATGCGAGTTTCACACATACTGCACATCATTCCATCTACTTTAACGACCATCTTTATCATGTTCCGTCTCCTATTTCTGAGGCTGAGCTTTGTGCGGACATTTTGCACATCCTGCGCATGAACCGCAGCATCCGGAGCAACCGCCACAGCCGCCTTTTTTATGTTCTTTCATCAATTCCATCACTGATACCCCAACCAGCAGAAATACCAGAAGAATCGCTATCAGATTTCCAATGACTGCAGGCATACTCCACGCCTCCTTTCCATTCTCATCGAAACGGCATACCGTTTCTTGAGTTTTAACATCCGGTAATTATCGGTCTGCTGCCTGAACAGATGTCAGGCTCTTTTTGTTCTCGGCCGGTACATATCCTTTTCGGAAGAGCAGGAAGAATATCGCTGCTGTCAGCAACAGAGCCACAATCGTCCCGATTCCGAAAGCAACATTCCCGCCAATCAATCCACCGATCTGGTATGCAATAAGAGCAAGGCAATAAGCCCAGACTGTCATGTATCCGATGGCTGCCCAAGTCCACTTTGCATTGTTCATCTCACGCTTGATAGCGCCGATTGCTGCAAAGCAAGGAGCACACAGAAGGTTGAATACCATGAAAGCGAATGCTGAAGCTCCTGTATAGTCTTCTGCAACGCGATCCCAGATCTGATCACCGTTTTCTTCCAACTCGCCGCCTTCTTCCTCGTCATAGTTGTAAAGAACCGCAAAGGTACCGACAACCTGTTCCTTCGCAACCAAACCGGTTACGGTTGCAACTGTGGGCTTCCAGGAACCGAAGCCAAGCGGCTTGAAGATAAATGCAACTTTACTTCCGGCCTGAGCCAGCAAAGAAGCATCCATCGGTGTGACTTCTTCAACGGGGACATCCATATCCTCGGCAATTTTTGCAATTGTCTCTTCTGTTGCAATTGTCTCATCCTCAAACATCGCGTCTACAAGTCCGAAATGGCCATTGACCACGCCGAACGCACTCAGGAACCAGATAATAATCGATGCAATTACAATAACCGATCCGGCGCGTTTAATGAAGGACCAGCCACGTTCCCAGGTTGCACGGAGTACATTCTTAACAGAAGGTACATGGTAGGCAGGCAGCTCCATTACAAACGGAGCGGGTTCTCCAGCAAAAGCCTTGAATTTTTTCAGAATGATTCCGGAGAGTATGACGGAGCCGATTCCGATGAAATATGCAGAAGCTGCGATGAGGGGAGAGCCGCCGAAAATCGCACCAGCGATCAGACCGATGATCGGAAGCTTTGCTCCACAAGGCATAAACGTAGTTGTCATGATCGTCATCTTACGGTCACGGTCGTTTTCAATCGTACGTGAAGCCATAACACCCGGAACGCCGCATCCGGTCGCCACCAGGCAGGGAATAAAAGACTTGCCGGATAAACCGAACTGTCTGAAAATACGATCCATAACAAATGCGATACGGGCCATATAACCAATATCTTCCAAAATGGCAAGGAGCAGGAACAACACCAGCATCTGGGGAACAAATCCCAATACCGCTCCGACTCCGGCTACAATTCCATTCTGAATCAATCCGTACAAAACTCCGCCTTCCGCAACATGAAGCACACCGAGGAGCCAGTCCACACCAGCAGGAACCCATTCGCCGAAAATTACATCATTTGTAAAGTCCGTCGCAATGGTTCCGATGGAGATCTTCCAGCCACCCATGGCAATCGCGTACACACAGAACATGACAAGCGCGAAAATCGGAAGGCCCAGAATCCGGTTGGTAATAATTTTATCGATCTTATCCGAAACGGTCAGTTCATGTTTGGCACTCTTCTTTTTCACTGCGTTTTTGCAGATTTTTCCGATGTAGTTATATCTGGCGTTGGTAATGATGGATTCTGCATCATCATCCAATTCCTTTTCACAGTCCGCGATATGCTGTTCAATTTCTGCAGCAACGCCATGCGTCATTTTCAGACTGTCCGCTACTTTTTCATCCCGTTCAAACACTTTAATCGCAAACCAGCGGAGATTTCTCCGATCTTCAATCAGGTTCTCGATTGACTCTTCGATATGGGCAAGAGCATGCTCCACACTTCCTTCAAAAACATGCGGATGCTCTGTTTTCGGTCCTTCCTGCGCTGCTTTAATCACCGCTTCCGCAACAGCACCGACGCCTTCAGCCTTCAGCGCGCTCATTTCCATGACTCTGCAGCCAATTTCTTTTTCCAATTTTTTCGTGTCGATCGTATCCCCGTTTTTCCGGACAATATCCATCATGTTGACAGCCACAACGGTCGGAATTCCTAATTCCAGAAGCTGAGTTGTCAAATACAGATTTCTCTCAATATTGCTGCCATCAACAATATTCAGAATCGCATCCGGCTTCTCTTTTACCAAATACTGCCGGGAAACAACTTCCTCCAACGTATATGGAGACAAGGAATAGATGCCCGGGAGATCCTGAATAATGACATCGTCTCTTCCTTTCAGTTTTCCCTCTTTCTTCTCCACCGTGACGCCGGGCCAGTTGCCGACGTACTGATTTGATCCGGTCAATTCATTAAACAGGGTTGTTTTTCCGCTGTTCGGATTGCCGGCAAGTGCGATTTTAATGCTCATAATCAAATCCTCTACTTCCTGTTCTTTTTCAAACTTTCATATTTTAGAATCGATTATTCCTTTGAGTAAAGAAAAACGATTCTCCGCAACATTATTCAACTTCGATCAATTCCGCATCACTTTTGCGGACTGACAGTTCATAGCCGCGCAGATTCAGTTCCATCGGATCCCCCAACGGCGCGACTTTCCGGACAAGAATTTCAACACCTTTGGTAATGCCCATGTCCATAATACGACGCTTAACCGGTCCTTCTCCATGTAATTTGATCACCGTGCATGTGCTGCCAACCGGTACCTTGTTCAATGTCTTCATAATGCTCCTTCCTTCCTATATCTGGATTCTCATAGCCATTTTTTCATCTAGCGCAATCCGCGCGTCTTTTACTTGCAGAATCACGTTTCCCTTATTGTTCTGAATTACGGAAACGGTATCGCCCTCCATAAGGCCAAGTTCATTTAAATGATGTCTCGTTTCGTCTTTTCCGGCGATTCGTTTCACCAGAACTCTTTCACCTGGATTGGCCATTGTGATCGGTATCATAGCTCTTCCTCCATTTCTTCAGAGACGAGATAAAGCTCACTAACATATGTTAGTTTTGTTTAACTAACATATGTTAGAATACTCTAACATCATGTCGTTGTCAACCCCTTTTTAAGAGAAAAGTGTAAAAGATCGAAAGTGCTGCTCAATCGAGTATATAATCTTTTGTATTTTTTAACCGCCTTAACTGCCTGTTTGATTGGTGCTGTATAGTTTTTCGTGTCTTTCTGCGCATAGTATGCTATAATCAAAAAGACAGACTCTCTCTGTTCTGTCAGAAACATCAGGAGGAAAATATCATGACTATATCCCCTTCACTCCTTCAAAAATATGCTCGTCTGATCGTCCGCACCGGCGCTAATGTCCAGCCCGGGCAAGTCGTCCAGTTAACCGTTTCGGTTGAACAGCATGATTTTGCCGCGCTGATTATTGAAGAGTGCTATCAAGCCGGAGCAAAAAAGGTCAACGTTGAATGGCAGTATGATAAGAAGGCCAAATTAGATTATCTGTACGCGGATCGTGAAACACTCGGAACCGTTCTTCCATGGGAGGAAGAAAAACTCAAGCAGCAAGTAAAAGATCTTCCCTGCCGCATCTTTATTGCGTCAGATGATCCGGATGCTTTAAATGGAATCGACCCAGAAAAACTGTCCTATGTAATGCAGCGCCGCGGAACCGTTATCAAGCCGTATCGGAACGCCATTGACGGCAAGCATCAGTGGGTCATTGCTGCTTATCCGTCCGAAAAGTGGGCTCAAAAGTGTTTCCCTGGTGACGATAGTGCCGTGGAAAAGCTTTGGAATGCCATTCTCAAAACAGTCCGTGTTGACGACAACAACGATCCTGTTGAAGCCTGGAAAAAGCACACTGAATTTATACAGCAGAAGGCCTCCTGGCTGAACGAACAAGGCTTTTCTTCTCTGCATTATTTCAGTTCCAACGGAACGGATTTTACAGTAGATTTGATTCCCGGTGCAAAATGGGAAGGCGCTGGTGCTATCAATACTGAGAACGGTGCATTTTATATTCCCAACATGCCGACAGAAGAGATATTCACTTCTCCACTCGCTGGGAAATGCGAAGGTACGCTTGTTGCAGTGAAGCCTCTTTCCTGGAACGGTCAGCTGATCAAAGATTTCTCCATCACTTTCGAAAACGGCAGAGCTGTTTCCTGCAAAGCCGGGGAAGGACAGGAATTACTGGAGAAAATGATCCATATGGATGAAGGCGCCTCCATGCTCGGCGAAGTCGCACTCGTTCCGAAGGAGAGCCCCGTCAATCAGTGCAATTTCCTATTCTATGAAACTCTCTTTGATGAGAACGCATGCTGTCACTGTGCTTTGGGTATGGGATTTAAAGAAGTTCTTCCCGGCGGAGACGATCTTTCAATGGAACAGGCACAGGAATTCGGGATCAACGATTCCATCATCCATGTGGATTTCATGATTGGTGCAGATGATCTGTCCATTGACGGAGTTCGACCAGATGGAACTGTTGTTCCGGTTTTTCAGGATGGAACCTGGGCGTAGACGCACACTTTCGTTATTTCCATGGACAAAAAGCATCTGCTCATCGCAGATGCTTTTGCTTTTAGGTATCTACAGTTAAGAACCGGCTCGCACTTCAATCAGGATTCTAAATACCTGTTGAACAAATACAGCTGATAATCATCCATGCTGAATGCTCTTTCGGAAGAAGGATCACCGTATTTTGCTGCAAGTTCTGTCCATTTGCAAAGCTTTGCTTTATTGAGAGCATTCGTATCTCCTGTAATTACTCTTTGGATAAGTTCCTCATTATTATCGGTTTTCAGATTCCCGATTTTCCACGGTTCCGTCATATGCGTAAAATTATAGAAAACATCATAACAGTTAGAGATGTTGAGTGTGATCTCATTTCCGATTAAAAATTCAGGATGAGAATTGTCATTTTTTAGCTTCTCGATGCACTCTCTCTCAGTCAAAAGCGAGCCATACCCGAGATAAACCTCTTTCAGTTCATCCGGGATACTGCTTTTTCTGATTCGGATCGGATAGAGTTTTCTGTTCTCTCCGTCGCATGATCCTTCGTGGGCAAAAAACTCCAGAGCAGGACAGCGGTTCTGTCGGATTTCTTTTGCGATTTTGTAGATCTTCAGAATATCATCTCTATTCTCCTCATTGATAAAGCATTGCCAGCGCGGCGTGATACCTTCCCGGATCAGCAGTTCGGTCGCCTGCATGACTTCTTCAAAGGCTCCTTTTCTGCCTACATATCTGTCCTGCGTTTCTTTCAGTCCGAAGAAAGACAGCTGGACCTTGCTCACCCCGACTTCCTTCAGAAAAGGGATATACTTCTCATCTCTGACAATCCTGTAAAAACTTGCCAGTTCAAACCGCTCAGGAACTGTGTTTTTGGAAACAGCAATATCCCGCTTCCATCGTTCCCGATAATCATCGCAGTAATCAGGCTCCCTCAGCCAGCTGTAATACGCAATTTGATCAAAATATGGCGAAAAGGCGCGGATAATAAACAAATCCGCACCTTCTTCCATTTTTCGATTCGGCATGTGCCCAAGCCAGCAGTGCATGCAGCGGTTTGGACATCCGTACATGTCAACGACAAGATTCAGTTTTCTGTCATTCATGCTATCCTCTGATTTGCTCTTTCTCAAGGAAGTCACAAATTCCGTCCCGATCTCAGAACTATTAATGTATTAATCGTAAAGCATCATGTCTGTTCTGCTTATGGCAAATACTGTCATGAAAACTGCATCCAGACTGAGCTCCCGTGTCCAGATGCGGAAAAATCCCTGCATTGGGACCTTGCTCAGAACGCCGTCCTCTTCCTCTTCGTGAACTTTCTTATTAGCGCTTACCACTCTGGCAATCTTTGTTTCGTTCTGGTAGATGGTGTAAACCCATTTCAGCCCGTCCATGCCGGTTTCAATACGGATTCCGTTCTTATGAAGCTGTTTCCAAATGTCCCTGCCGTCCAAAGTAAAGGTGGAATGGTTATCAAGCACCAAAAAACCGTTGGAAGATGTCGTATCGGTTTTTCCGATGGAATAAGCTGTTTCGCTCCCGTTTTCATGATTCACAAACGTATACAGGGAATCTCCTAGAAGAGAGAACTTATCGCATGCAGCTTCATACAGCACATTGCTGTTCCGGTCTTCAATATGGCAGGTTCCCTTTGCGGTACCAAGATCCGTCAGGAAATAAACCTCTCGTTCCTGTTCCGTTTGACTGGACGGTTTGAATAATAGTCCGGATTCTGCACTCGTTTCCGTTTTTCCCTCCTGTACCTCTTTACGCTGATTGCTGTTTTTAATAAGAACGAATATCGAGATGATGAGCAGCAGCACGCCTGCTCCCAGGAGATAGATGGCAAATCCCGGACTGTCTGCATGGATGATAGCAGGATTAGCCGGATTATATTTGATCTTAACTTCCTTTCCCACCTTATAATCGGGGGCATAACTGTCCAGTATCTCCGTATACTCTTTTCCGTCCACCGTGTAAGTTACAGTCGTGATATAGGTCTTATCTTCAGCCGCTATGTCATCTTCCGCGTCAATGCGGACAATGGTTGCGGTGGTGTTCTCAAAGCCTCGGCTTTCGAAAAACCCAATGTATGCTCCGATACCGATCATGATCAGCGCTGCAACTATCAAAAGGGCAGCCATGACCTTAGGCGGAATAATAATTTTGGGTTTGACCAGTTTATTTGCATTCATATAAAGACTCTCCTTTTATTATTGATTATTTCGGGCATACTGAGCCTGTAATTCTTCATAAAATTTGGGATTATCCTGTCCGTACTGTTTCTGACATTCATCCAGGGCGGCTTTATATAGATCCGTATTGATATGATCATTGATATCTATCTGTTTCGCTTTCTCTAAAAGCCCGAGCCGCCCCATGTAATCCCACGCCCTGACGACTGCTTTCTTCATAGGATCAAGATCAAGATCGAATCTTGGATTGTCAAGATATGCCCGAATATAGTCTTCGTTCTGGTGAAACCGTTTTACTGCCAGCGCTACCGTTTCTTCATGATGGGTATCATAATAAGCCATCGCACGAATCCATGCTTTTAACAACGCCTTGACTGTATTCGGATTCTCATTTACCCATGATGTCAGTGCCTCCACCCGGCAGCATGAATATTCTGGAAGCACATCACATGCATAAGTGAGAATCTTGATGTCCGGATTGGTGTTCACGGCATAATTCAAAGCTGTTCCGACCAGTCCGAAATCAGCCTCTCCATTTTCCACCGCTTTGATTCGATCCTCCTGATCTACCGTATCATACCACGCGATATCATTGAGCGGATCATATCCTTTATCCAGCAGAGGCCCGGTAATTGCATAAAGATTTGGCTCACAAGCAACTGTTTTCCCGATCAAGTCCTCTATCCCGTTCCATTCCGTGTCTGTCTTTGCAAAAATCGGCATACATCCTGTAATCAGATACCCTCCGAAGATGGTCAGGTCCATCCCTTCGGAAATATACTGTAAAGGAAGATTGGTTCCGGAATTGGAAGCAACATCTATCGTTCCGTTTCTGATTCCTTCAAAAACTTCAGCATCTGTTTTTGTCTCGACATAAACAACGCTAATTCCTTCATCGACAAGGTATCCCTGTTCTTCAGCGATCAGATTGAAGATGTGCCCGCTTGGATTCAGTGCCAGCCGGACTTCCGTAAGCTCCGGAGTTCCTGTCCCCTGGGTGTTAGGGGTTTTCGCTCCATGTACACATCCAAGAAGAAGCGTAAGACAAATCAGTATAATTATTCCCTTTTTCATTTTTCTTTCCCCTGTTCCTTCGCTGCCTCTTCTTGAACAATAAAATCTTCCTTTGTCTTTCTGCCGGTCATATCGATCTGCGAAACCGTTACATTGGGGAACGGCACGTTGATTTGATTATGATAGAAAATCTGAAGCACTTCTTTGTTCAAAAACCGGTTCACTTCCAGAATATCCTGTTCCGTACATTTAGCGGTTATCAGTAAAGCCACACCGCTATCCTGCAATTCTGTTACTCCAAGATAATCCGGGCCTTCAAGAATCTGATGGTTTTTCTCTTTGAGTTTCGGAAGATCACGCTTAAGTACTGCCTCTACATAATCAATATCCTGACCATACTCAATAGCAATAACAGCCTTGGCAACGGATGTTTCCTTCGTCATATTCAATACTCCGGTAATATCGCTGTTGTTAAAGATCTTAATGTTTCCTACAGGGGACATGATCTTTGTCGTCCGGAGACCGATATCCATAACAGTTCCGCGGAAATCATTGATTGTAACAATATCACCTACCCGGAACTCACCTTCGAACACAATGAAAATACCTGCGATGATATCCTTAATCAGGCTCTGTGCTCCAAGGCCTATGACCAGAGACAAAATACCGGCGCTAGCCAACAGACTTCCGGAATCAACGCCGACCAGATACAGGCAATAGAAGACAGCCCCGATCGTCCCTCCGTATCTGACAATGGAAAGAAGCAAATGGCCAATCGTTTCGCCTCTGGTCCCAAGCAACGCAGTGATGATTCTCACCGGGACTCGGAACACTTCAATGATAACAACCGTTAACGTCAAAACGATTACGCAGGAACTCAGAGCAAAAATATTCAGGCTCCTATCCCATGTAAAACTCAGGATATATCGGATTACGGAATTATCACCGAACGGGAGCGAAACGCCAAGGGCGGAAAGGCCGAGATAAGCGAACAGAATGACGATGATAATACTGAGAATAATCCCCAGTTTCTGTTCGGGGCTCCTCTCATTCCATTTGATATAGCGATTATCCCACCTGGAAGCAACATTTTTCGTTGTAACGCTTCTTCCAGACGGAAGGACGATATTGAATATCACAGGATTCAAACCCTGCTCTTCCTGTTCCTTGCTCATCGTCTCATACAGCAGTTCTTCTTCTTTGTTTGTAATGGTAACAGTCATAAGAAGAATGATAAGAAGGATGAAACAGGTAAGTGCTGAAAGGGATGCAAACAATCCTCTGGCAGGGAACATGCTGCTTTTCGGAATTGCCGTTGCTATAAAATATTTATCCAGATATCGGAAATATTGGAAAAATGTTGTTCCATTGACCCTGCTGAAGCCATAATAATCAAAGCTGGAAAACGCATTCGGAGAAATTCCGAGTTCTGTTGCGCTCTTTCCAACCATGACTTCTAGCGGTGAATAGACGCAGACGTGCTCCGGGCTTGAATCAAACATGACGATCGCTCCGCCACCAAGCATATTGGTTGAAAGAATTTCGCTCGCGTCCATCGGCGCGAGAAGTCCTGCAACGACATCGTCATTCAGCTGGATCTGCATCAGGGAATTGTGTTTGGTGATTCCATTGGAGACTCTGCCATTTATTTCGCCGTATTGTGCTACTGATTCCTCATATGCATATCTGGAAACATACTTCGTGCTTCCGTCCTTATCCAGCGTTGTATAATACCGGAATGAAACCCCGAAGAACTGCGTCTGTTCTCCAAGATCATTGGTCATATGATTCTGAGAATAAGTATCAACTTTTCCCTGCAGGACATCTAAAAACGGATAAGATTGGTCTCCCTCATTGTGACTGATTGTGAAGAACCAGTTTGGCGTGCTGGTGGCAATTGTATGTCCGTTCTCATCAAAGACATAAATAGCGTCGATGTGATTTGAATCGCAAAGTTCCTGAAGCTTATGGGAATTGCCCACGGATCTTAATGGATTTCCTTCATCATCCAGAAGATATTTTCTTTCTCCTTTATCGTTAAAAGCAGAATAATAATAACCGGTTTCCTCATTTAAAATATCCGGTTCTTCCTCGACAATAAACGAGAGCAGTTTTGCCGTTGAAAGGAAGGAACGATTGTAATAATCTTCGATGACCTTGCTGCTCTCCGTACTTTCATTATATCTGCCGGTCACTTCCTGCAGTGCAACGTTGGATTTGGCAATTCCTTCCGTAAGTTCCAGAAGCGTCTGTGTATAGAAAGAGATTCCGAACATCACAACTACGCCCATAATCATGAGAGGGAGCACCTTTTTGAATACCGATTTGTCAAAGTAGATCGGATTGGCTGAGTCTTTTCGTATCACAAAGCGGTCCGTATTCACTGCCCTGCGCACAAAATCATTTCGCACGATGACAGCATATACCAGGCAAACTATCATCACAAGGCTGAACCCGAGAATCGACCAGAACATAATGTACCGGTCACTCGCTACGATTGTATCATTTGGGGCGGCCGCGCATAGTATCGTGTCTTCATCAAAAGCTTTTGTAACGCAGTAATACTTTTCGCCTTTAATCGTTTCTATTCCGCTATAACCATCTTCCAGAATCTTCTCTGAAAGGCCTGCTCCGAGAGCATTCTGTCCCGTCAGGAGATGGTCCCCGTTTTTATAGAAAAGGAAGAGATTATCTTTTCGATCGATTGCAAAGAGGAACCCGTCATTTATGACAGCCATCCGATCCAGCGCGGCTGCTTCATTTTTCAATAAAGACGTCTGTTCATTTACAACCGATGCATCTACGCCGATAACGAGGACATACCGCTTACTTTGGAAGCGAAAAGGTCTTGAATAAAAATAATATGTTCCAAAACGGTTTTTCACAAGGGCTGGTGTTACTTCACCGTCATCATTCGAAGAACCTTTCAGGATCTGATTCACATTCTCCTGTGTCATATGTCCTGTTGTTGCAGGGTTGATATGAAAAAGAGACAAGTCATGCGCGATATCAACCTGCCCCTCCAACGACATCACGAACAGATAATCGACATCAGCTCTCGATGCAAGGGTTGAAAAGATTTCATGACGGACCGGATCTTCATTCTGTATGATTGACCAAAACAGACCTTTCGAGAACAACAGCTCAATATCATCCAGCACCTGTTGGTTCTCTTTATGATAGATTCTCTCCAGCATGGAAGCGTTCTCATTGTTCCTGCTAAGAATTTCAGCAGCGGTAGTAAGTGCAAGTTCACTGTTCTCTTTCTGCTTTATTTTAGCAGTCCGGGTCTGAACATTACTCAGAAAAGTACTGATCAGAACCGCTCCCAAAACAATAAGGAGCACATTGATCGCAACCTTGGAGAAAAAAAAAGTATTTGCTTTTTTCCGAACCTTCGATGTTACTCTTTTCATGATATTTATTTACCAATCATATGAACATTTATTTTCGTGAGATAATGATATATTTTATCATTACAAGGCGTTTGGGTCAAGCAATTAAGGTCTGAAAGGCCAGAAAACAAAGGCATTATCATACGAAGGCAATGCGCCTCTTTTTTTCACAGCAGCCTCATTTTCTTTGATATTCTTTGTGTTTTCGTTCGTCTTTACCGTTGACCGTTCTTGTATGTCACAGATATAATGAACATAGGAATTTCAGAAAGGGGGGCATGGCAATGGATGGCAATATCCAGGACGTCAGGATTCCTTTTCTGTATGCATTATTGCTGTTTACTGCTATTTGGCTGATATGCAGGCTCTGCATCTGGATTCGGCATCGGACAATCGAATGGAGGCGGGAGGTCATTCTTCTTCTGATGTACTTCAATCTTGCAGTCATCATCCGTTTTGTGTTCTTTCCTCTGGAAAGGATCAACGGGAAAATTCAGCCTCTTATTTTTAGCGCTTCCAATATTTTGCCGTTTAAAATCATTCTGATACCATTTGTCGGCATGTTTGATTACCTGACAAAGCGGAATATGCTTGTCAATGTCATCGGAAATATCGCTATGTTCATTCCAACCGGCATCATTCTTCCAATCATCAGCCGCAAACTGAATCGCTTTGGAAAAGTCGTAGCCGTAGGCGCTCTGATCTCCCTTTGCATTGAGGTTCTTCAGCTTCTGTTCAGTGAGAGAACGACGGATATCAATGACCTGATTCTTAATACAATCGGAACCGCTGTCGGTTTCTGTATTTTCCTTTTGATCAAAAAAATAATCAAGAGGGAACCTGCCCAAAAGTAATTCTTTCTCATATCTTTTCTTGAGAAACAGAACGCGTAACAAGCAATACTAATTTCCTTTTGAAAGGAGGGCAAAACAATGTATTTTCTGATTCCAATCTGTCTGTGCCTTGCCGGCTTGTTCCTCTGGCAGGAAAGTAAAAAGAATTATGTTCCCGCGGTCATTCTAAAAGGACTTGCCTCCCTCTGTTTTGTAATCTTCGGCGGTTTGCTTTCACAGGGAACCCGTCCTGCAAACCTGATCTTGACCGGCCTTCTGCTTGGGTGTATCGCAGACGTCCTGCTGAATCTGAGATTTGTATTGAAAGAAAAAGGTCAGATTATTTTTCTGATTGGCATTGTCGTGTTTCTAAGCGGTCATATTCTTTATCTCATAGCTGTCCTTCAGGAAGCCAGATATTGGTGGATCTGCCTGATCGCCGGTATAATTCTCACTGTGCTTCTTATGATATGGATATTCAAGCAAATCACCGCTAAAAAAGCATTCAAGATTTTTGGCGTAGTCTATATCGGCGCAATCATGCTGCTGAATTGTGTGGCAGTCGGCAATTTAATTGCTTCTCCTTCTGCATTCACCGCTATCTTTGCCGCCGGTTCGTTTCTGTTCCTGATCAGCGACATTGTTCTGATTCTGAACACCTTCGGGAAAGAAACAAAGCAGGCTCTGCGGATTACGAATATCGCTCTTTACTATATCGGCCAGATTCTGATTGCTCTGAGCCTTCTGTTCTGCAAATAATTCTGACCTCCGATAATGAAGCATCTTTTCAGCTGAAATTGTTTAAAAAATGGAACGATTGATTTTTCATGTGGATGTGAACAGCGCTTTTCTTTCCTGGGAAGCGGCAAAACGTGTGAAGTGCGGCGAGCCCGATCTTCGCCTTGTTCCGTCATGCATCGGAGGTGACCCGAAGTCACGCCGGGGCATCGTTCTTGCAAAATCAATTCCGGCAAAACAGTACGGAATCAAGACCGGAGAACCTTTAAGCATGGCTCTTCGCAAGTGTCCGAACCTCATTGTCGCCCCTCCAAATTTTAAACTGTATTCCGATAATTCCCGTGCTTTCAAAAGCATCTGCAGAAGTTATACTTCTCTCACCGAAGAGTTTTCAATCGATGAATGTTTCCTTGACTTCTCCGGCACGTCTCACCTTTATCCCGATCCTGTAGCCCTGGCCACAGAAATCAAGGATCGTATCAGAGATGAACTCGGTTTTACTGTCAATGTCGGTATTGGAAGAAATAAGCTCTGCGCGAAAATGGCGAGCGATTTTGAAAAGCCGGATAAGGTTCACACCTTGTTTCCGGAAGAAATCCCGGCAAAAATGTGGCTTTTGCCGGTTGGTGATCTCCTTTACATCGGGAAAGCTTCTGTAGCAAAACTGAGCGAAGCGAAGATACGAACCATCGGAGATCTCGCAAAAGCAGACTTAAATCTTCTTTCCGCACTTCTCGGCGAAAAAACAGCCAAACTGGCAAATGCTTATGCAAACGGAATTGATTCCTCTCCCGTACGGGAAGCGCCTGAAGAGGCCAAAGGCTACAGCAATTCCATCACAACAGAGGAAAATATCAGTACGATCGAACAAGCAAATATGATTTTGCTTTCCCTTTGCGACAGTGTAACTGAGCATATGCGCAGTGAGAACACGCGCGCGGGCGGCGTGTCCGTCGGAATCCGTTATCTGGATTTCAAGAACCGATCTCATCAGATGAAACTGGAGTCACCGACAGACTCTGCAAGCATTGTCTATGAGACCGCGAAAAAACTGCTTGCGGAATTATGGAAAGACAGGCTTCCGCTTCGCCTTATGAGCGTCGCGCTGACCAATGTATCCAAAGGGCAAGCTGTCAGGCAGCTCTCTCTGTTTGATGAACCTGAAAAACAAATAAATCTGGAAAAGCAGGAACGGCTGGACAAAGCAGTCAGCGCCATTCGGGGAAAATTCGGTTTTGACGCCATTCAGCGGGGTGCTCTGATCAATTCCGATTACGGTGTCGGGCGAAAGTTCAAAGGCAAAAAAGAGTCCGAGCGATCCTCAGATGCCGAAGAAACGAAAAAAGAAAGGTGAAAATATATGAAAAAAAACTGGATCCTGATCATTGTGATTGCAGGTGTCTTACTTCTTGCAGGCATCGCGGTGCTTTTCATTCTGAGATGCCGGAACATGCATTTGCTTGAACCTATGGATGGTCCCGGAATGATCTATGAAGTCGTGGTAGATGAACTTGAATATGTGAAGAATGATCATATCAGCGGAGGTATCTATCGCATCACTGCGGAGCGCGGTGCGAAGATCCGCCTTGAAATGGAACTGAAAGAAAGCTCAGACTCAGAATCCGTTATTACAATTGCGGAAGCGGATAGGGAGTTGTTTGACCAGATCGGAACTATCATCTTAAGAGCCGGTCTTGAACATGCGGGCAATTATCCGGAGCGCGACCCTTATCAGATGCCGGATGCCACTTCTCATCTGAAAGTTGTCGAACCCTATAAAACCTTTTCGATCACATCCCTGATGGATCTGAACGAATCAGAACTGCAAGCATTGAGTGAAATCGTAGCCTTATTGGAGGAAGCGTTTCACTGAATATGAGTCCGTTTTTAAAAAAGCAGAACATTTGTTCTGCTTTTTCCTGTGATATTGTAAAAAAGTCCCTTTCGTTAATGTCCCATATAGAATGTTTCCCCGGTCAAAGTATTGACGAAAAGACTGTTGGCAGCCCATCCCGGCATGTCGGAATATGGGAATGCATAGTATTCCAAGTACATTAATCTGCCGCTCCGGAACCCGAACTCGTACCAGCTTTCATCTTTCATCTCGACATCCATCGTACACATGACATCATCCGCTACTGCGTTTACCCCGATAAAGGTATAGCTTTCTTTTCCGAACGTCGCATCAATAATGTCCTTCACATAAGCCTCGTATTCCTTTTCTCCCATCCGCTCATATGGAATGTCCCGGAGATCCAGTTCCGGATCCGGGTTGTACAGACCGCTGAAGGAAGCATTGACGATATACCCGGATTTTGCTGCGATATCCATCGATACAAACCGGTTTTCTATATGATAATAGTTTTCACGATAACCGGATTGATCCAGATAATAGATAATTTCTCCTTCATGTAATCCATAATCCAGTTCCTCAAGGCTCTTGTTTTCCATTTCCCGCCGTGTGGAGGCACGCCCGTTTGCATGACTCAGGAAAACCCGGTACAGCGTCTCTGCCTCTGAAGCAGTCATATCGCCATTCTGTGCGGCAGTCAAGTTTCCCGTTGTAAATAATTCCTCCGCTACCGGTTTTACAACTTCCTCATGATGCCGGATATCTGACAGGAAGCAAACTGATTCTTCCATGGCATATTCATTCGGATGCACCTGGATACCGTGCAATCCGTTTTCCATATATGCCAGTGACAGATACCTTCCGTCTGCCAGTGGAACGACATATGTCTCCTGCTTGACTCTGCCTGAAGAAGAATTCCTAACATAAGGCGTTCCCTTTGTCATTCCGAACAGGATCTTCGCCGCCTGTGCACCGTCTTTCTCTGGCTCCGGCAGATAGTCTTTGGCATCAAACAGCACGGTATCTGCTGCCACCAGCGTCAGTTCCTTCTCCGTCAGAACGCAGATAAACTCCTGTTTCTCATTTGTGAGTCTTAAAATATTCTCTCGATATCCGTTTTCATCCAGATATCGGGTAACTGTGATTCCTTCCTCGGGGATGGTTATCCCCATGATCAGTTCAAAATCGTAAATTGCCTCTTTTATTGCTTTCTCTGACAATGTTCCATCTACCGGTTCCCCCTCT
Source organism: Clostridia bacterium (assembly GCA_017514685.1). Classification (GTDB taxonomy): domain Bacteria; phylum Bacillota; class Clostridia; order Christensenellales; family CAG-138; genus UBA3792. The sequence continues at coordinate 28,815 of JAFWJN010000001.1, forward strand.
TTCCAGCCTTTATGGTTATATGGAACCGTATTGTTGATTCGTGGAATGATAGACTGATATCGCCATTCCTGTTCCACGATCTGCCGTTGAATCTCCTCTGCATTTCTGGAAGGAACCGGGGAAGGTGTCGGCATCAGGGGATTATCGTCATTTTTTTCCTGCTGTCCTTTGGAAAAGCGATCTGCCGCTTCTGCTTCGGCAGTCCGAATCAGTACATCCTGCATCTGGCTCTCTTTCATCAGATGCAGACCTCCCCAGAATATCGCGCCCAAAGCCAATACCGCGGCCATTGTTAAAACCAATATCCTGTTTTTGTTCCAAAATTGTTTCATGATCATATCTCCTCTCTTCTTGATGACCTCATTGTAACGGTATGATTGTTAGCGAGTCTTCATCAATCTATTAGAGAGTTGTAAAACGTTACGGTTGCTACTGTTCCGCCGTCTGTTCCGCGCTGAAAAGAGAGTTTTGCTCCATGCGCCTTCGCGATTTGATGGCAAAGAGGCACTCCGAGCCCTCCGGATGCATGGAGTTTCTTGTGCTTTGGGGGATGGTTGACATAGGCAAGAGCTTCATCAGTCATGCCTTTGCCATGATCCTTGACCGTTATCACATTGATATCGGCAGTCAATTCCACCGGTGAGCCCTCCGGTGATGCTTTGACTGCATTATCTACCAGATTGTTGAAAAGGGATGTAAGCAGGTTTAAATCCCCGAGCAATGTTGACCAGTTGACCTTGTAAACCACAGTCGGATAGGTTCTTTGAATGTGCAGAAACATCTCTTCCACATCTACTGGTCGAAAAGTTGTTGTTTCCTCTTTTGCATTATGCATCGTTAAAAGCTTACTGGAAATCTCCGTCAGCCGCGTACTCTCCTGTGCGATATACGAAGCCGCCATATGTTGCTGTTCTTCAGTAAGCTTAACATCCCGTATGGTTTCCGCATATCCTTTCATAGCCGTAAGGGGCGTCCTCATTTCATGTGCCAGCCGGCTAATCGGAAGATTAACCCAGTAAAGAAGCGCGTACAGAGCTACGGCCATAAGCATTGCCGTCAGTGTTCCGGCCAAAGCTGCTGTCATAATCTGTTTCTGAAGAAGCATATCCTCGTTTTCTGCACCCTTGAAATAGGTCAGTTCAAATCCGGAAGGAAGGATATCATTGACAAAAAGGAACAAATGCCCCTCCATCCGTACAAAACCTTCCGATCCTTGCCTCCGTTCAAAATAATACGGAATCGTGGAGTACACCGTTTCTTGCTCTTTACTGATTTCAAAAAACAGTCCTGTATCTTGATAAAAGCCCAAAAATGCTGTCGCAGCTGCCGTTTGTCGATGTTCCGGCACCTCCATAACAGTCTGCTCCAAAGCTCTTGCGATTGACCTTTCTTCCCGGAGAGCTGCTGCCTGCGCACCTTTTACTGTGGAAGCGATTGCCGGTGCCGTTACAGAAAACATGCACCCGTAAAGAATCAGGGCGCATAAAATCGTGGACAACAGATAAGTTTTCTGCCAGAGCTTCATACCGGTTACTCCTCGAATCGATATCCATTTTTATAAACCGTTTTGATATGGTTTTCCAGTTTTAACTTTTTCCGAAGTTTTTGTATATGAACGTCTACGGTCCGGCTTTCTCCTAAAAAATCGGTACCCCACGCTTCCGCCAGCAGTCTCTGCCGTGACAAGCAGACGTTTCTTTTTTCAATCAAAATTCGCAGCAGGGTGAATTCCTGAGGTGTCAGCTCCACTCTTTTTCCCTCCAGGAACACTTCATGTGCATCCCAATTGATGGATAAATCCCCGATAGAATACACTTCTTCCGTCTTGTGGCTCCTTCTCAGTACCGCGGAAACTCTTGCCAGCAACTCTGCTACTTCAAAAGGTTTCACAATATAATCATCGGCTCCGAGTCCAAACCCTCGAATCTTATCCGTTGTTGCCCCACGGGCTGTCAAAAAGATGGTCGGAACATCTCTCACTTTCTCCAGTACCGCAAACCCTTCCATGTCCGGAAGCATGACATCAAGCAGCATTAAATCAAATCCCTGCTCTCTTGCCGCCCGTATTGCATCCTTTCCGGTATAAACCGAAGTGCATTTGTGACCGATTATCTCCAGATTCAACCTGAGCAAATCATTGATAGCAATCTCATCTTCAACGATCAGTATCTTCGCCAATTGTCCAATCCCCCTACAATTCACGATTTTAGTATAGCAAACAACTTGTTATCATGTTGTAAAACATTGTTCGAAACAGAACCGCATTAAGTCCTGACAGACAAAAAAGCAGGGTCTTTGTTCGATCCTCTTTCTGAAAACATTCCCTTTGGATAATCATCAGTTATAGATTGACAATCTTCTTTCGTTCATTTTTTCGCATATATCTGTATTTCCGCCAATCGTATTCCTATGATTCTATAGTTTGATTGTAATACTTTACAGAATCGAATTTGCGTCCAAAATGTTGCAAAATCGTAAAAATTGGAAAATCATGCATTCCGATCCGGTGACATACGACCCGGACCACAGATCTCACTTTCAGAGCAGTCCGTTTTTCCCGGTTGTTCTTGACGCTAAAGAAAAAATAGACTACAGTTATGACATACAGGAACATGCAAAAGAGGATTTTCATTACGATGTTTGAAACCTTGTTCTCCCCAATGAAAATAGGCTCTATGGCCATAAAAAACCGCGTCGTCATGGCTGCGGCTGAGTTTTCCCTGGGGCAGCCGAATGGCAAGCCCACTGACCAGATGATGGACTACTTCGAGGAGCGTGCAAAAGGCGGCGTCGGTATGATCATTCCGGGTATCTGCCGGGTCAATGATATGGGTGGTGCATCCACCTTCACTCAGCTTTCCATGAGTCATGATTACCATATCGAACCTATGCGGATTTTTGCCGAGCGGATTCATCAGTACGGCACGAAGCTCTGCATACAGCTTCATCATCCGGGCCGTCAAGGAATGGCTAGTGCCACAAACTCACTGCCGGTGGTCATTCCCGTTGCAGACCGTTTCCCCGGCATAATGAACCTGATCTATAAATGCACTCCGGCTCTTCTTAAAATGGAAGAAAAGGGCATCTGTTTTTCTATGCAGGCTCCTTCCAAAACGGAGCTTGCCAAGCATGGCGCAACCCGGATGCATGCAATGTCAAAAAAAGAAATCCATAAACTGATCGATGATTTCATTGAAGCTGCGGTCCGCTGTCAGAAAGCAGGAGTCGACTGTGTGGAACTTCATGCCGGCCACGGCTACCTTCTGCAGCAGTTCCTTTCTCCGCATACCAACCACCGAACAGATGAATACGGCGGAAGCTTTGATGGAAGAATGCGGTTTATCACAGAAATTATTCAGGGAATCCGCAAACGCTGCGGCCGGGATTTTCCTCTTATCGTCCGGCTGACTGTGGATGAAATGTACGAAAAAATCGGAAGACCCGGCACCGGTTATGATCTGGAAACCGGAAAGCAAATCGCAAAACGTCTGGAAGAACTGACAGTGGATGCCATCAACGTGACCTCTGCCTGTTACGATGCTTATAACTACTGGCTGGAGCCTACATCCTTCGAGCCCGGTTGGAGAAAATACCTGGCTCGTGAGATCAAAAGCGTTGTATCTGTTCCCGTAATTGCCGCCAATGTGATCCGCACCCCCTGGCAGGCTGAACAGCAATTGCTGGAGGGCGATCAGGATTTTGTCGCTTCTGCCCGTGCTTTCATATGCGACCCGCACTGGGTCAAAAAAGCGCAGGAAGGTCATCCCGAGCAGATCCGGCGCTGTATTGGATGTCTCAATTGCATTCGTTCCTTTATGACCAACGCCGGAGTCGGGCAGCCGGGTGAGTGCGCGCTGAACATGAGCATTGCGAAAGAGAAATCATATTTCAATCAAGCGCAGGACGGAAAAGGAAAGAAAATCATCGTTATCGGCGCAGGCCCTGCCGGGCTGACTTCAGCAGAAACACTGGCTCGGCGCGGGTTTAATGTTTCCGTTTATGAAAAGAACGAAAAGCCGGGCGGTCAGGTCATAACGGCTGCGGCGTGTCCCCATCGGGATAAACTGTACTGGTGCATAGAAGATCTGATGACCGCTGCGGAAAAAGCCGGTGCAAAAATCCATCTTGGAAAAGCGTTGTCCGCGGAAGAAATTGCGGAGCAGCACCCCTGGGCTGTTGTCCTCGCAACCGGAGCCGAACCGGTCCGTCCCAAATCTATCCTGGGAATCGATCAGCCAAACGTTTTGACAGCTCCGGAGATTATTCATAAAGAAAAAACGATCCGCGATGCCGCCGTGGTTGTGGCAGGTTCCGGTCTTACCGGTCTGGAGACCGCAGAGATTCTGAAAGAGGCCGGAAACCGTGTTACCATTATTGAAATGGCCAATGAAATTGCTCCCGGCGCATGGTTTCAGATGGTCGATGATGAACTGACCCGGCTTGATGGCGTTCAAATTGAAACCGGAAAGAAACTCATTTCCGTTGAGAATGACAGCGTCACAATCCAGAACGTGAAGGATCGATCTATTCAGCAGCTATCCGCTGATTATGTGGTTCTTGCCTTGGGCGTCCGTCCTGCAGGGCATTTAGCAGAAGATTTGAAAAAATCTCAGGTGGAACGGATTTTCACAGTTGGAGACGCTCTGAAAAGTGGAACCATCGCAGATGCCTGTCACAACGCCTATGATACCGTTATGAAAATCATATAATACAAATACGTTCACAAAAAGAGGAGATTCATTGCATGATCAGCAATAAAAACATTGTTATCACCGGCGCCTCAAGCGGAATCGGAAAAGCAATTCTGGAAATGCTTGCGGTGAAAGAAAACAATAACCGGATCATCGCTGCCAGCCGCAGCATCGCAAAACTATCCGGTTTTGAAGAGAATGTCATCCTTTTTCCCTGTGACCTCAGCACGCAGGAAGGTGTGGACGCTCTCTTTGCAAAGGCTTCGGAACTCTTTGAAAAAATCGATATTTTTATCTGCAACGCAGGCGCCCCCTACTATGAGCGGTACGATTATGAAGACTGGGAACGGATCGAAAGGATCTTCCGTCTCAACACCTTTTCGCATATGTACAGCTATTCGAAGTATCTGAATCATCTGAACGGTCGGGAGGGACAATTGGTGTATACCATCTCCGCAATGGGAGAGATGGCTCTTCCCGGATATGCCCTCTACGCATCCACAAAATTTGCCATGAAAGGGTTTCAGCAGGCAATTCGCGTTGAATCCCCTAAAAATCTCAGGATCACCTGTGTTTACCCTGTTGCCACCAAAACCAACTTCTTTGAAGTCGGCGGTGCGGGACATAAAGTTGAGCAGCCTTTTCCGGTTCAGACCGCGGAAGAAGTGGCGAAAGCCGCCGTACGGGGTATCGAGCGGGGAAAGAAACAGGTCTATCCCTGCCCGATTTATCTGCCCAGCCGGTTTTTGATGAGCATTCTGCCTCCTGTCCGAAATTTTTACCTCAGAACGCAGGAAAAGATGCTTCTCCGATTTATAGAGCGTAAGAAAAACGAGAATCAACAAACAAAGAACCAATAGTCCTCTATTCCCAGGGAGATAATCATCCATGATAAACTCTTTTGCAGGAAAGGTCCTGCATGTAAACCTGAGCGCCGGTTCTTTTCAGATTCTATCCGTCCCCGAATCAGTATATGCAGCGGTTCTTGCCGGAAAAGGTCTGGAAGCCTGGTATCTGTACCGTCATATTCCCGCCGGTGCCGACCCTTTGGGGCCAGACAACATCCTGGCATTTGCCGCCGGAGCCTTGTGCGGAACCGGTGCATTTCTGACCGGTCGCTGGACAGTTGCCTGCAAAAGTCCTCTGACCGGCGGGTGGGGCGATGCCAACTGCGGCGGTGTATTTGCGCCGGCAATCAAACAGTGCGGCTATGACGCCATTTTCATTTCCGGCTGTTCTGAAAAACCCGTTTATCTTTTCTGTGATGATAAGAAAGTTGAAATCCGTGATGCCTTCTCTTACTGGGGCATGGATGCCGTTGAAGCAGAAAAAGCCCTTCACTTGGATCTGGACAGCGCCTGCCGCAAAAAGCCTTGTATCGCCTGCATCGGACAAGGGGGTGAAAAACTGTCTCTGATCTCCGGCATCTGCAATGAAGGCGGCAGGATCGCAGCCCGCAGCGGTGTCGGGGCGGTTATGGGAAGCAAAAAACTCAAAGCGGTCGTTCTCGCAGGAATGAAACCGATGCGCTGTGCAAATCCGGACGCCGTCAAAGCTCTGTCCAAAGAACTCGGAAGCAAACTGCTGAAAATGTCAATGCCCTCCGGTCTTGGATTCTTTCTCGGAATGGGCGGACGCATGATGGGACATCTTCCCTATCTTCCTTTGGATGGATCTCTTACTTCTCTCATGTTTAAGGAGTGGGGAACTCCTGCCAACACATCACTCGCCATAACGAGCGGCGACGGCCCCATCAAGAACTGGGGAGGAACCCCGCGCGACGCACGGCTGATGCCGTCCATCTTCAACCCCGAGCATATCAATAAGATCGAAACCGCCAAATATCACTGTTATTCCTGCCCCTTGGGATGCGGGGGAAAATTGAAAATTAAAGGACGTCCATATACCACCTTTGACGAAACACACAAACCGGAATATGAGACCATTCAAGCCTTCGGTGCGCTTCTGTTAAACCGGAGCCTGGATTCCATCTACCAGATCAACGAGCTTTTCAATCGTGCCGGAATTGACACCATTTCCGCCGGCAATACCATTGCATGGGCTATCGAATGCTATGAAAACGGTATTTTATCCAAGAATCAGACAGATGGACTGGAGTTGTCCTGGGGCAATACAGAAGCGATTCTGGCTTTGGTGCGGAAAATGATTGCCCGCGAAGGCTTTGGAGATTATCTGGCTGACGGTGTCAGAAAAGCATCCGAACGCTTTGGCGGAAAAGAATATGCCATGCACATCGGCGGACAGGAACCAGGAATGCATGACGCAAGAAACGATCCTCAGCTGGGTATCCACTTTGTTGCGGAACCCGCCCCGGGCAAACACACGGTGGGTATGGGCATCGAATATGGAGCAATGAGCCTTTGCGATATCTGTTCCTGGGCTCCTCCTGCAAAACCTCACTCCAAGGAAGAAGATCTGGAAGATACCGAAACGATGGCTCTGATCAGTAAAGCCAATGCCTGCTATACTATGCTGACAGATGGCGCAGGCGGATGCTACTACGGGCAGATGATGGGTGTTCATATGTGGAAACTGGTAGATTATCTGAATGCGGCCGAAGGATGGCAGTATGACGGGGACCACTACATGGAAATCGGGGAAAGAATCCAGACCCTGCGTCAGATGTTCAACATCCGGCAGGGATTTGATCCTGCATCTGTTTCCCTCCCGAAGCGTATGGCAGGAGAACCGCCGCTGCCCTCTGGTCCGTTAAAGGGAATCTCTCTTAACAATCAGACCCAGGTCCGCTCACACTGGCGTGCGTTCGGATGGGATCCGGATACCGGGATTCCGCTTCCTGAAACAATGGAACGGCTTGGAATCAACGCTTTACTGAATGTTGAGGAAAATATATGAGAAAACATCCTGTTTTTAATTATCTGAACTGCGTCAGCTGCAGCATCTGTGCGCAGGCATGCCCTGTCTCCGCTTTGGATATGAAAAAAGAAGGAAAATCGGGAAAATACCGCAATGTGTTTCCGGAACCAAACAACAGGACATGCACCGGCTGCGGTATCTGCGCCAAAGCATGTCCTATGGAAGCGATTACTATGGTGGAGGTGGAAGAAAAATGATCCGGGTAAAAGTATTCCCCCCGTACGGATGTGACCGCAGCGCCCTTGATGAGCGTTCCTGGATGGAAATCAAAGAAGAAAGCACCGTCAAAGACGTATTGAAAATCATTCGTTTAAATCCCATCAAGGCCAAGTTGCTCCTGGTCAGTGTCAACGGAGAACGCGTTTCTCTCTCCAGGAAACTTCAGGACGGGGATGTAATCGGATTTATCTCCCCTGTTTCCGGAGGCTGATTCTTTCTTACTCGCCAAAGATCTCCTGCTCCGTTACGCAGGAGTTTTTTATTTCACTCACCAGACTCTGAAGGGCATCGACCACGTGAGGGCGTATATCTCCACCGACCAAAACCAGCATCAGATCCTCTCCGACAGAAAGCGTTCCCTCATTGAGCCAGACCCTGGCATAAAAAATCCCCGGCATTTTCATCACACGGTTTACCGCTTCAGCCGTTTTTTCCGCATCGCAGGAAAACTGTACTGCTTTTACGGTCTTGTTTGTCTGCTCTCCCGAGCGCACTTTGGCCTTTGGTGTGATTCGAACTACTCCGTCGTGGAAAAGATACATACCGCAATCAGAAGCTTTTTCCGCTCTTTTTGCTTCCAAAAGCCATTCATCCAAAGAAGGTTTGATTCTGCTAATTCCCTTATCATATTGGAAATCTTGTTCGTGCCGCAAAATGAATTCTCCAATCTTTTCAGTTTCATCCCAGTTAAAACATGGGATAGTTGATTTTTTCCGAATTGCATCTGTCACAACCGCACAAAAGCAATCTTCAGAATCAGTCAATCCTTTATTGATGGATTGTCTTTCCAACCCGATCTTTGGAATCTCCGCATCTTTAAATCCTTCCACAAAAATCATATCTGCAGTTGCATGATTCTGAATCATCTTTACGGCACACGGAAGGTCCGGCTCCTCCGGTCCACAGATGATACACTCAGCTGCGCCGGCTTTTACCAGGCGTTCGGAATCTTTCCCTCTCTCACCGGAATCGGTTCCGTGCGCACAATGTTTGATTGCTGCTACACGTTTTCCTTTTTGGATCATGATCGGAATCAGTGCCTCCAGCAAAGATGTCTTTCCAACGCCGGACCATCCGGCAAAACCAATCAGGGGAATCATTTTTCCGTCTTTTCCTTTGCCTATGATTTCTTATTAAGGGCAATATATCACGCCAGTATTTCTTTTGCAAGGAGGACAAAGGCGAAGCCTTTTCGGACTTCGCCTTTTTTATTCCTATCATTTTGATAATAACAGATATTACCGAAATCTTTGCGTGTTTATTCGGAAACTTCCGCCTTGGCTGCTTCTTCAGCCGCATGCTTTGCACGCAGTTCTTCCATATATTTTTCTGTGAGCGGATACAGAAGGAACAGCAGTGCAGAAACCACGGACAGCCCGGCTAAGCCATAAACATACAAGCCCTTCAAACCGGCAATTCCGGCCTCAGTTGCCGCCATCGGGTCGAACTTCACGAGCAGCATACCGAACGAAGCCAGTGCTGCGCCGACAACGCTGGAAATCTGAATTGCCATGCCGCCGATTGAGAATACAAGGCCGCGCGCATGTGCACCCACGGTCAGCGCATTGTATTCACCGATGTCCGCCATGCAGACCGGGATCAATGTGGACGAGAAGATGCCGAAGAACTGGAACAGGCACATCAGAATGATAAATGCAACGGAACTGGTTCCCGTGAATGCAAGGGCGAGAACGCAGACTGCGGACAACAGTGTCGTCCAGACAAAGGTCGGACGCTTGCCGATCTTCTTGGCGAGAGGCTGTACGAGCATTGCGCCGAAGAACGAAATGGCATAAACAAGCATCATGTAAATCTGGGCAAGTCCCGGATTACCGAGTACGTATTGGAGATAATAGGCAAGCAATGTCCCCATGACCGTCAGAACAGCACAACGGAAAATTGCGCACACGATGAAGATCAGCATAGGACGGGTCTTGATTGTCTTGATAAAATCTCCGCCGGAAAATTTCGGCGCAGCTGCTTTCTTTGCCTTGGTAGGATCGGCAGGAACGCTGTCATACTTCTTGCAGATCACACTGACGAGGATAAAGCAGACGACCGCGATAATACCGAAGACCAAGTTAACGATGGTATAGCCGATTGGGGCGACACCGCTTGCAGTTGTGAATCCTGCAAGAATCATAGCCGAAATGCTGGCAAAGATAACACGTGCGATCGTGCCCTCCTGCGATGCAGCGGCAGTCAGTCCGACTTTATCCATCGGATTGGTGCAGATCAGGTCCATCATAGCACGGAATGCTGTCCATGAAGCGGAATAACCTACCCAATAGATGAAGAAGAAGACACAGAACAGCACTGCAACAACTGCGGGAGCCGCATCCAGATGCAGGAACAGCAGCGTACCGCCGACACAGTACAGGATACCTCCGACAATCATCCATCCGCGGAACTGACTTCCCTTGAACTTAATCGCGTCTGTCAGCGTACCGGCGATCGGCATGCCGAAGACCTTGATCACTGTTGTGATCGTCGTAACCGTTGCTGCCAATGCCACGCTGAGACCCGCTACGTTTGTGAGGTAGAACGTGAGGTAGTAGGTGATATAAGTCAGGAGGAAGTTCATACCGAACTCTCCGAGACCATACCCATACCTTAAAGCAATTGACAGATTGGATTTTTTCTTGGTTTCAACCGCTTTTTCCATATGATACTCCTTTCCTATTTGCACGGCGGCTTAGTACCGCCAAAATTGCCATGATCCGGGCTTTTTCATCCACCGATAATCAGCGGAAAGATTTCCAGTTCATCTCCGTTGTTCAGAGTCTGTGTGACGCTTTCATCAATACTGCGAATACTTTTTCCGTTTAAACGGCAAATTACCGCTTCCTCTCCATAGGGGGAATACTTTTCGATCGCATTCGCAAGCGTTGAACCGGCCGGTAATTGTCTTTTTTCACCGCATACCGTAACAGATATCTCATTCATTTCTTCTCCTCCTCTTTCTTAGGAGGTGTCGGAGGTACCGGCGGCTTCGGCGGAGTCGGCAAAGGTCCGTCCTGAATACTGCGGAAAGGCGCTTTTGTCGCTGCGGCGGGCACTTGATACATATAATTCTTTCTTCCGCCGTAGAACATATCCTGATCGTGCGTGATGCCGGCTTTTTCGTTGAATGCGTACTCCAGCTGCAAGATCGCCCGGCCATTCTGGTCGATCATCGACATATCCGGTCCTTCAGGCATACCGGCAAGAATTCCTGCCATACGACAGATTGCAGGCCTTGCTTCCGGGTTATAGTTGACTGCAGACCATGCAAACAGACACATGAAGCAGTCGCACGTAGCGGTAACAGCAAGTGTATAATCCGCCTGCTGCTCGGGTGTCAGATTCGGGATATAGGTCGCAGCGGAACCAGCTGTATGATCAGCGCCCATCGGTCCGCGTTCCCAGCTTAAACCATATCCGCGGATAACCCTCGGATCATAAGCCGCGAACGCCTGCCGTTTGGAAACCGGTACTCTCTGGATCTCCTGTTTGGGAACTCCCAGCGCATCCGCAACCGCCGCACAGCCGTTTTTCAGAATCGGTCCCCACTTGGAATCCGCATCAAACATCGTGCGCACCGTGTTAATCGCTGCTTCGGCATCTCCGAATTCCATAACGCCCTGGTCCATCATAACACCGAGCGCCGTACCAATATCAATGGTGTCCATGCCGTAGTCGTCGCACAGACGGTCCAGTGTGCAGATAGCATCCGTGTCAAAAATACCCAGGTTCGAACCACACAGAGCGACAGTCTCATATTCGATGCCCGCGGACAGATAGTTTCCGTGCTGATCGCAATATTCATTTGAGCAGCGAACGATACATCCCGGCTGACACGGTATCGTGCTCTTTCCGCCGTGATCGATCAGATTTTTTCTCCACTGCGTCGTTCCGATCCTCTCCCAGTCCGGAGTGAATTCACCGCTGAAATTTTTATAAGGAAGTGCGCCCATCTTTCCAGTGGTATCAACACCGGCCGCGGAACCGTAAAGAGGCATCGTCTGTCCTGTCAATGGATTCCCTGTTACTGCCGCTACGATTTTTTTGTTCAGCTCTTTAAACTCAGCAGCCTGTTCCGGGGTCATAGGTACTTTGTATGGCGCAGCAGCCTTATCGATGACAACAGCTTTCAGATGCTTGCTTCCCATGACTGCACCCATTCCGCCTCTCGCAGCGCCGCGGCATGGAATACCGGTATTGAATTCAGAGCACATAACGGAAGAGACCAGTCCAAGATGTTCTCCTGCTATTCCGATGGCAGCTACCGCAATCTTATCACCATATTGTTCTCTCAATGCTGTTCCTATGGGATAGGTGGTCATTCCTACATACTGGGAAGCGTCCAAAAGAGCAGGTTTCCCATCCGGATCAATATACAGATATACCCAGTCTTCGGACTGACCTGTAAACATGATCAGTTTGATTCCCTGATCCGTCATCCAGCGCGCAACGTTTCCGCCGGAGTTTGATTCCTTGATGCCTCCCGTTAATGGGCTCTTTGCACCGATGGAAAGACGGTTGCTGGTGGTCAGTATCGTTCCCGAAAAATAGCCTGTTGCAAAAATCAGCGGGTTATCGGGTCCCAGCGGATCACAGGTTGGGTCACAGTAGTCGGTTAAAAATCTTGCAATAAGACCTCTGCCGCCAAAGAAACCATAATCTTTTTGGTTGAATTCTTCCTCATTAATCTCGTGTTTTGAAAGATCGATTTTTAAAATCTTCATGTTTTCCTCCATAGCCGATTGTCGGAATCTCCGGGTAACAAGCATCAACGAGCATCTCAACAGTTCTTCTTAATCAATTCGAATTCTATAATTTTTCAAAAATGCTGTCAAACAAGCAGCAGTGATCATAGTTCCATTTTGTTATAACATTTACACCTTAAAAATGTGTTTTTTTGTCCTGTTCGCAAGCCGACTGAACTGTATGGAAACAAGTCTTTGATTTTACAACGTTTTTACGAATATGCCTCGATTTTCACTATTTTTCCGAACGTTTTTTCGAATAACGGCAGAATTTCATTTACCGGAACTCCTGTTTTTTCCTTCCTCCCTTATAACTTTATTGCATATAACTTTATTTTTTTACACCGCCTTGTTGACAACGGAAGCCAGCAGGTCATATACTTGCCATAGAACTGTTTCCGCCAAACTGCGCACAGGCAGAATGCCCGGAAATCATAACAGTGCAGGGGGGCAAGCATGATAGCGGAACGCTATTCCCGGCAGCAGAAAATCATTGGGGAAGACGGCCAGAATCTTCTTGCTGAAAAGAAGATCCTGATTGTCGGCTGCGGAGGTCTTGGTGGAAATTTGATTGAGAATATGCTCCGGATCGGCATCGGGGCCATCATTGCGGTGGATCCTGACCGGTTTGAAGAAAGCAATCTGAACCGGCAGCTATTAAGTTCAGAACCTCTTATCGGCACTTCAAAGGCAGAAGCTGCCAAGGTCAGAGCTGCTGCAGTCAACAGTTCCGTTCATTTTATTGCATTTGAAGAACCCTTCTCAAAGGATAACGCAGACAAATTGGTTGCGGGATGCGATCTGGTTCTTGACGGTCTGGATAATGTCCCCGATCGTCTTCTCCTGGAAGATATCTGTGAACAGAAGAACATTCCTCTTGTTCATGGTGCCATTTTAGGAGAACTTGTTCAGGTCGGAGTCGTTCCTCCCGGGTCTAAAATGTTGCATCATCTGTATGCAAATGCTTCCTTCGGCAGAAATTCAAAGAGCAGCATTTCCTATACGCCTGCCTGCTGCGCTGCGATTCAATGTTCACAAGCCTTGAAACTTCTGCTCGGGCAGCGTCCTCCGCTCTGGGGCAAACTGCTGCAGATGAACCTCGCCTCTATGAGTTCCGATATCCTTTCACTCCTGTAAATATCCTGGTTTAGTTTTCTTTTGAATTATGAACATTGCACAGATCCGTTATTTTGTAGTTGCCGCTCAGGTGCAGAATCTTTCCACTGCAGCAGAAATGCTTCATTTGAGTCAGCCTGCTCTTTCCAAAAGTATTGCCAAGCTCGAGCAGGAACTTGGAACTCCCCTGTTTTCCCGTAAGGGGAAAAATGTCATTCTGAATGAACAGGGCAAAGCCTTTCTGGCACGTGCCTGGATCAGTCTCAGAGAACTGGATAATCTGATGCTGGATATGCAGGAACAGAACACCGGCGCTTATGCCCGCATCACCGTAGGGATTTTTCAGGCAGATGATTCTTTTACAGAGCATCTGATGTCCTTCTCTGCGCTCCATCCGGAAGTGGAACTGGATCTGGAATGCATCATTGATTCTCCCGGAGAACCGGATATCAATCATTATGATGTGCTGATCTATGCTGACAGTCACAGATTTGAAAAATTGAGAAGTTACTTCCTGAAAGAAGAAGATTATCTTCTGGCAGTTCCTGCCGCACATCCTCTTGCACAAGGCGATTCCGTCTCCATGCAGGATCTTTCCGGCGAGCACTTTGTTTTTATCAATCAGCGTCGGCTGTTTATCGAAGAACCATATTATCTCTGTGCGGGGATGAATCTTCAGATCAAAGCTAGTTATATGACCAATCTTCGGGAGCAGCACCGGATGATTATCGCATCCGGTGCCGCAATGGGTTTCGTGCCGAGGGGATGTATACGTGCTTATGAGCATGACCCCAGAATCCGCCTTCTGCCGATCCGGGATCTGCAGTTTTCCCGCAGGATCATGATCTGCTTTAAACGTGACAAGCATTTGTCTCCTATTTGCAGAGAACTGAAAAATTATTTGATAGAGCGGCTCGGGTTATCTTCAGAAGAGAAACCCGCCTCATCAAAAAAGACTTCCCGCTCTAAGCGGTCCAAAACCGGGGGAGACTCAGAATGCTGAACGTACTGACATTGGAGGAAGCTCTTGATCTGAGTAAAAAAGAATTCTCTCTTATTCTGAGAACGGAACATGTTTCTCTGTCCAAAGCGCTTGGGCGGATTCTGGCGGAAGACATTATTTCCAAAGAGTACGTGCCGGATTTCAATCGTTCCACCGTAGACGGATATGCTCTTAGGGCGAGGGATGTTTTCGGATGCAGTGATTCCATTCCGGCCATTCTGGCCGTTCAGGCACAGATCCGTATGGGGGAAAGCACCGGCTTTTCTCTACTGGAAGGATGCTGCGCTGCAATTCCAACCGGCGGTGCTGTTCCGGCAGGTGCCGACAGTATCGTCATGCTGGAATATGCAGAAGACTACGGTGATGGAACAATAGGCGTTGCAAAGCCGGTTGCTCCCGGTGAAAACATAATCTTTCGCGGGGATGATGTGTTTCCCGGAAAGCAGGTCCTTCCAAAGGGACAGATAATCCGCTCACAGGACGTTGGCGCTTTGTCAGCTATGGGCTTTACCGAGATTCCGGTTTATTGTGTTCCCCGCGTAGGAATTATTTCAACCGGAGATGAACTCGTTGCTCCGGATCAAGTTCCTGCTCCGGGACAAATCCGTGATGTAAACAGCCTTCTTTTAGCCGCCCAGATTTCTACCTATGGAGCAGTACCCATTTCGTATGGCATCGTCCCCGACGAGGAAGAGCAGTTAAAATCTGCTGTTGGTATGGCCCTTTCAGAATGTGATGCCGTGATTCTTTCCGGTGGAAGCAGCGTTGGCGTTAAAGATGCTTCCTGCCGGGTCATTGAATCTTTCGGGACCGTGCTCTTCCACGGTCTTGCCATAAAGCCCGGAAAACCGACTATTCTGGGCCGTTGCGAAAGCAAGCCGGTCATCGGCCTTCCCGGGCATCCTGTTGCCGCATTTTTTGTAACGGAGCTTTTTATCCGTCCGCTGATGACCGCCCTTGGCGGAAAACCGACCAAGCCCCGTTGTGTTTCCGCGCGGCTTTCGGAAAACATCAGTGCCAATCATGGACGTGCGCTCTATTGTGCGTGCCGACTTACTCAAAAAGAAGATCATCTGATTGCGGAACCGATCAGGACAAAATCCGGACTGATTACCGCACTGTCTGCCGCCGACGGATACTTTTGTGTTAGTCGCGACTGCGAAGGGCTCATGAAAGGGACCGAAATTCAAGTTTATTGTTTTACGGAGGATCAAAATGGGATTTGAGTATTTGACCAACACCCCGCTGGACACTGCTAAAGAGGCATATCTGAAAGATTTGACCGATCTGGGATTCGACAGTACGGAAGAAACAGTTCCCGTTTCAGAATCTTGCGGACGAATCACTTCGGAAGCGGTCTACGCACATGGTTGCGCACCTCATTACGCAGCTAGTGCAATGGACGGAATCGCCGTCTATGCATCGGACACTTTCGGCGCAACGGATACCACTCCGGTGCGGATTGCGGCGGGCAGATTTGCCGTCGTTGATACCGGGGATCAGATTCCGGATGGAATGGATGCGGTCATCATGGTCGAGGAAATCCTCCTTCAGGACGATGGTTCCGTTATGATTTACAGCGCAGCTGCTCCATGGCAGCATATCCGCCAGATTGGCGAGGATATCTGCGCCGGAGAAATGATTCTCCCTTCTTATACAAAAATCACCCCATCAGCTATCGGAGCTATGATTGCAGGCGGTATCCTTGCCGTTCGCGTTATAAAACTTCCTCTGATCGGCATCATCCCGACCGGAGATGAAATTGTATCTCCCTGTGCAGACCCCAAGCCCGGTGAAATACTGGAATTCAACGGGTCGATCTTTTCCGCAATGATTCATGAATGGGGTGCAATACCGAAACTCTACCCCATCGTCCCTGACCGGTTTGAACTGATCCGAGATGCTCTCCGCCATGCCGCTGAAGAATGTGATATCGTACTTTTAAATGCAGGTTCCTCCGCAGGGCGTGAAGACTATTCCGCTGAAGCCATCCGTTCGCTTGGCAAGGTATTTTTCCACGGTATCGCTATGAAGCCCGGAAAGCCTGCTATTTTAGGAGCGATTTACGGCAAACCGGTCCTGGGCATTCCCGGTTATCCCGTGTCCGGCATTCTGGTCATCGAGGAATTTTTACATCCTTTGATCAATCGCTGGTTCCATACCAAACCCTCTTCCTGTCCGGTTACCTCCGCCTTTCTGACCCGTCCTGTTGTTTCCGGATTGAAATACGAAGAGTTTGTCCGGGTTCGTATGGGATATGTAGGGGAAAAACTCATGGCTTCTCCTCTTAACCGAGGCAGCGGTGTAGTCTCTTCCTTCATGAAAGCCGATGGCATTCTCAGGATTCCCCAGGGTACAGAGGGTTATGAAGCAGGTACGCAGGTTAGCATTCAGCTGCTCAGTCCGATCGAAAAGCTGAAAAACACATTGGTAGTAATCGGGAGCCACGATCCTCTTCTCGATGAAATAGGAGATTTGCTTCATCGTACCGATCCGGGGCTGTTCATGAGTTCCTCCCACGTGGGCTCCATGGGCGGCATCATGGCCATCCGGCGCGGAGAAGCTCATGCAGCAGGCTGTCATCTTCTGGACACCGAGACCGGCCGTTACAACATTTCCTTCCTTCGAAAATACTTCCCGCACGGAGGTGTTAAACTTATCCGTTGTGTCGGCAGAAATCAGGGTCTGATGATTGCGAAAGGCAATCCGCTCAATATCCGTTCTTTCAAAGATGTCGCGCGTACGGGTATCCGCTATGTCAACCGGCAGAAAGGATCCGGAACAAGGATTCTGGCCGATTATCTGTGCAAAGAGAATCATATCGTACCGGAAAAGATATACGGTTATGATCGGGAAGAATTGACGCACACCTCTGTCGCCGCCCAGATTGCGAGCGGAAGCGCTGACGCCGGCATGGGGATTTATTCTGCCGCAAAACTGTATGACCTTGACTTCCTTCCCGTTTGCATTGAAGAATATGATTTGCTGATTCCCGATCACGCTTTTGAAACGCCCATGGTTCAGAAAATGCTTTCCGTCCTGAAAAGTGACGCTTTCCGTGAAAAGCTGACCCAAATGGGTGGATATACCCTGGATCGTCCCGGAGAAATCATTCCATATCTTGAAGATGAAATCCTTTGATGTTGCTGTTATCGGCGGTGGGGTGCTGGGATGCTTCGCTGCCCGGAATTTAATGCGTTACCGGCTTTCCGTTGTTTTGATTGAAACAAGGGAAGATGTCTGCATGGAAATCACCCGCGCGAATTCCGCCATAATCTATGCAGGATATGATCATCACCCCGGCAGTCTGAAAGCATCACTGACCGTTCGGGCAAACTCTTCATTTGATGACCTTTCCCGTGAACTTGATGTCCCTTTTTCCCGATGCGGAAGTCTGATGACCGCCTACGGAGAGCAGGGTTTGTCTGTTTTGCGAAAGAAGCTGGAGCAGGGGCAGAAAAACGGCATTCCGAATCTCCGTCTGATCAGCGGTGATGAAGCCAGAGAAATAGAACCCATGCTTTCCTCTTCCGTGCGGTACGCCCTGTATGCTCCGTCGACCGGTACCGTCAATCCCTGGAAACTTGGCATTGCCGCATTTGAAAACGCAAGGGCAAACGGCTGTGAGATTTTGCTGAACTCACCGGTTGTTTCTCTGGAAAAAGAGGGCGGGCAGTACCGAATCGAGACCGCCGACAAAGAGATTTTTTCAAAAGCAATCATCAATTGCGCAGGCAGATCTGCCGTTAACATTCAGGATATGCTGTTTCCTCCCTCTGTCCGCATCAGATTGGACGGAGCCGATTTCTATGTGTTCGATTCACGATCCTCCCATCCCGGTCTGATTCTTTTTGAAGAAACGGAAAACGGAAAGGGCATCACTGCTGTGCCATGTACGGAAGGAAACCTTTTACTGGATTCTCCTCCCCGCCCCTATGCCGCAGAATATGCTACAACCTCGGAAGGGCTGTCCGTCATTCGGAAAGAAGCCTCCAAATTAATGCCGTCTTTGGATTTTCACAATGTAATCCGTTCCTTCGGAGGAATCAGAGTCAACCCGGAAACATCGGACGGAAAAGACATCCGTGACTTTTGCATTCAGCGTCCAGAAAAAACGTTTTGGAGTTTGATTGGAGTCAAGACACCCGGTTTAACCTGTGCGAATGAACTCGGCACGCTTCTCGCATCCGACTGCGCATCTGTCCTGGAAGCACAGCAAAATCCGAACTTTCTACCGGAGCGCAAAGCCATTCATTGCTCCGCAGACTCTCCCATTATCTGTCAGTGCGAAAACATCCGCAAAGCGGAAGTGCAGGCAGCAATCTTAAGGGGTGCTGTCACATTTGATGGTATAAAGCACCGTACCGGCTGTGGGATGGGAACCTGCCAGGGAAGCCGATGCAGGTATGAAATCGAGCATCTTCTCAAGGAAAAGGAGCGCTCCCATGAAGGAACAATATGATGTGCTGATTATCGGGGGCGGTGCCGCAGGCATCAGTGCGGCAAAAACTCTATGGCTGTCCGGATGCCGATCCATAGCAATAATAGAACACAAGCCCTCACTCGGTGGAATCCTTCTGCAATGCGCTCATACAGGCTTCGGTGCCGGCTTGGACGGAAGAGATTATGCAGAGACGCTTTTAATGGATTTTCCAAAGGATATTCCCTGTTTTTGCAGCACGACGGTCATCCGCCTTTTTCCCGATCGCAGCGCCTTGCTCTCGAACGGTCATATCATCCGTTTCCGGCTTTTGATCCTTGCAACAGGCTGCCGCGAAATCCCGTTTGGTTCCTTGCCTGTGACAGGAACCAGGCCATCCGGAGCATTTACTGCCGGACAGATGCAGGAAATGATCAACTGCCATCACTATCTTCCGGAAGGTCCTGCCGTGATACTGGGAAGCGGGGATATCGGTTTGATTATGGCCTGGCAGCTGCTGGAGCTTGGACTGAAAGTCACCGTCGTTGAAAAAGAATCCCATATGACGGGGCTGCCGGTCAACCGGGCAAGGCTGACAGGACGGGATATCTGTTTTCTTCCCGGCACCACGATCCTGGAAATCAAGGGGATGCCTTCTCTTTCGGGAGTAACACTTTCGGACGGACGTTTTATTCCCTGCCGTCTCCTTCTCTCTGCAGTCGGACTTCTTCCCCAGCGGGAACTTCTCGAAGGCAGGAAGATTCCGGACTGGATCTTACCTGCCGGCAATTGCAGCCATATTCATTCCAGAATTGAAAGTGTAATAAAAGAAGGCGCCTCCACAGCGGTCAAGGTTCTTTCTCTTCTTGACCGGGCCCCTTCTATCTAATTCGTTTTCTTTTTTTCAGCAATCCGCTTTCCTTGCTTCGTTCCAGTCCGTAATCGCTCTGTCGGCAAGCGCAGCGGAATAATTCCACCGGGAAGCGTACGCGTCATAAACGGCAACCGTATAAAAACCGGCTTTTTTTGCCGTCAGAAGCGGTCCATAGGAATCATCAAATACAGAGATCTCTTTCGGTTTCGCGTCGAAACGCTCTGCTGCCTTAAGAAAAGCCGCGGGGCTTTCTTTTCCAACGCCTACTTCCTCGCATGAAAGGATAAAATCAAAAAATGTCAGCAGTCCGATGCGTTCAAGACATGCCTCGACCAGATACTTCGGAGTTGCTGAAACCACGCACATTTGCACACCGCATTTTTTCAGTTCAGTGAGATAGTTCCTTATCCCGTCCTTCTCGGGAATCGGTCCGAAGTACATCTGCTCAGATGCCTTTTTCAGCATCTTTTCGAATTCCTCTGTCGGGACAGGCAGGGCATATGTTTTTATCAGAAAAGCTGCCGCATCCGCAAACGTCATGGGACCTGTTTCGGCGGCTAAATACCTCGCATCGGAAACAACATTCCATTCAGCCAGGCAGACGCGGCATACTTCGCCCCATCTGCCGATTGAATCAATCAATGTTCCGTCCATGTCGAAAATGGCATACCGCTTCATAATATTATTACCTGCTCCTGCATCTTATTGACGACATTGAGACTATAGCATTCTGCTATGGCAGTGTCAATCCGGACAATTCTCATTCCTTGATTCCTTGCTTCTTGTCGCAAAATACACGTCCGAAATTTCGTTCAGCAAATAGAGAAAAGTCCTAAACTCGTTCACTGTTGCAGTGCGCGTTCTGTTTACATTTTTCTGACAAAATGATATATTATGATATGAAAAAATACAGATCAGTTATCTAACTGTTCTGAGTGCATCATGGTACTGGAGGATCGATATGGCGACAAAATACGGTGGATATATGGACCGGGTTGTTCTGGTTGATTTGACAGAACATACCGTCGAAAATTATCCCTGGACAGATGAAGACCGTGAAAAATATATCGGCGGTAAAATCATGGCTGCAAAAGTGCTGAACGATCATCTGTCCGGTCAGGAAAAAGCATTCTCCGAAGAAAACTGGGTGGTTGTCTCAACCGGTCCTATGACCGGAACCGGTGCTCCTTCCTCCGGAAGATTCGATCTTTCCTGCATTTCGCCACAGACCGGAATCCTGACTTCCTCAAACTGTGGGGGGAGCTTTGGATATCATCTGAAAAAAGCAGGTATTGATGCTCTGATTCTGAAAGGAAAGTGCCCGGGTCACACCTGGATCGAGATTGATAACGGTGAATTCTTTTTCCATGATGCTGACGAAGACGGTCTCTGGGGACTGAAATCCACCGAAGGGCAGGAAAAGCTGGAATCTCTTCTTGTGAAAAAGTGGGGAACTCATCGAGCTTTCGGTCAGCTTATAATTGGTCCCGGAGGAGAAAATCTTGTCGTATACAGTGCAGTCCTCAGTGGCGAACGCGCAGCCGGACGTACCGGCGTCGGCGCCGTATTCGGATGGAAAAACTTAAAAGCCATTTCTGTTACCGGCAACCATACCATCCCTGTTTTCGATCCTGAAAAGAATGAAAAATGGAATCAGAAGTGGTTTTCATACCTTCGCAAACATCCTCTGACCGGCAACCAGCTTCCCCGTCTCGGCACCGCCGGTCTGGTCAGTTCCATGCAGATGAGAGGCATGCTGTCCACCAAAAACTATAGTGCCGGACAGTATGACCGTTTTGAAAGCGTTAACGGTGAAACTCTGGCAGAGGAGCACAATATCGTTAACAAGGGCTGCCTGACCTGCCCGATCAAGTGTGCTCGGACAGTGGATGTAAACGGAAGAACAGTCAAAGGTCCGGAACTGGAAACCCTGGTGCTCCTCGGCGGCGGCATCTGCAATGATAATCTTGAAAATATCCTCCGCTGGAACAACGAACTGGATGAGCTGGGACTTGATACCATCTCCTGTGCAAACACAATCGCCTGGGCGATGGAAGCCAATGAAAAAGGCATCTGGAACAGCGGGCTTTCCTTCGGTAAAACAGAAGGTCTCAGCAAACTTTTTGAAGATATTGCTTACAGGCGTGGCATCGGAAACGAGCTGGCCGAAGGCAGCCGGCGCTTATCTCAAAAGTACGGCGGAACCGAATTCGCCATCCAGTCCAAAGGGTTGGAACTGGCGGCATATGAACCAAGGCGGGCTGTCGGGCAGGGTCTTGGATATGCAGTCAGCAATCGCGGAGGTTGTCATCTGAATGCGGGATACCTGGTGATTCTGGAAGGTCTGGGGCTCTATACCGATCCTCTGACATATAAAGCAAAAGGCGATTTTACGATGATGTTCCAGGATCTGATGGAAATGATCTCCGCCACAGGGCAGTGTCTGTTCACTTCCTATGCCTTCTTCCCCGGATTTCTGATCACCCGTCCCAACGGAATCATAACCCGGATCGCCAACTGGGCGATTCCTCACATCGGATGGGCAGTACGCTTCATGAACCGTTTTCCTTTGACGCTTGCATTGCATCTTCCGGTGTTCCCGCAGACCAAAGGAATCCAGTATGCGGTGGGAATGAAAATGACTTTCGGGCGTTATCTTCGCTACGGAGAGCGCGGTTACACGATGGACCGCTGGGTTTCCACCCGTTTCGGCATCCGTGCAAAGGATGATGCTCTTCCGAAGCGCCTGACAGAGGAACCTCAAGATCCCAACGATCCCAGAACGAAGGTGCCTTTGGAAAAAATGAAAAAGACTTATTACCGGGCAAGAGGCTGGGACAGAGATGGTGTTCCAACAGAACGTACGTTAAAACGGCTCGGTATACTGTAAACAGGAGGGAATCATATGGTGCATGTCAAGCTGTTCGGTCTGTTGCGTCTCGACACCGGGCTGAAAGAAATGGATGCCGATGTATCCTCCGTCAAGGAACTCTACCCCATTCTGCTTTCGGAAGCCAAACGCGTGAAGCCGACCACTCAGGTAACCGCCGCCGATATCGACGGATGTATCATTATGATCAACGGGAAGCAGGGTAAAAAGAACAGCCGTCTAGTAGACGGCGATCAGGTTCAGCTGATGAGCCCGGTTTGCGGAGGATAAAATCATGTGCGCATATTCCATCGTTGAGTCAGATTGTATCGGCTGCACAGTCTGTGCAAAAAACTGTCCTGTCAAAGCCATCTCAGGAGAATTGAAACAGTCTCATAAAATTGACCAGAACATCTGTATCAGCTGCGGTCTCTGCGGAAAGCTCTGTCCCAAAAGTGCTATTCTGAATGAGCTTGGCGAAAAAGAACAACGCATTCCAAAGTCGGGGTGGGAGAAACCCGCCGTCAACATTCTGACATGTGCAGGCTGCAGCGTCTGTATAGAAAACTGTCCGAAGGGCTGTCTTGCATTGACTCTGCCAAAAGAACACGGGGATATCCGCACCATAGCCGAGTTAAAAGTACCAGATGCCTGCATCGGCTGCGGAATCTGTCGTAAAGTCTGTCCCATCGGCGCTATTATTATGACAAAAAACGGGCAAAAACCGGTTTTTCAAGATCAAACGCAAAAAGGAGGCAAATATATGCTCAACAAAATCTGGTGCAGAATTTTTCAGGGAGTCATGAAACTGGCCAACTACTTCTTAAGATACCGGATGCCCGAATATATCGAAGGTTCCGGCAGTATTGCCAAGCTTCCTCAGTTTATGAAAGAAAAAGGTGCGAAAAAAGCGCTTGTCGTAACAGACGCGAATCTGATGAAACTGGGACTTTTGGACAAAATGCTTGCTTCCCTGAAGGAAGCCGAGATGGAGTATGCCCTGTTCTATGACATTGAGCGAAATCCAACCAGTGATAATGTGGAGGCCGGCTATCAAGTATACCGGGATGAAAAATGCGAATGTCTGGTGGCGTTCGGCGGCGGTGCTCCTATGGATTGCGCAAAAGGTATCGCGGCCAAGAGCGTTCACCCAAGGAAAACCGTAGCGCAGCTTCAGGGAATATTGAAGGTGCACCACCGCATTCCGCTGTTCTTTGCTATTCCCACCACTGCCGGAACCGGATCGGAAACAACCGTGGCTGCTGTTATCACGGATTCGGTCACGCATCACAAGGCATCTATCAACGATCCCGCCATCATTCCCAAATATGCCATCCTGGACCCGGAACTGACCACCGGTCTTCCTCCGTTTGTAACCGCTACCACCGGAATGGACGCTCTCTGCCATGCTGTGGAAGCCTATACAAACCATACCTACAACACCAAGCTGGAAGATCAGCTGTCAAAAGATGCTGTTAAACTGATCTATGACAATCTTCTTATCGCCTATGAAAATGGTTCTGACCTGAATGCCCGTCAGAACATGCAGCGTGCGGCATTTTTTGCAGGCCGCGCATTTACACGCGGCTGTGTCGGATATGTTCATGCGGTTGGGCACACGCTTGGCGGACTGTACGGGACACCGCACGGTCTTGCCATGAGCATCATTCTTCCGCATGTTATGCGGCAGTTCGGTGCTGCAGTTCACGAGCGACTGGCCGACCTTGCTGATGTGTGCGGAATTGCCGGCAGCACTGTTGCGGAGAAAGCTGAGAACTTCATTCTCTGGATTGAGGATATGAAACGGAAGATGAACATTCCAGAGGGTGTGGACGTCATTCAGGATAAAGATGTGGAACAAATCATAACATGGGCCCTGAAAGAAGCGAACCCGCTTTATCCGGTACCCGTGATCTGGGACAGGGAAGATCTCAGAAAACTCATTGCCACGCTCCGCAGCTGCTGATCCGATTTTATAGTTCTTCAAGAGCAGAGGAAAACAGTCCTCTGCTCTTTTTCACGGTGAAAGGAGATCTAAATCGATTGACAAACAAAAACTGCACTGTATAATGAAAGAGACAATCAGCCTGACCTCCTGAGAGATCCCGCTAATATATCGTTTCGATACCGGTGGACGAGCCATATTCGAAACCTGAACTGCCCTGCCGAAGGAACGGGCATTTTTGGTGGAGGTATGGCTGTAATTGATTTAGGAGGATAAAATGAAACGAATTGTTGCACTGTTACTGGCATGCCTGACACTGTTAAGCATTCTCGCCTGCGCCCCAAAGGCAGAACCGGCTGCACCCGCTGCCCAGGCAGATAAACCTGCCACCGCTGCGGAACCTGCCAAAGAGCCGGAACCAAAAACCGAACCTGAAAAAGAACCTGAGGTCGTGGCTGAACCGGCTAAAGAATCCGAGCCCGCAGCAGAACCTGCTAAAGAACCTGAGAATAACGGTGTCGTTGTCAATACCGTTATTCTGAAAGAAGCAGATGACAGCATGAAAAACACCTATGCTGTTTTGGCTGTAAATCAGGAAGCTCCCTTTGTGGATGCGGACGGAAACGCTGTGAGCGATGTTGCGTTAAACACAGCGGGAGCCGATGCTCTTTATAAATGGCTGAACAGCAAGGAAGCTCTGGATGCAGCTGCTGCCTATGGAGTGGAAGAATTCGGCTCCAATCTGTTCTATGTTCTTGAAAATATCTCCGTATATGACGGTGAGATCGCTCCTGCGACGGAGGGAACCAAAAAAATCCGCCTGTCCACAACCACATCGGTCAATGACTCCGGCCTTCTGGGAAAAATCCTTCCCATGTTTGAATCCAAATACGGTTATGAAGTAGAGATTTACTCCGCAGGCACCGGTAAAGCGATTGCCAACGCCAAGATGGGCAATGCGGACATTATTCTGGTTCATGCCAAGAAGCAGGAAGATGCTTTTGTCGAAGCCGGATTTGCCCGTGTTGTTGAAGGGTTCGCCGCAGAACGCACTCCCTTCCTGTACAACTTCTTCGTTCTGTGCGGACCGTCTCAGGATCCTGCCAAAGTTGCAGAAGCCGCTACTGTTTTGGATGCCTTTAAGCTGATTGCGGATGGAAAGTTCACCTTCATTTCCCGCGGTGACGGTTCCGGAACTCACACCAAGGAACTTTCTCTGTGGCCGAGTGAGCTTGGAATTACCGCAGAAGCAGATTCTTTTGCCGCATATACTGACTGGTATACTTCTGCCAATGCCGGTATGGGTGCATGCCTTGTCATGGCGGAGCAAATGGGAGCTTATATTCTGACGGATAAAGCTACCTTCCTGAGTTTTGTCGCAAACGACGGAGTTATCTGATCATTCACCTGTAAAAGGCCCTGTGCCTTCGCATGGGGCCTTTATCAATATTCTTACTCAATTAACTAAGAGGCGCAATTGAAATCCGCATTCATCAAAGCAATTGAACTGATTCTGTCAGGCAACGCTGAGCTGATCAATATCCTTCAGGTCACCGCGCGCATGAGCCTGACCAGTTCTGTCTGTGCACTTTTGATCGGCGCTCCGATTGGAATGTGGCTCGGTTCCCGCCGTTTTCGGGGCAGAGATGCTCTTGTTGTGATCAACCGTACTTTGATGGGAACTCCTCCCGTGGTATGCGGTCTTCTGTTTTATCTTCTTTTCTCCGGTGTCGGGCCTTTCAGGCATCTGAAACTCCTGTTTACAGTGGAGATCATGATTATTGCGCAGATTGCTCTGATTACGCCGATCGTAATCGGAAACATGGAAACCTATACTGCCGGAATTGCTCCGCGAATGATGGAAACCGCAAAAGGCATGGGGTTCTCCAAATGGAAAACCTTCCTTCTGTTGGGCAATGAATGTATCTATCCCATCTTTTCTGCTTATCTTCTGGCTTTCTCAAGAGCGATCGCCGAGGTCGGTGCTGTATCCATGGTAGGCGGAGCTATCGCATGGAAGACCAATGTCATGACCACCGCCATAATGCAATATACCAATCGAGGCAATTTTACGCTTGGAATCGCTCTCGGAATCATTCTGATGGGGGCTTCTCTGATGATTAACATTTTAATTACACTGCTCCAGAAGAGGCTGTCAAAATGAAGATCTCCGCTTTTACAAAAACATATGAAAAGAAAGTTGTCCTTCATTTCCCTGATTTTGAACTTGTCAAAGGAAAGATTACTGCAGTAATCGGCAGCAATGGAAGCGGAAAGTCCACTTTAGCAAAAGTTCTTGCGGGGATCGAACCGTCCGATCAGAAAAACCATCCCCTGGCAGATGGATCTGTCGGATACCTTCCTCAGAAAAGTTACGGTTTTCATATGAGCGTTTATGCGAATCTGATGCTCAACAAGCATGATAAAGAACTTGCTTCCCGAAGAATGGATGCTCTTAAAATCAACGATCTGGCGAAAAAAAGGGCTGACAGGCTGTCCGGCGGGGAAACAGCCCGCATGGCTTTAGCCCGGCTGCTCATGGGCACTTATGATCTGCTGATTTTAGACGAACCTACCGCTGCAATGGATCGTGAAAGCACACTTCTGGCGGAAGAACTGATCAAAGAATATGTGCGGGAAACCGGCTGTGCCGTTCTTCTGATCACACACAGTCTGCAGCAGGCGCGGCGTATAGCCGACGAGGCTATTTACCTGCATGCAGGAGAACTTCTGGAAGCAGGAACGGTCGATCAGATTCTGTATCACCCATCCCGCCCGGAGACCGTGCAGTTCCTGGAATTCTACGGTTTTGTATAGGGAGAATTCCAAGTCCGGCAGTCATTTCGCATCATACCTACTTATATTATGGGACAGCCTTTTTTCACGGCTGTTTTTTTGATTGCAGATTATCATCTGCGAACCAAAGATATGACCATGTAGCCCTGTGCCTGTGCAATTGCACCGGAAAGAACTTGACAAAAAGTCCTTTCTTCGTTATTATGAATATGTTCATAAAAGAGGGGGCTCCCATGCCAACGATCATTGAACATATGAAGAACAGAATCTTCCGCTCCGTGCATCAGCATCGGGCGTAAGATAGTCTGTCCTTTTTTTCTGTCCCGCCCGTGCGGATAATAAAAAAAGAAAGGACTATCTGCCAATGAGCGAATTCAAACCCGATTTTCAGCATTTTCAGAACTTTTGGATTGAGCAGCAAAAGACCGCAAAGCACATGGATCCAAAGGCAGCATTAGATCATATCCAAAATTTTATCAAAGCACATAACACCTGCGGTTTCGCTACAGGCTATGGCGATTATATCCGCTGCACCCCGATTGAGTATACCTATATGGATGGGGCATTCTGGTTTGTATCCGAAGGCGGAAGTAAGTTCATCGGTCTGGAAAAGAACAGAAATGTCAGCATGGCTATTTTCGAATACTACGGAAATCCCAGAGATTCCCACGGGCTTCAGGTCATGGCACACGCAGAGTTTTACAGCAACACTTCGGATGAATTCAAAAAGCTGCTGGCATTCAAAGGCATTCCATATGATGCACTGAAAGCTGCCGCTGTGGAAGTTGCAGTTGTGCGTGCAGTCCCCTATCTGTACGAAATGTATGATACGGATTTTGTCAAACAAGGTTATGATGTCCGCCAAATCGTTCCGGTTGAGGTGTAAAAAATGCTGACAGAAGAAATTTTTGAGAAACTGAACCAGAAATTCAACATGATTCCGGGACCCGTCTCGGATTACGAAACTTTTCAGATGGTCGGTCTGGATTTTACAGCCAAGGGCTATGATTCATCGGAAATGGGACATGTCTCCCTGATGAAAGCTTCCGGCATGGGCGGCGCAATGCAGATGGAATCCATGATTGTGAATCCCTTTTTCATCGATGGTCCTCTGTTTTCCCTGGATCTGATTGTCGCACAGGGAAAGCATACTCTGTTAATGGAACTGTATGATACGCTGCTCACCATTCCCAGAAATGAGGCGCCGTTCCAAGCCATCAAGGACAAATATGATCATATCCCGAATATTCCTCAGAAACCCTGCTGGTATGATGATATTCATTACCATGCATCGATCGCCAAGGCTGCATCCGATGAACAGGCGGAAGATCTGTCTGCTTTGATCAGAGCATACAGTGCTCGCTATCTGGATCTTCTTGCAGATGCTCCTTCCTGTGAAGAAGCGGAAAAGCAGATAAAAGCAAATGCCTACCGCGACGGTCTCCTTTCCCACGGCGGTCCTGCCACAGACGCATTTCTGCAAACCTGGGGTACGGAAAAAACAGGCCGTCTGTTTACAGAAGTATTGTTCGGTTAATCCGGCAAGATATAAAAAACATTCAAGGAGGGATTATTATGAAGATTGTATTGGCAGGAGCCTTTGGCAACCTGGGCTTTGAAATTCTGAAGGTCCTCACTCAAAACGGCTGTGAAGTCATTGCGGCAGACCTGAAAGAAAAAGAAAACAACGGCCTTGAAGGAAAGTACACCTTCCGGGCTATCGACGCTACCAATCCGGAAACCCTGAAAGGACTTTGCGATGGAGCGGACAATGTCATCACCACGATGGGACTTACCACCGCTTCCACAAAGTTCACATCCTATGATATCGACTATCAGGGCAATCTGAACCTCTATAATGAAGCAAAAGCCGCAGGGGTTAAGAAATTCAACTATATCTCCGTCATCGCATGCGACCAGCCCGGCGCAGAGAAGGTTCCGATGCTGCATGCAAAATACATGTTTGAGCAGGAACTGAAAAAAGGCGGCATTCCATATGTCATCTATCGCCCGACCGGATATTTCTATGATATCGCCAAGGTCTTCAAGCCATATGTGGACAAGGGTGAAATGCAGCTACTCAAAGGCTATCACGATATCAAGGCCAATGTGGTCGACTGCCCCGACTTTGCAAAATTCATTTACGACCATATGAATGATGAAAATGCGATCTATGAAGTTGGCGGAAAGGAAACCTATACCTATGAAGAAATGGCAAAATTGTGCTTCCGCGCAGCCGGCAAACCCGTAATCATCAAAGACAGTCCTGTCTGGATGTTCGGAATTCTCGCCAATATGCCGGCCATCAAAAAAGCCGGCAAGCATGACATCATCCTCTTCTCCAAGTGGACGCTGTCGCATGATCTGGTAGGCAAAGACGTCACCGGTGAAGCATCCTTTGCAGAATACATCAAAGAATACTTTGGGAGGAAAGAATAATGTTCCATCTTGACCCATCATACATCGGCCAGGTTTGGCCACTGTTCATGTGGAGCATCGTGCTTGTAGCTGCTGTCGGCTGCTGCATGGGCTTTAAAGAGTTCGTCTGGTTCATGTCCGTCGGTTACGGTTTTTCCGTCATGTGCATCGGCGCGTATCTTCTGATTTTCGGTCTTGTTACCCGGCAGATCAGCGTCGCAGTTGCCATCATGGCATGTTTATTCATGATTTACGGCTATCGCCTTGGAGGTTACATATTAAAACGCGAGCTGACGAATGCCGCCTACAAGAAAACTCTGGAAAGCACCGGTTCCACAAAAGCCATGCCCATTCCTGTATCGATCTTCATGTGGGCGTACTCCATGTTCATGTACACTGCGGAAACGTCCGCCGTCAGCTACCGTTTCATCAATCAGGCCAAAGATAACGTTTTTGCTTATATCGGAATTGTCATCATGGCTGTCGCTATCATAGGAGAAGCCACCGCTGATAAGCAGAAATCCGCCGCCAAGAAGGAAAACCCCAAACGTTTCTGTGATAAAGGTCTGTTCAAAATCGTACGCTGCCCAAACTACTTCTCAGAGATCCTGTTCTGGGTCGGTGTCACAGTCTCAGGTATCGGTGCGGTCAAAGGTGCACAGTGGATCATTGTTCTCGTTGCTCTGGCGCTCATCACCTTCGTTATGTACAATTCCGCACAGCGTCTTGAACTTCGTCATGAGAAGTCCTACGGACTCGATCCCGAATACCAGAAGTATTCTGATACGGTTCCGCTTCTCTTCCCTTTCACCAAACATTTCCATTCCATGAAAGTCTATCGTGATTGATCTATACGGCAACGATTTAAAGCCTGATTCACTACCGAATCAGGCTTTTATGTTTTTGTTCCTTTTTTCTCAAGGTAAAGAGAGAGTTTTTTGATTGTTTTCGTTGATTAAGTGTTCCATACCGAATATAATATGAGAGTAAAAAGTATGCAAATCTTTCAGAAAGGGTCTTTCTAAATGACGATGCAACATGCCCCTATGGGATGGAACAGCTGGGACTGTTACGGTGCTGCCGTAACAGAAAAAGTAGTTCTTCAGAATGCTCGTTATATGGCTGATCATCTCAAACCATTCGGCTGGG
Source organism: Clostridia bacterium (assembly GCA_017514685.1). Lineage (GTDB taxonomy): Bacteria > Bacillota > Clostridia > Christensenellales > CAG-138 > UBA3792. Next base: position 59,961 of record JAFWJN010000001.1, read on the forward strand.
AATATGTGGTCGTGGATATTCAATGGTCCGAACCCGGAGCAAACGGCCATATGTACCGGCCGTTTGCTGTGCTAGAAATGGATGATTTTTCACGCCTTATGCCTGCTGTCAACCGATTCCCGTCAGCCGCAGGCGGAAAGGGCTTTGCTCCACTTGCCGATGAAATTCACCGGATGGGACTGAAGTTCGGAATCCATATAATGCGCGGCATTCCACGCCAGGCTGTACATCTGAACACAAAGATTCTCGGCACGGACCGGACAGCAGGAGAAATTGCTGATATCTCCAGTGTATGTTCCTGGAATACCGATATGTACGGAGTTGATCCCAAAAAAGAAGGTGCTCTGGAATATTACAACAGTTTGTTTTCTTTATATGCTTCCTGGGGCGTGGATTTTATCAAGCTTGACGATATCTGCCGGGAACTTCCGCATGCTGAGGAAGAACTCCTCCTCATCAGCCGCGCACATAAAACCTGCGGGCGAAAAATGCTCCTGAGTCTTTCGCCGGGTCCTGCTCTGCCGGAGAAAGCAAAATTATTTAAAAACACAGCCTGCATGTGGCGTATTACAGATGACTTTTGGGATGACTGGAAACTGCTTTATGATATGTTTGATAGGGCAAAGACCTGGTGTCATCACGCAGGAAACGGACATTGGCCGGATGCGGACATGCTTCCGATCGGCCCGCTGCGTCAGACGGATGATCCTTCGGAATGGACCCGCTTTACGGAGGAGGAGCAGATTACAATGATGTCGCTCTGGTGTATTATGCGCTCCCCTCTTATGATCGGCGGTGAAATGACCGGCTTCGATTCATTCAGTCTGCAGCTTGTAACAAACCGGGAGATATTAAGAATGCACCGTCTGGCCAGATATTCCCATCCTGTCTGGCGTAAAAAGGTGCAAGGCACGGAACTGGTCTTATGGACAGCTCACTGTGCGGAAGGCGGAACGTATGCTGCGCTGTTCAATATCGGAGAAGAAGTGCTAACTACGTCTCTCTCATTTTCTGATTTGAGACTTGAAGGAAACCTGCTGTGCCAGGATCTTTGGAAGAATACTGTTTTCCATAGTTCCGGTTTTCTCAGCATTACATTGAAAAAACACGAAGCCGCTGTATTTTTATTGCAGCGATTAGATTGACCAAGCATTACAGTTTCCGAATTTTGACCGAAGCAGAACAGGAGAAGTCTAATATGCGGGAATTCAAACAGGAAATAGATCAGAAGTTGCAGCTTCTGATCCGGAATTTCAGAACGGTTTTATACGAAGATGATGAACAGTTTTTAAAAGGAATGCAGTCCACGGATGTTCCAAAGGACGAAATTAAAAAATACCGTTATTGGGAATGGACGCAGGGTGTCGGTCTGTACGGTTTCTGGAAATATTATCAGGAAACGAAAGACCCTGCTGTACTCAGCGAGATCATTGCTTATTATGATGCCCGGCTGAAAGACGGCCTTCCCGGAAAAAACGTCAATACGACTGCTCCGATGCTGACCTTGTCCTGCCTGTACGAGCTGACTCGGGATGAGCGCTACGGAACCATCTGCCGCGAATGGGCCGCGTGGCTGATGGAAAAGCTTCCCCGCACCGAAGGCGGCGGATTTCAGCATCTGACTTCCGATACTCTCAATCATCAGGAACTCTGGGATGACACTCTCTTTATGGCGGTTCTTTTTCTTGCAAACATTGGAAGAATCGAACAGAACACGGAATGGATCAACGAAGCCCATTACCAGTTTCTGCTTCATATTCGTTACCTTTGTGATCCCGTCTCAGGTCTGTTTTATCACGGATGGACATTTGCCGGTCGTCATCACTTTGCCGGTGCCTTCTGGGGGCGCGGTAACAGCTGGATAACCGCTGCTGTTCCCGAATTACTTTCCCTGAACAAGTGTGAACCGTTTTTTGAACGCTACCTCGCCGAAACACTGATCACCCAAGCCTCTGCGCTGAAACGGTATCAGAGTCCTGAAGGAATGTGGCATACACTTGTAGATGATCCTGACTCCTATCTGGAAGCGAGCGCCACCTGTGGATTCGGCTATGGCATCCTTTCAGGAGTCCGCATGGGAATTCTGGATCCGGACTACCGGACCTGTGCGCTTCGCGCGCTGGAGCCGGTCCTCAGTCTGATTGATGAAAACGGTGTGCTCCACCAGGTTTCCTACGGAACTCCCATGGGACGTGAATCCGTTGATTTCTACAAGCAGATTGAACTCAGGCCAATGCCCTACGGCACAGCGATGGCGATCTTATTCCTGTTGGAAGTCAGACGGATTCTTGACGATAAATAAACCGGTAGGCATTTCATGATCCTCGATATTATGGATTTCGGTGCAGTCGGAAATGGTACGACAAATGATACATTTGCTGTCCGCGCTGCTATGGAAGCCGCAGCTTCCACGGAAGGAAAAACCGTTGTACGCTTTCCTTCCGGGCACATTTTCAAAACCGGTTATGTCCGGGTCTTCGGCAAAACCGAAATTCTTCTGGAAGAAGGCAGTATCTGGAAAGCATCGGATAATCTGGATGATTTTCTTCCGGAAGGCGGTCATTTTTCATATACAGAATCAAAGGTTCCTTCCTTTACAAACAGCGATTACAACGGCGGTCCTCCGTTGAAATTCATTCACGCACTGGGTGCGGAGGATATTTCTTTCAGCGGCACAGGCATCATTGACGGAAATGAGCCGATTTTTCACGGAAAACAATATAAGGATCATATCGAAGGCCTGTTCTATCCTCGTGCGCCGCTTTTATATATTGAAAATGTTCGATCCTTTTCAATGCAGGACGTTATCTTGCAGAACAGCGCCTTCTGGACAGTGCACCTGGTCGGATGCAAAGATGTTTTCATCAACAAAATCACAATCAGCAACAATCTATCCATGGCTAACTGCGACGGAATCGATCCTGACGGCTGCGAAAATGTCACCATAAAGGATTGCAGGATTACCTCAGCTGATGACTGTATTGTGTTAAAGAATACGGTTGCCGCGCAGAAATACGATTCCTGCAGAAATATCCGAATCAGCGGATGTACGCTTGAATCAAAATCCGCAGCTATTAAGATCGGGTCGGAGAGTGAATCCCTGTTTACCGATATTGAAATCAGCAATTGTACGGTCCTGAATTCGAACCGCGCCGTTTCCCTGCAGCTTAGGGATAAAGGCAGCATTGAAAATCTGTATCTTCATGACATGAAAATCGAAACCCGGCTGTATGATCCTGAAAACTGGTGGGGAAAAGCTGAAGCAGTTGCAATTACGGCAAATCGGAGATATCCATCCACCAACGTCGGTCATATTCAGAATATTGTATTTGAACGAATCTCTGCTGAGGCGGAAAACGGCATCATAATCATCGGCGACGAAGAAAAAAATAATATCCGGGATATTCGCTTCTCCGATTGCTCCTTCCATCTGAGAAAGAAAACTGCTTTTCATACCGGTGTCATTGATACGCGTCCAGGAGTTGGGAACAGACTCAAAACAGGGAGTCCTCTCCGGCATGTAACGATAGAGCACGCTTCAGAAATCCAATTCGAAAATGTCACTTTTTCAGCAGATGAAAGCATGTCAGCGCTTTTAGCCCCGGACGCAGATAAAATCATCGGCTGATGCAATTAAGCTTGCATTAAAATCGATCACTTTCCGCTTCTAGAAAATGCAATACAATTAAATCATCATACCGAAAAACAGGAGGAACGGCATATGACGATTCAGGAAGACCGAATTCGAGTAATACTTAATGAACTATTAAAGGAGAGACTTCTCCCCGCAGGCACGATCGGTCCGGTCGAATATGTTTATGCGGGTTATAAAGACAGCGATATGCCCCCCCTGAATGGGTGGAAACTTGCGGAACCATCACAGCGATATGAAGGATATGACGGGCATGTCTGGCTTCGGGCAAAGTTCCGTTCTCCTGTCAAAAAAGAACATTGCCGACTGATCCTTCTTTGCGACACAGGCCGTACCCGAGACGGAAGCATGAGCCCACAGGGGCTTCTGTATCTGAACGGTGAAATCGTTCAGGGTTTCGACATCAATCACACGGAAGCCGTTTTATCGCCGGATACGGATTATGATCTGTACAATTATTTTTACCTCAGTCTGGAACCCGGTTCGGTGGAATGCCGGATGGAACTGTTCTATGTGGAAGAACGGGTCGAACATCTCTGGTATGACCTTGGAGTCATGTTGGATACCGCACTGATTACCGACCCGGATTCAGAAGACTACCGGGTAATCATGCAGCATATGACAAATGCTGTAAATCTTCTGGATTTACGAATCCCAAAGAGTCCCGAATTCTATGCTTCCGTCGAAAAAGCGATTGATTATCTGTATACAGAGTTCTATACGAAAGTCTGTACTCCGGAAGGAAAAAAGATTGTCAACTGTATCGGTCACACTCATATCGATGTGGAGTGGAAGTGGAACCGGTTCCAGACCATGGAGAAGGTCCAGAGAAGTATCTCCACGGCTTTGGCTTTAATGAAGCGCTTCCCCGAATACCGTTTCATGCTTTCTCAGCCCAATCTGTATCAATATCTGAAAGAAACGGCTCCAAAGGTGTACGAGGATCTGAAAGAACGCATCAAGGAAGGTCGCTGGGAGCCTGAAGGAGCGATGTATCTGGAATCCGATTGCAACCTCGTAAGCGGAGAAAGTTTTATCCGCCAGATTATGCACGGAAAGCGTTTCTTTAGAGAAGAATTCGGAAAGGAAAACTATATTCTGTTCCTTCCGGATGTGTTCGGTTACAGTGCTGCGCTTCCCCAGATTCTAAAAAAGAGCGGAATCCGCCACTTCGTCACATCTAAAATCAGCTGGAATGACACAAATACTCTTCCTGTCGATACCTTCCTGTGGAAGGGAATTGACGGAACAGAGATTTTTACCAATTTCATAACGACGCAAAAATACTCTCCTGTGCCGGAACGCACCACAACATATAACGGCAAACTGACGCCGTCTGAAATTAAAGGCACCTGGCACAAATATCTCCAGAAAGAGTACTCTTCACGTTCTTTGACCACCTTCGGATTCGGAGATGGCGGCGGCGGTCCGACGGACAAGATGCTGGAAGTGCAGCGCAGACTGTCTTACGGGCTTCCGGGCATGCCGGTCACGCACATGGAATTTCTTCTTACACATCTGGACCGGGTCAGGGAAGAGTTCGATAAAGCCTGTGAACAGAAAAAAGAGATTCCGCGCTGGGTCGGGGAACTGTATCTGGAGTTTCATCGCGGCACCTATACATCCATTGCAAAGAACAAGCGGAATAACCGCAAGAGTGAGTTTTTGCTTCAAAAACTGGAAACCATATCCTATACGGACTTGCTGAACGGCGGATCATATGATGACAAAGGACTTTGGGATCATTGGGAAAAAGTTCTTCACAATCAGTTTCATGATATCATCCCCGGTTCCTCGATTCTTTCAGTATATGAATTGACAGACAGCGATTATGCAGAGATCAATGACTATGGAAAGCATCTGATGGATGAAAAACTAAAGTCATTGACCGGAAAAATCCGTTCGGAAGGAGGATTGTTCCTCTATAATGCACTCGGTTTCCCCGTAAAGGGAACCGCGCAGATTCATGGAAAAACGATTGAAACTCCGGAAATTCCCGCTTTCGGATGGCGTGTGATCCCTGCCGAAAACCAGACCTGCCTTGTTTCCATTCAGGGCAGAACAGCCGAAAACGCTCGTTATAAGCTGACTCTGGACGAAGCAGGGCGTATCACAGAACTATTTGATAAATCCGCATCCCGCAATGTCCTGGTTCCCGGTTCATCAGCAAATGAACTGCAGGTCTTCGAAGATTTTCCGAGAACCTATGATAACTGGGAAATCAGTCCGTATTACACTCAAAAGGAATGGGATTTGACGGATCCCTGTGAAATCACGCCGGTATGGGATGGGGTTCGTGCAGGATTCCGGATCTGTCGCAAATATCTCAATTCCGAAATTCGGCAGAACATCTGGTTGTATTCAGACCTCCCGCGGATCGACTTTGAAAATGAAATCGACTGGCATGAGCACCATCAGATTCTGAAAGCAGCTTTTCCGCTTGATCTGAACACCGACACTGCATCTTTTGAGATTCAGTACGGTCACGTGACCCGGCCGATCCATCGGAATACAAGTTGGGACAAAGCGAGATTTGAAGTATATGGTCATAAATGGATCGATCTTTCAGAGTATGGATACGGCGTCGGCATTCTCAACGACTGCAAGTACGGATACAGTATCGAAGGAACGACAGTCAAACTGACCCTTCTGAAATGCGGAACATTCCCGAATCCGGAAGCAGACCAGGGAATACACAGATTCACCTATTCCCTGCTTCCGCATCAGGGCGATTTCCGTGAAGCCGGCCTTATTCAGCAGGCATATCTTGTGAATCAACCACTGACAGGAATAGAGATATCAAAGAACAATGGAGATCTTCCGGACTGCTACAGTCTGATTTCTTCGAATCAGCCGAACGTAATTCTGGAAACCGTCAAAAAGGCGGAAGACGGCAGTGACATGATCGTTCGGGCATATGACGCATACCGAGAGCGGAAGACTGTCACTTTGAAAACTGCGGATCATTTCCAAAAAGCATATCTGTGCGATCTGATGGAAAATCCGCTTGAAGAACTGCCTGTTGAAAACCAGACGGTTACGATTTGTGTAAAGCCGTTTGAGATTGTCACGGTCCGTTTTGTTCGGTAAAGAAAGAGGAATCGTATGCTGATAACAGCACATACAGGATGTGATCACACTCCTGATAATTCCATAGAATATCTGGATTATGTCTTAACCACCGGTGCAGACGGTCTGGAAGTAGATATCCGAATGGATTCAAACGGCTCTCTCTATCTTTCCCATGACAAAAACAGTGAAGATAGAATTCCTCTTGAAGAGGTTTTTACCAGACTGCAAAAATCAGGTATGTTCTGCAACTGCGATCTGAAGGAGTCCGGGACGGCATGTCAGGTTCTGGAGCTTGCAAAACGCTATGGAGTGGAAGATCAAATCTGCTTTACAGGTGATGTTGAGTTCTCTCTGATCCGGAAAGAAGAGTCAATCAGAAAACGTACCATGATCAATCTTCAGCCGATCCTCCCGGGAATAGGTTCACAGTTGGAAAGTGGATATATCCCGTCAGAAAAAGATTTCGAAGCTGTTCGGAAGGTCCTGGTCGATACAGGCGGATGGGCAGTCAATGTGCCATATCGGTTCTGTACAGATGAAATGCTTTCCCTATTCCGAAGCTGGGAAATCGCAGTTTCTGCCTGGACGGTAAACGAAGAGGAACCAGCCAGAAAGTTGGTTAAGGCAAACATATATAACATAACGACCCGAAACCCAAAAATGCTGCTCCGTATCCGAAACGAAGCACAGTAGAAATTTGACTGTCTTAAATAAAAAAAGTATCAAAGTCATTAAGGAGGATACAAATGAAACGGTCGGAAATCAATCAGGCGCTGAAAGAGCTGGAAGCCATGTGCATTCAAGAGCACTGCTATCTCCCTCCCTTCTGCCATTTTACCCCGGAAGACTGGAAAACAAAAGGACACGAATATGATGAAATAAGGGATTGCATGCTCGGCTGGGATATTACCGACTATGGTCTCGGCGATTTTAACAAAACCGGCATGTCGCTTATTACCATCCGTAACGGCAGCCGAGCGATGCCAGACCGGTATCCTCAGGTGTATGCCGAAAAAATACTGTACATGAAAGAAGGTCAGTATTCCCCGAATCATTTTCATTGGATCAAAACAGAGGATATCATCAACCGCGGCGGCGGTAATATTCTGATTCGCGTATATAACTCTTTGCCGGATGAATCGATTGATTATGAGTCCCCCGTTACCGTTCATATGGATGGACGGACATTTACAGTGCCCGCCGGGACTCAGGTCCGTCTGACGCCAGGTGAAAGCATCCATATTCAGCAGTTCCTTTATCACGACTTCAACGTGGAGCCGGGAACAGGACCTGTTCTTTTAGGAGAAGTGAGCGAATGCAATGATGACAACACGGACAATCGCTTCAATCCGCCGGTCGGCCGTTTCCCCGTCATCGAAGAGGATGAACCGCCATACAGACTTCTGTGTACCGAGTATCCAAAGGCATAAATCTATTATCGAAGGAGAATAACATGCAGAAAGCGAAACTGATTCTGGACCGCGACTATGTCATCGGAGCTATTGATCCAAGGATTTACGGCTCCTTTGTAGAACACCTTGGAAGATGTGTTTACGGTGGAATCTATGAACCGGACCATCCCGAAGCTGATAAAAACGGTTTCCGGACTGATGTTCTGCGTCTTGTGAAGGATCTGAACATCTCCGTTGTCCGATATCCCGGAGGAAACTTTGTATCCGGCTTTAACTGGGAGGATTCGATTGGCCCGAAGGAAAACCGGCCGGCAAGACTTGACTTGGCATGGTTCACAACAGAAACCAATGCATTCGGTCTTCACGAGTACATCGACTGGTGTAAAGATGCCGGAATTCAGCCAATGTATTCTGTTAATCTCGGAACCCGCGGACCGGATGCTGCCCGGAATCTGGTAGAATATGCAAATCACCCGGGTGGAACTTATTGGTCTGATCTTAGAAGAAAAAACGGAGCATCAGAGCCCTTTGGTATCAAGCTATGGTGTCTCGGCAATGAGATGGACGGAAACTGGCAGATCGGTCATAAGACCGCGCAGGAATATGGCAGAGCTGCCAATGAAACCGCCAAACTCATGAAATGGGTCGATCCTTCCATTGAACTGGTCGTCTGTGGATCTTCTGCCAGTGATATGCCGACATTTGTTGAATGGGAAAGTTCTGTTCTGGACGCCTGCTATGATGCTGTGGATTATATTTCCCTGCATCGTTATTATGGAAACCCGACCGGAGATACTCCCGGTTTTTTAGCCCGCACGATGGATATGGATGCGTTTATCAAGACAGTCGCATCCGTATGCGACTCCATGAAAGCCAAAAAACGCAGTAAAAAAACAATCAACCTCTCCTTTGACGAGTGGAACGTATGGTATCATTCCGGTGGGCAGGATCAGGAAATTTTGAAAAAGAGCAAGTGGGGAAAAGCCCTGCCGCTTTTAGAGGATGTATATAACTTTGAAGATGCGCTGTTGGCGGGTTCTATGCTGCTGACACTGATTCGCAACGCAGATCGGGTGAAAATCGCATGTCTTGCGCAATTGGTTAACGTTATCGCTCCAATCATGACGGAAAATGGAAAAGGCGCATGGGCACAGACAATTTATTATCCTTTTTTGCACGCTTCCACGTTCGGACGCGGTATTTCCCTCCGTCCGGTCGTTGAATCTCCGACGTATGACTGCTCTGACTATCAGAACGTACCTTATCTGGATATCGCTGCCGTGCAGAATCAGGACGGTTCCGTAACGGTATTCTGCGTAAACCGTAGCCAGACGGATGATTTCATGCTTGAAATGGATCTTCGGGCCTTCGGTAATCTTACGGTGAAAAGCCATACCGTACTTCATCATGAAGATGTAAAAGCAGTCAATACCGCAGATTCTCCCGACAATGTGATTCCTTCCGAAGGACCCGGAGGAATCCTTGAAAACGGAAAGGGAACTGTAACAATCCCCGCGCTCAGCTGGAATGTCCTGCGTTTGCAGTAATGGAGGTCAAATGATCATACCGCGCTATTATGAGGACCTGAATGTTCTTCACGTCAATACGATGCCCCCGCGTTCCTATTTTCTTCCCGCCTCCTGTCGAACGGAGTGCCTTGAGGAGGACCGGGAGCGGTCGGATCGTTTTCAGCTTCTAAACGGGATGTGGAAATTCCGCTATTATAGCAGCATTTACGACCTTGAAGAACCTTTTTATCAGGACGGCTATGACCTGTCCGGATTTGACAGTGTCCCTGTCCCGGGTACCTGGCAGATGGCGGGATATGATTGTCATCAGTACAGCAATCTCCGTTATCCGTTTCCGTTCGACCCGCCCTTTGTTCCGCAGGATAATCCATGCGGTGTTTATGTTACGAAATTCGAATATCGGAAAGAGGATGCCGCTCCGATTGCCTTCTTGAATTTTGAAGGTGTAGACAGCTGCTTTTATGTCTGGCTGAATGGGAATTTTGTCGGCTACAGTCAGGTGGCTCATGGAATGAGCGAGTTTAATGTTACGCCATTCATCCGCGAAGGTCAAAATACTCTGGCGGTTCTTGTTCTGAAATGGTGTGACGGATCCTATCTGGAAGATCAGGATAAATTCCGTATGACCGGAATTATCCGTGATGTCTATCTTTTGAAACGTCCTAAGCTTGCAATCAGAGACTATCAGATTCATACCGAGATTGACGACAGAACAGCCCGGATAGATCTTGATCTCGAATGTACTGCGCCGGTTTTCATTCATGTGTCACTGGAAGATGCAAACGGAACTTTGCTTTGTGAAAGAGTTGCAGAGGGAAACAGCACCATTTCCTTTACCGTACCTGACCCAAAACTTTGGAATGCAGAGAATCCCTATCTTTACACTCTGCTGCTGAAAACGGATTTTGAAACAATTCTGGAACATGTAGGATTCCGTACGGTCGATATCCGGAATGGTGCTGTCTGTTTAAACGGAACTCCAATCAAATTTCGAGGTGTAAACCGGCACGACTCTGATCCGGTAACCGGACCGGTCATTTGTACCGATCAGATTCTGACTGATTTGACCCTTATGAAACAGCACAACATCAACGCGATTCGAACAAGCCACTATCCCAACGCGCCATATTTCTATCAGCTCTGTGACAAGTATGGATTCTATCTGATCGACGAAGCTGACATCGAAGCGCATGGCCCGGTCGCTCTTTATCGGGAAGACAATAAGGATTACAGTTATATCCGGCTGAAAAAGTGGAGTGAGAAAATCGCAGATGATCCCTCATTCGAGAATGCGATCCTGGACCGGGTGAAAAGACTTGTTTTGCGGGATCGGAACCGTCCTTGTGTCTTAATCTGGTCCATGGGAAACGAGAGTGCATATGGGTGCAACTTTGAAAAAGCACTGCGCTGGACCAAAGAAACAGATCCTACCCGCCTTACCCAATACGAAAGTGCACGTTATCGGAACGATGATAAAACCTACTGCTATGACGATCTGGATCTGTACAGCCGGATGTATCCTTCTCTTGAAAACATCCGCGAATACCTGAGCCGAGGACAGAAAAAACCATTCCTGTTAGTCGAATACAGTCACAGCATGGGAAACGGTCCCGGTGATTTCGAAGATTATTTTCAAATCATTCAGCAAGACCCGGCTATGTGCGGCGGATTTGTTTGGGAATGGTGTGACCATGCAATTGATAACGGAACCGATAAAAACGGAAAGACCATATATTATTACGGCGGGGATCATGGGGAAACGGTCCATGACGGTAATTTCTGTGTAGACGGGCTTGTTTATCCCGACCGGAGACCGCATACAGGCCTTTTGGAATACAAGAATGTCAACCGTCCCTGCCGAATTGTTTCCTTCAATCAAAAAAACGGAGAACTGATTCTCCACAACTATCTTGACTTTACCGATCTTGCAGATCAGATTCGGATCGGATACCGTGTGGAGCGTGACGGTGTGCTTCTGGAAGGGGGAGTTATCCCCTTTAAATCCGTCGCGCCTCATACAGATGGAAAAGCTCTCCTTCCGGTGCATGTTCCGGAAAGCGGAAAAACATACCTGAAGCTCTTTTATCTGCTCAAACATGATACTCCGCTTCTTCCCGCAGGCTTTTTGCTGGGATTTGAGGAACTGCTGCTTCGAACAGAAAATACATCGAACCAGACTTCCGAAAAATGGCTGTCCCTGACGCGCTCCGGCGGCAGAATTCGTACAGAGGAAACTGATTCTGAGATTCGGATCAACGGATCCGCTTTCAATCTATGTCTCTGTAAAAAAACCGGTTTGCTGAAATCCTGGTTCTATCATGATCAATCTTATCTTGACAGTCCTGCCTTAATAAACCTCTGGAGAGCTCCTACAGATAACGATCGGAATATCCGTCATAGCTGGGAACGTGCTCATTATCCGGAAGCATATGCAAGAGCATATGCTGCAAAAATCACAGAAGATTCCGATCTAGTTAAAGTGATATTTGCTGCTTCCGTCGTTGCACCGACTGTCCAGAAAATCATGGATCTTCAGATCACATGGGAAGTTGATAAGAGCGGCAGCATACGTGTCTCGATTACAGCGAATAAAGCTCCGGATTTTCCGGATCTTCCCCGTTTCGGGCTGAGATTGTTTTTACCGAAGCGTTTTGCCTCCGTTGAATATTACGGTATGGGCCCGATTGAAAGTTACCGAGACAAGCACCACGCATCAACGCACGGACTTTACCTGTCCTCAGTGGAAAGGCTCCACGAGGATTATATCCGCCCACAGGAGAACGGGAGCCATTACGACTGCGATTATGTGATTCTTTCCGATGGCAGATGCGGCATCGCTTGCGTCTCTCCAAGACCGTTCTCATTCAATGCATCCTTCTATTCACAGGAAGAACTGACAAAGAAGGGACATAACTTTGAACTGGAACATTCCGGTCATACGATCCTCTGCTTGGATTATGCCCAAAACGGAATCGGTTCCAACAGTTGCGGACCGGATCTGGAAGACAAATATCGCTTTTCGGAATCCGAATTCTCCTTCTATCTGAGGCTAGTTCCATTCAAAAAAGAGGAAAAAGAAAAATGAATCGAAAGAAACTGATTATTTTTACTGATATCGGCGATACGATTATTGATGAAAGCACGGAAGTTCTTGCTCCTGGCTCGGAGCTCGTGCTCCGTGCTGACTGTTTCCCCGGTGCGAAAGAAACCATGCTCCACCTGTATGAAGCGGGATTTACCATCGTCATGGTCGCAGACGGACTCGTTCAATCCTTTGACAATTCAATGAAGCAAAATGGACTGGACGGCATTTTCTCCGCAAAAATCATTTCAGAGTCTTGCGGAGAACGTAAGCCTCACCCCAAAATGTTTCAGGATGCAATGGATGCCATAGGGCTCAAGTCCAAAGACAAGCGCCGGATCATCATGGTTGGAAACAACCTGAAACGGGACGTTATCGGTGCCAATCGTTTCGGAATCCGCTCTGTTCTTCTGACCTGGTCCCCCCGCTATAACTACGAACCGACCGAGAAAGATATGGTGCCGGATGAAACAATCAAAAAGCCAGAAGAACTCTGGGATCTTGCCATTAGACTGGAAACCGAACTGGAAGCGGAATGTGCCGGAAACAAACATTAACTGATTGCATTTTAAGGCGGAGGAAATCAAAGTGAGAACTGAAATGACGGAGCGTGTCCGAATCTGGACGGAATATCTGAAAGAAGATCTTCTTACCCCCATCTGTTCGGTAAAGATGTATCGGATGCTGACATTCGATAATCTTGGATTTGATCGAGTCCATGATATGCTCCTTTCACAGCAAAAGGAATCCGACTGGAGTGAACGTGTCCAAGCCGGAGAAGGCGAAAGCGGAAGTTTCTATGCGGTATACCCTTCTTCCTGGGGAAGAAAGTGGGAATACGGATGGTTCTGGGGAAAAGCAGACCTCTCTGAACTTGACGGATTCTCCTTGGAAGGCAAACGATTGGAGCTTATCCCGAATGTCGGCGGTGAGATGCTTGTAGAGATCAACGGCATGCTTTGCGGTTCAAAAGATCTTTGGCATGAAACCATTCCTCTGACATCATGCGCTAACGGAAACGAAACTTTTGATATCCTGATTGAAAGCTATGCAGGTCACGGACCGAGACTGGAAGACGGAGGACCGTCACTTTACGGAAAGCCCTTCGTTCCGGAACCTCCGCTGCATCAGGCAGGAACAAAGGAATGCCTGGTATGCATCCGAAACGAGGATGCGTATCAGCTCTATCTTGATCTGCTTGTTCTTTCGAGCCTTTACCGAACATTGGATCCCAAATCCCTCCGTGCGCAGCGAGTGCTCGAAGCAATGTTCAGCGCTTCGAAAATCATGGACCTCGAATGTCCGCGTGAAGACCGAAACCGGTCCTACCGAAAAGCAAGAGAAGTTCTAAAGCCTGTGTTGGAAGCTAAAAACGGAACGACCGAAGCTGATTTTGCCGTATTTGGGCAGTCGCATTTGGACCTTGCCTGGATGTGGACTGTTGAGGAGACCCGCAGGAAATGTGCCCGTACCTATTCCAACCAACTTGCATTGTTAGAAGAATATCCTTCCTACCGTTTTTTCGGATGCAGTCCGTATTTGCTGGAATTATTGGAAAGAGATTATCCGGATCTGTATAAGCGTGTAATGGGCAAGGTTCGTGAAGGGCGGATCGTAATCGACGGCGGTATGTATGTTGAACCGGATGTGCAAATGCCGTATGGGGAATGTTTAATCCGCCAAATCCTATATGCCCAGAAATGGAGCGAATCGCATACCGGAAGACGAATGGAACTGCTCTGGCTTCCAGACACATTCGGATTTTCCGGACAACTTCCCCAGATTATGGCAAAATGCGGATTAAAATACTTCTCGTCTCAAAAATTATCCCGTGCTTTTAAAGGAAACGAACCCTTCCCCTATGCTGATTTTCTCTGGGAAGGGCTTGACGGAACGCGTGTCCAAGCACATTTTTTCAAAAAGAACAACTGCGCTGCGACACCTGAAACATTCCATGAACGCTGGTACAAAGACCGAGTTCAAGAGGAGCATATCGGAGAAATGCTGTTTCCATTCGGATTTGGCGATGGCGGGGGTGGCGCAACGCGTGACATGGTCGAAGCAGTGGAGCGGATGCGAAATCTGGAAGGAATCCCTGTCTGTCATTATGAAGATCCCGTTTCCTTTCTGAAGAGACTCGCCGAAAGAACCAGCCAAAAACTGCAGGGCTGTGAATCTGCCGAAGATGTCAATGTTTATCGCGGAGAACTGTATCTTCGCTGGCATCGTGGCGTCTGGAGCGGTCAGGCTGAACTGAAGCGGCTGAACCGCAGAGCGGAAGAAGCACTGAGAGAAGCGGATCTATGGAGTGCAATCGCTATCTTCTCCGGACAAATGGAACCGGAAAACGTTCTGACTTCTCTTTCCAATCTATGGAAAGAACTGATGTTTCTTCAATTCCATGATGTTCTTCCGGGAACAGGAATCGAACAGGTCATTCACGAATCGGAACGCTCTTTCCTGGAAATTATACAAAAGGCCGCTATCCTTTCGCTGTCGGCAAAAAAAGTTTTGAATCCAAGACAGGATCTTCTCTGGAATCCCGTCAGTGTTCCAAGAAACCTGAACACATCAGGGGCGGTCCTGCCTCCGTGCGGATACCGCTCTTCCAATTTGCTTCCTCCCTGCGAAACCGCATCCGTCCGATGCATGCAGGAAGGAACGAATCTCATTTTGGAAAATGCATTCCTTCGTGTAAGTCTCGATGGAAAAGGACAAATTCTATCTCTTCTCCATGAAGGGATCGAGTTCTTGAAAGCCCCTGCAAATGTTTTTCATTTGTATAAAAATCTGAACACCGAATATGATGCCTGGGAACTGACATCCTATTACCGGTATGAAGAATGCCATGATGCTTTGTCCTCAGCAGAAATCTCCGATTACGGAACCCGAAAAAGCGGCATTAGCATGGAAGCATATGCGGATTTTCACCTGATCATCGGCAACTCCCAGATCAAAATGACAGTATCTCTTTGTGATTATTCGAAAGCTGTTACTGTGGAAATCGATATAAACTGGAATGAGACGCACAAGATCCTTCAAGTTGCATTTCCAACAATTGTACATACCGACCGGCTTCTTTGTGAAACGCAATATGGATATGTTGCAAGACCAACCGGTTCAGACCGTTCCGCAAGAGAACAGTATGAAGGCTGTATGCACCGCTACTGCGCGGTCGCCGGTGATAATCTCGGCGTGATTCTTTTGAATGACAGTTCCTACTCCTGCAGCGCGGAGGGAGGCACAATGGCAATCTCTCTGCTGCGTGCAGCAAAACGTCCAGACGGAAATGCGGATATCGGCGAACACCAATTCCGTTACGCAATTCTTCCCTATCTTGGTACCTTTTCCGATCAAGAAGCTGCCGCTGATGGTCGGTTATTCAACATTCCTGCAGAAGATACAAATCCGGGCACGAATTCGATCTCTGAGGAGATGTCCTGGTTTGCAATCCAGCCCGAACGCAAAACCAAAGGCGCATCTGGTATACTGATTGACTGGGTGAAAACAGCAGAGGACGGTTCCGGCGATTTGATCCTCCGCGTATATGAAAGTATGAATGCCTTTGAATCCGCTGTTCTTATTACGCCTCTTTCAGTTTCTTCCGCCTGTTTCTGCAATGCGCTTGAGGAATCGGAAACCGATATTCCGCTCCTTTCAAGCAATGACGACAATACGGTCATTCCGCTCCGGCTCACCCCGTTCTCTTTCCGGACCATCCGTTTTGTCAGGACGAGAGCAAAGAAAAACTGATTGCCTGTTTCTCTTCGCGCAGCTTTCCTGTTATTTGATTGGAAAAGCTGCTTCTTTTCGTCAAACATTATTGTTACTTCATTCTTCAGAGTATTATTTCTTATTTGATTGTGTATAAAACACTTGTCAGTTATGTAAAAATCACGTATAATACTTATGCGATATCATGAAAGATATTGTCGGTGGGGAGCAACTTTTGACCTCAAGCATGTGACTTGATTCAAATGTTTTTTCTCTGCCAATGCGGTTATTCTACACAACATTGAACACACAGGAGGAAAATCAAAACATGAAGAAAACCGTAGCTCTTTTTCTTGCTCTCGTGATGGTATTCGGCCTGCTGGCCTGTACCTCCGGAACACCCTCTGCCGGAACCCCTTCTTCCGGTACGTCCGCAAGCTCTGAGACACAGACTGCTCCTTCCAGCAGTTCCTCTGCAGCAACAGGCACTACAGACAATCCCGCTCCAGAAGCCCAAAAGAACGAGGTGGAAGAAGTCGATGTAAACGTGTCTGCTTACAATGAATCGCCGATTCTTGCGGAACAAGTTGCTGCTGGAAAACTCCCGCCGGTAGATGAGCGTATTCCTAATCAGGACAACGTATTTGTTGAAACCAACGATGCGTCAGGCAAAGCACTCTCCATCGGTACTTACGGCGGCATAATCAATCAAGGCCCCGCAGGCGGATCATGGGGACTTTCGAGACCTTCTCTTGAGTCCATCATCCGCTACAATACGGACGGAACCTACTATCCGAATGTTATCAAGGCGTATGAGCATAGCGATGATTATACTGTATGGACTTTCTACCTCAGAGAAGGCATGAGATGGTCCGACGGTGATGATTTTAACGCTGACGACATCACCTTCTGGTACTACATGTGCCACCTTAACAACTTCGATTCAAAGAAGAGCTGGGCTGCTCTTAAAGAAAGCGTTAACGGTGAAGACGCTTGGGCTAAGCTGACCAAGGTTGATGATTACACCGTTACCTGGACCTTTGTTAACCCCAAATATCCCGCCGACTTCATCATGAACGGTGACTTCAAGTGGTGCTGGGCTCCTTCTCACTATCTGAATGATCTCGTCCCCGATTGTGAAGGCTATGCGTGGGTAGAGAACGAGTACTGGCCTTCCACCGGTCTTTCCGAGGAGCAGGTTCTTGCCAATGCGAAGGCAAAAGGCATTGATTCCGCAACCGTTAAAGACCTAGGCAAAGCCGTTGCCTACAACTCGTGGAATGTGGCAGGTGTACCTCAGGTCAACTCCTTCGTCCTTCTTTCCGGAACCAAGGATGATCCCCTCTGCATCCTTGAAAGGAACCCTTACTTCTGGAAAGTTGATGCGGCAGGCAACCAGCTTCCTTACCTTGATGCACTTCACTTTAATGCTACTTCCGCGGATGGACAGGATCTTCTTATGTTCCGTTCGGGTGACCTTGATATCATTGAAGTAGGAATGCAGGATATCGCTTCCATTCTTTCAGAGTTGGGTGACAAAGTTGAAGTTCATTCCTATTCAAGCAGCAACTGGGGCAGCTATCAGATAACCTTCAACTACACATGCAAGGACCCGAACTATGCGAACCTCTTTGCTAATGCTGCTTTCCGTGAGGCAATGAGCATCTGTGTAGACAGAGGACAGGTTTCTGAACTTCTTACCGATGGTTTCCTTGAGCCCGGACAGTGTGCTCCTGCAGCGGGCAACTGGGGTTATGATTCCGAATGGGAGCAGAAGTGGACTGAGTATGATGTAGCAAAGGCTCAGCAGCTCTTTGAGTCCTGCGGACTTGTAAAGGGCAGTGATGGTTTCTACACTTTTGCAGACGGAACTCCTCTTCTTATTACCTTCTATGAGTATGACGGACTTCAGGATACCTCTTATCCTGTATTGGAGAAGTATTTCAAGGCGGCCGGCATCAACTGTGCTCTGAAAAACTTCGAAGTAGGCGCATTCGATACAGAGATTGACAACAATGACTGGATTGCGGTTATGGGTCCTCATACCGCTATCGGCGGACTTTCGCTCTATGACCGCGTTGCACCTTTCGTTCCTGTGCAGCAGGCAGCAGAGTGGTACGGCGATTACGGTACTTGGTACGGAACAAACGGCGCACAGGGTGTTGAACCTACTGGTGATTTTGCTAAACTCATCGAGTACTATGAGGAGTGGCGTGCAATTCCGGATCCTGCAGACAGAGAGCAGTGGGCTGAAAAGATCTATGATCTTCACAAGCAGAATCTCTGGTCGCTTGCTTATCTGAAGGCTGAGGCAAAGTATGTTCTCATTTACTCGAATGTTAAGAACTACGCTACGGTCCTTGTCGACGCTGACCTCTATCAGTATGCCAACATTGCTCACTACGAGGTTCTTTACAAAGCGAACTGACAGCGGGAAGATGTGTGAAAATTCGATCTTTACATCGGAATTTATGCAAAAATGTTGATTAGTACAGCCAAATAATGGTCCTATTTCGCCGGAGACGTGTGACCGGTTTCCACGTCTCCGGATTTTGTACGAAAGGAATGCTTCTGATGGAAGAAAATGCAAAAACTATTGAAAGCCCCCCGGGAAGCGAAGCAAAGAGCGGGTTTGGTGAAGCAGTAAGTAATTTCTTCAAAAAAGATCTTGTTCAGTATATCATCAAAAGATTGCTGATGTTTATCCCTACCCTGATTCTTATATCTATACTGGTTTTTTTCGTCATCCAGCTTCCTCCCGGAGACTATGTTTCCTCTGAAATCGCGGCACTGGCAACTGAAGGCGAACTGGTGGATGCGGACTATGCAGCTCAGCTCAGAGCCGATTACGGTCTGGATCTGCCTCTATGGAAGCAGTACGTGAAGTGGGTCAAAGACATTATCTGGACGCCCACGAATTCGGCTTATTTTCGTCTGTACAATTCACATCACAACTGGAAATACTCCTTTGCTTATAAGCGGGATGTCTGGTCTGTAATTAAAGACAGGCTTGGTCTGACCATAGGTGTGACCTTTATTATCATGCTCTTTCAATATGTGGTATCCCTTCCTATCGCAGTATATGCGAGCACGCATCAGTATTCCGTGGGAGACTACATATCATCGATCATAGGTTTTTTGGGAACGGCCATACCAAATTTTATCCTGGCCATTGTACTGATGTATCTATCGTACAAATGGACCGGGAATGCCAATGTAGGCCTTTTCTCTCAGGAAATGTTGCAAAACGGCGTGCATTTGTATAACTTTGGTGAATTTTTGAAGCGTATGACCATTCCTATCATCGTTATCGGAACCAGCGGAACCTGCGGCATCATCCGTTCGGTGCGTGCACAGATGCTGGACGAGGTTGCCCGACAGTATACCCTTACCGCCCGCGCAAAGGGTGTTTCTGAGGGTAAGATTATCATGAAGTACTGCTTCAGAGCAGCCATGAACCCAACCGTATCGGGTCTTGGCGGTGTTCTTTCGAGTTTGTTCTCCGGATCGACCGTTACGGCGATGGTCCTTAACATGCAGATTCAAGGTCCCGTACTCTATAAAGCTCTTCAGAATCAGGACATGTACCTTGCAGGCGCGATCGTTATGATTCAAGCCGTGCTTGTAGTTATCGGTATTCTCTTGTCGGATATCGCACTTGCGTTCCTTGATCCCAGAATACGTTATTCGGGAGGTGGTAGATAATGGCAAAAATCAAATCAAAAGAAGATTATTATCTTGCCTCTCAATGGACGCTAATGCTGAGGAAACTCAGGAAGCACCAACTGGCGAGAGTGTCGCTCTTAGTACTCCTCGTGCTGTATCTGATGGCTCTGTTCGCGGATTTTCTCGGGCCTTACGGACTCGACGAGTTCGACGGTCTTTACCGGAACAGCTCTCCCACAAAGGTTCATACCACCTTTAACGGGGAGCGTGTGGGGCTTCACGTATATAAGCTCACAAAGAGCATTAACAGAGAAACCTTCGAGGTTTCCCTTGTAGAAGATACAAGTGAATATTACAAAATTAAATGGTTTGTACACGGGACCGAATATAAAATATTGGGACTTATCCCCGCAGATCTGCACCTATTCGGTGTTTCCGATACGGGCTCAAACGGCGGAACGGGAGCGAAGATCTACCTGTTCGGTGCGGACTCATTGGGGCGAGACATATTCTCAAGAGTGCTTTTAGGCGCCAGGATATCACTTACGATTCCCTTTGCGAGCGCAATCATATCCTTCTTCCTTGGAATAGCCATAGGCTCGATATCGGGTTATTTCGGAGGAATCACGGATATTATCATCCAGCGCATCATCGAAGTAATTGGAGCAGTCCCTCAGATTCCGTTGTGGATGGCGCTTTCAGCAGCGATACCTCCCGGAATATCCACAATCAAGATGTATTTTTACATGACGCTGATACTGTCCTTCATCAACTGGACGGGTATGGCGAGAACCGTGCGGGGCAAGTTTCTTTCACTGAAAAACGAAGACTATGTTATGGCCGCCAGGCTTTCGGGCGTTTCCACATGGAAGATTATCTGGAAACATCTGGTTCCCGGATTCATGAGTTATTTGATTGTCTCCATGACGCTCGGTATTCCCGGCTCCATCGTCGGTGAGACCTCGATGTCCTACCTCGGACTAGGCATCAAATCCCCTGCAACCAGCTGGGGTGTTCTGCTTCAGGAAGCCAGTTCCGTTACCGATGTTGCTTCACATCCGCACAAGCTGATTCCGATCATCTTTGTAACCATCACGGTTCTGGCTTTTAACTTCCTCGGCGATGGTCTTCGAGACGCAGCTGACCCTTACAAATAAGCCTGCATTATATTGAAACGCATATCCTTCTCTTATCCGGAACTATGGAATGAAGAGAACATTTGCGGACATGGAATGGAGATTAAAATGGATAATAATAACATAATTGAAGTCAAAGACCTCCATGTGGACATCAGTATGATGGAGGGAACCCTTACTCCCGTACGAGGAGTGAGTTTCGAAATGAAGAGAGGGGAGACTTTGGGACTTGTTGGAGAATCCGGAAGTGGCAAGTCCCTTACCTGTAAGGCTATCCTCGGAATCAATGAGAAAAAATGTAAATCGAGCGGAGAAATTCTCTTCGATGCCGACGGCAGCGGAAAAATAGATCTCTTAAAGCTCGATCCCAAGGGCAAAGCAATCCGTGCAATCCGAGGCAAGCAGATATCCATGATTTTTCAGGAGCCTATGGTTTCCTTCTCTCCCATGTACACTATCGGGAATCAGATCAACGAGGCAACGAGACTCCATATCACAAAGGATAAGAAAAAGTCCAAAGAAATCTCACTGGAGATGATGAAAAAAGTCGGCATTGCCAATGCGGAGAAGCGTTACAACCAGTACCCGCACGAGTTCTCCGGCGGTATGCTTCAGCGCGCGCTCATAGCCATGGCGTTAGTATGCAATCCTGCACTCCTTATCGCGGATGAGCCAACTACTGCTCTGGATGTTACCATTCAGGCTCAGATTCTCGAACTGATGAAAGAAATGCAGAAGGAATTCAACATGGCGATCCTCTTCATCACGCATGATCTGGGCGTTGTAGCGAAGATGTGCGACAGAGTCGCGGTCATGTATCTGGGCAAAGTGGTCGAGTCCGGTTCTGCTCAGATCATTTACGCAGACCCGGAGCATCCCTACACCAGAGGACTAATAGGTTCGGTACATAAGATCGGTGGAAAGAAAGACGAGAGGCTATTTTCAATCGAAGGTACGGTGCCTCTGGCCATGAACCTTCCGAGAGCCTGCGGCTTCTACGACAGATGCGATGCGAGGATAGAAGGTCTTTGCGATAAGGCGGAGCCCGAGCTGGTTGAGATCGCTCCCGGTCACAGAATCGCCTGCTTTGCCTGCCAGAACGAAGCCTGTAAGGCGCAGCGCGTGGCAGCCGAGGCTATGATTAAGGCCGAAGAAGAAGCCCGAAAGAATGCTGTTCCCGAGAATAATGCAAAGGGAAAGAAAGGAAGGCGCAATGAATAAGGATAACATCCTTGAGGTCAGACATGTTCATAAGCGTTTTACCTCCAAAAATGTCACAGTTAAAGCTGTCACTGATGTATCCTTTGAGGTTAAAGCCGGTCAGACCATCGGTATCGTAGGAGAATCCGGATGTGGCAAGACGACTCTTGGGCGCTGTATCGTTCGTGCGTACAATGCCTCCGAGGGCGAGGTGTGGTACAGAACTGCTGCGGGAGAAGAACTTGATTTTCTGAAGGCGGATAAGAAAAAAATGAAGTTGATCCGCAAGGAGATCCAGATGATCTTCCAGGATCCCTATTCCTCGCTTGACCCCAGAATGACGGTGCTTGATATCATCGAGGAGCCACTGAAAGCAAACTTTCCGGATATGCCCAAGGCAAAAATGGATGAACTTGCAAAGGATATGGCGGCAAAGGTAGGGCTTAATCCCACATACCTCATGAGATATCCTCATGCCTTCTCCGGGGGGCAGAGGCAGCGTATCGGCATAGCACGTGCGCTTGTGATAAATCCCAGAATTATTGTATGTGATGAAGCTGTTTCCGCACTGGACGTATCCATACAGGCACAGGTCATCAACCTTCTATGCGACCTGCAGAAAGAGATGAACCTCACATATCTGTTCATTTCCCATGACCTGTCGGTCGTAGAGCATATATCCGACAGAGTGGGTGTTATGTACTTGGGGCGCATGGTAGAATACGGCGATACGGAGCAAATTTTTTCCCATCCACGCCATCCGTATACAGAAGCCCTGCTGTCTGCAGTTCCGGTTGCGGATCCGAATTACCAGGTTGAACGTATTCCTCTAAAGGGCGAGATACCGAATCCGGCGAATCCACCTTCTGGCTGCTATTTCCATGAACGCTGCAGTTATTGCTGCGAGCAGTGTTGCACGGAGAGCCCGGCGTATATCGAGGTTGAACCGGGACATTACGTCGCCTGTCATCGGGCGAATGAACTGGAACTCCGTGGTTTCGATTACAAATAAGAAACTAAACTCTGCTTCAAAGAGCAATCGAAACAAAGCACCTGTGCTTAAAAGCGCAGGTGCTGCTTTTTTCTAAAAATAAGTCTCTCTTGATTAATTACGGGAGTATTTGCCGTATTATAGTTACATCGATTTTCTTCTCAAGAACAGCGAAAGAAGTCAATTATTCCACCGTAACGCTCTTGGCGAGATTTCGAGGTTTATCCACATCCAGGCCTTTGGAGACGCTTGTATAATAAGCCAGCAACTGCAAAGGAATTATGGCAACACTTCCATAAAAATGAGGATCTGTGTTCGGTACATACACGGTAAAATTCGCTGTTTCTTCAACATTATAATTCCCATATCCGGTCAAACCCATCAGATATGCTCCTCGGGCCTTACATTCTGCCATATTGCTGACCGTTTTTTCAACAAGCGCCTTTTGCGTAAGCACCCCGATTACAAGGGTTCCGTTCTCTACAAGCGAAATTGTTCCATGCTTCAGTTCACCCGCTGCATACGCTTCGCTGTGAATATAGGAAATCTCCTTCATTTTCAGACTTCCTTCCAAACAGATTGCGTAATCCAGACCACGTCCGATGAAAAAGATGTCATGTGCATTTGAATGCTTTGATGCAAACCACTGAATCCGTTCCTTGTCTTCCAATGCCCGTTCCATTCGATCCGGAAGCTGCAATAATTCCGTCTGATAGGAATGATAGCTTTTCTCATCCAGTTTTCCGTGTACATTCGCAAGTTCAACAGCCAGCGCATACATGGCAGCAAGCTGTGCACTGTATGCTTTTGTTGTAGCAACCGCTATTTCCGGACCAGCAAGGGTATATAGCACATAATCTGCTTCTCTCGCAATCGTCGATCCGACCACATTGATAACTGCCAGTGTAGGCAATCCTGCTTTTTTTGCCTCCCGTAGGGCAGCAAGGCTGTCCGCAGTTTCTCCGGACTGAGAGACAACAACAATAAGTGCGTTGTTTCCTATGACTGGTCTGCGATATCGGAACTCCGAAGCTAGTTCAACTCGAACCGGAATTCCGCACAGATCCTCAATTACGTATTGAGAAAGCATACCGACATGCCATGCTGAACCACAGGCAACAATGCAGAGACTTTGAATTGATTGCAGAAGCTCTTTGGTAAGGCCGGTACCGGACAAATCAATTTTTCCATCTTTTATAATGCTGTTCAGAGTATCCTTCACAGCACGTGGCTGTTCATGGATCTCTTTAATCATGAAATGTTCGTATCCGCCCTTTTCTGCTGCTTCTGCATCCCAAGTGATGGTTGTAACTGGAATTGAAAGTTCATCTCCATTTAAGTCAAAGAAATGCGCCTCACCAGGTTTCAGCTGTGCGGACTGCAAATTATCAATGTAATATACATCCCGTGTATGCTTCAAAATCGCCGGAACATCCGAGGCAAGGAATGTCTCTCCGTCTGCAACACCGATGATCAACGGACTGTCTTTTCTTGCGCAATAAATCTCTCCGGGATAATCCTTAAACATCATGGCAAGTGCATAACTGCCACGAACACGGACCATCATACGATTAATTGCATCGATAGGGCCTATTTTATATTTCTTGTAATAGTAATCAACCAGTTTGATGGCTACTTCGGTATCTGTCCCACTGTAAAACCGATAACCATGATGCAAAAGTTTTTGCCGCAGTTCTTCATAATTTTCAATGATTCCGTTATGCACCCCTACGACATCCGATTCAACCGGTCCCGAACCGGAACCTGTAGCATTGCCACTTACGTGCGGATGTGCATTTGCACGGCTCGGTTCCCCGTGCGTAGCCCAGCGAGTATGTCCAATACCGCATAATCCCGGCAGCGTTTTTCCTCCATCGGTCATCTCGATCAGATTTTTCAGTTTTCCTTTGGCTTTCACAACTTCTGCCAGGGCATCTCCGCTGCGAACAGCTAAGCCTGCCGAGTCATAACCTCGATATTCCAGTTTGCTCAATCCCTCCAAAAGGATAGGGGCAGCCTGCTGCTTTCCGGTATATCCGACAATTCCGCACATATTCTGAACTCCTCTGTTTCCGGGTCTTACGGTCGCTATTTATCCCAGGTTTAAACAATATTATACAAAAAAGGCAAACTCATCCCTGAGTTTTTCTCAAAGACGTCTTTGCCTTCTACCGCTAATATTTTACGCTTGACACACTGTTTTGTCAATCTGCTCCTGCTCTTTTTAGAGTATCCTAACCCCTAATGACCTTAGGCAAAGCGCTACTTTCCGAAAGGATCTCCAAACTCAACTTTCTCCAATAACATAATCGATGCTATGCAAAAAAGCAACCTATCACTTACAGATTCTGATATTCCACAGTCCAATCAATAATGTCATCGCTTTCTACCCCGTTTTTGTCAAAAGCTTTTAATTCCCAGACAGTATCTTTCGGCCCTGCCAGCCAGAGAGCGTTCCGATGATTCCCTATCAATGACAGTGTTCCATCCTTTGATATGACAAACCAGTCGCTTCCGGAAATCGGATTACCATCCTTGTACAGGACCAGCGTTACGTCTTGACTGGAACAGTGGCTTACCGTCAGCTTCCAGTCTGCCCAATGGTTTTCAGTATAGGTTTCCGAAAAAGAATCCAGTCCTGAAACTGCTCGTGCCATTGTCCATGCGGGATCGGAAAGAAACGATCCTCTCAGCATGTAAGGAGACTTCTTATTCTGCCAGTTCCATGGTGGATTCGCTCTGTTCTCACCGTACACCTTTCCACGGAAAGAGCCATAATTTCCAAACGTACAGCCGTCTCCATACGGTCCGTTTCTACGGTCAAAGACTTCCTTCAGGCTGCGAAGTTCATATGAACAAGGGTTCTTTTCGTATCTCCCTTTAAATGTCGCCGGTTCTTCCGCTTTACCGCCATGGTAATAGTGAACACCATTGTTTCCGACATAAGCATAGGTCGTATGATCTTTTGCAGACTCGATGCTGTGTCCGCAATACCGAATAATTCCATTCGGAGTAATATAGATAACCGGACGATCTCCATCCAGTTCCAAACCACCGTCTCTATGATTCCCGGGAAGAATAGAAAGCGGTGATTCAAAGAAAAACGGTACTCCCCCGTGCCCCTCTGTATACATCATAACAGGTTTGGTAAAGCATGTTTTTGATATTGGAGCTGCAATCATGATGCCTTCCAAATCATTTTCGTGCCGGTCAAACGCGAATTCTCCGTCGTCTCTTGGATGATAGAAATAATAGCCAATCAGCCAGTGCGATTCAGTCCGCTGAACAGTCCAGTAGACAACCGCATTCAAAGGATTGTTTCTGATTCCTTTCCAGTTGTTATCACAAGCCCAATCTCCATCATAATTGACAGCAGTCACGAAATCCCCGCGTCCGTTGCACGAAACCATTGTATTGACAGCAGCTTTCACTTCCGGCGCATAATGAATGGCAAGGTCTTCATCCGACAGTTCTCCATCCGCTATAGCTTCCTCAAAACTGAGCTCTATCCGTTCCGGTATTCCTGATGCGTGATTCCCAATGGAAAATCTTCCAAGGAAAAACAACTCCCAAATCATAAGACAAAGAAGGAGTCCCAAAGCAATCAGTAAACATAAGCCTATTATCTGCCCTACCTGCATATAACTCGCCTCAGTATTTGCTCCTGGCGGAACGAATATTTAATGTGTGTTCGAAGCAGGTGAAATCTGTCAGATATACCGTGAAGCAACTGATGTTCCTACCGGCGCTTCCAAATTTGCCTGCCGTAAAATAATGTTCCCCGAAACAAGGCCCGATTTCGATTCTGTCCGATCCCTTGCTCGCAGAAAGGGTCCCTGATTTCACAACGATACCGCCACCCGGAATGCCTTCCGTCATAAAATGCTCTGTTTCGACTGTGCATCCTGCATCCAGACTGATCTCCAGGCGGAGCGGCGCCTTGTCAATCCCTGTCGTACGAATCGTAAGATCGATTCCGTCCGGTACAGTATCGACTGATACATCAAAAATCATATCAGGTCCCAGGATCTTTTCCCTTTTGGACGTATCCATTTTCCACCAGTCGGATGTTTCCGGCGACTCCTTGAAAGGAAGGTAGTACCATCCGACTTTCTTTTCATGGAGCCGAAAAGATATCTCCCCTGTTTCCGCTGCTGTTTCACGCGGGGTAAGAAGTGATCCGTCTTCCCGGAAAGCATTCATCTCCTTCGGCACAAATGCCCTGTGTTCGCAGAAGCTTGCTCCGATTCGAAAACCGCAGGTAAGCGCTCCTGACTGGAAGTACAGAAAATCCGGGCAGTTGTTGATAATCGAGTAGGAATATCGTCCGTTTCTGGCTCGGACAATATTGGATTCCTCATAAAAACTGCGATATACGGAAGGTATGGAGGAACGCTCATATTCAAAATCGATCAGTTCCGGACAAACCATATAATAAATCAGATTGTCCGCATGCATGGACGCCCGCGCTGTGCACTGGTCAAATAAGGCATTCGCGGCATCCAGAAATTCAGGAATTTGAAATCGGTTTCCCATGTACAGATATTCAAAGTAGTATCCTTCCGGATATGTTTTGACGCCTCTGTCCTGACGGGTGGAATTGTTGGTAAAAACACTTCCGTCCGGTTCGATATAAGTCAGCATCATTTTCAGATTCCGAATCACCGGCTCAAAGAAAGAATCGTCTTTTCGGAAAACTGCCAGCAGAATCATGGCATCGTTGTTAATCCGATTGTAATTTCCTGCAGACCGTTCCGCATATTCTCCGTCTTCATTGCAGTCGATTCCTTCCGACAGGTATCGGTCGGCGACTTCCCGATAATCCGGCCGCTCGAACAAAACGGCTAAAACAGAAAGAATTGAAGCGATAGCCCAGCGATGGTTAGGTGTATGAAAACCGCCTGTGCAGATTGCATCCGCTCCTTTTCTCAGAATCTGCTCCAGCCGGACGATTATCTCCTCGCATCCGGAAAGCTCGAAAGCAATGTTTTTCAGATAAAAGTATATCGGGAAGATTTTCTTCAGGCAAAACGCAGTGTCCGGAGCAGAGTAGAAATTGCAGTCATTGAAATCAAAGAATCCGTTCGGCCGCTGCGTTCGTTCTGCAAATCCGACACCGTAGCGGATTTTCTCCATCAGATCCGCTCTCAGATACCATCGGCTATCCGGATTTACGTAGCAGGAAAGCATGTCCGCGATTTGGTAGATTGCAAATTTGGCTTCAATCAGACCGTTTCCGTCCCGAAAACCGCCATAGAAAGGATTGTCAGAATCTTCTAAAAACTGAATTGCCAGGGCTCGCTCCACACGACTGTCCGCTTCCTGGACAAGAATCTGATAGTGTTTGCGCATTGGGAAGCTCCTTTACTGATTAAATTTTAGCTGTTTCTATTATATCATAGGGCTTTTCGCTGTGCCATCTCTGTTTTTCACACTTTTTCGGAGAATATAAGAAGGGTGAAAACGAAACCTGTTTCCACCCATTTCTTTCTCAATATTCTTCTCTTTCAGCTCTTCTGATTATTCGGCGATAAGAGATTTCCTTACCTCAATAAACGCCTGAACTGCCTGATCGATATCTTCCTTCGTATGACTTGCACAGACCTGTGTACGGATTCTCGCTTTTCCTTTCGGAACGACAGGATAGGAGAAGGCAACAACATATATTCCCTTTTCCATCATCCGTTTGGCAAATTCCGCCGCCAGTTTCTCATCGTAAAGCATGACGGGCACGCATGGATGCGTTCCCGGAATGATATCAAATCCTTCCTCTACCATTCTCTTGCGGTAATACGCAGTTACATCCTCCAGGTGATCTCTCAGCGCTGTACTTTCTGTCAGGATCTTCAATGTTTCCAGACTTGCTCCGACAATTGCGGGTGCCAGAGAATTGGAGAACAGGTACGGGCGGCTTCTCTGGCGAAGCAGGTCAATAATCTCTCTGCGGCCTGTGGTATATCCGCCGGATGCTCCGCCAAGGGCTTTTCCAAGTGTTCCGGTGATGATATCAACCCTTCCTTCTACTCCGTTATATTCCGGAGTACCGCGCCCGTGCTTTCCGACAAAGCCAACCGCGTGGCTGTCATCTACCATAACCAGTGCATCATACCGGTCCGCCAGATCACAGATCCCTTTCAGGTTACAGATGATTCCGTCCATCGAGAACACGCCGTCTGTTGCAATCAGCTTGATCCTTGCGCCTGCAGCATCCGCTTCCTTCAGTTTCTCCTCCAGATCGGCCATATCGTTGTTCTTGTAGCGATAGCGCTTCGCCTTGCAGAGTCGGACTCCGTCGATGATCGACGCGTGATTCAGCTCGTCACTGATTACGGCGTCCTCCGCAGTCAGCAGTGTCTCAAACAGACCGCCGTTTGCATCGAAGCAGGAAGAATACAGAATGGTATCTTCAGTTCTCAAAAATTCTGAAATCTTCTTTTCCAGTTCCTTATGAATATCCTGCGTTCCGCAGATAAAACGAACAGATGCTACCCCGTATCCATGTGTGTCATAAGTATGCTTTGCCGCTTCGATGATTCTGGGATTATCGCCCAGTCCCAGATAATTGTTTGCACACATGCACAGGAGTTCTCTGCCGTCTCCCAGTTTTACATGCGCGCCCTGCGGAGAAAGAATCGGCGCCTCTCCTTTAAACAGTCCTGCTTCCCGGATGTCTTCAACAGTTTTACGATAATAATCCAGTGTTTCCTGACGGTTCATGTTTTTTCCTCCTGTTGTTTATTCATCTTCCGGAATTGGAAGCTCTCCGATTCTGCTCCAATCCATAACCACTTTTCCGGACTGCCCGGATAACATGATTTTGAAACCTTCATCAAAATCTTTCACATCAATTCTGTGTGTAATGATAGGTGAAATATCGAGTCCTGCCTGCAACAGCATTGTCATCTTGATCCACGTATCCCAGACTTTTCTTCCGTAGATACCCCGGAGATTCAGACCATGGAAGATAATATGCTCCATGTCAACATCCGTATGATTCTCCTGAAGGCCAAGAAGTGCTATCTTTCCTCCGTTTTTCATCGTATGGATCATGGTGTCCAATGCTTTGGAGCTGCCGGACATCTCCAGGCCGACATCGAATCCTTCCGTCATTCCGATCTCATTTTTAACCTGTTCCAGGGTCTCTTTTCTAAGATCGACGCAACGTGTAGCCCCCATTTTCTTCGCCAGATCAAGGCGGTAAGGATTAAAATCTGTTACAACAACATGCCTGGCTCCTGCGAACTTGACGATTGCCGCCGCCATGCATCCGATTGTTCCCGCTCCGCTGATCAGCACATCCTCACCCAGCACCTCATAGGAGAGAGCCGTGTGCGTCGCATTCCCAAACGGATCGAAAATCGCATATGTTTCTTCCGGAATGTTGGGATTGCATGGCCAAACATTAACCCAGGGAATAACAAGATATTCTGCAAATGCACCATTCCGGTTCACTCCGACGCCTTTGGCATTTTTGCAGTTCTCTTTGTGTCCTTCCAGACAGTTCCGGCATTTCCCGCATGTAATATGTCCTTCTCCGGAAACCAGATCCCCCGGTTTGAATCCCCGGACACCGGGTCCGACTTTTACGATTTCCCCGACATACTCATGTCCGATCGTCATTCCGATCGGAATTGTTTCCTGAGCCCAACGGTTCCAGTCATAGATGTGAACGTCTGTTCCGCAGATCGCAGTCTTATGGATTTTGATCATCACGTCATTCGCTCCGACTTTCGGGACCGGTACGCGCTTCATCCAAAGACCTTTCTCTGGTTTTTCTTTTACCAAAGCCCACATCATCTGCTGTCCTTCACGCATAGGCAAAACCTCCTCATTCTGTATCGCTCCTGTGGACATCTTCTGCTTTTATTATACCGCAATGGCGGTTGTTCGCAAGAGAAAAAACCTGTTTCCTGATATTTTTCCTGATAACAATCCGCCCCCGAAAGTATAAAACTTCCGAGGGCTAGCTCTTTACATGATTAGCATTATCATTATTCACCGATATGCCCAGGCGTAACAGTAAGCCTGCGTTCTTGCTGCGAACGTTTCAGTACGGAGAAGTTTTTTCATCTCCTCTTTTGTATACCAGCCGGGAATGATCTCTTCCGCGTCCGAGGTGCTTTTACGAAACTCTCCCTCTGCAACACCGAAAACACAGATGTTTCTTTCATTGGAAAAACCGATTGCACTGTAGCTGCGGTCCAGAACGTCATCGACTCTGACAAGCGTAAGGCCTGTTTCCTCCCAAAGTTCACGTCTGGCGCTTTCTTGCGGACTCTCTCCGGGATCAATCAGTCCTGCGGGGAAATTATATATCCACTGAGCAACCGCCATACGGTATTCCCGACTGACCAGAATTCTTTCTCCGCTCTTATCCGTCAGAATCATAATCACTGAGTCCGGCGTCTTATTCTGCAATTCTTCCAGCGTCTGAATATTCCGGTTCCGGCTGACAATCTCATAGGTTTTCAGATGACCCTCCGCCGTAATATAGTCCACATCATAGCGGGTGATGAATTTTCCTTCGTTCACTTTTCGAATTCCCTGATACTGCATGTCTTTCAGCCTCCTGATTACTGCTATTCTTTTCTCAAGGCGTCGGTTATTTCTTTTGCGCGTTTCAGAACCGGCAGTTCTCTGTTTGCAATAAGCTTTCCGATTTTTGTAACGGAACACCTTTCGTATTCGTGAATCGCTTCTTCATATGTCAGTTTCAGCGTGGAAAGATGAAAGCACTGAATCTCATCTTCCGTCAAATGTTTCTCGCCGAACGCCTCGACCCTGCACAGAAAGTAATGATTGATATTATGTCTGTGGATGAGATTATAATAATCGCTGACAATTCCAATCTTTTCGAGAATTCTGGCATCGATACCCAGTTCCTCTTTCAGTTCTCTTCTGACAGCATCCTGAAGATTTTCTCCAGGTTCAACGCCTCCGCCTGATGTTTCAATCAGCGTTGCTTTTCCGAAATCATCGTCGCGCTCTGCCCGCACAAAATAGTAATTTCCCGCTTCATCCGTTACAATTGCTCTGACGATGAGCCTGTCATGATCAGTATACTCCATCGGCCATTCCGTATCCTGCAGTTCAATTCTGATTTCCGGCATATGAAAAGCCTCCTGCTCTTCTTATAACGATAACATTGTACCGCAAATCGATGCAGAAGGCAATCTCTTTCTATATCCGGACAGACCCGTTTAATCCGCGCCTGGATTTCACATCGAAGCGGGAAATACGCGGCGAGGTTGTTAATGAGAGAAACTCATCTTTGGGAATGGTAACGCTCAGCAATCATCTGGCATAGTTCATCCTCGGAGATTCCAAGTGATTTTGCCGCAGATATTGTTTCATCGATCGACCCGAGTAGCTTTTCATTTACCTTGCTTTGACGACGGGCTTCACTGATCGGAGCGACAAAGCAACCGCTGCCTGTACGTGTTACTAAAAAACCATCTCGTTCCAAAGCATCCCACGCACTTCTCACGGTAATCATGGAAACGCCAAGTTCCCTTGAAACTGTACGAATCGGCGGCAGCGGTTCTCCGGGCTTTAACAAGCCCGAAAGAACCTCCGCCGCAATCTGATCATATAGCTGCCGGTAAATCGGTGTTTTATCATTGGGGTTAACGGAAAGCCTCATGTAATATCTACCTTTTCAAAACGCCTAATGGAAATCCTGACAGCAAGAACGGTAAATAGAACATAGATAGCAATTCCTGCTACGAGTAAAATCATCTGGACCATCCACGCTCCGTTTGTAGCAGGCCAAATGTCAACATATTCATGCAGAAAACGGAAAAACGGAATTTCCGTGTTGCCGCTTTCTAAAACGGCATGTGACGCTATCATCAGCCCTTCCACAACCATGATCCAAATCCAGACACCAATTGCACCTTTCAAAAATGACGATCCCGCCTTATATCCAGTTTTATAGAAACTGGTGAAAAATATCAGATTGAAAATTGCATACAAAATGATTGCGAACGCAAAAAAGGAAATGCTGCGGTCTGTCCCTCCCGGATTTAACGGATTCAAAAACAAATTTCCGAGTGCCATAACTCCTGCCATCAAGGCAAGATCAATAATCTGGACAATTACTGCAAACAGGCACTTGGCTTTGACTGCCTGCGCTTTGCTGACCGGGAGCATTGCGGTATACATCGCGTCACTGTTTTCACGGGATGTCTGGAACGTGAAGAAAATCGCGTTGCACAGGAAAAAGCAAGCTACAAGGTACGGATAGCTCGGAATCAGCAACATCAGCACAAGTCCGAGGTAGATGAAGACCGTCGGATGCAGACACAGTTTAAACTCTTTATTCAGCAGCGCTTTCATGTCCGTCCTCCTTTTCCGTGTAAATCATGATTGACTCCATGTCCGCAGGAGCAATCTTGAGCCCTGCAGTTCTCTCCGCATCTTCCTTTTTCATAAGCCCTGTAAAGCCGAATGCATGTGAACGATAGCCGACAAGCTGTTCGCGGAAACGCTCCAGATCCTCTGATTCTCCTGATACCAGCCGATACGCATCTTTAAAGCTTTCAGCATCTGTTGAACAAAGGATCTTCCCTTCTTTGATGTATGTGATATAATCCGCACATTTCTCCAGATCAGAAATAATATGGGTCGAAAACAGAATACTGTGTTTTCCATCTTCGATAATTGACCGAAAAATATAAAGCAGTTCGTCGCGTGACACAGGGTCTAGGCCGCTCGTCGGTTCATCAAGGATCAAAAGCTTTGCATGATGCGACAACGCAAGCGCAAGAGCGTATTTTACACGCATTCCCTGCGATAGTTCTGTAACCTTTTTATCAGGATCCAGTGCAAAGCGCTTCATAAGAGACTGGTACAGCGGTTCATCCCATTCATCATAAAATTGCTTAGTCACTTCTGTGATCGTCTTTAGTTTTTTTCTTTGATAATAGGAAACCATACCGAGAACGAGACCTATCTCTTTTTTGCAGGCGGCTTCATTTGCAAGCAGATCTTTACCTTCGAAAAACACCTGTCCTCCGTCTGCATGAGCAAGATTCAGCATACATTTGATCGTGGTTGTTTTACCGGCTCCGTTTCGACCGATAAAGCCCATAACGCAGCCTTCCTCCACATCAAATGTTGCTCCGTCCAGCGTGAAGCCCGGATATTTCTTAGTCAGATTCCGTACTTCCAGGATGTTCATATAACCTCCTTAAATTGTGATTATTGTGCATACACAATTATAACGCATTTATCATTCCTGTCAAGAGGATTTTTCACAACAACTCAAAAAATCCCTTCTTCACCTGCTCCGCATGAAAGCCGGTTTGGAAGGGAGATTTATCATTTTTATCTTATTCATTAGAAATATCTGGCCTTGATTCCTCCAGCATTATCAATATGGATGCGTAGGAATTCATGGGGAGGAACAGGTTCTCCCGCAACATTCGGCGGACAATCCGAAAACCAGAGTTCTGCTCCTTGATTATGAATCAAACGCAGCAGGTCCGGATGCGCGCTGTTATAGAGACGGTCGCAGGAAGCACAGCATACAACAACTTTGGGGCTGATTGCCCGCAGCAAAGATTCATCCGCGCCATCAATCTGTCCGTGATGCCCGACCTTATACAAATCGGCTTTCAACTCGCCCGTATCGACTCCTTCAAACCCTGCACGATTTGTATCCCCTGCTAAAAGAAGGTGCGCCTTTCCGTAATCAAAACGAAATCCAAGACTGACGTTGTTCATATAGCCGTCCAGTTTCTGAAGCAAACTTTGATCCGGTACTTTGTCATCTGCTGTCCGGTATAGTTCTTTCAGAAGCGATTGCAGAATCAAAACCTTCTCCCTGTTAGGTACAACGGCAAACGCAGTCAAGCCATCCGGAAAAGACAGCGTTTCTCCTAATCCAACCTGTACGACCTTTCCGCCGGTTTTTGTTGTATGCTCGCAGATTTCACGGAAATCATTCAGACTTCTGGTAAACTTTTGAAGTGATACCGTCTCCCCTGCTTCTGCAGATAACGGTTTCATTTCTGTTCTCCAGAAATCCGGCGGCAGCGTCTGATACACAATCTTCGGAGGATAAGCCTTTACGATCGGAACTAGCCCGGAAACATGATCTTCATGAATATGCGAAATAATAACGGCATCGATGTGATCGATTCCGAGCTTTTTCAGATGCTCTATAAACGGATGTTGACCGGCTGAAGGATTATGAAACGTTTCCGGATCCGCTCCTCCTCCGTCAAACAGAACAGAAAAAACCCCTCGCTTGGATGAGGGGTCTGACAGTTCAAACAACATGGCTTCACCGTAACCGACATTGCCAAAGGTCAAAGTAAAATGTTTCATGGACATCTCCGTTAATTCATAGCCCGTTTGATATAAATACTGGCAAGAATCAGAACAATCAAGGTCATCACGATGGCACCTGCGCTCGCATAACCGAAATCAAAAACTTTAATGCCTGTATTGTACAGATACTGTGTAATCGTAGAAGTCGAATTGGCGGGTCCTCCTCCGGTTAGCAGGTTGACCTTATCAAACAAACGGAATGAATCGATCGTACGCAACAGAGCACACAAGGCAAGAGAGTCCTTGATATTCGGAATCGTCACATAAAATAATACCTGAAAATAGTTAGCTCCGTCAAGCTTTGCGGCTTCATATTGATCTGCCGGGACAGCCTGCAGTGCAGCGTAGAGAAGCAGGAATACGAAAGGCGCACTCTGCCAGATATCAATAACCACCAGCATACCGAACGCAGTTTTGATATCAGAGAACCAGTTATAAACCGGTATATGCAGTGCTTCCAGAAATTGATTGATGATTCCATAATTCGGGGAGAGCATCATTCGCCAGATCAGTGCAACAGTAACAGTCGGCAGCAGATACGGAATCAGAAGCAGCGTGCGCATAATCTTCTGAGCGCGCTTGAGCCGATGTACGAATTCAGCCATAATAAAGCCGACCAGCATCTCAAAGACAACAGCCAACAGCGTGAATCGCACCGTGTTCCAGATTGCATTGCGGAAGTATGGAGTGGACAGCAATTTGACGTAGTTGTCAAACCCGATAAACTTGGCCGGGTTTTTCAAAACACTCAGCAAATTGTAATCCGTAAAACTATAATAGACTGTAAAGATCAGCGGATATGCCGTCATGATTGCCATAACAATCAATGTCGGCGTGATCATCCCGTAGCCGAAACGTTTCGTCTGCACGGCTCCGCTGACGTATCGGTTCGGATTATTCTTCTTCATTTTACGCAACTCTCCCGTCTTCTTGTTTCCGTTCAAATCCGGAAGGAAAGCTTACATGCTTTCCTTCCGGACAACTTTCAGATCAGCTTACTTAATGAGATCTTCGAGAGCTTTCTGAGCGTCGGCAAGACCTGCATCAACAGTCTTGATACCGTTGATAATGTTGCCGAGTTCGGAGCCGATGATATCATACATCTGCGGCCATTCCTTCATGATCGGACGATAGACGCCGCCTTCGAGAGCTTTGCAGACAACAGCAAACTGCGGATGATCTTTCAGTACTTCCGGATCATTCAGGCAGGAATAACGGCACGGTACACCACCGACAGCGATTGTTGCCTTCTGAACGTCCTTATCCATCAGGTGGGACAGCAGTTTAACGGACAGTTCTTTATCAGGCGCATTCGCCGGTACGCCGATCAGCCAGGTACCATAGACGTTTGCATTGTAGGCTTTTCCGCCATCATGTGCAACACCGGTGATCGCGGTATAATCACTGCCAGTAAATTCCGCTTTATACCAGCCCGGCCAGCCGATACCCATCGTACCTGCGCCGCCTTCAACGGAAGCAATCAGATCATCTTTCTTTTCCGCATCGCCGGTTGCGATCAGGTCAAGATAAAATTCCACAGCTTCTTTGAATTCCGGCGTATTGACGGTCGGCTTCTGATTCTCGTCAACTACCCAGCCGCCAAAGCTCGCCAGAATTGACAGGAAGTCTACGGTCAGATTGTTGTTTGTGTCGCCACGATAGATAAAGCCCTTCTTGCCTGCCTCTTGTGCAGCTTTGCAGATCTTCATCATATCATCAAGGCTCTTGATGTCTTCCGCTTTATAACCGGCAGCTTCCACAAGCGCTTTATTGTACATCAAAACGGTGACGTTTCCGTAATACGGTGCCAGATATGTTTTTCCATCAAAGACACAGGCGGCGGTCGTTGCGGGAATGATATCCTCATCGAATTTGTAGCCAAGAGCGCCGAGATCCGCCAGAACACCGGCATTTGCAAATTCAGCCATCCAGGAAGCATCGGCCATTACAAAATCATATGTGCCCTTTGCATTCGTGGCATCAAGAGCGATCGAGCTATGGAGATCATCCTCAGAGAGCTCCAGAACATCGATTTTGACATTGTTTGCTTCTTCAAAAGCGGGCAGGCTGGACTTGATTGCTTCCGCGTATGCACCGCCGCGAAGTGCGATTGTCATCTTTTTCGGTTCGTTCGAATCATTTGCAGGTTGGGATGCGCAGGCAACAACGCTGAAGGCCATCACCAGAGCAAGTACCAAGGCAAGCAGTTTCTTCATGTTTGATTTCTCCTCCTATTGTTTTGTTCTGTTTTCAGTGTCTATTTTGTTAACCTTTGACAGCTCCGCTTGATAAGCCGGATATCAAGTAGTTCTGAGCAAAGATTACAAACAAGGTAATCGGGATGACAGAAATAACACCTCCTGCCGCAACAAGGCCGAAGTTTGTCAGGCTGTCCTCCGTATTCAGCAGCGCCAGTGCAAGAGGAACAGTGCTGTTTGCAGGACTGCGTGTAAAGATAACAGTATAAGTGTATTCATTCCAGGCATACATAAATGAGAGCATCGCGACCGCAGCGATTCCCGGCGCAACAAGGGGCAGTACAATCCGCACAAACATCTGCCACTCACTGGCGCCGTCAATCTTGGCGCTTTCCTCAATTTCTTCCGGCAGATTACGGAAGAAACCGACTAAAAACCAGATGATCAGCGGAACGTTAATTAACACACATGCTAAAAGGACCGGAAGCCGCGTGTTCAAAACGCCAAGGCGGTTGAACATGATGTATAAAGGAATCGTAAATGCAACCGGAGGCAGAACACGAACAAGCAAAACCCAATATGTCAACGGTTTCTTTAATCCGAAGCGAAATCTGCTTCTGGCCAGAATATAAGAGCAGCAAATACCGACAACCAGCGATACGATAAGCGAGAAGAATGTCGTCTGCGCACTGTTAACCAGGGCTGTTCCAAAGCCTTTTTCTGTAAACAGCTGTGCAAAATGTGCTAATGTAAAAGACTGCGGCAGAACCGGAATATGACCGCGCATCTCGTCCGTTTCCCGGATTGCCATAGCAAGCAGCCAATAAATAGGAAATACAGCTATAAACAGCAATATCGCTGCGAACAATACTTTCAGTACATTGAAAATACGTTGTTTAACTTTTGTATTCATCTTTCCCTTTCTTGCTTTTTTGCAAAAGTGAATTTAGAGAACCTTAATTGAAGTAATTTTATATTCTTTTTACATAATTATATACATAACATATCAAAAAATCAACATTATATCGATTGTATAATCATTTATATGCGATATAATATATAATATATGATTGTGTCGCAAGCATTACATTGGTGATTCCTTACAGTCTTGTCTCGGAAGAGTTCGCTATGATATACTCAAATTACAAGGAACTTTCACTGTTTGCACGGAGGAACAGCCATGTACATCGGAGAACAGATTCGCAGATGTCGAAATAATCTTTAAATGACGCAGGAAGCACTGGCTGCCATTCTTTATGTTACACCTCAGGCAGTGAGCCAGTGGGAGCGAGGTATCACCATTCCGGACACCGATAAACTTCCAGAAATTGCCGCGGCATTGCATACCACCGTTAATGTTCTGATAGGAACTGTTACTTCTTCTCCGGACTGGGTTCTCCTGGACAGTTTGTTCTCTTCCGAGCACATGTACAGCAGGATGACAGTGTTTGCCGAAGTTGAACAATTGAATAACACGTCAAAAGCACTCCGATTTATGAAAAAAGCGCATCGCGGCAAACACGTAAACCATCCCTCTACAGTACCACGCCAGTTCCGTACATCGTGCATCCTTTATGATGGCTTGTCATGCGCACGCGCTTGGAATTCGTGAGGATGAAGTCCTTGCCACAATTCTCCTGCATGATGTCTGCGAAGATTGTGCTGTTACTGTTCAGGACCTCCCATGTTCTGATCGTGTTAAGGAAGCAGTGCAGCTTCTGACATTTGTAAATGATGGAACAACCGATAAAATCATTCTCAAACAGCGTTACTTCCATGCGATTGCGCAAATCCGTATAGCTTGCATTGTTAAAGTTCTGGATCGATGCAACAATATCTCCACCATGGCAAGTGCTTTCCCCATTAAAAGACTGATTTTCTATAGTGACATACTCCCACCGCCTATCCCATTCGGATAGAGGCGGGGGCTTCTCGCTCAAGTGCTCTCATGAGCACAGTATCAACGAGCTATCCCCGTGTGCCCCACGGTTCTGTATCGTTTTCCGTTATCCGGTTATCATCCGCATCCCTTCGTTCCGGATATTCACTGCCGCGTTGATATCCCGGTCATGCTCCGCTCCGCAGTGACTGCATCTCCATCTCCGTACGGACAGGTCTTTCGTCACCGGGTCCTTCTCTTTGCAGCAGGAACAGATCTGGCTGCTCGGAAAGTATCGGTCCACTCTCAGCAGGTTCTTTCCCTGCTCTTCCAGCTTGTACTTCAGAAACCCGGTAAACATGCCCCATCCGTTGTCCGTCACCGGTTTCCCGAAGTTCATTTCCCGCGACATCGCCTTCATGTCCAGGTCCTCGATGCATACGCAGTCATACGCGTTGGTTATCCGCCTCGACTCCTTATGCAGAAAGTCCTTCCTCTGATCGGCTGTCTTCGAATACAGTCTCGCGATCTTTTTCCTCTGTTTCTTCCAGTTCCGCGAGTCCTTCCTCATATGAGACAGCTTCCGCTGTTCCCGCTTCAGTCTCTCTTCCGCTTCCCGGTAATACCCCGGGTATCCCGGCCTGTTGCCCTCGCTGTCCGCGTACAGCCCGTGCATGGCATAGTCCAGTCCCAGATACCGCTCCGGTTTTACTGCCTCCGTCACCGCTTCATACGCATACAGCATGCTTGCGTAGTATCTTCCGCTTCCGTCACGGCTTACCGTCACCGACTTCAGCCGGTATCCCTCCGGTATGCTCCTGTGCTGTCTGATCCGTACATACCCCGCTTTCGGAAGCTTCAGCTTTCCATCCTCCAGCCGGATGTTCCCGTTGATCAGGTTCGTCGTATACGACTGCCTTGCTGACCGCTTCGTCTTATACTTCGGAAATCCCGTCTCCGGGTTCTTCCGGAAGTTCCGGAACGCCGATTCCACATCCAGCTGCGCATTGATCAGCGCCATCGAATCGACTTCCTTCAGCCACGGATACTCTTCCTTATACCTTGCGGGTGTGATCCGCTTCGTTTTCTTCGTTTCCTCATAATACGCGATCCGATCCGTCAGGATCTTATTGTACACGAACCTTCTGCACCCGAACGTCCTTGCAAACAGTTCTTCCTGTTCCCTGTTCGGATAGATCCGGAACTGATACGCCTTGTTCTTCACTGCGCTCATACAACAAATCCGCCTCATATAATATGATAATATTATACCATATAAGGTGGAATAAGACAACCTTTCGGAGCAATTCCTCCCCCGCCTATAGAGGCAGGAGAATCCTTGCTGGCTTTTAGTTGAAACATCACGTGATCTGGTTCCGGAATATTCTGATGCGCTCTTTATCATCAAATACCACATGCGAAGTGTTTTAGAATCCTTAAAAGCTATGATCCTGCGAAACAACAAATGAAAAAGCTCGAGAAATATGTTTGCTAAGGCTCTTCACCGGAAACGAGGATCGTTTCTTCCCTTTCCGTGAAATAAGAGCTTGATGCCTTTCTATATCCTTTTCTTAACAATCCGGTCAACCTTATATCAACATAAAAAAGCAGACATGTTTGTCTGCTTTTGTTGTACATACAAATAATCGAAATCACACAAATTTCTATTTCTCAGTAGATTCCCGACTGTTCCACCATAAACATATTATAATGTTTTGTCAATTTCAGGTCTTCTTTTCTAAGAAGTAACGAGTCCCGAAGTTCTTCATTCTCCGCAAGCGGTTCCTGCGAAAGGATACACTTGGCACTCGCCGGAAGAAACATCCTTGATGATATTCCTGAAATCAAACCGGTACTGTAGGTAGGTCGGTCAAGCGAGCGCATCAGACAGAGGTTCAGATGCTCTATTTTATTTGTCCGGCTGTCCAGAAGATAATTGGTAACAAAATCATGCGTCTGACATGTCCCGCAGTACAATGCACGGCATCGCTGCGGTTCGTCAAAAGACTGAAGATCGTAGAAGAGTGCGGTATCATCGCTTCCTGCAGAAGTGACAAGAAGGCTTTTCAATATTCTTCCGGCTCGCCCGTCGTACAGATAAAGATAACTGTACAGTCCAGCTGAAACAGGTTCCTTCACAGTATCTGCTGGTTGCTTCGGTTCTGAAAGAAGCAGTGAAGGCGGAACCTTCAGGACAGCAGCAACATCATTCAGTGTATCCATATCAATCGCA
Organism: Clostridia bacterium; assembly: GCA_017514685.1. Classification (GTDB taxonomy): domain Bacteria; phylum Bacillota; class Clostridia; order Christensenellales; family CAG-138; genus UBA3792. The sequence goes on from JAFWJN010000001.1 coordinate 102,061, forward strand.
ATGGTTCCCTGTTCATATTTTCCTACGGTAGCCTTACTCTTGTGGACTTGGCGGGACAGATCTTCCAGGGTCAAACGGTTTGCTCGGCGATAAACTCGGATATTGTTTCCTACCATCTCCGTAAAAGCACTCATACGAATACCTCTTTAAATGAAATATGATTCATTTCTTTCGATATATTCATTTTAGCACATTGTAAAGAACATGTAAATAGACAAAGATTGTGTTTTGTCTCATGAGATGAGAAACCACTTCATTTGTCCGGTTGAAAGGCGCAGGATATACTATAATTAACAGAATAGGAACGGGAGGAATGCCTCGTGAAGCAGAAACTGTCCTTCGGTAAGATCGTTACGCTTGGGTTCGCTCTGTTTGCTATGTTTTTCGGCGCAGGAAATCTCATTCTTCCCCCCGCTCTTGGAACGGTTTGCGGAGAAAACTGGTTTGCCGGATTTCTTATGTATATTCTGATTGACGCGGGATTATCGGTCATCGCTCTGCTTGCCTTTGTAAAGGCACAGGGCGGTTTTTCTTCTTGTATCGCAAAGCAGCTGACGCCGAAAACCGCTTTTATTCTGACCTTTGTAAATACTCTGTTTTTAGGACCTTTGATTGCAATTCCCCGTACAGCTGCAACCACTTTTGACATTGCAATAAAACCCCTGATCGGAACAACTGCCCCCTGGATCACTTGGCTTTTCGGTGCGGTGTACTTTGGATTGGTTGCTCTGCTCTGCCTGAAACCCGGAAAAGTTGTTGATATTATCGGTAAAATTCTTTCGCCTTTGATGTTTGTCGCACTCCTGATACTCATTATCATCGGGATTCTCTTTCCGATGGATCAGATTGTTCCGCAGGCAGCTATGTGCGAATCCATCTCATATGGTCTCAAATCCGGCTATCAGACAATGGACATGCTCGGTGCTGTTTTGTTAGGCGTCATTGCTTTGCTTTCCGTGAAAGAATCCGGTTTTACCGATACAAAATCGCAGATGAAACTCGTTGGTCTCGGTGGAGTCATTGCGGGACTTGGATTGTTTATTGTATACGGCGGCCTATCCTATCTCGGTGCTACTGCATCCGGAGATCCGGAAATGGTCGCTCTTGCCTGTAGCGACAGGCCCGGTCTTCTGATTCGAATGTCCGAGCGTCTTGTCGGTCCATATGGCAGTCTTCTGCTCGGGCTCATTGTAGCTGCTGCCTGTCTGACTACCGCAATCGGACTTGTTTCTGCCTGTTCGCAGAATCTGTGTGAAATCACGAACGGTAAGCTTCCGTACCGACCCACAATGTTTGCAATCATTGGCATCAGTTATCTGCTTTCCAACCTCGGCACAGAAATGATTCTGACGATTGCTGCTCCTGTACTAAGCGTGATTTTCCCGATTTACATCGTACTGGTTTTCCTGTCATTTCTGCCGGAACGCATCCGAGAGAGAACATATGCTGCTCCGATGGGCACAGGTCTTGCACTTGTCGTAACTATCATGACAGAACTTGATCAGTTGATTCCTTATATCATATTACATACTGACGAACTGCCCCTCGCTGAATATGGACTTGGCTGGCTTCTGCCCGCATTGGGCGCGGCACTGATTGGCGGTCTGATTGGAACAGCTATCCCCCGAAAAAGGCAGACTCCCAATAAGGACCAATTGACTTCCGGAACAGATATGCGGTTTCCCGTATCCGACGGCTGATTGAATCTTTCCAATCCGACGAAACATTAAATCAGACAGCTTCGGCTTTCATCTTATCCCTGCGTAGCCGATTCGTTCTGAAAATAAATAAAAGGAGATATCTAATCGTGATTATCGGTGTTCCCAAAGAGATTATGCACGATGAAAATCGTGTCGCTGCAACCCCGGAAACCGTCAAGAAGTTTGTTGCAGACGGTCATACCATGCTTGTCGAACGTGGTGCAGGCGCAGGCGCATTTTTCATGGATACCGCATATGAAGAAGCCGGCGCAAAAATCGTAGATGACGTCCGTGAAATCTACAATCAGGCAGATCTGATCCTGAAAGTCAAGGAGCCTCTTTTCAATGAAAAAAACGGCACGCATGAGATTGACATGATGAAGCGCGGCCAGTACCTAATCACATTTATTCATCCGGCATCCCCCGTCAATCACGAAATGGTAAAGAAAATGGCTGCAAACGGTATCATCGGGCTGACGCTGGATGGTATCCCTCGTATTTCCAGAGCGCAGAGCATGGATGCCTTAACCTCCATGAGTACCTGCGCCGGGTATCGCGGCATTGTCATGGCTGCTGAAAAACTGGCAAAATTCATTCCTAACATCTTCTGTGCGGTCGGTTCCATCAAACCTGCGAAGGTCATGGTTATCGGTGCCGGTGTTGCCGGTTTGCAGGCACTGGCCACTGCTAAACGTCTCGGTGCAATCGTATATGCAGCCGATATCCGCGCTGCCGCCCGTGAACAGGCGCAGTCATTAGGGGCAAAAATCGTCGATCTCGGTATTCCGGATGAAGTGTCCGTTGCTGAAGGCGGTTATGCAAACGCTATAACAGGTGATTGGCTGGAAAAAGAACGTGCCGCATTGCGTCCGGTCATTAAAGATATGGACATCGTTTTCCTCAGTGCGCTTGTTCCGGGCAAACTGGCTCCCGTCATGGTGACCGAAGATATGGTTGCTTCCATGTCCCCCGGTTCTGTCATTGTAGATATCGCCATCGACCAGGGCGGCAACTGTGAAATCACAACGCCCGGTATCGTTGATATCAAGCATAATGTTACGCTTATGGGCATTAAGAATATTCCCGGCTTCCTTCCGACAAGCTCTACCTGGATGTTTGCGAACAATGTCTATAACCTTGCAAAGCACCTGATTAAAGACGATCGGATTGCTCTTGATATGAATGACCCGATTGACTCCTCTATTCTCGTCACCGACGGTCATCAACTCGTCCATAAAGGCGCAAAGGAAGCTATGGGACTTTTGTAATTCGGAGGCGCCATGAATAATATCCTGTTGCATCCTGTTTGGGGACCTCTCGTTTTAATAGGCGTATTTGCCGCTGCTTCTATCCTTGGCTACATGATTATCAAAAAGGTGCCGAGTCTGTTGCATACGCCTCTGATGTCCGGAATGAATGCTTTGTCCGGCATAACCGTGCTAGGTGCGCTTATTGCCGGCGCGACCTCCAGTAATATGATCCCTTCCCTGATTCTCGCACTTGCTGCTGCCGCGCTTGCCATGGTCAATGTTGCCGGTGGATTTGCAGTGACCCATAAAATGCTCCGTATGTTCAGCAAAAAGGACAAGGAGGATGCTCAGGAATGAATCCAATTCTGTTCTACATTCTCTCTGCTGTTCTGTCCGGGCTTGTGCTGTTCGGTCTCTCCATGCAAAGCAAAGTCAAATCTGCAGTTTCCGGCAATCTAGTCTGCGTCGGGGTCATGTGCTTTGCTATTCTTCTGACGCTTGTCAATGCAAACGCCGTGTTTAACTGGAAATTATGGGCTGCGATGGCTGTAGGCGCTGTTATCAGTTTAATATGGGCAAAAAAGGTCAAAATGATCGAGATGCCCCAGACTGTTGCACTTCTGAACGGTATTGGCGGACTGGCGAGCGCGCTCGTCGGATCAATTGAACTTGTCAGCTCAAATAGTACTGTATTCGCAGATATAACCGCGGCCTTAGCGCTTGTCATAGGTGCAGTCACTTTTAGCGGAAGCCTCGTTGCTGCTTTGAAACTTGCGCGCATCTTTGACAGCCGCCCCAGCAAATTACCTGGACACAGTACTATATCCATTCTCCTGCTTGCTTTATGCCTTATAGGCGTTGCTTTGGCAGCATTCGGTTTTCGAATCGCATCACTGATTATCTGCACCGTCTGCGCATTGCTGTTTGGCTGGCTGTTTGCTCTGCGTGTCGGAGGGGCCGACATGCCCGTTGCAATTTCCCTGCTCAATTCTCTCTCCGGTGTAGCCGGAGCGCTTGCCGGCATGGCGACTGCGAATGTGCTGCTCGTTGCAGTCAGCGGCATTGTCGGATCAAGCGGTCTGCTCCTTACCCAGATCATGTGCCGTGCAATGAACCGCCGTCTGATGGATATTCTGCTGGGGAAAACCGTTGCAATCGGCAAAACGGCAGAAAAGCAAACTGACATTACTGCAGAGTCTTCTGTCAAAATTACAGTCCCGGAAGAAGAACCGATCGAACAGTCCCCCGCGTTTTCTCTGAAAAATGCAAAGAACATTATAATTGTTCCGGGATATGGAATGGCACTTTCACAGGCTCAACACAAAGTGAAAGAACTCTGCAGCAGGCTTGAGGCAAACGGGGCATCGGTGCGTTTTGCAATCCATCCTGTTGCCGGTCGTATGCCCGGACATATGAATGTCCTTCTTGCAGAAGCGGATATTGATTATGAACAGTTATATGAGCTTGAATCCATCAATGATGATTTCAAAGGGTGTGATGTCGTTATTGTTGTAGGTGCAAATGATGTTATGAATCCTGCTGCGCGTGAAGCAGAAGGAACTCCTATTTATGGAATGCCGATTTTAAATGTTGACGAAGCACCGGAAGTTATTATTTGTAATTATGATTTGCGTCCAGGCTATGCAGGCGTTGAAAACCCACTGTATTCAAGAAGTCAGGGGCTGCGCCTTCTTCTGGGCGATGCAAAAGAATCGCTCGAAATCTTAATCGGCGAATTATAGTGCCTTCTGATCGACGCTGAAAAAAGCTTCAAACGAAAAATGAGACCGTAAGAAATGATTCTTAACGGTCTCGATTATTTTTACCGGTATTCAAGCCGGTTTCTGTCATTCATATACTTCTATTTCTGCTGCCTGAGCGCCTCCGGTGCGGGAGGAAGAATTCATCGTGAAAATCAGTTTGACATAACTCGCTTCAGTTGTATCAAAGTCGATTCGTATGCGGTTTCCGGTCTCCGGATCAAAACCATAGCGGGTCGCCGGAACAATTTCCTTATAAGAACCTCCATCCGTGCTGACTTGCACCGCTATTTCCTGGGTACGAGCTTCCCAAATCGCAGAAGGGTTTAACCGTACGGCAACTGTTGAGATTTTATAACTGCCTTCCAGTTCAATCACCATTTCAGCCGGAAAACCTTTACTTTCCCAGTAAGTATCAGTCTTCCCGTCATTTACATTGGAGTCCACATAAACATCCGTATGTTCACCGGAAAGAACAGGCTTGCCCTGGGCAAGGTTTGTTGTCTCCGGCATCGGAATATAGTTTGCTTCCGGATCGGGGAAACACGGAGGACGCTGTGCTTTGCTCTGCTCCGGAGCCTCAACCACCTTCACTCCGGAATCAACTTCTTCTGTGGGCTTTTGAAGAAACGCAATACCGATTGCAACCAAAGATGCCGCAATGATTATGATCAATACAATGTTCAGAATGCGATTCATACTCCGTTCCTCCCCTATTCTATCGTTATTCCGTCACAATAGTCGTTGACGGATGCTTTCATTGATTTGAGGTCGGTAATCTTTTCACCGAGAATTGTTATGTTTTTCAGTTTGACGTTTGTGATTTGATACTGTTCACTCTGACCTGCAAAACGGGAAGCAGGCACTTTTCCCTCAACAGTATTAATAACGGTCAGCCCGTCAATCAGAATGTTGTCGATCGTCCCGTATTCATCTTTCACCGTTGTCCATCCGGATTTTGCAAGGGACATTTCAATCAGTTCTTTGTTGTTTCCGTTATCGCCTTGCATAAAAGCGTTCTCAACAATGATATTGCGGTAGGTCACATCATGCACAAACGCGTCATCGCTGTTGTGAATGCTGATGACCGGCTTATGGAAGTTATATAGCACAGTGATATTCTCAAACAGAACATCGGATATTTCCGGATCAAGAGTCATGCCCTTGTCAGTTTCATAACCAATTTCCATTGATTGTGCTAGATCCGTCCATACCTGCATGTCTCGGAACGTGATTCCCTTGGTTGATCCTGAATAGTTTTTAATAACAAGGCTGTCATCCCAGGTACGGGCGAAGCTGTTCGTAACCAGATGATCCGTGCAGGACTGGAACGTGAATCCGTCGCCATTCTGCCTGCCGGAAATAATCTTGACATTGTCGATTGTAACACGCTGAGACGCATAAGAGTTAAAATTCCAGCAGTTGGCGTTTACAATCATAATGCCTTCTACGGATACATCTTTTGCATGGTTCAGGTCAATCGGAACGCGTGCATAAGACCCTGCCTGGTTCCACGCCTTGTAATCGCTTCCATCAATCATGCCGCGTCCGCAGATTCTGACATTCTTTGCGTTGTTGACGGAAACGACCGTATGCAGCACTGCTCCTCCTGCAAGATACAGCGTTTGTCCATCACTGAGTGCAATTGCATCCATCGTCCATTCCCCGGGTCCGATATAATAAACGTTCGGATCATTCTGATCCGGAACATCTTTCTCTATCGGATTGGCAAATATGTGTGTTGCTTTATTCACGTTATTATTGTAAACAACCGTATATTGTCCCGGTTCCGTGATCGTAAATGATACATGGTTATTCTCAACCATTGGCACGATCCCCCAAGAAGCGGGTAATACAACCGCACCTTCAATCGGCTTGTTCAAGCCGGGCATGTCAATATCAATCTTGACTTCGCCGTCAAAATCAAAATAGGTCACAGGAGTATCAGTCGGGATCGTGTTTGCATTCCAGATATGTTCATGATTTACCATGATATCATACACAAACAGATCATTTCCGTTTACTTTGATTGCCGCGTTCTGAGAAGTCTTCATTGTCTTTGGCCCCTCATACAGTGTCAGCAGTGTTTCAGGCTCCGCCGCCGTTGTGTTTGCAACCAGTCTCGGAGCATTCGGAGATACAAACATAAAGATGGCAAGCGCTGCAAAAACAACTGCCGCGATTCCAAGACAAATCGTCCTGACCGGGACTGCTGGCTGACTTTTCATAGATACACCCCTCTCGTATCTGTCTATTCTGTCTATGCAGGTTTAACGTTAAACCTTTTCATTCAGATTATAACTGATACGCTCTTTGCAGGCAAGAGGAAAAACGCTTTTTCCTTATAAAATCTTTATGTGATTTTTACATTTTCAGTGAAAAAAGCGAATAATGTGTATTTTACGTAAATTCTATGCTTGACAGCCATTTGGTCCGATGCTATAATGAGATCATGATAGGTTTAACGTTAAACTTACCGAAAAATAAGCGTTTCTTAAACACAAAAAGATCAAATTAGGAGGTCACGCATGAAAAAGTTTCTCGCACTTGTCCTTGCAGCCTGCATGATCCTTGCAATGGTTGCCTGCGGACAGACCCCGCAGCCGTCGGCGCCCGCACCTGCCAACGAGCCTGCACAAACGACCGTAACGGAAGCTCCCAAAGCCGACCCAACAGCGGAGCCTGAGCCGGAAGTTTCTGCTCCCGAACCTGCCGCACCGGAATCGTTCCTTTGGGATAATTTTGATGATCGCGATCCAAACGCCAAGCCGGATACTGCCCCGAACGGCGCGCCGATCTGGTGGGACAACTGGGCAAACCTTCGTGCCAAGAATGAGGATGGTGCCATCAAACTCGATTACCGTCCAAAGGCATTCAGCACTGAAGACTATGACAATGAAGAAGACTATTTTGCACGTGCCGGTGACTGGATGGGCAACTGGGGCGAAGCAATCGACATGTGGTCACTCAACAGCATCTCCTGGTGCAAATATCTGACGATCCGCATCAAAGGCGCTGAAGGCGGAGAAGAAACGAAACTTCTCATGGACTGGCATCCCGAAGATGCAAAGTTCTATGCAGCGCGTTTCTCTGATCTTGTTCTTGCAGACGGTACTCACCCGGTTCTTACAACCGAATATCAGGATCTTGTAATTGACCTTGAAGCATCCGGTTTCCCGGGAATGACGAATGCTTTCCATATCCGTGCGTTTGCACCCTGCGTGATTTGGCTTGATGAAATCTCCTTCTCCGAGCCCATTTCTCCGATCGATGCTACCAGCAGCGCTACCATTCAGGCCGGTATGACGGTACCTGAAACAGGCAAGCCCGCTGATCTGCCGATCAAAGCATTCCTTGCCGAACTGAACGGAAATGCAGGCGAAGAGAATGTCCCCGCCGTTGCATTCCTCTGGGATAACTTCGATGACCGTGACCCGAATGCCAAACCGGATACCGCTCCGAACGGCGCACCGATCTGGTGGGACAACTGGGCAAATCTCCGTGGCAAAAATGAAGACGGCGCAATCAAACTTGATTTCCGTCCCAAGGCATTCAATACTGAAGATTATGATAATGAAGAAGATTACTTTGCCCGCGCCGGCGATTGGCTTGCAAACTGGGGCGAAGCAATCGACATGTGGTCTCTGGATGGCATCTCGTACTGCAAATATCTGCTGATCCGTGTCAAGGGCGAAGCCGGTGGTGAAGAAACCAAGATGATTATGGATTGGCATCCCGAAGATGCAAAATTCTATGCAGCTCGTTTCTCTGATCTTGTACTTGCAGATGGAACTCATCCGGTTATCACAACCGAATGGCAGACTCTTGTGATTGACCTTGAAGCATCCGGGTTCCCGGGAATGACGAATGCTTTCCATCTCCGCGCATTTGCACCGTGCGTAATCTGGGTTGATGAAATCGCATTCGCAGAGCCTGTTGCGGAAATCGACAAGGCAAACGTACTCGGCGGAATGACTCTTCCGGAAACAGGCAAACCCGCCGATCTGCCAATCAAAGATTTCCTTGCTGATCTGGAAAATGCTCCTGCTGAGCAGGCAGTTCCTGCAGTTGCATTCCTCTGGGACAACTTCGATGACCGTGATCCGAACGCCAAGCCGGATCTCGCTCCCAACGGTGCCCCGATCTGGTGGGACAACTGGGCAAATCTCCGCGGCAAAAACGAAGATGGAGCCATCAAACTTGACTTCCGTCCCAAAGCTTTCAGCACCGATGATTATGACAATGAAGACGACTACTATGCACGCGCAGGTGACTGGATGGGCAACTGGGGCGAAGCAATCGACATGTGGTCACTCGAGGGCATTTCCTACTGCAAATATCTGCTGATCCGTGTCAAGGGTGAAGTTGGCGGCGAAGAAGTAAAACTTCTCATGGACTGGCATCCTGAAGATGCAAAATTCTATGCGGCACGCTTCTCCGATCTGGTGCTTGCAGATGGAACTCATCCGGTTATCACAACCGAATGGCAGACCTTTGTCATCGATCTTGAAGCATCCGGCTTCCCCGGAATGACAAATGCTTTCCATATCCGCGCATTTGCTCCCTGCGTTATCTGGGTCGATGAAATCGCCTTTGCAGAACCTGTTGCCGAAATCGACAAAACGAATGTTCTTGCAGGTATGACGCTTCCGGAAACCGGAAAGCCCGCTGAACTGCCGATCAAGGACTTCGTTGCCGCACTAGTAACCGAATAAACGATTACAAAACGGGGGGCTGCTAACCGCCCCCCGTTTTCTCATATTATAACCAAAACGGACGTTTTCTCATCATAAAACAGAAGAATTCAGTAAAATCACTTGAAATGAATCCCGAATAAGTGTTAATCTTGTTATCGAGATTTTTATGGAGTCATCAATATGGTCACTTTGAAGGATATCGCCGCTGAAGCAGGTGTCAGCATCACTACAATTTCCAATGTCGTACACAATCGTACAAGCCGGGTCTCCCCGGAACTGGTCGCCAAGATTCGTTCGATTATAGAACGGGAGCATTATGTTCCGAGCATGACCGCGCGCACGCTTGTCAACGATGAGTCATATATTATTGGCGTAATTACACACATGACACCCCAAAATGTTGGCAGTACCATGAGCGACCCGTTTTTAGGAACATTTGTGGAAGGCATTGAGTTCCGGACGCGTGAGGAAGGATATTTTCTGATGATCCGCTCGGTTGAGGATGCGCAGGCACTCGAATCGCTTAGCAGGAGCTGGAAGATTTCCGGTGTTATATTAACGGGTATTTTTGCAGATGAATTTTTCGCCCGTGTAAAAACGCTTGGCATCCCGTTTGTGCTGATTGACAGTTATCTGGATGCACCGGATGTTTATAACATTGGACTCGAAGATGAAAAAGGCGGATATCTTGCGACAAAGCACCTGCTAGAAAACGGTCACAGAAATATAGCTTTCGCTTCCCCGTCGATCCGCGCAGGTGGTGTTGTGGAAAAACGCTTGAACGGATATAAGCAGGCACTCGCTGAATTTGGTGTTCCATTTGATCCATCTTTCATTTTTACACAGGAAATCTTCATTCAGGAAGGCCGGAAACTTGGACATTTGCTTGCCCAAAGGCCTGAAATCACAGGCATCTTTGCTTCTGCTGATATTCTTGCCGCGGGAATTATGACCGGTCTGAGAGAGAAGGGTGTGCTCGTTCCGCGCGATAAATCCATTGTGGGCTTTGATGACAACTACCTGTGTCAAGTGACCAATCCCTGTCTCACGACGATCCATCAGGATGCGGAGCAAAAAGGTTATCTGGCCGTCGATATGCTGCTGGCTCAGCTCAGGCATGAACCCATTGAGGAGCATTCGATTATTCTTCCTGTCAGTCTTGTAGAAAGAGAGAGCGTTCGTAATCTAAACAAATAGTGAGGATTACGCATGAAACAAGGAATCATCTTTGATCTGGATGGTGTTCTGCTCTCCACCGATGAAATGCATTACACGGCATGGAAATCGATAGCGGATGAGCTCGGCGTTCCATTCGGTCGTACTGAAAACAATCTGCTTCGCGGGGTCTCCCGTATGGCATCGCTTGAAATCATTTTAGGTCTCGGTAATCTGACTCTTCCGGAAGATGTCAAGTTCTCCCTTACGGAACGGAAGAACAACCGTTATGTTGCACTGCTGCAGACTCTGACGCCTGATGTAGTCACGCAGGAAGTTCGTGACACATTGAAAGAACTGAAAGCGCGGGGCATCAAAATCGCCATCGGAAGCTCCAGCAAAAATGCCAAGCTCATTCTGAGGCTGACAGATCTTGCACAATACTTTGATGCAGTTTCCGACGGAACAAACATCTCCCATTCCAAACCTGATCCGGAGGTGTTTTTAAAGGGGGCCGACTTTTTAGGGCTCTCACCGGATGTCTGTGCTGTCGTGGAAGACGCAGTCGCCGGGATTGACGCTGCAAATGCCGGCGGTTTTTATAGTATAGGAATCGGTGACGCTTCAAAGTATGATAAAGCGGACGCTGCAATCGAGCATATCAGTGAGCTCTTAAATGTCATTTGAATCAAAAACATCGCGGTTTTCTGCGATGTTTTTCTTTACTCTGCTTTTAAAATCCGCTTCCCGATAGCTGAGCCGTTTTCTTCTGCTCCTGTCTCATCTCAGCTGTGCTTCTGTCATCCGGTTGTTTCTACAGTTCTTCTGTTTTCCATCCCTCATGTGTGACCGTGATAAGATAGTGCTTATTTCCCTGTGTGATCGGAAACTGAAGTCTTTTTATCTGGACAGGAAGATGCGGGCGCAGTTCGATGGATCCATTACTGACCGATAATCCGGCAAAGCCTAGAACCGCAATCATCCATGCGCCGCCATTCGCAGCCGGGTGCGTTCCTCCGATATAGATATCTCCTGCCCACTGTTTTCCGCCGCCCCGCAAGTCAATTGAAGCTGTATCGCAAAAATATTTCCAGGCCAGTTCTTCCCGGCCGATGCGGCATGCCGTCAAAGCATACATGCAGGCTGATAAACTTGATCCGTGTTCCGTACGCGGTTCATAATACATCCAGTTGGCTGCAACATCCTCATCGGAATAATTCTCAGGGAACAACGCGAGAAGCGCTATTACATCCGCCTGTTTGATAATCTGGGTCGTTCCCGCCACGCCGTGATCTCCGCCCCAGTATTCGCGCGGATTTACAAGCCTGCTGCGTACTGTTTCAAGCCGGCAGTCCTCCAGATCAAAATATCCGTCAAACTGCTCGATCACACCGTGCCGAATATTCGGCCGGCGGATTCTTCCTAGCGCTTTGACCAGCAGTTCCCAGTCTGTACGATAATCCAGACGGTCGAGCAACGCCTCAAACTGCTCCGGTTTATCAGAAAACACCTCTTTCAAGCGCAATGCGTTTTCCATACAGAAGCGAACCATCTGATTCGTAAAAGCATTGTTTCTGACCCGTTCATGGTATTCATCCGGTCCGATAACATCTGCATAGTCAATTGCATCACAATCCAGCCGAGCGCTTGCACGGCTGAGATAAAACCGCGCACACTCTAAAATAACCTCCGCGCCTCCCTGTTCAAGAAGCAATCTGTCTCCCGTAACTCTGTAGTATTCCCATAAAGCGTACGCTATATCTCCGCTGATATGGATTTGTTTGTCGCGGAAATAAGTGCGTACAGGGCGGTGAGTAAATACATCAACCACGTTGAAATTGGTACATCCCTCTGTACCGCCTTCCTGACTTTCCCACGCGTAAAACGCTCCGCGGTATCCGTATTCCTTTGCTTTTTTTCTTGCGCCCGGAAGCGTGTCGATCCGATAACGCAAAAGAGATGCCGCAATTTGAGGCTGCGTATAAAGAAACATCGGCAGCAAGAAGATCTCCGAATCCCAGAAGACCGCGCCTTTATAAGTTTGTCCCGAAAGTCCACGGGCAGGAATGGAAAGATTGTCTGCATGACGCGGAGCAATGCTGTTCAGATAAAACTGGCTTGCCATGAGCGCTAAAGCAGCATCTTCATTTCCTCCCAGATCAATCCTGCATTGTTTCCATATATTCTCCCATTCGGTAATATGAGCCCTCTTGCATTCCGAATAACCGGCTGCTTTCGAGATGGCGCAAAGTCTTTCCGCCTGCTTGGCAGGCTCCTGAACATCCAGCCCCGTATAAACGGCCGAAAAGATTGAAAATGTGATCTTCTCTCCGGCTTTTACGGTAAACCCGATTCTGCGAAAAACACCTTCCCCGGTAATCTGAAACATCTCTTCGGCAGAATGCTCATATGAGACACTCTGAGTTACAGCGACAGGTATTTTCTTCTCCCCCGTGATTGATTCACACAGAAGGATTTCACCGGTTGTATTATGAAAATCGAACAAATGCGGACCATTGATATCCCATAAGTCAGTGGAGATACCGGTCAGCAGGACCGCCTCACCATCCGTGTTAAACGATAAGGTCAGGGAAGCCGTGAGCAGATGCGGCTCTGCAAGTGAGGCGATCCGTTCTGAACGAAACACCACCGGTCCAAAGTCCGTCTCACGAGTCAGAACAGCATTCCGGTAATCGATCGAAAACACATGAGAATGCGCCTCAGCGTTTCCGAGCCCCATCACTTTGCCGTTCAGAATCAGTTTGGCAAATAATCCGATTGGCGCATTCACGGGTTCCCGCCATCGGTCCTGATATTGATCATATACTCCTGCCAGCGTTACCGCAGGCAGCGATGATCGATCTGCTTCTTCCACTGTTCCCCGGATACCCAGATATCCGTTTGCCAGCAGAAAGCGGTTTCCGTCCTGTACAACGCGCTCAGGATCATAGCCGGTTATCGTAAACGATTCATGCTCCATTGTTATCTTCTCCATACAAAAGGATCCGTCCGCAAAATATGCGGGCGGATACCGTTTTTTCAATTCTGTGCCGGAACCGACAATTCAGTTTCAGACAGCATATACTCATTGTGATAGATTTGAACCGGAAGCGGTTCTCCCTTCAGAAGACGGAACTTCGTTAAGGTGCGCTCCATCTGTATCCCGATGATACGCTTCTGATAGGTCAGCGAAAAGCTTAATGTCTTCCATCTCTCCGGAAGCCGCGGAGCAAACCGAAGCTGGTCTCCGTCACTTCTCAACCCCGCAAAGCCATAGACAATGTTCGCCCAGGCCATGGCAATGCTTGTTATGTGCAGTCCTTCACGGGTATTGCGGTTATAATCATCCAGGTCAAGCCTCGTTGCAAACCCGAACAGATCCATTGCTTCGTCCATTTTCCCGAGCTCTGCCGCTAAAATAGAGTGAATCGCCGGTGATAGCGATGACTCATGAATCGTACGCGGCTGATAGAATGCGTAATTAATTTGCTTTATCTGTTCGGAAAACGATGTGTTATAGAGATACAGCATCATCAGCACATCCGGCTGTTTGATCATATCCGTGCGATAAATGCGGTCGTAGGACCAGTGATCGTACAATGGGAAGTCTGTGACAGGAATGGAATCAATATCCGTATGCGGCAGGTCGAAAAAGCCGTCATGCTGCTCAATTAATCCATCGTTGTCCATCGGTAGATACATCAGCCCGGCAATCTGCTCCCACCGATTGATTTCCGCTTCTGTCAGGCCTGTTTTGTCACAGAGTGCTTCATATGCACCTTTGTTATTCCTCTGCAGATCCTTCAGCACTTCCGCAGTATAGAGCAGCGTCCGCTGTCCCATATAGTTTGTATAGGCATTGTTATTGACCATCAGATGAAATTCATCCGGTCCCATCACACCGAAAAAGCCATATTTACCGGTTCGGTTGCCACGTGCTGCACGGCTTTCCAAGAACCGGGAGATTTCAAGCAGCATCTCTGCGCCATACTGAACCAGAAATTCGCGGTCCTCTGTAATCTTATAATAATGCCAGATTCCATAGGCAACTGCCGTACTCGGCTGCAGCTGCAAGCTTGCATGCTGCCAGAGCGGGCAGGCTTCGTCTCCGTTCAGTGTCGCGATCGGGTAGCATGCCCCTCGGCAATCAAGCATTTTTGCCCTTTCCCGCGCCATTGGAAGCGTATTATAGCGGAAAAGCAGCAAATCTCTGGCGGCATCCGGATTTGTAAACAGATAAAACGGCAGACAGCAAGATTCCGTATCCCAGAATGCATGCCCGTTATAGGCTTCTCCTGTCAGCCCTTTTGCTCCGATATTATGGCGCATGCTTCCGCCGTTGTATGTCTGAGCCAGCTGAAAACTGCAATAGCGGATTCCCTGCTGCTCTGCTTCAACACTCTTTTCCTCGCCGTCGACCGGTTCAATTTTAATATCGGAAACAGCCCAGTAAGCTTCCCAGTATGCTGCCTGAGCGACTGCTGCATCTGACAGATTTTCGTTTTCCGTCAGGGCTTTTTCACCATTCGCCCAAAGCGTTTCTCCTTCTGTTCCGTCAAAAAGCACAACGACGCGCTTATCAATTACATATGGTTCACTTTGTACCAGAGGAATGTCTGCGCATAGACAGATGGATTTATCGCCATCTTGAATTACAGCATTATCAGGCAGATTCAAATCAGCTCCAATGAAGACCTCCTGTCCGGATTCCGTTGTTCGCGCCTGAAGCATCAGCTGATGATTCGTTGCCTTCCGTCTGATCTCATTCCAAAAACAGGTTTTCCGTCCCTCATGTACAGTTGAAAAAGACAGCCCGCTCTGAATCTCCACTGATCCCGAAAAGTTCAATGCCGTCATCGTAACGCGTGTATAAGCGTGGTCGCGATGGTCCATATCCAGAAACCGCAAAAAAGTCAGTTCCAATTCTTTCCCGCTTGCGGTTTCCCAGACAAAGCTTCGCGTCAATGTACCGGCCTGCATATCGAGTATGCGTTTAAAATTGCGGTACTTCACCTTTCCCAGATCAAGCGCTTCCCCATCAACATAAATAGACAAATTAAGCCAGTCCGCCGCAGGGATCATAAAATGCACTTTATCAACGATCCCGCGATAGGAGCGCCCGATCTGCGCAAGATCATAAACGCCGTTGATATAGGAACCGCGTAAAGAATCGACACTTCCTCCTTCATCGAAACATCCGCGTACTCCAATGCTTTCATTGCCAAGCGAAAAGACAGATTCCGCAATCCGTGCATACGCCGGATCGAATCCTGTTTCGATGATTTTCCATGGATCGACAGAAAAATACTTGTTTGCTACTTTACCCACTTGTTGCCCTCACTTTTCTCCGTTCCATCCAATTATCCCTTGATACCGACAGAAACACTGTTTTCTGTCAGTTGCTTCTGGAACAGGATGAACAAAATGATCGGCGGAATCATTGAGAACACAACCGACCGCATCATTGTATCAGCATTAACCGTCTGTTCCGTACTGAACACGAACAGCCTTACCATCACCGTCTGTAACGGTCCTCCGCGCAGAACAAGATAAGGCAGTAAAAAGTCCGACCATGCCGCATTGATTGCAAAAATAGCCACGACCGCGCAAATTGGCTTTGACAGTGGCAAAACGATATGGAAGAACGTTTGAATCGGTGTGCATCCATCAATCCGGCTGGCTTCAATCATCGACTGCGGAAGCGATTCAAAGAATTGAATGAACAGTACGACATACATCGCATTTGCTCCATATGACAGCCAGAGCGGAAGGAAACTGTTTCCCATTCCAAGCCGTTGAATATTCATGAACAGCGGAACAATACTGATCGTTGCCGGAACAAGCAGGGAAAGCATAACGAGTCGCTTGACAAGTTTATATCCCCTTGGTTTTAAAATCGAAAGTCCATATCCCAGCAATCCATTGAAAATCAGCGCGCATACGACGCTTCCGGCAACGGAGATCAGCGAATTCAGATAGTTTTTTGCAAGGTCGAGTTGCGACCATGTTTTAAGGAACAGCCCGAAGTTAAACGCATTCGGCATAATCTTCGTGCTTGACATGAACTCTTTCAGATCCTTGAATCCAGCTAAAATGACCCAGATCAGAGGAAAAACCGCAAAAATCACCATGATAAAGCACAGCACATAGATGAACGCATAACCGATTCGAACAGGAAGTGAGTGCATGTCATAATCCCGGATAACGCCGGTATGCTGCAAACGTTTTTTTGCCATACGCATTCCTTTCTTAATCCCAATCGGATTCTTTGCGGTTGAAATAGGAATAAATCGCTGTCATTACCAGCAGAATCGCAGTAACGATAACGGCAACAGCAGATGCTTTTCCGTAATCCATCGAACCTCCGAAAGCATATTGCCACATCAGCTGCATCAGCGATAGCGATGCGTTGTCCGGTCCGCCTTTTGTCAGAACCATCGGTTCATACATGATCTGGAACACAGAGATGATCTGCAGGATCAGAAGCGTTCCCGCCAGTTTTTTAATGGACGGCAGCAAAATATGGATAACCCTCTGCCAGACATTTGCCCCGTCAATAGCTGCTGCCTCATACAATTCCGTGTTGACGCTTGCCATTGCCGCCATATAGATCAGCGCTGTCGCGCCGGCACCCTTCCATGTGGCAACGGTAATGATAATCGGAATGACTAGATTTGCTTCTGTCAGATAAGTTTGCTTTGGAATTCCGATTTTGCTGAGCAGAATGTTCAGAACTCCGGATTCTCCACCTGAGAAGAACGCCGACCACAGGATAATAACCGCAAGGCCGGGAAGCATATTCGGCAGATACGCAGCTGTACGGAAAAACCCCTTTCCTCTTACCGTCTCTCCAATCAGCATGGCAAGAACAATCGGGAGCAGAAATCCGATAATCAGCGACCAGAAGGTATATGAAAACGTATTGATCAATGCCTGCGTGAAATTTGTTTTTCCTATGACGCTGATAAAGTTTTTCAAACCGATAAACTCCACCAGTTCAACGTTTTCCGTCTTATACAAGCTCATACGGACGCTTTCAAGCAACGGCTCCCAGACAAAGAATGTCATCAGAACCAGCCCCGGAAGCATGATGAGCCAGGATTTAAACGCTTCTGTCCGTTTTCCTCGTCCCTTGTGTATGCTTATTTTTTTCACAACTGATACCTCATAAAGAATACACCTTATTTGAAAAATACCGATCAGTATAACCTGTCGGTACTTTTCAGAATCAATTAGGAATTGATCTCGTCATCCAAGTATTCTTGGAAAGATTCCTGCGCTTCTTTCAGTGCTTTGTTGATATCCGCACCTTCACGGGTGATCACTCGCTGAATCACAGCTGTCAGTTCACGATAAAGCTGCTGGGCAAACACAGGTTCTTCTGCCTTGAGCGTGATTGTTCCCTCAGATACAGAATCAAAGAAATCATTGTACAGTCTCATATCCACATTGCAATACTCATCGATGATTGCACGTTTGGTGGCGTTATATTCTTCATCGTTCCATGCGCTGATCGCCGGCAGAACAGGTGCGCCGCGATCCTTCTTTGCCGCATAGTCAGCACGCATTCCGGCAACGATGTCATCATCCAGGAACGGCAGTTTTCCGAGAATCTTCAGATACGCCATCAGTGCGCGTGCCTGATCGGGAGTAATATCCGGAGAGAACATATAGCATGTGCCGCCTGCAAGAGCATAACGGCCTTCAGGTCCTGCAGGGAACGGAATCAGAGCAAAGTCTTCAATCGGCAGCCCCTTGTTCGAAGTCGGCTGATCAACAGAATCATCGGCAGCAAAGTTCATCGCCGCTTCGCCGGTGCCAAGTTCAGAATGCGCGCCCGCCCAGTCTGTTGTAGTCGCATCGGCATTCAGAATGTTGTACTTCCAGCGCAGATCACGCATGTATTCCATAGCTGCAACACATTCCGGAGAAGTAAAGTTGCAGACCCAACGTCCTGTTTCATCCTGATATTCAAGCGCGCTCTCGCCAACACAGCCGAAATTCCATGCTATATTCGTAAACAGCCAGCCACCGTACGTTTCGCTTGCCGGGAAAACAAGACCTGCCTTGCCTGTCTTTTCACGGATGATTTGTCCATATTCAGCAAGTTCCTGCAGTGTTTTCGGATAAATCGGAAGTCCTTCTTCGTCGATCAGTCCGGCTTCGCGGAACAGTTCAATATTGATATGCATGCCAAGAACATAGCCATCACGGGGCAAGCCATAGATACGGCCGTTCTTATCCGCGAGCATTTCAACATAAGACGGACTGAATTTTTCAAGTACTCCGATTTCCGCAAGCGCATCGGTAACATCTCCAACAAGATTCTGGCTGATCAACAGCTGGGGATCCGTGAATGGAGGCTGAAAAATATTCGGTGCTGTACCGCCTTTTGCCATCGGAACATAATTGCTCAGTGAATACGAATAGTAATCCGGCACAAGGGTGACATTCGGATACTGCTTTTCCATTGTTGCTTTATACCCTTCAAACAATGCAAGTTCGGATGCCGCAGCTGTATCCGGCGGCCAGTTTCCGAGTGTAATCGTACATGTCAAATCCGGGTCAATTACATCGCTGGAGAAGGAACTGAGCTCATTTCCCAGTTCTTCAGATATCTCCGGTGCTTTCGTAGGCTCTGATGGTGTTTTCGAGTCTGCTGTCTGACCAGCGCCTCCACATGCCGAGAGCACAAAACTTAAAACCATCAGTATTGCAAGAATAAGAGAATACTTTTTCATGGATTTCCTCCTGTTTTATTCCAATCGCAGTCGCCTTATTTACTATAGGTTTAACGTTAAACCTCTAGTAAATTATAGCAACTTATCAGTTTATTTGTCAAGATGCTGTAAAATATTTTTCGTACAATATAAGATTAAATTACTGTTAGGTGCGTCAGTCTGCTGGTTACGTAACTCTTGATGGCATGTATGCCAAAGCAGGTCGTTGTGTCCGTTTACGGAGGTCTGATGCTGAAAGCTATAGGTTCCGAACACTACTGCTAGTACAGATAATAATCTACCTGATTTTTGCTGGCCAAGTTTTGCAACCAGATTACGACTAAAGATTTGCTGTTGTCTTGTTCCTCGCTTGCTGCTGTTCGGCAGATAAAACGATCTCTACAACCAAGCGCCAAAGGGGATCTCCGAGATCACAATCCAGAATCTGCGTGATTCGATTCATACGATCAATCAGACTGGAGCGATGGAGATTCATCTTTCTCGCTGTTTCTGCGATGGACATATTGTTATCAAGATAACATTTCAGCGTGTCTAGATAGGACACTTGTGCGGATGCATCATGTGCCGCCAAACGTGACAGTCCCTCAGTATAGAAGTACCGGATTGGAATCTCTGCTGTTGCGTTTCGGAGCAGTAGCGGAAGAATATAGTTTTCAAATCGATAAAAGGATCCACCGGAATCAATTCCGGTTCCGACTTCAAGAGCTGAAGACGCCTGATAGTAGGCAAAGGCGGATTCTTGTAGATTCTGGAAAGGATGAGAAACACCGCAAATCAATCGAAGCTTTGGAAGCAGGGACGCAACATCCTCCTCAATGCAATGTTTTGCTGGAATGACCGCAACAATTCCGCCATTGTATTCAAAAGCCAAAGCGTCTTTAAACTGTTCTTCAATCAAAGATGAGACATATCCGCTTGGGAGAGGTGTTGAACCGGGGGATGGCCGAAAAGCGATACAAACGAGTTCCCCACGATTCCCATACCGGTTTATCGCATTCCGCTGTTCCGAG
Source organism: Clostridia bacterium (assembly GCA_017514685.1). Classification (GTDB taxonomy): domain Bacteria; phylum Bacillota; class Clostridia; order Christensenellales; family CAG-138; genus UBA3792. The sequence goes on from JAFWJN010000001.1 coordinate 122,374, forward strand.
CTCAGCGGCTGTCCGCTGATGCTATGCTGAATTGCTGTACGCAGAGAAAACCGGTCACCAGCCAGATTTGGTTTAAGCAAGAATGCCTGTCGGATGTTTTCTGCAAGAAATTGACAGAGCTGAATATCAGAAGACCGGAAGTTGCGGTGTTCACCGAACACAGTGATACACCCAAGAAAATCGTTCATATCGAACAAGTTAACCGACAGCGTGGTGCGTCCCATCAAGGACAACAGCAGCGGCTCTTTGTTGTCCGTCGCCAGTTCGTGAAGAGACAGAAATGTATCTATAAGATTCGGATCAAAGGTCGGATCGTCCAGGCGAATGCCAAGTTGCTTCTGCAAATAATCACGTTCCGTGTATGCAAGATAGCTGAAATCCGCTCCAATCAACAGCATAGGATTGTCGAATATCCATCGACTGCACCCGAGCAGTTCCTGCACGGAGGCGCTCCGGCGAAGGATTTGACTTAGCTCAGCTTCCCAAGCTTCATATTTGTTGAAAATATCTTGAACAATATTGAACACACGAAAGATGTCCTCCTTTCCGGATACTGACAGTATTCCGCATACGCTTTCAAATCGTTCCCGTTGTGGAGCTTCTCCAAGACATATCAAAAGAACGTTCTCCTCGATCACGGGATTGTCAGGAAGGTGATCGGCGCTGCAAACATAAACATGGTTTTCCAAAAAGCGTGAACTCCTGTCCAGATAGAATTCGGGGCGGTACAGGGAAAGCCCAGTCTCACACATCCCATAGATCTCGACATCCAGCACATCCTTCAGATTGTGATAGATAATATCAGCATTCAGTCTCATCTCAAAATTCCTTTTTTTCTTTACTATATTCTACCAATAAGAACGCGTCAAGGATAAACCGTGATTTGTGTCGGTCATCAGTATAAAAAAACACGTTTTCGGCACGAAAATGAGATTCTTTGACCGTTAGAAATAACGGTTATCATCAAAAAAGAACCTATGGTTTGCAGAGTATGCAAGTCAAATCCGTATTAGTATAATAGAATTGTAAATTACCGAAAGGGAGGATGTTATGCTCAAGGATAAACTTGGAACCACAAAATGCTTTAAAACAGCCTGGGGCAAGCTCATTACTGAGGAAGAAGCCTATACTCAAGTCAATCGTCAGATTGCAGCTGTATGTGCTAACCTCTTTCAGGTGATGCGCATTTTTGAACCGAGCTGGGAAAAGCGAACCGAGGCGATTTGCGAGGTTGCCAATATGATGAATATGGCCGTTGCAGGTACGCCGGAGGAGCAAAAAGCCTATGTGAATATGTCTCTATATGAGGCATTCAATATTCCAGAACTGTGTGAAAAGTCAAGCTGGCTGGGAGGCATCACGGGCGATTCCGGTGACGAGTGGGAGAACATGGCCGGGCGCGTTATTCAGTTTACTCGGAATCGTGTGGAAAAGGAACTGGACACTTGTCCATGGGACATTGTAGGCAGTGAGCTGTGCAACATGACAACCAGTATGTTCACTGCCAACTTCGACCTGGCTTCCTCCAACGGTACGGAAAATGAAGTTGCACTCAACATGTGTCAAGCAAGAGGCTGTGGCAACAAGCATTGCCGCGTGGTAGCAGAGCGTCGTGACAAATACGGATTGCCCAAGCAGGGGTGGCTGGAACATATGCAGCAGCCAGTGGACCCGATTCACGACACGCCACGCGAGCGGATGGTGAAGGAGGGACAATGCCTGCGCAATGGACAGTATACTCAGGCATTCGGTGAAGAAACCTCTTTGGAAAGTGCATATCACTGGGTTGCTCAAATGGGGTGGGTTTGGTCCGTTCAATTCCCCATGATGGCGATTCGGGACATGGCACCGGATGACGACGAGTTCTTACGGGTCTTCCGTATTGTCTTTGCCACAGCGGGTAAAAATCAGTTCATCGAACCGTTTGCTAAGGAAGGGTTGCGACAGCATTTGGGCGTGCCGCATTGGGTAGATGATAATGACGGACGCTTATTGGGTTCTTATATCATGTACATGTTAGATGTTCAGCAAGTTCCCTACACTGTCGAGCGCTGGACAGAGGATGAGACATGGCTGCGTCTGAAAACAGAGGACTTCACCGCCCGTTATGAAATGGCGCCTTTAGACGAACTAGTGGACGCCTATGAAGCCCAGTGGAACGGTGCGGCAAAAACGCTGGTCTCTCCGGAGTGGTCTTGTGTAATAGAAGGACGTGATGACGAGGATATGATCATTAAGGTCATCCGTCGGGAAGATTCCCGAATGATCTGAAAGGAGGATTGCGATGTTATTTAAGGAAGACAGGCTCGCACGTCTTGACGCCGAAACAATCCGCAAGTCGGTAGGCTGGTACAGATGGACCCATGATCTTGTAGAGATCACCGGACTTGACGCATTGGAGGTCTTGGAGAAAATATACGTCAGCAATATTGGAAAAGTAATCCCCGGCAAAACGAAATATACCACAATGCTGGACGAGAACGGTGAAATCCTGGATGATGTCATTATCATGCACATGAGCGAGGACATCTACTGGGTATCCACACTTTACGGTCCTCGTCTGATTCCATGGATTGCCGCGCATGCAGAGGGAAAAGATGTGCAAGCGCGCTTGATAACTTACGATTGGGATATGTACGCTATTCAGGGGCCCGAATCTCCAGCCGCGCTGGAAAAACTGCTGGATACCACTTTGATGGGTATGAAACGATTTTCCGTGACCGATAGCACCATTGGGGGCGTCTCTGTTTATGTCCACCGTTCAGGCTTCACAGGAGAAAATGGTTTTGAGATTTACTGTGCTGCAGAAAAGGCAGAAGAAATCCGAAGCGCCGTCTCCTGTGCCGTTGAAGCTGTAGGTGGTCGGGAGATTTACACGCTCGAAGTCTATGTACGCTCTATCCCGATGGAAAAGGGCTTTGCCTTGAAGCAGGACTTCAAGCATCTAAACCCCTTTGAATGCGGATTGGGCTGGTCAGTTGATTTAGATAAGACGTTCATCGGAAAAGAAGCCACATTAGCCATTCGAGACAATCCTCGCTACCAGATGGTTGGCTTAGTATTTGACCGGGAATCCACAGAGGATATCAATATTTGGGAACGTGTCTATCTGTATGGAGTTGAGGTTGGCCGTTGCGCACAGGCCATCTATGGCTATACAGTGGACAAGAATATCGGATTTGCTACGATCCGCGCCGATATCCCGGAGGGAACCCGCGTAACGGTTGGACCAAACAATTCACCTGCTACGGTTGTAAGTAAAGTATTCTGTTAGGAGGTTAATCATGGGACGATTGGATGATAAAGTCTGCATTGTGACCGGTGCTTCAGCTGGTATCGGCAGGGCTACCGCTACTCTGTTTGCTCAGGAAGGCGCAAAGGTGCTGGCATGTGCCCGGCGCGAGGAACTGCTGCAGGAACTGTGCGATGAATGCGCCGACTTGCCTGGTACGGTTACTTATTGCGTTACTGACGTAAGAGATCCTGAATCGGTGAAAACAATGGTTCAAGATGCAGTGGAAAAGTTCGGCAGGCTGGATGTGGCGGTCAACAACGCAGGGGTCATGGATGATAACACTGCCATTGCGGATATGTCCGACGAAATGCTGCAGGAGGTCTTTGCGACCAACACATTTGGCTTGATGTATTGTCTGCGCGAAGAATGCAAGCAATTTCTTGCACAGGGTGATGGCGGCACGATTGTCAATATCTGCTCTGTAGGCGCGTCTCATCAGACAGCCGGTGCAGCCTATTGCGCCAGCAAGGGTGCGGTGCTGGCGGTGACGAAAAATACAGCTTATATGTACAAAGAAGAATCTATCCGCTGCAACGCAATATCGCCGGGCGGTGTGGTGACGGATATTCCGCTGGTAATGCCCCCATCCAATGAATTCGGTTTTGGCAGAACCAGTGAATTGTTGGCTTTCTCCGGTGAACTGGCTATGCCGGAGGATTTGGCGGATGCGATTTTGTTTCTGGCCAGTGATCAATCTCGTTATGTCAACGGTGAAGAGCTCAAATGCGACGGCGGATGGACTTGTTTCTAATTCTAAAAATATTATTATAAGGAGGATATAATTATGGCTTTTTCTCTCGATTCCAAAATCAAGGACATTCTAAAGGATCCACGCGCTAGTGAGGTGCTGGAAAAGTTCGCACCTGGTTCAATCAAAAATCCCCAGATGAAACTTGTCGGCGGTCTGACGCTCCGCAAGCTTGCCAGTTTTCCACAAGCGGCATATCTACAGCCTCATCTGGAAGAGCTGGACAAAGCACTCCAGGCCATCGAATAAGTCAAAACATCCAAAACGCCTCTGTAAATGCAGAGGCGTTTTTGTTTACCCGAAGCCGGTAAATTTATTAGTGAAAGTTCTGAATTCGCACAGGCAATGACAAAGCTCACAAACAGACAATAATGGTGTCCATCATCTAGGGCAGAACACGGTGCATAATCGAGAAATCAATGCTAATAACATATTGAAGGAAGAGCTGAGAAAAATCAGTTCCTTAGAGTACATAAGAAATATTGGGCTATGAGAGCCCGAAAGGAAATGCCTGTGGAGACCGTGTCAGACTTCCTGGGAAGTGTAATTAATAGAGCAGGAATCCCCTCCAAGTAGTAGGATATCGTCAATCCGCAAAAGTAACGTATATGTTCTGTGGATAGGGTTCTGTGATCCATTCGTCAGGGCCGGATACCGTCAGTCCATTGGGCGCACTGACCAGCTGGATGTGGTATCTGCGCGGCGGGGCAGGAAAATAAATACCGCCCATTTCGTTGGTGGTGTAGGTGGTGCAGCTCTCCTCGGTACAGACGTTGAAGACAACGCCGGCGACGGGGTTGCCATTGCCGTCGAGGGTGAAAATCTGATACGCACATTCATAAGGATTGTAGTTTATCCCGGAATACCTATCCAGCAGGTCGTGGATATCATCCGTCTGATAAATGCCGTACCAATCCACCATCAGGACCCGCCTTTGGCTGTCCACCAGAATCGTGAGAGGTATGCTGTCGGTCACGAAGCGTCCCAAGCCCGTACCTTCCTCCCGGCCAATGGGGAAGCTGACGCCCAGCCTATCCGCATAGTCCTTCAGAGTTTCCAAACTGTCTTCCGGTTCGATGGAAAGGGCCAGCATGGCCACCTTGTCGCCCCGCTGCTTCAGCGCCTTCTGCAGGAAGGGGAGTTCCTCATCGAACATGCTGTTGGTAGTAAACAATTTGACGAGCAGCAGCTTATGATCCTTCATTACTTCGGACAGTGTGAAGATTCCTCCGTCGATGGTGTCCACCGAGAAGTCGTCTAAAATAATCCATTCGGGTTCTGGCCCTGTGTAATTGAAGATTGGCTCCTCATCCTCATCCACCCTGGGGACATAATCCTGTTCGAAATAGATTGAAAAGCTGTATGAAAAAGGATTCGTTTTCATCACCTTGTCAGTATAGGGAATCGTCCCCTTAGGCGATTCTGCAACTTCTACCCGATAGCGGGCGGCGGGGCCGGTAAAGGTCGCGTACCCATCCGTGCCGGAGGCAACGACCGCACAGCTCGTGTCGGTGCTGAAACTGATCTGGGCTCCCTGCAGGGGGCCACCGTTCATATCGCAGGCATAGACCGTATAGGTGCATTCGTTCGAATCGTACGATTCGTCGGTGTAGCGGTCAAACAGTTCGTAAAACTCTTCCACGGAGAACTTGGCGCCGGTCTCCGCCGCCAAGACGCGACCGGAGTGATCGACCACCAGCGTAACAGGAATCATGAACTCTACGAACCGGTCCAACCCAGTGTCTCCCACGTTCCCCATGGGAAAGTTCAGCTTCCGATCGGTGGCGAATGCCGTGAGCGTGTCCATATCATCCATAGCATAGGTAGATAGAGCGATAATGGAAACCTGATCAGCGCGCTGCTGCCATGCCTCCTGCAGGAAAGGGAACTCCCGCCAGCAGGGTTCGCACCAGGTGGCGAACAGGTTGATGAGCACCAACTTGTGATCGGCCAGTTCCTCCGACAGGGTGAACGTGCCCCCGCCGACGGTCTCTACCGTGAAATCTTCCAGATATTCCGCTTCTGACGCCGGGGTGGCAGATTCCTCCTCGGCTTGAGCCGTCGCGCCGTTACCGCAAAGGCAGACCACCAACAAGACAAGAACCAGCCACAGGGAAATGCGCTTCATATCCGTTCCTCCTTATTATTCTTGACGTGTCAGGCATGACCTGACGCCTTTCTTGTAAAACAGTATACCTCAACGCTTCGCTTCTGACAAGCGCCAGCTCCACCGTCAGCCCGAGCAGAGTTTGAAGGAAGCGTCTCTTTTCCAATGGCAGGCAGAAGAGATGCTAAAATGCACACAGGCAGCCAATCCTGTTTCTCAGATCGTAAACATAACAGGTTATCAACAAATACGCAAAAAACAATGCCGAGTACACTTGGGAAAAACCAGTGTTTCTCGGTGTTTTGGGCGTCTCTGGCAAGATTCGAACTCATGGCCATTTCGTTCAGGAGCGGAACCATAAAGTTTTCTATAAGGAGTATTGAGTCATAGCGAAAATCTGGGAGCTTTCAGACAAAGATTCGGTTGATTTTTGCCATGAGTATGGTATTGTATTTATATCATCGGACAAATCGGTCTGAGCAACGCTTTTTAGTCCGGACGATTAAGGAGGGATGTATGGAAATGACCTTTCGCACTTTTATGAAGAAATACTGGCTGCAGGGGGTGTCCGTGCTCTGCAGCATGGTGGTTTTTCTGTTCTGGATTGCACTGCGCGTTAACTGGGCGGGCATTTCCAAATTTCTGGGAGCGGATCACAACCCCAGCTTTCTTGTGATGAACCTGCCGCTCATAATCTGCGTCCTCATGGGCGTGATCCTGATGCTTACAATCCTGTCCTTCCTCTTTATCCGCGACAAAAAGAGATGGCCGTATATCGCGTCGCTGGTGTTCTCCGCCGTTTTTGCCATCGCCATCGGCGTCGTGATCGCCAACGGCTCCAACGATTATATCCAGTTCATCCTGCCGAAATTCCTCCGATCCGTGGGGGTAGCCGTCGCTCTGATTCTTGTTTTCTGTCTGCTGTTTTTCCATGCGCCGAACAGAGGATGGCATCTTGCAGTGAAGGTCTTGTTCCTGTTGGCGCTGATTGCCGTCTGCGCCATCGCCGGCTACGGCCTCCGGCCATGCCACTTCACGTACCGGCCGGTAGTCTATGCGGTGGAAGATGACTACCAGATCGTGTTTTCCACCAGCGACACCGCCATCGTCTGGGTGGAGGTGGGTTCGGAGAAATACTATGATCTTTATGCGGGCAGTATGCGGTCCAAGGACCTGGTGCATAAGGTCACTGTACCGCAACGCGCGCTGGATGAGGCAAAGAACTACAAGATCTGCGCCAAGCAGATGATCTACCGGGGACCCTTCGGCGGCTATACGGGCGAAACCTTTTCCGAGCAATACCCGTTCATCCCGGTGAACGCCGCGGATGGAATCTGTTATCTGGCCCTCCCGGACATTCATAGTGCTGTGGATGGAGCGGTGAGCCTTGCCGGCCATGCGTGGCTGGATAACGCCCTTGACTTCATCGTGCTCCTGGGAGACCAGGTCAGCATGGTCGATCGGTATGAGGACGCCCAGATTGCCAATGAGATCGCCTACAAGATCACCGGCGGCATGATCCCGGTCATCTATACCCGGGGCAACCACGAAATCAAGGGCGAATATGCTGAGGAGCTGTACAAATATACCGGCAGCAAGAACGGTAAGTTCTATTACACCTTCCGGCTTTCGGACATATATGGCATCATGCTCGATTTGGGCGAGGATCACGACGACGACTGGTGGGAGTATTATGAAACTGCCCAGTTTGACCTGTACCGGGAGGAGCAGACCCGCATGCTGGACGATATCATTGCCGCAGAGGAATACAAGGATGCCTCCTACACCATGGCCGTCTGCCACATTCCCATCCCCTTTGTGAATGCGCGACACAACCACGAAGCAATCAAGGCCGCCTGGACGAAGCGGCTGAACGAGATCGGCGTGGATATCCTCATCACCGGCCATCAGCATGATCTGTATCCGTTTCTGGAGGGGACCATCCCGCCCAACACAAAGCTGGTGTACAACAAAGACTTCTCTGGCACAGAGGGTAAAACCTACAATGGATACATGACGGACTATCGCTTTAATGCCTTTATCTGTGGCAAGCGAGGGCTGACTCAGCACGACGAGGCGCCCGCTGGGAATCATACCGATTACGTGGGGATGCTGGTGAACGTGGATCTTTCCAGTGGCAGCCAATCCTGCGTCTACATGAATTCCAAAGGAGAGATCGTCCCCGTGGTAAACCCCTTTGCAGAGTATACTTACGGCACGGAACCGATTGTAACTATGCTGAAATAAAACTGTTAATCTCACTTTTGACATTATAGAGCTAAAAAAGACTGCTATTTGATATGTACCCCCTTTGCTGGTGTTGTCCAGTAAAGGGGGTACATATCAATCATGCAGCCTGCTTCTCTTTAGATTGAATGTAGAAAAGGAAATCGTTGCAGATCAAAGGATTATTCGAGAGAGACAGCGGGAATCTGTTTTGGCCGAAGGAAAAGAATGGATTGATCCAGACGAAAGAATGAGGTTAGAGGAACAGGAAGCTCAACGGATGGCTGAGAAAAATCGAAAAAACGCACTCCGGAAATAGCAACACAAAAAAAGTCTTTACAGTGAACTGTCTCTTAATGAATCTTAGCTAAAGTATTTACGATCGCTCCGCTAGCCGGATAGGCAAGCCAATGTTTGAGTCGGAAAATGCCGGTTCTCCTATAATTATGATGAAGCAACAACTTATGCTGTCCTGTACAAAGGTTGTGCTGTTTTACATGGATTTTTCTTTGCAATGATATATGATACAAAGTGAAAGCATGCATGTTCTGCTTGTTAATGGAACGATCATGCAGACTTTCAATAATCATACGGAAAGGAAATCGGTGGCACTATGAAAAGGATGAAAAAATGGATAGGCTTGCTTCTCGCTCTTTGCGTCTTGACAACAGCATGGACAGCTTCGCCTGTCGCTTTTGCAGAAGGCAATGACGGCGCGGATCATACGCATCAATGGGAGGAAGGCGTTTGTACAGTTTGCGGGCAACGATGTGCCCACATATGGGAAAACGGAGTCTGTTCCGTTTGCGGATTACCGCTGTGGGTAAACGGCATCTGCCGGGACTGCGGTGAAGAACACTCTCACACATTCATCAGTGCCGACGATCCGTGCACGATCTGCGGCTATGTATGCCCGCATGTTTCCCACGACCGCTATACGCTGAAATGCGATAAATGCGGCTACGTTGTCAACCATGAATTCGGTGAAGACGGCGTTTGTGTAAAGTGCAGCTATGCAACAAATGTCTATCAATACGGTTCCGTAGACAATTTATATGTCAAGGATTGCGCAGAAAAGGGAAAAGTCGTGCAACTGGAGTACAAGTGCATCGCGCTTGCCGGAAAGCAGACAGGTTCGGAAATCACAAAAAAACTGAACGTCTATCTGCCTTACGGTTACACGGAAGAAAAGCAGTATAACGTGTACTACTATCTGCACGGCGCATTCGGCACGATCAACGACATCATCCGCCCAAACGAAGTGACCGACACGGAAAAATTCCTGAACAATATCATTGCCGAAAAGGTCTGCGATCCGTTTATTCTCGTCTGCCCGACATGGTTTGACAGCGATGTGACCGCCGGTGATTTGGAAGGAACACTGCAGGAGAACTTTAACATTCAGCTCCGCGACAGCATTATTCCGGCCGTGGAGAGCACTTATTCCACGTATCTCGATTGCGATGGGAAAATTGAGAACGTTACGCCTGAAAAGATCGCTGCCTCCAGGGATCATCGCGCGATCGGCGGTTTTTCCGGCGGTGCTACGGTAACGGCTATGATGGCCGTATACGGCATTGATATGTTCTCTTATTTCGGCGTCAATTCCAATTCGTGGGATCCGGATTTACTGACGCAGGGTGTCAATCTGGAAGCGAACAAGAACTATGATATCAAATACTACATGAATACGCTCGGCACAGAGGAAGGTCCCGACCGTGAAGTCTGGGTGGATATGTACAAGCAGATCGAAGCAAAGGGAGCACCCAAACTTGTAGACGGTACGAATATGACATTTGTCCGCTGGATCGGGCTGGATCATGACATCGTTAACATCCGCACGTCACTCTATAACGCCTTGGCTGTGCATTTCTTTAAGGTTGCGTCCGATGATATTGACTACGCTTCGGCAAAGGGCTTTACCGGGGAATTGACAACATCCGTAAAAGATCAGTATGGTGATTTGGATTTCACCTTCACGCTGGAAGCGGATGGCACGATCCAAATGCATTGCAGCGCTTATGGCGGATTCATTTCCTACGATGATAAAGGCACATATATCATCCAGGAGGACGGAACAATTCTGGCGACCTTTACGGAATTCACAGAATCGATGCAGCATTCCGTCACGGAACACAACGACAGTTTCATCATCGAAAAGGGCGGTGCGCTTTGGGTCATTCACTATACCCGGGAAATGCAGGGCATGGATAAGGTCGACGCAACCGGCGAGCTGACACCCGTGCAATAAGCGGAACCATTTAGCTAACGGATCTGATGCACAATCATCAGATCCTGCATGAAAAATGTACAGAGCCGATTCTTCTGCAATAGTGAATCGACTCTGTACATTCCAATAGCTACAAAGGAGGAAGTAACGCTTTGCGGAAAGTATTGCACAAGATCATAGTATTTAGCTTGGGAATATGCTTGGTTTTATGCTTCGCCTGCAACAAGTCTGCCGCCATTCCGGCGACTGAAACGAATACGCCCAAGCCATATGAATATGCAGGTGAATCCCGCGTGATGACCTGGCATAGATCTTGCCGCTGCATTCGGTGAAAATGCCTCATATGAAATCGTCCCCGGGGGCTATCACGACTTTCGAGGTGATGTACTTCCGTCATTGATGCCGGATAGTATTATTCCATTTCTGGATTCGTTGCTTTGAGAACAAAAATATCTATCCGGAGCGAGCGCCTTTATGGGCAGCTCGCTTTTATGTATCCATGGATGGAAGGCTGCGATTAACACTTTGATGTGAAGATGCTGACTTCATCGTCTGCCTCATTGAAGATAAGTAGCCGATTTTGCGTACTTGGCTGGAATGGAGCGGGGTATTCCAATAGCGCCGAAATGAACGCAAGGAAAAGGCTCGAAAACGTAATGTTCTCGAGCCTTAATATTGTACAGGCACTTTCTCCTCAGAATTATCTAGTAATAACTATTTGCAAAATCATAGTTTAAACAAACTGTTTTTAACATGATTTTGCCATCTGAACCCCCCCTGCATTCTAAGCTACCTTCTTATATAATTCATACTTTTTTGAGCAATCAGTTTCCCTCCTTCTGGATTTATGTGAAGGTGATCGCCCGAATCAAATCTTGAATCCATCCCGCAGCCATCCTTTTCTACCAGCCATGCGTAAAAATCCAGAATCGCGTCAAATTCATTGCATTCCAGAAGTTTCCTATTCAATTCCTTCTGTATTTCCTGTCTTCCGGAAGGCGTTCCCTCTGCCCCGGAAAAAGGCGTTAATGTTGCCGCATATGTCTTAAGTCCTTTTTCTTTTGCCTTTGCATTTAGCTTCTGCAGTGTTTCAAACAGCTCCTGCGCGGATGGTACCGAATCATTCGGTGCTGCCATTGTCCCGGGCTGATACAGATCGTTTCCTCCGATCGCAAAAATAATGTGTGTCAGTCCGCACAAACCATTAATATCGATGTTATAGCGCCGCTTTGCTGAAAACCCAAACAATTGTCCCGGAATCTCTTTTGCCGTATCTGACAAAAGTCTGTTCCCGCTGATACTTTGATTCAGAACGACACATGGCAGTCCTTTTTCTTCCATCATCTTTTCCAGCGGTGCGGTCCACATTCTCATAAAACCGTTTGAATCGCCCAGAACGGCAAGCGATATTCCTTCCTGTTCTGTCAGAATATCTATCTGTGAAAGCAGAAAAGTCGGCTCTCCTGCATCAAATGGACGTTTCGGGAAAACCCATATTTCTTCATCTGAAACAGGAAAAACCGGTTCCATAGTATAATCGCCCGCTTCGGAATGTCTGGCAAACGTAAGTCCCTGACCGGACAAAGCCCTTGTCTCCGGTGCGAAAGCAATTCGAATCATTAACTGATCCCCTTGCTTAACAGTGAGGAAAGCCGAATCGCTTTGGATTTGTGTTTCCGGTTCTACAATACAGCCGGAACAGGAGCCGAACAAAAAGCGAACAGGTCCTGTTTTTTGCGTGCTGTTATAGACAGAAGCTCCAAGGATTTCAGTTTGATACAGACTGTAATAGTTGGAAAGAGTTATTCTGATTTCATCTCCGGAAAAATGAGCAATGACCGGAGTCTCTTGTGTACGGTTGCCAATAACTTGTTCGTAAAGCGCGGCTCCGATATGGGCTAACGAAAAAGTTGTTTTCCAGTGTTTCATTTTTCCCTCTCAGATTGATTATGCCAGTACTTCATTTACGCTGATGATTCGAAGGTTTTTCTTAAGTAATGGCAGATCAAGATTTGTCTTTTCTTTATACAACGCAATTGTTCTTACTTGACCGGGAATCAAGTCGACATTATTCTCTTCGAATATTGCTTCTCCTTCTGTCAGCCAAAGCGACGCTGCTTGAATATAACTATCAGAAACGAGGCGTATTTCAAAGAGATCATCCGTTTCCAGGACGGACCAGTCAATTTCCTGTCTATTCAGTACCAGCTGTTTAGATGGAACCAACTGGAATCTGATTTCACTGATAATCATTCCGCCACTAATAAAACGGGCAATAAATACCAGCCGCTCTTTTCCTATCTTATGGATCCAGTCAGCCTGGTTAATTGTGAAACAAGGTTCAGAACTGTCTCCTGCTATCTTCGCCTGGTGACGGATGATTTCAACCGTTCCATCTTCAGAATCGATGATCGTGACTTCGATCTCTCCTTCTGCGCTCTGATTTGATTGATTGCAAAGCCAGAAAACCAGCTTTTCACTCTCCTCTTTGCAGGAAATAATGACCGGTGCAAAAGTCCTGCGAATCATGTATTGTTCTGCTTTCCACCGTCCGAAATAATCGATTCCTGACCAGGAGACGACCGGCCAGCAATCATTCAGCTGCCAGAGTATCAGTCCTCTGCAGTAATCACTTTCTCTCCGAAAATGCTCAATGGAAAACTGCATGATCCTCGATGCGGTCATTTGTGAAAGGAAAACATAGTGTTCAAAGTTCCGAGGAACACCATATTCACGCCGCATATACAGTTCAATTGCTTCATTCCCTCCTGCACACTTTTGATGAGAAAGCATGATGGAAGAGTCCGGCTTCATATTTTCCGGTGATGCAAAAGCCCGAATTGTCTGCATGTCCGGATAACTTTGGAAGCCAAGTTCCGAGATAAACCGGCTATGCATTTCCTCCATGGTCTGGTACGGAAGGTTGCCATCATACTGCAGATAATAGTGCATGTCTCCCGTACTCAGATAATCCAGGATGGAACTTGACATGAAAGGACCTTCTCCTTCCGGTGATCCGTTCACGTAACAGGTGTCTGGAGCATATCGTTGGCAAATCTCCCGAAACAATGTGACAAACCATGCATGGTATGCCATCTTCAGCTTCTTTCTTGTCTCCTCGGGTAAGAGATCTCCGCCTCCAAATAATCGTCGAAGAGCAGTTGTTCGTTTTTCTTCAGATGTCATAGTCGTATAGATGACATCAATTTCATTATTTCCGCACAGCAGCGCCAGACTCGCATGATGCGCAATCCTGCAGACATTATCCTCTACTTCTTTCGTTGCGTTCTCCGTCATCTCCGGCGTAGGAGCATAAAACGTGCAGGCGAACATCAGATCTTCATAGACCAGAATTCCTTTCGCATCGCAGGCATCAAAAAACTCATCCGGCGGATAGTACGCTCCTCCCCAAACCCGGATACAATTCAGGTTCGAATTTGCGGCCTGATCAACCAGATCTTTCCACCTGTCGGGCGTACTTTTTGAAAGAAAAGCATCTTGGATAATCATGCTTTCCCCTTTGATAAAAACAGGTATGCTATTAACGATAAAACTGTATTTCCGCCCTTTTCCAGAACTGCTGTAAGGGTCGTCCGTTTCAGCCCGATCCAGTTCAATCGTCCTCAGACCGATTCTTTTTTCACATCGGTCCAATACGGTGCTCCCATCTTTCAGTTCAGCCGTAAGAGTATATAACGGCTGATCCCCATAGCCTGCCGGCCACCACAGCTGAGGTGAACTGACCGGAAATGAAACCTTTCCGGAAACGGCCGGAAATTGTTTGGAATGAATTTCTTTTCCGTCCGGGTCAGAAAGACACACCGAAAGAACCAGCCCCTCTTCCCACAAGTCCAGATTGATTTCCGGTTCAAGGACAGCCAGGTTATCAGTGTGTTTTTGAGAAACGACGATATTCCGGATTTTTCCACACCGATAGTATTGTAAACTGATATCCCGCCAGATACCCGTGTCGGGAAAGGAAAGGCCCCAGTCCCATCCATACATACAAGCTGCCTTTCGAATCACAGAGTACTTTTTTCCTGTAAGCGAAGGATGCTCTTTCAGATAGCGAATTGGAGAAACAAACTGAATAGAAATCTTATTTTCTCCGCTGACTAAAACATCTTTCACATCAAATGTCCATGTCCGATGCATATTGTCAGCTCTGCCGATTTCCAGGCCATTAATTGCGATCGAGCAGATAGTGTCCAGCCCTTTGCAGCAAAGATCAATCCTATCATACGCAAGATCTTCATTCCTGACCAAAAAGGTCCTCTCAAACAGAAAATCTTGATCTAAGGCTTTTTCACATATTGCTTCATGATCAAGTGTATAGGGATCCGGCATCAGCCCGTTGTTCAGGAGCACTTCCCCTGCAGTTCCCGGAACTTTGCAGGGCAACGATAATCCCTCCCCACAGAAAAGTGTCCAGATCCCGTTTAATGACACATCTTTCATCAGAATTTCCTCGAAAACGACGCTTCTGCCTCTTCTCTGCTCATTTCTCCGATATTGACTTTCTTAATCAGATTAATCTCATGGTCGCGCAGTTTATACAGAATCAGCATCATAATAACGCTGATTACAGCACCGATCACCGGACAGAAAGCATAAAGAAACCAGATTCCGCGGACAACTTCAACAGTCTGCGTCACTCCGTCTCCGGATACAAATCCGATTGCCCCTAAAAGAAACATCGCAATAGCGCCTGCCAGAGCAACGACCATCTTGTTGGTGAAAGCTTTTAAAGAGAAGGAGACACCTTCATTCCGCTCTCCGGTTTTATATTGTCCGTACTCAACACAGTCTGCGATAAACATAATACCGATCTGCGCCCAGAAGGCATCAATGAACGCTCGAACAATAACCAGTCCCAGAAAAAGTCCCACATTCTGATATCCGCAGAAGTAAATGATCAGGCTCAGAAGAATGGAAGCAATTCTGGTAATTATATAGACGCGGAACTTATCTACTTTTTCCAATACTTTGGGAACGATAAAAACCACCAGAAGAATCGGAACGGCTGAAGCTAATGCCAGAGGCGTCATCATTGCTGCATTCCCCAGACAGTGAATTGCGAAGTAACCCTGTACGGTCGTGGAAAACCCTGTAACTGATCCAATAATAGCGCTGAGTGTTACAATCAGGAGATATTTATTCTTGAAGAGGTTCTGAATGATTTCTTTAATAGTGGGCTCTTTATCTCTCGGCGCGGAAAATCTTTCTTTCGTTTTAAAGGGCAGTGGGAGCATACTGATCAGACAGATAATTCCTAATACGATAATTGTAAAGCTCCATCCAATCGCCGGATAAAACATAGGAACAAGTATTGCGACGAGAATACCGCCGAAGTAAACACCAAAGCTGGCAATGGCATATAACTTGTTTCGTTCATTTGTGTTATTTGTTGCGACAGTAGCCAGTGCACTGATTGGCGCATCATACATCGTATAGGCCAAATCCCAGATAATATAAGACACGAGCGCCCATATGATTTTTACTGCCACAGGAAGTTTGGAAGGTATCAGGAACATAAGAATCGTGCTTAATGGAATAGCAACCGCACCGATCTTAAGCCATGGAATGAATTTACCGCCTTTAAGATTTGCTTTATCGACTATCACGCCGAACATTGGGTCATTTACCGCATCCCATACTTTTGCGATGATAAAGATTACGCCAACCGCTGCTGCGCTGATCCCGATATCGGTCAGATACAATTGCAGATAACTGTAAATCGCGTAATAGGACAAGATGGCGCCAAAGGCGTATAGCCCATAAAGAAACCTTTCACCAAATGTCGTCTGCATTACTTTTTTTGTCATTATAAAACCTCCCTTTTTATGATATACAGGCACCGGACACTTGTGACTTCAGTCATGAGAAGTTGATCTGTTTACATTATGACGTAAATAAGATATAATTATGTAGTTTTTATAGCATTTCTGTCGTTTTTATTCCAAATTATAAAAAAGAGGTCAATAATGTCTTCCTTGAATGTCCGAAAAGAAATAGACAAGATCATACAAAGCGGATACCGGCATAAAGCATATGAACATGAGGAGTCTTTGCTGCGCGCTGTATTAATAGAAAAACAAGACCCTTATGTAATGATTCAAAACGATATTGCCGTTTCGAAATTACTGCTGGGTCCTGATCCTATACGGTCTTGGAAAAACGGTCTGATCTGTTTTATTACAACACTATGCCGGAAGTCTATCAGCTACGGTGCGGATTCTGATTACTGTTTCGCAGTCAGTGATTACTATATTAATATGGCAGAGAAAAAGCGCACTATGCAGGAACTGAAGGATTTGCTTGAAGAGATAGTCGACATGTACAGAGAACTGATCGAAGAGCAATCTCTCGGAACTCACTCCGTTTATATCTCCAAAGCTTTGTCCTTTATAAAACACAATCTTTTTCTCCCGCTTTCAGTTCAGGAAGTTGCAGCACACATCAATCTGTCCTCATCGCATTTTTCAAAGCTCTTTCTGAAGGAAATAGGTGTGTCCCCTTCTGATTATATAGAAGCTTTGAAAATGAAGGAAGCAATCTCGATGCTGAAAAGTGGCCAGTATAAAATTCTGGAAGTTGCAGAAGCATTAGGATACTGTTCAGCATCTCATTTCACAAAGCGCTTTCATATCTATTATGGAATTTCTCCAAAAAAGATGCTTCATGCCAACTTCTAGCATACAAATATCCCGTATTATTGCTTTGTGCGATTTTCTTGGTGACATGCTCCCACCACCTTAAAGAGGTGAGGGCTTCTCGCTCAATAGTCCCATCGGACTAAGTATCAACGAGCTATCCCCGTGTGCCCCACGGTTCTATTTCGTTCCGTTATCCGGATGTCATCCGTATTCCTTCGTTTCGGATGTTCACTGCTGCGTTAATATCCCGGTCATGTTCTGCTTCACAATAGCTGCATCTCCATCTCCGTACGGAAAGGTCTTTCGTGACCGAGGCCTTCTCCCCACAGCAGGAACAGATCTGACTGCTCGGAAAGTATCTGTCGACTCTAATCAGTCTCTTTCCCTGTTCTTCCAACTTGTACTTCAAGAAATCGGTAAACATGCCCCATCCGTTATCCATGACCTGTTTCCCGAAGTTCATTTCCTGCGACATCGCCTTCATATCCAGGTCCTCAATGCATACGCAGTCATACGCGTTGGTTATCCGCCTCGACTCCTTATGCAGAAAATCCTTTCTCTGATCAGCTGTCTTCGCAAACAGTTTTGCAATCTTTTTCTTCTGTTTCTTCCAGTTCTGTGAGTCCTTTACCATATGGGACAGCTTCCGCTGTTCCCGTTTCAGTTTCTCTTCCACTTCCCGGTAATACCCGGGATATACGGGTCTGTTTCCCTCGCTGTCCGCATACAGTCCGTGCATGGCATAGTCCATACCGAGAAAACTCTGCGGTGGTACAGATTCTGTCTCAGCTTCATAAGCATACAGCATGCTCGCGTAATATCTTCCGCTTCCGTCTCTGCTTACCGTGACCGACTTTAACCGGTATTAAAGAATAAACCTTCCATTAAAGCACCCAAAACGAAGGCTGGCATTCGCATCATCCATGTACCGGAAATACTATATAACGTTCTTGTTTCAGCGAGAAAACAGAAAGGTTTAATAACCCCTGATACAAATGGTAACTTAATGTCTGGAATTGCGGAAAGAAATGCCTGGAAAGCGTTCATGAATCATCTAAATGTATGTGCGGGGGGGATCGAAGGGAGCGGGTCCCAGGAAGCCTGTATGGGTAATTGATAAAATTACAGCGCACATGCTGCGACACACATATGCGACGATGCTGTTTGATGCAGGAATAGATGTTAAGTCAGCGCAAAGATTTCTCGGTCACACCGACATTGAAGTCACTCTTTCCATCTACACACATCTAACAAAGTTCAAAGAAGAACAGGCAATCCAGATGCTCGATAAACATTTGAAAGAGATAAAAACGGAGCCGGAAAAACGTTTATTACGGGTACTCTGAGAATGCGCTTTTAGAAAAAGTGCAGTCAAAGTGCAGTCAAAACCGATTTTCTGGCATTAATAAACCGTATATTTTGATGTATATGCAGCGGTAGTATGCGTTGCATGGAATGATGAAGAGCAATTTGATAGGAGTAGTTTTAGAAAAAAGAATCCCCCGAAAACGCAGTGTTTTCGGGGGATTGGCGTCCCCGGCGCGATTCGAACGCGCGGCGTCCCGCTTAGGAGGCAGGAGAAATCGAACATAATGCGGTATGAGTTTACGAGATTCGTTTCAAAAATGCTTGTTTTATAAGCCTTTTTTGAAGGCCTCATTCTAATCGAAACAGGAAATACGAGATTCGTATCCGTTTGTTCTAAAA
>JAFWJN010000002.1 GCA_017514685.1 Clostridia bacterium
ACCGGTCAATGTGCCCTGATGTAACGCCACGTTTGGCAAGAATACCGAACGATAAAATGTGGAAGGCTTTTGCCGCTATACCACAGGGCAGTTACAAGCTCCGACCTCTAAGGCTTTAGTCGTAGGTCGGGGTAGTTGACTGCCCAGCCTCCTCGTATACAATCTTATTGATGGCATTGATGTATGCCATAATGCTGGATCCGATAATATCTGTTGAAATGCCGCGTCCTGAATACAGTTTTCCATTGGAACGCAGCCTGACAATTGCCTCGCCCATCGCTTCTCTTCCTTCTGTAACAGCGCGAATCTGAAAATCATCCAGTTCATAATGCGTTCCTGCAATCTGCTCGATTGCGAGGAAGGACGCATCGATCGGCCCGTCTCCGGCACAGATTCCTTCCTGAATCTGATCTTCCTTTTTCAGTCTGATATGACTTGTTGCCGCAATCACATTGCTTGCGTTAACGACATAACTTTCCAATTGATAGGTTGGGGGGACCTGCAGCGCTGAAGTTGCAATCAGAACATCCAGCTCTTTTGCTGAGATGCTGCCTTTTTTGCCTGCAACCGACGTAAACGCTTCGTATACCTTTGCTGTATCTTCCTCAGAAAGATCGTATCCGAGCTGCTGCGCGGCTTTTCTGACTGCTTCTACGCTGTCATGGGAATTAAGAAAGAAATCTTCTTCCTCTCTTACTCCATTGTCAAAAGGAGAAGACTTGCTACGGTTTGTCCTGCAAAGCCATTCGATCTGTTCAATCGTCCGGTTCATCTCCGTCATTCTTACGCCACTCGCCGCTTCCAGGCTTTCTCCTCTGGTTTTCAGCACCGCTGCGAATCTTTTCAAAGATACCGTATCCTCTCCGCACGCTTTTACTTTTACTTCTTCCGCGCCTGCCTGTACCGCATAAACCGCACATGCGTCCGCCATATACATTTCATTTGAAATCCTTACTCCAACGATTTGTTTCGGAAACTGTTCCTTTATCGATCGAATGAATCGGAATACCTCTTCCGGCATCATGATTCCAGCCGTATCGCAAACTGTCAGTACCGATGCACCGTTCCGAGCTGCTGCTTCAAGCGCCTTGCTTAAAAATACAGGATCGCTTCTTCCTGCATCCTCCGCACAGAACTCAACTTCCTCACATAGTTCTCTGCATTTCGATGTGCTTTCTGAAATCATTGAAAGCATCTGTTCCGGTTTTTTATGATACAAATACTCCATCTGAACCGTTGAAACCGGCAAAGAGACCTGCAGGCGCGGTCTTACCGCTTCCTTCAGACAGTTCCATGTATAATCGATCCCATCCGAATCCCCGGCCGAAACAGGTACCGTTAGGCGGGCATGCTTAACCGCCGAACACAGCGATTTAATCAGAAGTCCGTCCGTCCTGCGATTTTCGATTGCGTCCATTTCAATGGAATCGATCCCTAGCCTGTCCAAAAGCTTGCATAATTCCAGTTTCTCCCTGAACGAAAGTGAAAAACCGTTCCCTTTGGAAGTTTTTTTCATGGTTACATCACTGAGGATAATCGTTTTCATAACTGCTCCTTTTTTCAACTAAAAAAGTCCCTGAAGTTATTCAACTTCAGGGACGAATTATATCGCGGTACCACCCTGCTTACTGCCGTTAACAGCAGTCACTCAGAACTCTATCAAGTCCTTTGCCTGTAACGGGGCTGCCGGATGCACTTACTGCCTCTTTTCAGTGCATCTGCTCGGGAAGGAGACTGCTGTATTGCTTCTGTACCGGTTCTCACCTGCCACCGGCTCTCTGAAACGCTCTGCATTCAGCATAGTTCCGTCATCGCATTTTTTGAGATTATATCGCTGTATCCGGACTTTGTCAATTGTTTCGCCTCCCCGTTATCTGTTCAATCCGAAAGGATGATTCCTTTTTTCTGTCAAATCCGCGTAAAAAATATATTGCGGTCCCGTTTTCGTATCATTCACTGTGCTACAATGATCGCAAGAACAAAGAAAAGAGGTGCCTTATGGAAAACATTACCTTTTCACGGCTTTCCGAAATGGAAGCTCGTTTTGACGCTTCTTCCGCCGCTCATGTTGCTATGAACGCAGTCGTCAATCTCGGAATCAATGAAGTCGCAAAAGACTATGCAGTAGAACGTAATATCCCTTATCAGTTCTCGATCAGTCTGGATCAGGGCGAAATTACCAATCAGAAACGCAGCGGAAGATGCTGGATGTTTGCCGCGCTGAATACCATGCGCAGCCATATTATCAAGACACTGAACATCGATACTTTTGAACTGTCTCAAGCCTATACCTTGTTCTATGATAAGCTGGAAAAAGCCAATTATTTTCTCGAAAGTATCTTGAAAACACTGGATGAGCCAACGGACGGAAGGCTGATTGCTCACCTTCTGACTGCACCTTTAGGCGACGGGGGACAGTGGGATATGCTGTGCAACCTTGTGGAAAAGTACGGGCTTGTTCCCAAAGATGCATACAAGGAAAGCGTTTCCTCTTCTGCGACCGCTCAAATGAATGCCTATATGACGGAAAAACTTCGGGAAGATGCCTGCATTCTCCGTACAGAGTATCAAAACTGTGCTTCCAAAGAAAAGCTTCTGGCTGAAAAAGAACAGATGCTCGATACGATTTATCATATACTTTGCGTATGCCTTGGCAAGCCGCCCAAGACATTTACGTTCGAATATCGTGACAAAGACAATGTTTTTCATCGGGATGAAAACCTGACACCAAAGGAATTCTATCATAAATACATCGGCATGGATTTGTCGGAATATATCAGTCTGATTAACGCCCCGACCGCAGATAAACCCTATTATCGCAGCTATACTGTTCAATTTCTGGGGAATGTTGTGGAAGGCAGAATCGTGAAGTATGTCAATCTTCCTTCAGAAGAATTGAAGAAGGCGGCAATCGCTCAGCTATCTGACGGGGAACCCGTCTGGTTCGGATGCGATGTCGGGAAGCGTTCTCACCGCGATTCCGGAATAATGGATCCTGATATCTATGATCTGCCTTCGGTTTTAGGTACCTCATTCGGCATGACAAAAGCACAGAGGCTCGATTACGGACAAAGTGTCATGACACATGCCATGGTATTTCAGGGTGTCAACCTGGACAAAGACGGAAAACCTGATCGCTGGAAAGTTGAGAACAGCTGGGGAGAAGAACCCGGTAAAAAAGGATATTATGTAATGAGTGACAAATGGTTTGATGAATACAATTATCAGATCGTTGTCCGCCGTAAGTATCTTTCCCCTGAAATACTTGCCGCTTATGACTCTGATCCGATTGAACTGAAACCCTGGGATCCCTGTGGTTCTCTTGCTTTCTGATCTTGTTGCTCCTTATCATCTCGAGATCCTTTGCTGCTTATCTCTTTCGGCAGCAAAGGATCTTTTCTGCTCTTTAGGATTGTGAGTTTTTTGTGACTTGCCCTTGCATTTTTGGAACGTTGTGATACGATAACAGAAAATGGGTGTGTATGGGCTTTTTCATTATTAGAAGCTCATGGAAAGGACTTATATGACAAAAATTGATATTTTCAGCGGATTTCTTGGCGCAGGAAAAACGACCTTGATAAAAAAACTGATTTCTGAAAGTTATGCCGGTCATAAAATCGTTCTGATTGAAAATGAGTTCGGCGAAATCGGTATTGATGGAGCTTTTCTGCAGGACGCGGGCATCCAGATTACGGAAATGAATTCCGGCTGCATCTGCTGCACGCTCGTCGGCGACTTTGCAAAAGCTTTAAAGAAAGTTCTCGAAGAATATGCCCCGGAGCATATTCTGATTGAGCCATCCGGTGTCGGCAAACTGTCCGATGTCAAGGCAGCGATCGGATCTGTTCTCTCTGATGACGTTCAGCTCGGAGGATGTGTTACCGTAGTAGATGCGAAAAAAGCACGTGTCTATCATAAAAACTTCGGTGAATTCTTCAATGATCAGATTGAATCTGCCGGCTGCATTATTCTAAGCAGAACGCAGGATCTGCCGCAGGATAAGCTGGATGCCGCTCTGGCTCTTGTGAAGGAGCGCAATGCAGATGCCGTTATCATTGCCGCACCTTGGGACGAACTGACCGGAGATGATATCCTGTCCGCTATGGAACATCGAAACTCGTTGGACAACGATCTGGCAGCTTTGGCTGAAGAGCATAAGCATCATCACCATCATCACCACCACGATGACGATGACGAATGTGACGACGAAGAGTGTTCCTGCCATCATCATCACGATGACGACGATGATGACGAAGACGAGCACGAACATCACCATCATCACCACCATGATGATGACGATGACGAAGAGGAACATGAGCATCACCACCATCATCACCACGATGATGAGGAATGTGATGATGAAGAGTGTTCCTGCCATCATCACCATCACGATGACGATGATGATGACGAAGACGAGCACGAGCACCACCATCATCACCACCATGATGCAGATGAAATTTTTACCAGCTGGGGTCTTGAGACAATGCATCGGTTTACAGAGGAAGAACTCACCAGTAAGATTTCTCAGCTTGACGGCGAATCCGTATTCGGAACAGTTCTTCGTGCTAAGGGTGTTGTTCCTGCCTCTGATGGCGCATGGCTCCATTTTGACCATGTTCCCGGTGAAATTGAAGTCCGCCGTGGTCCTGCAGGCGTAATCGGACGTTTGTGCGTTATCGGTTCCAACCTGAACGAAGATGCTCTGAAAGCCTTGTTCACGGAGTAATCAGCCATGATGTTACCGGTTTTTCTGTTCTCGGGTTTTTTGGACTCCGGGAAAACTACTTTCATTCAGTCTATGCTGGAAGATCCGCAGTTCAACGAAGGCCAGCGCACGCTGGTGCTGCTCTGCGAAGAAGGGGAAGAGGAACTGAATCCGGATAAGTTCTCGATCAATAATGTCACGATTCATTCAATCGATTCTCTCAGTGACCTGACGCCGGACAAGTTGTCTGCATTGCAGAGGAAAGCATCCGCTTCCAGAATTATGATTGAATATAACGGCATGTGGCAAATGAATGATCTTTTCGACCGTCTTCCGGAAAACTGGGGAATTGCTCAGGAAACAATGATGGTCGATGCTTCCACCGTCATGGCCTACAATGCTAACATGCGGCAGCTTGTCTTTGATAAGCTTAGTACAGCTGAACTTGTTATTTTCAACCGAGTAAAACCGGATGCCGATCGGATGGAACTCCACAAGTTGGTTCGTGCTGTATCCAGAGGTGCCCAGATTGTTTACGATCTGACCGATGGTACTTCCATAGAAGACGACATTGTCGATCCGCTTCCTTTTGATATCAACGCGCCGGTCATTGTAATTGAAGACCGCGACTATGCGCTGTTCTATCAGGATATCTGTGAGGAACCTCAAAAATACGAAGGAAAGACCGTCCGTTTCAAAGGACTTATCGGAAACAGCCGGAGGCTTCCGGATGATACGATTTTTGCAGGCCGGCATATTATGACCTGCTGTGAAGCAGATATCCGCTATTGCGGTCTGGTCTGTAAATATCCCAAGGCTAAATCCATCCCGCATCAGTCCTGGGCAATCGTAGAAGGCTCCATTAAAAACAAGTTTTCGAATATTTACGGAAAAAAAGGGCCGATTCTGACCATTTCCAAAATTCAAAGCGCAGAAAAACCTGAACAGCCGGTAGCAACATTTTATTAATCCAATGTGAAAAGAAGAAGAACTGTCAACAGTTCTTCTTCTTTCATATTCTCATTTTATCCAGTCGCTTTTTTTGATATATTTGCTCTGTCCCCTGATCCGGTTCCGCTTCGATCACATATTTCTGCCATGCATTGATGATCTGCGTTCCATGATATTCATGTGCTCGGGATGCACCGTAATTCAAATGCGTATGGCCATGAATCCAGAAGCTCGGATGCCATTTGTCTATCAAGGTCAGAAAACTTGCAAAACCCCGATGGGCATAATCTGTCATATCTTCAAAGCCTTTCGGAGGTACATGGGACAGAACGATATCTACACCTCCGGCTTTTCTCAGTTTCCAGAACAATCGGCGGATTCTTTTTTTCATTTCCCGCTCCGTGTACTGAAAAGCTGCCTCTTTATATTTTGCGCATCCTCCAAGTCCGAGTATTCTCAATCCCTTATAAACGACAAGCCGGTCTTCAATGCAGTCACACCCTTCAGGCGGATTTTTCTCATAGTCCGTGTCATGATTTCCATGGACATAGAACACCGGTACATGCGCCATTGTGACAAGAAAACTAAGATATTCAGCTTTCAGATCTCCTGCAGAAAGAATCAGGTCATACTCATCCAATCTTCCCTTTGTATAATAATCCCACAGATAGGGATCCTCGTTATCAGACAGAATTAGTATTTTCATGTCAATGATCCCTCGTCAGGCGGTAAAGAATCACGGTAAATCCCTTCCAGACGCACATTACCTCTAGCCATAGGAAGGATTCTTTCAAAAGGAGGTATTTCCCCCTCTACAGAGTCACATAACCAGTCCATTTTCAAAATCTCTTCCGGTGTAAACAGTCTTTTTCCATCACTCTTTACGGTTCCGTCCTGTGCCACAATTTTACGGAAAAACGGCAATAAACTTTCACCTGACAGTTCTTTTTTCAAAAGCTCGGCCAATGAACGTATGCCTTCCGGAAGCTCATCGTTCAG
The DNA here is from genome assembly GCA_017514685.1 of Clostridia bacterium. Lineage (GTDB taxonomy): Bacteria > Bacillota > Clostridia > Christensenellales > CAG-138 > UBA3792. The sequence goes on from JAFWJN010000002.1 coordinate 6,656, forward strand.
AATAATCTGCACGACGCCGCTATGCATTCCCCACCAATAATTCACTGCATCCGCTCCGCTTCTGAATGCATTATCTTCCCAGTGTCCCTGAAGGATGTCTCTCAGCAGTCTTGCATAAAATTCACCCCAGTTCCAATAAGGAGCCGCCAAAGGAGACAGTGTTCCGTCGTTCTCAATCCGGTTCAGTCCCCAGTTCTCCTGTGGTCTGCCTGGAATTGGAAGATCCCGGTTTGAGACGATATCCACATCATCCTTCCGAATGACTTCCATAGGGTTCTCTTCTTCGCAGGACCAGCGAAGGCAGATCCTCGATCTTGGATTGGTCAGCTTGGCACCTAACGCGAAGGCATTGATACCCGCGGGAACTCCGAATATCGGGCTGGAAGCAATATATCCAATCCGGTCTTTTTGCGTCATCGCGCCCGCAATTGCTCCCGAAATGAATTTTGCTTCATAAATACGGCTGTAATATGTTCGTACACCAGGATAGGGCATGATAACCGAACAATTCAGAATTTTGACATTTGGATAAGCTGCCGCTGCTTTTCTGCAGGCATTGATCAAGGAAGGCGTTGTTGCAAAAATCACCTGGGCGCCTTCTTCCACTGCTTTAGCAAACAATTGATCAGCCGTCTCTTTCTCCGAGACCACATATGATTTGGCTGAAATTTGATCCGTTAGAATGTTCTCCGCATATCTGCGTCCTTCCTCATGCGCAGCCACCCAGTCACTTGTCAGCGGAGATAATGCATGGATGAAAGCAACATTCAGATGATCCGGCAGAAAAACGGCATCAACGATCTTCGTCAGCACGCTTTTTTCTTCCGGCTCTTTTTCCAGAGATACGGAAACTGCGGCATCGACTTCTGCCGCTGCTGCTTCGATCGCTGCCTTCATGCCTTCCGGAGACATTTCGCGGATTTCTTCTTCCGAATAAGTTTCAACCGTTTTCAAAAAAGCCTGATCCAGCGTCATTCCGCGCGGAAGAGCATCCGCGTTTACTTCTTTTCGGAAATAATGATAAAGATTCTTAACCTTTAGCTGTTCCTCTGCTGACCATCTGTGTTCCGGTGTGAATCCAAATGCAGCGCTCAATCTTCTGTATTCTCCTCTTTTGAAAAACTGAAAATCATACGTTTTGCTGCAATGGAAAAATTCCAAAAACTCATAATATACAGATGTTTCTTCACTGTCATCCCAGGGAGGTACGATTCGCAGGACCGATGCGGTAATCGTAGGCGCGCCAAAGTAACGGAGCACGCTGACCCGCTTATTCCCTTCCTGCACATAGAAATTTCCCATATATTCATAGCAGCGGATTGGATCACGGATTCCTGTGGAACTTAAATGGGCATCGCAAAGGCTGATCCATTTCATTCCAAACTCCGTCTCTTCATATAATAGCGGCATAAAGTCTGATGAAAAGGCGGTCATTCGTCCGGCGGAAACGGTCCCTACGATTCGCTCAATCGGTATTTCGTGCATACCGACTTCTTCTCTCCCTCCGATGGGCTTGCTCGCAATAATCTCATCCAGAACCTTAAGATAAGGAGAAACCCCTTTCCTTAAGTCTTCATGATACCGCTTATTTCCACGCTTTCGGGCATTTCTATATTCGTTTAATGCATCATTTATCATTTTTGATTATCTATAATATCGAAATTTCCAAAATTTCGAAACTTCCTTTTTTTAATTTTCGGCATTGTATCACCACTAACCAGTAATGTCAAGATTCTTATATAATCTGAATGTTTTTTCATAATGGACAAAAAAATGGATATTTTTCGGTCGAAACATATGCAAATATTGTATAAAAATTCGATTTTTTCATTGACAACCTGAAAAAACTGTGTTATGCTTTGCGCATCGTAGATAAAGCGATACATTCTTGAGGATCGGAGGACGCAGGTGATGGCAATTCTGTCGAAAGTATTCTCTATGGCTATGTGCATGCGAATGATGCGGACCGTAAGTTGCCGGATCATGCGTTTGTGTGTCTGAAAACCTCACGCTAATCGATCAGCAATTCACGGAAGCCGCAAAAAACGGCTTCCGTTTTTTATATAATAATCAATTTCAATAGAAATAAAAAGGAGACCCTATCATGAAAAAACTCATTTCTCTTGTTCTTGCACTTGTTCTTGCCGCTTCTCTGCTGGTAGCCTGCTCTTCCGGTTCCGCATCCAAGAGTTTGACAATTGCTGTCCCGAACGATACCACAAATGAAGCTCGTGCGCTTCTTCTTCTTGAAGCCAACGGTCTGATCAAGCTGAAAGCCGGTGCGGGTATTGCCGCTACCAAACTGGATATTGTCGAAAATCCTTACAATATCACAATTGAAGAAATTGAGGCTCCTCAGCTTCCGGCTCTGCTGAAAGACTTTGATTATGCAATCATCAACTGCAATTACGCTCTCGGCGCGAATCTGAATCCTGTTAAAGATTCCCTGATCATTGAAGGTTCTGAATCTCCTTATGCGAATATCCTTGCTGTCAAAGCCGGAAATGAAAATGAGCCGAAAATCCTTGCTCTCAAAGCCGCTCTGGAAAGCAAACAGGTTGCAGACTTTATTGCTTCAAAGTATGACGGCGCAGTTATTGGAACAGTAGAATCTCCCACAGACGGCTATGACGCTTCCATCGACTATGACGCCCTGAACGGTGTCAAAATTTCAGTTGCAGCTTCTCCCACACCTCATGCAGAAATCCTTGCCATTGCAAAAGATATTCTTGCTGCAAAGGGAATCACGCTTGATATCGTTGAATATTCCGATTATGTACAGCCGAACCTGGTAGTTGATTCCGGAGAAATCGATGCAAACTATTTCCAGCATGTTCCTTATCTGGATGATTTCAACGCAGAAAACAAAACAAATGTTGTATCCGTTTCCGCAATCCATGTTGAACCTCTCGGACTCTACGGTGGCAAGCAGAGCAGTCTTGACGCATTGAAAAAATAATATGATTACCCTAGAAGGTCTTTCAAAAACCTTCCGTACCGCCGACGGCACCGTGGAGGCACTGAAAAATGTGTCTCTCACGGTCAACGACGGTGATATCTATGGTATCATCGGCATGTCCGGTGCGGGAAAAAGCACTCTCGTAAGATGCATCAACCTGCTCGAGCGACCCACGGAGGGAACCATCCGGATCGACGGGCAGGATCTTTGTGCGCTTTCCGAGAACGAGCTGCGTTCTGTCCGGCGGGAAATTTCCATGATTTTTCAAAGTTTCAATCTTCTTGCGCAAAGGAACTGTCTGAAAAATATCTGCTTCCCGCTGGAACTTGCAGGAGTAAAGAAAAAAGAAGCTGAAGCCCGCGCGCATGAGCTGCTTGAATTTGTCGGTCTACCGGACAAAGCGGATTCTTATCCTTCACAATTGTCAGGTGGTCAAAAACAGCGTGTTGCAATTGCGCGTGCCCTTGCTACCGATCCGAAGGTGCTGCTCTGTGATGAAGCCACCAGCGCGCTCGATCCGAAAACAACGCACGATATTCTTCAGCTGCTCCGCGATCTGCACAGCAAACTCGGATTAACCATTATCATCATCACGCATCAGATGAGCGTTGTAGAGGAGATTTGCTCGCGGGTCGCCATCCTGGATAATGGTTCTGTTGTAGAGGAAGGCCCCGTGGAAACCGTCTTTTCCGCGCCAAAGTCTGATGCAGCGAAAAGACTTGTTTTCCCGGATGGTTATGAAGCTCTGCCATATGTTTCCGGCAGCGAAAAACGGCTTCGCATTGTTTTCCGCGGAGCCAGTACAACATCCACTCCGCTCATTGCGCAAATGGCTATGGAAAAAGGAATCCTCGCAAGTATTCTTGCCGCTTCCATCAAAACGATCTCTGATAAAGAATACGGTTCAATGGTGTTGGAAGTCCCGGACAAAGCTTCTCTCGACGCTGCTCTATCCTATCTTTCCGGAACTCCGGATATTGTTGCAGAGGAGGTAGTTTCGAATGAATAGTTTTTTGTTTGAACCTCTTTCTGAAACATGGCGCATTGTTTCCAGTGAATTTCCATTTGCCATTTGGGAGACTCTGTATGCAACGGTTCTTTCCACCGCTCTCGCAATCATTCTCGGCCTTCCGCTCGGGATTCTTCTGGTTGCGGGCGAAGAGGATGGTGTCCTACCTCTCCCGAAATGGCTTCTGCAGGCATTGAACGTCATCATCAATATCCTTCGATCCGTTCCTTTTATCATTCTGATGATACTTGTCATTCCTCTCACGCGTCTCCTGGTCGGAAAGGCTTATGGAACCATGGCCTCCGTTGTTCCTCTTGTGATAGCTGCTTTTCCGTTTATTGCCCGGTTGGTGGAAAGCAGTCTCCGGGAAGTGGATCCAAACTTAATTGAGATGGCCCGCAGTATGGGCGCAACGCCATTCCAAATTATTACCAAAGTAATGTTGCGCGAAAGTGTTCCGTCTTTAATCTCCAACTGTACTATCGCAATTACAACCATTTTGGGTTATACGGCCATGTCCGGTGCCGTCGGCGGAGGCGGACTCGGTAAACTTGCGATTACCTATGGTTATAACCGGTATATGTATGGTGTCATGGCTGTTGCGGTCATTCTTCTTGTTGTTATGGTCCAGCTCTTTCAAATGATCGGAACAAAAACAGCCACCCGTTCTGATATGAGAAAAAGATAATTTTAATCTACCAAAAAATACCGACTCGATTTGAGTCGGTATTTTTTCTTTTCTGCATAATTAGTTGACGGGTACTCCTGCAGCGCTGTCCAATGGAACCAGCATTCCATGCAAGACCGTACGTGCGCTTGCAAATTCTTTTGAGCAAGTGGATAACATTACATACTTTGCTTCCGGATCCAATTCAACATCTGCTTTTACTATGGAACGCTCCTTGGTGACCTTAATATATTCCGTCAGATCCTCCCCCGGTCCTGAGATCAACGCATAAGCCTCAGAAGAGGCCGAAACCGTATAAACGGAGAATAATACAACCTTATAGTCTTTTTCCGGTGTCAGAATATACATAACAGGATGTTCATCAAAGAAATCCTGCTTTTTCCAGTTATCCAAAGTATAGAACATCGCTCCGTTGTTCGTGTGGTGTCCATAGATAATGGTGTTATAATCCGCAAAACCCGTTGCATTTCGATAATCGATAAATATTGCTCCCGCGGAGCTTTCAGACCGGTCGTATGCATGTGCTATATAATAAAAATTGCTTACCAGATTGTGTAAAACCGGATAATTGATTCTGGAATCTTCACAGTAAATCCAAGCAACGATTTCTTTATTGATTTTCTTCAAAGCATCAAAATCAATCTCTATCGGAGCATACTCGGGAATTATCTTCTCTTCCAGCATCTTCGAATCATCCGTTCCGACGGATGGTTTATCAGCGGAAGCTTTTTCTGCATTTTCCGGATTCTTCTCTTCGGGGTCGATTACCTTTATCTCCCCGTTTTCAGGCGCAGGCACACTTGCTTTTTTCACAAACTCGTTTGCCGCCTTATCATATAAAGCATCTATGTTGCGATAATTAATCAGGATCTGCGCAACTTTGATTCCCGAAAAAACAAAAACGCCGATCAGCAGGATTATGAGAATGATAAGTAAGGCTTTTTTCAAAACGAGGACATCCTTTCCAATATTGATACCTATCCTAACGCTGTGAACCAATTATATATGAGAATATTTAAAAAATCAATTCTTGCAAAAAAGAAAAACATCATCGGTACTGATTTCCGATGATGTTCTTTTCCTTGGTAATATGCTTTCTGATTATGGAGTAACTTTTGTTCCGCTTTCTCCCTGCAGTGCTCTGGCCGCGTTCTCAAGAGATGCTATAATTGCTTCTTTCCCTGTTTTCGCAAATGACATGGCAGCCTGTACTTTCGGCAGCATTGATCCGGGTGCAAAGTGTCCTTCCTCAATATATTGCTGTGCTTCCGCACATGTCATGCTTTCAACTGCTTTCTGATTCGGTTTTCCATAATTGATCATAACTCTGTCTATGGCAGTGAGAATAACAAGTTCATCAGCGTCGACCAATTCCGCAAGCTTTGCGGATGCGAAATCTTTATCAATAACTGCGGGCACGCCAACCAGTTTTCCATCTCTCATCGCTACCGGAATTCCTCCGCCGCCAACCGTTATGACCACATGTCCTGCATCAATCAGGGTGTTAATCATCTCTTTCTCCACTACATCTATTGGCTTGGGGCTCGGAACTACCTGTCTGTAACCTCTTCCGGCGTCCTCTACCATCGTATATCCTTTTTCCGCCGCTATTTTTTCTGCCTGTTCTTTGCTGTAGAAAGAGCCGATAGGTTTTGTCGGATGAGAAAAAGCCGGATCCTTTTCATCTACAAGAACCTGTGTTACAACAGTAGCAACTGATTTTGAAATACCTCTTGCGCGCAATTCATTTTGAATGCTGTTCTGAAGATGATATCCGATATATCCCTGGCTCATTGCCCCGCATTCAGGGAAGGGCATATCCGATTTGATTGCCTTTGCATTTGCTGCGGTTGACATTGCCAGATTGATCATTCCCACCTGAGGTCCGTTTCCGTGCGCGATTACTACCTCATTACCTGCTTCAATCAAGTCGACAATCGGTTTAGCAGTCTGGGCAACCAGTTCCATTTGTTCATAAGGCGTATTGCCAAGCGCATTTCCTCCAAGTGCAATCACCAGTTTTTTCATCCGCAGATTTCTCCCTTTCTTCAGAAGCGTGGCTTTCAAAAATTCAGCCTTCCTAAAAATTTTTCTGATTTCATTATAAAGCGATGCGCCGCTCTTGTCAATCACTGAGCGGCGCATTACCTGATTTCATTAGTTTTTCCATCACTCTGTAAAGAGGCGTAAACAGTGCTAACATAATCGCAAAGTTCCCTATGATATGCGCTATATCGTAGGGGATTTCCGCAACCAAATATGCGAGAATTCCACTTCCCGGGAACATATCCGAAAACAACAGTTTCAAAATCAGAATATTGATTCCGCTGAAAATCGGAACGAAAATCACAGAAGCGAATATAGCCCAGGAAATCGCATTCGTTTTGAACACCGGTTTCAGAAGAACCGTCATTACCGATAGCAACGGCCAAATAATACAATAAAAGATGTACCATGTTGGTCCGAATCCGTACCGCAGCCCTTCCTCAAGAAGGAAAATCGCTACTGGAAATAATGTTTTCCAGCCGAAAACCACCGAAAACAAAATAATAAAGAAAGTTACACATTCAACATTCGGTATCGGCCCTAAAATGATCTTCCCTGCAATGATAATCGGCGCACAAAGTGCAAGCATGATCATCTCGCGGATATTTGCATGATTCAGCTTATTCGTAGATGTACCATTCGAACGTATCGCCATCTTCTATTGGAGTTGAATCCACTCCGGTCATAACCATCTCGCCGCTCTTTGTAAATACCCAGTATTTTCCTTTATTGCTATCAGCAAAATGGCCGTTGACTGTATCTACGAAAAGACCCCATTCCGAATCGGATCCGGAAATCAATCCTTCCGCCAATAATGCAGCCCCGAGAGTTTCTTCATTTGTCGAGATTTGAAGGATTTCATCCTTTCCTTCCCAAGTTACCTTGATCGTCAGTTTCTTCGCCGCTTCGGCAGCCGGTTCTTCTGCAGGTTGCGCTGCAGGTGCGGTGCATGCCGCTATGCTCATCAGCATGATCAGCGCCAGCACCAGAGACATGAGTCTGTTCTTTTTCATTTGTACCCTCCGTACTAAAAATAAAACTCCCCCGAATTGAATTTCGGGAGAAGGTTTCGGGTACTCCAAAAAAGACCGATCCCGCCCTCCGCAAAATCCGTTTCAAGGTGTATGTACCGACTGCATAGGCGTTCCGACTATAACGGCAGCGGGGGCTGCGACAGGTTTCCACTGTGCTTTCCCTATCTTGCCGGCACGAAGTAAGAATAACACATTCCGGTTTTCTCGTCAATTACATCCTTAGCACGATTCTTCTAAAACAGCGGGCAATTAAATGCCCGCTGTTTACTTATTCTTCTTCTCCCATTACGGCTCTGTAAATCGTATCAAGGTCATTTGCATTGAAGTAGGAAATGATGAGTTTTCCTTTTTCTTCCGTCCCTTCTACGGTGATCTTTGTCTTCAATTTCGTTCTCATTTTATGGATCGCATCTCTGAATTCCGGACTGTATTCCGGTTTTTTCTTTTCTTTTTTTGCCCAGGAGGCGAAACGGATTTCATCTTCAAGCCTTCTTACAGACCATTCACGCTCCGCTGCTTTCTCAGCAAGATAAATCTGCTTCTCCTTATCGGTAATCCCTGCCAGCATTTTTCCATGTCCTGCATTCAGCTTTCCCTCTTTAATCAGATCGGTTACCTTTTTTTCGAGTGACAGCAGTCTCAGCGCATTGGCGATAGCAGGCCGGCTTTTTCCTATTCTGGAAGAAACCTCCTCCTGTGTTAAATCATGCTGATCCATCAACAGACGAATTGCCGCCGCTTCTTCTATCGGATTCAGATTCTCCCTCTGAATATTTTCAACAAGAGAAACCTCCATGATGGAACTTTCATCCATATCTGTTACTAAAACAGGTACGGTGCTTAATCCGGCGATTCTCGCTGCTCGGAAACGACGCTCTCCGGCAATAATTGTATAACGCAAGCCGTTTCTTTTCACAATTAACGGCTGAACAACTCCATGCCTTTTCAACGAAGCTGCCAGTTCCTGTAATTTTACTTCGTCAAAGCTTTTTCTCGGTTGGTCCGGGTTCGTGTCAATATCGTACAGACTGACCTGTTCAATTGTTCCTTGTTGTTCTTCCTGTAATTCCAATTCATCCAGGAGCGCATCCAGTCCGCGCCCCAATCCTTTTTTGACCGCCATTTATCTGCCCTCCCGGCTTAAAAATTCCTGTGCAAGGGCATCATATGCCCGCGTTCCTATATTCCTCGGTTCATATAAGCAGATTGGCAAGCCATGACTCGGAGCTTCGCTCATCCGGACCGACCTCGGAATGATCGTCTCATAAACTTTGTTTTTGAAAAAATGCTTAACCTCTTCTACTACCTGTACACAGAGATTCATTCTTGAAGAAAACATGGTTAATACAACCCCCTGGATATCAAGATGGGTGTTCAAGCTTTTCCTGACAATCCGGATTGTATTCATCAACTGCGTCAGTCCTTCCAACGCAAAATATTCACATTGAATCGGTACCAGCAATGAATCCGCAGCCGTTAGAGCATTCAATGTCAAGAGTCCTAAAGAAGGAGGACAATCAATTAGAATGAAATCATATTCTTCCTTAATTTCGCTGAGAATCTTTTTCAGCCGATGTTCTCTCTCTTCCATGGAAACCAGTTCCACTTCCGCTCCGGCAAGCTGAATACCGGAAGGAAGAATGAAAAGTGTGTCGATCATGGTTTTTTGCACAGCTTCAGTTACGTTCACTTCATTGATCAGAACATCATAACTTGTCAGCATTCCCTTTTGCTTAGCAACGCCAAGCCCGCTTGTTGCGTTTCCCTGCGGATCCAGATCAACCAGCATCACTTTATATCCTTTTTTTGCGACCGCAGCAGAAAGATTGATTGCAGTCGTTGTTTTTCCGACGCCTCCTTTTTGATTGGCAATCGCTACTATTTTTCCCATACTTGCTCCATGTTAATCTTTTTCTACATTATATCGATAAAACTCAAATAAAACAATGTTTCACGTGAAACAATTTCTCCCTCCGAAAAAATGTTTCACGTGAAACAATCAATTTAACGTCATTATCTCTGTCAATCTTCCCGGACAAACGGCATGCTCATACACCTCGGTCCTCCGCGGCCTCTTGATAGTTCAGCGGAAGGTACCTCATGTACGATAATCCCATTATCACGAAGAATCCGGTTTGTCACATAATTTCTCATATATGTTATCACTTCGCCGGGTGCCACGCAGAGTGTATTTGCGCCATCATTCCACTGCTCTCTTGCCGCGTCGATCATACTGGCTCCGCCGCATTCAATAAAATGAACTTTTTCAAAATGAAGTGCCTTTGCAAATACTTCAGTGATCGGCTGAGTTTCTTCTTCGATCCGAATTCTTCCTCCTTCTTTTGTCAAAGAAAAACAGCGGAGAGCTTTTAGAATATTCGGGTGAATGACAAATTTATCCCTGTCTACCATTGTCATGACCGTATCAAGATGCATGAAAGCCCTGGATTTCGGAATATCCACAGCAATAATTTTCTTAAACTCCGTATGCTCGCCGATCAGGCGGTTTGCCATCAGTTCTATTGCCTGCGGCTTTGTTCTCTGGGATATACCAATGCACAGCGTCTCTCCATTTAAAACCAGGCAATCTCCGCCTTCAATCGAATGAATATCTGTGCGTTCATGAAATTTCTTGACCCATTTATAAACAGGATGATATTTGAAAATATATTTATAGAATAAAGTTTCTCTCGCTCTCACAACGTTAGCCATTGTTGAAATCATGACGCCGCTGTCGATGCAGGAAAATGGATCTCTAGTAAAATACAGATTTGGCATGGGATCGATGCAGAATGGATAAGATTCATCTATATAATCAATCAGATGCTTCTTTTCACTGTCCGGCAAATCGGTTTTTCTGACTCCCCGCGCCATCGTCTGAACCAATTTTTCCAAAGTTAACGAAGAAAGAAAAGCAGAAACATCTCTTTCCGTCTGTTCCGATTGAATATTTGCCTCGTGCAAATATTCCCATGTTAACTCTTCTCTAGCCTTTCCCGATTCTATTGCCTCCAGCAAAACATTCTCCAGATATAATACCTCAACTCCGCAATCTTCCAGCGTTTTTGCAAAAGCATCATGCTCCTGCTGCGCAGTGACCAGATACGGTATATCATCAAACAACTGTCTCGCAAGATAATCGGGCATCAGATTTTCAAGTTCTCTTCCCGGCCTGTGAAGCAGTACCTTTTTTAATCGGCCTACTTCAGATTTAATATAAATTGGTGTCTGCATTTTTTTCTCCGTTTTTTACAGTACTCGGCGCCCTTCCAGCGCTTTTGCAAGCGTCACTTCATCTGTATACTCAAGATTACCCCCTATCGGAACACCATGCGCAATCCTGGTAGCAGTAATTCCCTTCGCTTTTAAAAGTTTTGCTATGTAAGCTGCGGTTGCCTCTCCTTCCACATCCGGGTTTGTTGCAAGAATAACCTCTTTCACTTTTCCGGATTCGCATCGTTCCATCAGTTCTCCGATACGTAAATCTTTTGGACCGATTCCGCTCATTGGTGAAAGAGCTCCGTTCAATACATGGTATCTTCCATTGAACTCACGCGTTTTCTCCATTACCATGACATCTTTCGGATCACAAACCACACAAATCACAGCATCCGTTCTCTTCGGATCTGTGCATATCTCGCATAAATCAAGATCTGTAAAAGTTCCGCATACCGGACAGCGATGAACATTTGTTCGAGCGTCTCTGATGGAATCAGCCAGTTCGAACGCTTGTTCTTCCGGAACTGCAAGAAGATAATAAGCAAAACGCTGTGCCGTCTTTCTGCCGACTCCTGGTAATCTGGCAAGTTGAACCGTAAGTTTTTCGATTGATGCAATTGCCATATCAGAAGCCCAGATTCATACCGCCTGTCAGTTTGCTCATCTCGCGCTCGACTGTATCGGACGCCTCTTTAATTGCCGCATTTACACCTGCAACAATCAGATCCTGAAGCATTTCAATATCATCCGGATCCACCACTTCAGGCTTCAATTCAATGGATTTTATTTCCTTTGTTCCATATACAGTAACGGTCACCATTCCGCCGCCCGCCTGAGCAGTGAAAGTTGAAGCATTCAATTCCGCCTGTTTTTTCTGCATGTCCTGCTGCATTTTCTGTGCCTGCCGCATCAGCTGCTGCATATTTCCTCCACCCATCGGAGGGAATCCGCCTCTCGCCATATTGCTATCTCCTTTATATACTATTCTTCGATTGTTAAAGCGTTTCCAAATAAACTTTTAAGTTTCTTTTCCTTATCATTCAATTGTTCCGAACGGAATACAACTGAAAGTCCATCTTCTATTTCATTCAGGCAACTATTGATCACATTCATATTAATGGATGCACTGCACATGCTCATTTTAGACTCCGCGCCTGTCGGAAATTCAACCGTTAAAGTAGATCCCGATTTTTTGACACCTTTTCCTTCTTTTGCAAGATAAAAAACCATTGGATTTTTAATTTTTATAATATTGATAACTTTATTCCATATAATAGAAGCTTCGCTTTCTTCCGCTCCGATTAATTGTTCTTCTTTTTGCTCTTCCTCTTTTTCTACAGAATTAGCGGGTATCTTTTCCTCATTCTGCTTTACACTTGAAACAACAGGAATTTCTTTTCTCTCTGCCTTAGTATCCGGAAGATCTTTCTTTTGTTCTATATCATGTGAAATAGTAGTAACACTTTCCGATTCAGTTTTAACTATGACTCCATTTTTCTCCAATTGAGATATCCTTGTCTCCAATGACTCATAGGTGCTTTCATCAACAGGATGACATACTCTGACAAGAGCTGCTTCAATCAGAATACGGGGAGCTGAAAAATAGCGCAAGTTTGTTTGTGCTTCTATCAATTTTTCAAGTGCATAAAGAATCTGGGATTCCGACACTTTTTCAGCTATTTTCAACAGCTGATCCATCTGGTCTTCCGTTACATCCAGAATATCGCTGCAATTTCCGCAGGTTTTAGCTAGAAGCAGACTTCTGAAGAAAGAATTTAAATCCGAAGTAAAAACAGCAATGTCTCTTCCTTCCCTGATAACATTATTTAAAACAGCCAAACACTTTGCAGCATCCTGTTGAAATACCGCTTTTGCCATTTCCATCAGTGTTTCCTGCCCGACACTTCCAAGCGTATCAAGAACATCCTGCTTCGTTACATGATTCCCGCAAAATGACAAGCATTGATCCGCAAGAGATAAAGCATCTCTCATTCCTCCATCTGCAGCTCGCGCTATTAAACGCAGCCCATCCGGTTCTATTTCCGCACCTACATTTCTTAAGACAGTATCCAAGCGGGAAATGATATGTGCAATGGTAAGTCTGTGAAAATCAAATCTTTGACATCTTGATATGATTGTAGCCGGAAGCTTTTGAGGTTCTGTCGTTGCAAGAATAAACATTACATGTGCAGGAGGTTCTTCAAGTGTTTTCAATAAAGCATTGAAAGCAGCCGTTGAAAGCATATGCACTTCATCAATGATAAAAACTCTATATTTCAATTGAAGAGGAGCAAATTGAGATTGATCAATCAAATCTCTAACATTATCAACGCCGTTATTGCTGGCAGCGTCTATTTCAATAATATCTGCTGTTCCTTCAAGTGCAATTCTGCAAGCTTCACATTTTCCGCATGGTTCTCCATTTTCATTATGAAGGCAGTTAACGGCACGCGATAAAATCTTTGCGGAACTTGTTTTACCGGTTCCTCTTGATCCGCAGAATAAATAAGCATGAGAAAAATTATGTTCTTTTACCTGATTCTTTAAAATCGTGGTAATATGATCCTGTCCTATTACTTCAGAGAAAGTAATTGGCCGATATTCCCGATATAAAGCTCTTTTTCCCATATCATTCCGCCTTGTACGTATTTATTTCAGTATATCACATATCCTTGTTATTCACAATATTTTCGTACCAGAGTTCTTTTTACTTACCAGGCAGTTGCCCCATATATGCACCTTTATACATTTCTCTCCCATTTTTCTCATTCTTCTTTCTCTATCACAAGCAAAAATATCCTTTTATTTTTCATTTTCATCTGTTAAAATTAATCTGTATTAATATCCCCCAAATTGTGGAGAATCATCATGGAAGAAATAAAACAGCTCTGGGCTGATACAAAAGTCATTATAAAAAGAACCATTCCGGAAATCAGTTTTCATAAATGGTTTGATCCTTTATCACCTGTTATCATTGAAAATGGAATTTTGGTTTTGGAATCTCCGGACGATGTAACAAAAGCAACCATTACAAAGTATTATATGGATAATCTTAAAAAAGGGGTTCAACAAACTGAACCTTCTATTTTAGATGTTATGATTATCCTTCCTTCTCAGAAAAAAGATTTTCTTCAAATTACTTCTTCTCCGAAGGATCAATCTGACCTGATGCTTAATCCAAAGTATACATTTGAAACATTCGTTGTCGGCAAATCAAATAATTTTGCTCATGCTGCCGCCATTGCAGTAGCGCAGGAACCCGGAAGCGCCTACAATCCTCTTTTCATTTATGGAGGAGTAGGTCTTGGAAAAACACATCTGATGCATGCAATCGGGCATGCCATGAAAGAGAAAAATCCAACATCTCGCATTGTTTATGTTACAAGCGAAATGTTTACGAACGATTTGATTGAAGCATTAAGATTAGGAAAAAATGTTGAATTTCGTCAAAAATACAGAAATGTTGATCTCCTTATGATTGATGATGTTCAGTTTATAGCAAACAAACAATCTGTACAGGAAGAATTTTTCAATACTTTCAATACTCTTCATAATCTTGGAAAACAAATCGTTATCAGTTCTGATCGTCCTCCAAAGGAAATAAAGCCTTTGGAAGAACGTCTCTCTTCAAGGTTTGAATGGGGTCTTGTAGCAGATATACAGCCGCCGGACAGAGAAACAAGAATTGCTATTTTGAAAAACCGGGCAATGCTTGAAAATGCTGAAGTAAGCGACGATATTATTCTATTTATAGCAGAACATATACAGAATAACATTCGCCAGTTGGAAGGAAGCCTTACAAGGGTTCTTGCATATTCAAAATTAAAAAATGTACCTATTACGATGTCATTAGCGCAGGAGGCTTTGAAAGATCTTCTGCCTGAAGAAAAAAAAGTACAGATTACTCCTGATAGAATTAAAAATGTTGTTTCTTCTTATTATTCGGTTTCCGTGGAGAGCCTTCTCTCTCAAAGAAGGGACAAAGAAGTTGTTATGCCTCGGCAAATTGCAATGTATCTCTGCCATACAATGTTAGGTCTACCATATAAAAGAATCGCTCAGCTTTTTGAAAGAGGAGATCATACAACAGCGATTTCCGCATGCAAAAAAATCTCAGAAATGATAGACAATGATTTTTCCTTTTCGGAAGAAATCAAAAATATTGAAAAAAGAATAGCAGAAGAGTAAAATGATATCCACATTCTGTGGATTTGAAAAGTGGATAAATTGGGTGTATTGAGGATATTTTGGATAATGTGGAAAAAGGATTTATTTTTCCACAGGGTTATCCAAAGGATTTGAACATGTTTTTTTGTTTATTTCCTTTCCAAATTGGACTTTTCAACACTTTCCACATATCCTACTATTACTACTTCTTTAAACAATAAATATTTCAAGAGAACACGACTTGTGAAAGGAAAAGAAAATGAAATTTACGCTTGACTCAAATGATTTAATGAACGGGGTTTTTTCCGTTATAAAGGCATTACCGTTAAGATCTTCCATGCCTGTTCTGGATGGAATTCTGATTGAAGCGACTGAAAAAGGAATTCATCTTGCTTGTTCCGATTTGATGTTTCAGAAAGAAGCTTTTCTGGATGCAGTAGTGGCAGAAGAGGGGTCTTGTGTTGTCAAAGGAAAATTCTTTGCTGATATTATCCGAAAAATGCCTGATTCACAGGTGGAATTTACTCTTGATGGACAGGTTCTTTCTATGAGATGCGGAAAAATCCGGCAAAGAGTACAGTGTATCGAATATGAAGAATTTCCATTAATGAAAGTTAAAGGGGATGTTCATGATATTAACATTCCTAAAGATATATTTGTGAAAATGGTCAATCATACTGTATTTGCAGTATCGCAGGATGATTCTCGTCCTGTATTGACAGGAACACTAATGGAGAGCAGCGAAGATACTCTTTCTTTTGTGGCGACGGACTCTTTCCAGTTTGCTTTGACAAAATATAGATTTGATCATAATATCACGGAAAGAAGAACAATTGTTCAGGGAAAAGTATTGACCGAAATCGGAAAAATGGCAGAGGAAGCCGATGAAAATATTGTTCTTTCGCTTACTCAGACACATATAAAGGTAGAGATAGGAAATACAAAATTAACGGCAAGGCTTTTGGATGGAAATTATATAGATTATAAGAGAATCATTCCAAAGGAATGCAAAACGAGAGTATTGATAAATGTTCCAACTCTTGTGGAAATGATAGACAGAGCTCAGCTGATATCGAGAGAAGGAAATAACAGTATTAACTTTCATTTTGAAAACGGCATAATGTCATTGAAAGCAGAGAGTTATGTAGGAAGAGCAGAAGATGAAATGGATGTGCAGATCGTAGGTGATCCGATTGAAATAGCATTTAATCCAAAATATCTGTTTAATGTACTGAAGAATATTTCGGATGAAAATGTGTATATGGAATTTAATACGTCAATCAGTCCATGCGTTATAAGACCTGTACAGGGAGAAAGTTATCTGTATCTTGTAGTACCGATGAGAGTTTACTAAATATATGTAATTAAATAAGAAAGCCGGTGGTATCATCGGCTTTCATTATGAAAAAGGAGATAGCATGAAAGGAAACAGTTTTCTGACTTTATTGGATTATACCCCAGAGCAAATTGAAAAATTGCTTGATTTGTCTGCACAGGTAAAAAACGAAAAAAAGAACGGCATATTTCCTCTTAGATTGAAGAATAAAAATATTGTTCTGATATTTGAAAAAACAAGTACACGTACACGCTGTGCTTTTGAGACAGCAGGATATGATGAGGGAGCGAACGTAACATTTCTTTCTAATTCTCAAATGGGAAAAAAAGAATCCTTGGAGGATACTGCAAAAGTTCTTGGAAGATTCTATGATGGAATTGAATTCAGAGGATTTAAACAGGAAACGGTTGAAAAATTAGCACTTTATTCCGGAGTTCCTGTCTGGAACGGATTAACGGACATGTATCATCCGACCCAGGTTCTCGCAGATCTTTTAACAATAAGAGAGCATGTGAAAAAACCGCTTTCACAAACAAAATTTGTTTTTGTAGGGGATGCGAGAAATAACATGGGAAACAGTCTGATGATAGGCTGCGCAAAGATGGGAATGCATTTTGTTGCATTAGCGCCAAAGGAACTCTTTCCTTCTGAAGAACTTGTTATGAAGATGAAAGAACTCTGTAAAAAAACCGGAGGAACCATTACGTTAAGTGAAGATGTTTCTTCTGTAGAAGGCGCTGACGTGATTTATACTGATGTATGGGTATCCATGGGAGAAGAGGATAAATTTGCAGAGAGAATTAAATTACTTTCCCCTTATAAAGTGGATTCTGCAATGATGGAAAGAACACATAATAAGAATGTGAAATTCATGCATTGCCTTCCTTCTTTCCACGATTTGGAAACGGAAGTCGGAAAGAAAGTATATGAAGAATACGGACTAAAAGAAATGGAAGTATCTGATGAAGTGTTCCGTTCTGAAAATAGTATTGTTTTTGATGAAGCAGAAAACAGAATGCATACAATCAAAGCTGTTATGCTGGCAACAATGACGGATATTTTAGATTAAGCGATAGAGAGATTATACATAATAATCCCATTTTTGATAACTTATCAAAAATGGGATTATTATAATTTCACTGAATTAAAAACAAAAGACGTATTGCAGAATTGATATCATCTGCTCTTTTAATTGAAATTCCTTTTTCCTGAATTTTGCTTGATGAAGGGATAAGAATATTATCATATCCGAGTCTTATTGCTTCTTTGATTCTGGTTTCCATCTGAGAAGAAGGTCTCAGTTCTCCAGTAAGGCCGACTTCTCCGATTAAAACTGTTTTTTCCGGGAGAGGTTTTTCAAGAACTGCGGATGCAAGGCACATAGCAGTTGCCAAATCAGCTCCTCGGTCTAATATTCTAAGACTTCCTGCAATATCGCAATATACATCTTTATCAGAGAATTTTAGAAATGCCTTTTTTTCAAGCACTGCAAGAAGCATATTCAGCCTGTTATAATCAAGACCAACTGCTGTTCTTCGTGGGCTTCCAAATGAATTAGGGCACAAGAGAGACTGAACTTCTGCAAGTAAAGGACGAGAGCCTTCCATAAGGCATGTAACAGCACACCCGATACTGTTTTTTCCCGTTACAAACAGTGAACTTGGATCTTTTACTTCACACATTCCACAATCTGACATTTCAAAAACACCTAGTTCGTTTGTCGAGCCAAAACGGTTTTTAACAGATCGAAGAAGACGGAGACCTTCATGTCTTTCACCTTCAAAATAAAGAACAGTATCGACAATATGTTCCAGAATGCGGGGACCGGCTAAAGAACCATCTTTTGTAACATGTCCTACGATAATGACGGTTGTCCCCGTTTCTTTTGCAAATCTTGTCAAAACTGCTGTTACAGAGCGAACTTGTGTAACACTTCCGGCAGCACTTTCTGCAGTTTCTGATTGCATTGTCTGAACAGAATCTACAATGATTATATCCGCTTTCAGGGCCTTTGATTGTTCAATTGCATCTTCAATATTTGTTTCACAATAGAGATAAGGATTGCTTTGAATGCCAAGCCGGTCAGCTCTGATTTTAATTTGAGAACGGCTTTCTTCCCCGGAAACATATAAAACGGTATTAGATGAAGAAAGTTTATCTGCAGCTTGAAGTAGAAGAGTTGATTTTCCGATTCCGGGATCTCCTCCAAGAAGAACGACCATACCGTTGATAAGACCACCGCCTAAAACACGGTCTAGTTCATCTATTCCGGTTTTTTTTCTTTGCTGAGCATCGGCACTGACAGATTGAAGAGGAGATGCTTTGGATGAAACAGAACGCGAGGAGCGGCGGACAGATATTTTTTCTTCTTCAATCAAGGTATTCCAGCTTCCGCATTGAGGACATTTTCCCATCCATCGGGGAGTCTCATAACCGCACTCTCCGCATACATAAACAATTTTTTCTTTCATGTTATCTTTAAAAGCAGAGTGAAAATGTTTTCTGCTTTTCAACCTCCTCGCATATAGAGTGAATCAGTTAATATACATATATTCGCAAATATCTTTATCTCTCCAGGTAACATCCATCCAAATCAGTATATTTTCACCTGCTCCAAGAAGCATAGATGTTTCCAAATTGCGTGTCGTGCAAAAGGTAGTCCCGTCTACCGGAAAATAAACGTAATTTTTATCATATCGGTTATAGGAGATAAAGTTTTGACCAAGGTAATAAGAATGAACGCCTTCTGCAACAGGAATGATTTTTTCATCTTTTATCATATAAAGAATACAATCTTCACCGTGATTACCGGATAAATAAGCAATGAGTTTTCCGTTACATTTAGGATCGTGTACATAAGTATCAGTATTAATGATTTTTTTCTCATTAAGGGGAAGATTCCACGCTGTCAGTTTTCCTTCCGGAGAAACATAATAGACTGTATCCTCATAAACACATGGAGTTGACATGCCGTATTCGCTGCCTTCGAAAATTTCAAGCGTAACGGACTCACCGGTTTCAATATCGCATGCAAATAGCTTGTCTCTATTCTGACCGGTTCTTTCCATCCATATTACAATATTGTTCATAAGAAAAGGCTGAGGCATACCAAAGTGAACAATTTTCAATGTTTTTTCCTGGCCACTCATTCGGTCGTATGCGACAATACGACCGCCTCCTGAAGAGGCAGCATCTAAATAAGTAATCCATTTATCATTGATACAAGGAAAACGGATGCTTTTATACTTAACAGGAAGTGAAAGAAAACTATGACTGTCCGTGGAAGGATCATAAGTACAAAGCCGAATCAGAGAGGAAGTTCCATCCTGAGTATAATTACCAACGGAAAAAAAGATTTTACCGTCATAAATAAAAGGGTCTGCCAGATACTGATATTCAGGAATAACGATTTCTTTTTGTATGTCGGTTAGATCAGATCTGTACAGAGGATGATCCTGAGCAGGATCAGGAGTAGGAGAAGGAGTAGGAGAAGGAATAGGAGTAGATCCGACCGGTGTGGGAGAAGCAAAAGGAGAAATCCCTTTAGCTAAATTACAGGATAAAGGATAAACGACATAGTATAAGAAACCGATCACTGCTGCCAGGATCAGAAGTCCTACGAATATCTGAAAGTATGGAGCGATTCGAAAACGGTTAAAACCACTTCCGCCGCCGGTGGAACGGTAATGTCGTTCGTGTTTCATGGCTTTATTTTATCCTATTTTTTTTTGAGGGTCAATAAAAGAAGAAAGGATACATCTGGGAGAATCATCGACTTTGAAAAGGAATCCGAAAGCAAAAAAAACGTGAAATATTAAAAATAATGTATTGAAAAAAGAAAAAGCTATATTATAATGAAAAAGGATCAAATAAACAGGAGGAACGAATAATGGCATACAAAATTTCTGATGAATGCATTCAGTGCGGTGCATGCGCTGCAGAATGCCCGGTAGAAGCAATCAAAGAAGGCGACAGCCAGTACGTGATTGATCCGGATACTTGCATCGAGTGCGGAAATTGCGCAGAAGTCTGCCCGGTCGGCGCACCTGCTCAGGAGTAATCACACAAAAGGCAAAAAGGCACAAACAGTCTTTCTTTTTGAAGGAACGGCATTAAAATGGCCGTTCTTTCTTTTTGAAATTTTTTAGATTATATGTACAGGAGGAGTGTTTGTCAGAATTATCAATTCGTTTCAAATGCTTTTCAAAAAGAGCGAAATGCTGTATAATTTTTCAGAAAGGGGATGATTTCTTTGCCTGTTATAATTATTCTTTTAGTTTTATTGGTTCTTGCTGCTCTTTATTTGTTTTTGATTAAATGTGAAACACCGGCAAAAGAGCAGACTGCACCTTTTCAGAACCTATATTGTGCGCACCGAGGTTTTTATGAAAAAGACCAATCTATTCCTGAGAATACGCTTCGTGCATTTGAGCGTGCTGTGGAAAATGGTTATGGTGTGGAATTGGATGTTCAGCTGACAAAGGACGGAGAAGTAGTCGTTTTTCATGACGATACCGTTGACAGAGAGACTGAATTTAAAGGACGGGTCGATAGTTTTACTCTTGAAGAATTGCAGAACATGTCATTATTCGGAACAAAAGGCGAGAAGCTGGGGATTCCTCTCTTCACGGATGTAATGAATGTTCTGGATGGAAAAAGCCCGACAATTGTAGAATTAAAATCGACAGATAATTATCCGGAACTGTGTGAAAAGACATTAAAAATTTTACGGACCTGTAAAGGACCTTTCTGCGTAGAAAGCTTTGATGTCAGAATCGTTCACTGGTTCCGTAAAAATGCACCTGATCTGATGAGGGGGCAGCTTACAGAACAATATAAAGGATGGAAAAACTCGCTTTCCGCATTTCAGGCTTTCGGAATGTCTCACCTATGGGCAAATATATGGGCAAGACCTCATTTTATCGCTTATGGCTCCATGAAGAATCCTTTGGCGTTAAGGCTTGCAAGAATAACAGGAGCTTTTCTTGTTTATTGGACCGAGCGTCCGGACAGTGATCATGAGCTTTTGCAGAAACGGTATGACTGTATCATTTTCGAACACTATCATCCTGAAAATCATTTTTGAGGAGGAGCAAAGAATATATGTCTATTAAGGTGACGGATGGCTTGTTCCGGCTGGAAACAGCGGAAACTTCATATGTTTTTCGAGTCAATGAGATGGGTCATCTCGAACAGATCCATTATGGGAGGAAGCTTCCGGAGGGAGACATTGAATCACTGAGACATAAACATGAACTGACGCACGGAAGCGCGGTTCTTTATGACGAAGAAAAAGATTCATCATATTGCCTGGAAGAAATTCCCCTGGAATGGTCGGGTGTAGGAAAAGGAGATTTCAGAGTAACTCCTATCGAGGTAAAGTTACCGGATAACAGTTTTACCTGTGATTTTGTTTTCGAGAACTATTCTTTGCAGAGCGGAGCTCCGGCAATGCATACCCTTCCATCTGCCGCAGGAAACGGAGCGGAGACACTTGTCGTTACTTTAAAGGATAAAGCATTTTCGGTTTACGCTGATCTTTACTATTCCGTTTATGAAGCCGAGAATGTGATAACCCGCAGATGCGTTCTGAGAAGCGATGAAGAAGAAACGGTGCTGATCAAGAAGATTATGAGTTATTCCATCGATCTTCCGGACCGGAATTATACTGTAATTACCCTATCAGGAGGATGGATCAGCGAAGCAAACACAATTGAGCGCAGGCTTGAAACGGGAATGCTGGTAAACGAAAGCACCAGTTTTTCTCAACACCGGAACAATCCGGCAGTTGCTCTGGTGGCAAATGGAGCGACAGAAGAAACTGGAGATGTATACGGTTTCAACCTTATTTACGGTGGAAATCATCAGACTTCGGTAGAATTGAGCCCGGTCGGACTTGTCCGGGTGACCGGAGGACTGAATCCATATTGTTTCCTTTGGGAACTGCATAAAGGAGAATCTTTTGAAACACCGGAGGCAGTATTAACGTATTCCATGAATGGAAAAAACGGTATGTCCCAGAATTTTCACGCGTTTGTACAGAATCAGGTGGTTCGCGGGGAATGGCAGAAGAAAGAGCGTCCGATTCTGATCAATAACTGGGAAGCGAATTTTTTTCAATTCCGGCAGAACTCCCTCTTGCGACTGGCGAAACGCGGTAAACGTTTAGGCTGTGAGCTGTTCGTGCTGGATGACGGCTGGTTCGGTGATCGCAACACCGATACCGCAGGGCTAGGAGATTACGCAGTTAACCGAAAGAAATTGCCTGACGGACTGGAAGGACTTTCCCAAAGAATCAACAGATGCGGAATGAAATTCGGCCTTTGGTTTGAACCGGAAAATGTCAACGATAATTCCAATCTTTACAGGGCACATCCTGAATGGGCGATACAGCGTCCGAACAGGAAAGCATCTCTTGGAAGACATCAGAAAATGCTCAATCTGACGATGCCGGAGGTGAGAGACTATATCGTTGAGAATGTTACTCAAATTCTGGATCATTGTTCTATTTCATATGTGAAGTGGGATATGAACCGCAAGGTAAGCGATTTTGAGGATGGAACCTTCCTTCATCGTTACATGATCGGCTATTATGATGTTCTTTCCAGAATTTTCAGGGAAAGACCGTGGATTCTTTTAGAAGGTTGCGCTTCCGGAGGGGGAAGGTTTGATCTCGGACATTTGTGTTTTGCTCAGCAGATCTGGGCTTCGGATGATACGGATCCTGTCGAGAGACTGAAAATACAAGGCGGTCTTTCCCTGTTTTATCCGATCAGTACAATGGGCGCCCATCTTTCCATGGCTCCCCATCAGCAGACATTGCGTGATACGCCATTGTTTACAAGGTTCGCGGTTGCTGCATTTGGCGCGTTTGGGCTGGAATTGGATCCGTCAGATTTGAAGCCTGTGGAGAGGAAAACGGTTGCATCACTGTTAGAACAGTATCGCAAAATTCGGAAAACCTGTCAGTTCGGCAGATTTTCCAGAATAGAGACGGGGAACAGGAATATTGTTCAATGGCAGGCTCAGGATGAAGAAAAAACCGTAATTCTGAGGGTCAAAACGATGGTCCCTGCAGCACAGAGAAATGATTACCTCACGGTGACAGGATTGAAACCGGATGCGTTATATCACTTGAAGGAAATCGGAAATCCTTTGTTTTTACATCGCTTCGGAGGGTTGATGAAGCATATTCTTCCGATCAAGTTGAAACCCAACGGATTCATACTCAGAACGGTTGATAAATATATGAAGATGGATGATTTTGCAGAATCTTATACTGCTTCCGGAGCGCAGCTGATGGCAGGCATCCGGCTTCATCGTTCATTTATAGGAACTGGTTTTTCAGATAAAATGCATATGCAGGGTGATTATTCCGCCATATTGATTGAAATCGCGGAGGAAAAATGAAAAAAGAAGTTAATTCTAAAAAGAAGAGAAAATGGATATGGTTCCTTATACCGGCGGTAATTTTGATGATTGCCGGAGTTTGTGTATTCTTTTTGCTATGGAAACCTGCACAAAATATTTATCTGACAGCTGTTGAAGATGTACGGACGTCCTCTTATGAAGAATCCTGCAGGAAAATTGATTCTGCCATTCACGCCATGGAGGAAAACCCGTTTTCTGCGGGTTATAGTCAGAAACTGACAGAATTAAAAGATGATCTGCGGAAAAAAGAATTTGAAAAAGCGCTGGAATCAGGAGATTTGGAAAGAGCCGCTGCACTAGCGGAAGAACTGCCGGCGGAATACGGGGAAAGACAGAAGGAGGCTGCATTACAGCGGGAAGAAGAGTTTCGGAGAGAACAGGAAGCCATTCAGCGGGAAGAGGAAAAAAGGATTGAGGAAGCATACCTCAAAGCAGATCAATTAGAGCAGGAAGGAAAAGATGAGGACGCAGAGCAGGCATTTCTGGCACTTGGGGACTATAAGGATTCACAAAGCAGAGCCGGACTCATCAGGGAAAGAATCAATTTAAATCAGGCGAGAGCTGTTTTTAATGGAAACAACTATCTTGAGGCTGCCGAGGCTTTGAAAGCGCTTGGAACTGAACAGGCGGAAAAAGAAGCGGAAGAGCTGCTTAAGGCGCGGGAGGAAAAAAGAACTCTGATTTGTGCCGATGCCAAGGATCGTATTGCGGCAGGCACATGGCATATTGCAGCGGCAGGAACAATTTCTTCCTGGATCAAAGGGGATACAAGATATTCCGATGTTACGGAACAGGCAGACAAAGTTTTTTCCGGACCGGCCAGCATCTTCTTTGTAAAAGACGGGAAGGTCATTACGACAGGTGAAACCTTTGGAGAGGAAGAGAAAATTTCTGCTTTGACCGATGTCGTGGATATCGCTTCCGGAATAACGCATTGCGCCTTTTTAACCGGAAACGGAAGGGTGACAGGAGTAGGCAGCAATGGTTACGGAAAGCTGGAAGTTGATAAATGGCTAAAAATAAAGGACATTGCAGCGGGTGCCTGGCATACCGTAGGTTTGGAACAGAGTGGTTATACAGTAGCTTGCGGAAACAATGATCATGGGCAATGTGATGTTTCAGACTGGGAAAATATAACGGCAGTTTCTGCCGGACTTTGGCATACGGCGGGACTGAAAGCAGACGGGACCGTGGTTGCTTGCGGCGATAATTCTTACGGACAGTGCAATGTGTCGGAATGGACAGATATTATTTCAATTTCCTGCGGAGCCTGTTATACCGTCGGATTAAAAGCAGACGGGACCGTGGTTGCCTGCGGGGATAACGAAGCCGGACAGTGTGAAGTTTCGGATTGGACGGAAATTGCGGCGATTGCCGCAGGAACGTATCATACCATAGGAATGAGGCTGGATGGTTCACTGAATGTGTGCGGAATAGTACCGGCAGAATGGAATCCGGATACCTTAGTCATGGAGACAGGATGGGATGGAGATCCTCAAAAAGCGACAGAGAATGTCAAAAATCCTGTTGCAAATGCATATATTGAAGGCGAAAACAGCGAGTTGGGCCCATGGTTGTATCTGGATTCAAATGGAGCGGTGACGATCTTTATTGATGACACAGTAGAAAGAAGACCTTTTCGGCTGGATATGATTGCCAGGGCAGGAATTCTTCCGGAAGGACGGGTTACAAATCCGGAAGCGAATGGAACCGTAATACGCATGATAACGGAACTTCCGGAAGTGCAGGCAAGGAAAGCAAACGCGGTTGTTGCTTTTACAGGCGATTATATTGGGTATACTTCCAACAGAAAAGCTGTTATGATGAGAAACGGCATAACCTACTATGACAGGGATGAAACAACAACCCTCGCTATTATGCCGGAAGGAACTCTGAATGTTTATTCAAAAGGAGAAATTCATGCAGAGCAGCTGGTTTCTAAAGGGGTCAAGGACAGCTTTTCCTTTGGTCCGCTTCTGATCAAAGACGGTTCCATTGTATATAAGCAAAAAGGAGAGACTGTTATCACAATGCGCGTGGTGTTTGGATATACGGATCCCTACCATTATGTGACGCTTGTAACGCAAAGAGACCGCCTGAATCAGATGTCCTATATGATGACAGCGGAAGTGATGCAGAGATACGGAGTAAAAGTTGCCTACAATCTGGACGGTGGCCACTCAACTTCTTTGGTGTTTATGGGAAAAGAACTTTCCCTTTACGGATCGAAAGGAAAACACACCAATATCCGCGGATTGTCGGATATCATCATATTCCTGCACAACAAAAAGGTTCAGCCGATACAGTGATGTTATTCTTCCGGAACGAATGGAGCAACGGGGGCGTTGGTACGGAACATTTCGGAATACGCATCAAAGCGTGGATGTTCTCTCCATCCCAGATTGGTTGAAGAGACAGAAGTCAAATCATATTTCGCGTTCGGGAAAGCTTCCAGCAATTGCTGGAGGCTTTCTTTTTTCAGATAAGACTGCGTCTGGTTTCCAATCCAGATTCTTTCCAGTTTTTTGCAGGAAAGAAGAGGAGAAAGATCTTCCACTCGCGTAATACACAGATTGATGTCAAGAAGATCCGAAAGATTTGCCAAAGCAGAAACATCTGTAATCTGAAGCATGAATAATTCAAGATATTTCAGTTTTGTAAGATTTCCAATGGCAGAGATATCTTTCAGCCCACGGTTATCAGAAAGGATCAGAACCTGGAGATTGGTCAATGGCTTCAAAAAGTCAAGGTTCGTAATCGCGTTATGACCAAGATCCAGAGCAATCAAATCCGTACAATAGCGAAGACCGTCAACATCTGAAGCGCGCAGCCGGTTTGTATTATACCCATCCTGCTTGGTAGAAAAAGCAATTGCATCTGTCCGGACTTTCCATTTCTTGAAATGAACTGTCCATACGACCTTTGTATCAGGATGCTGCTCGCGGATGACTCCAAGTTGATTATCGGAAAGGGAACAGTCATGCATGGTAAGGAGTTTCAGCTTTGGGAAAAAGAAGAGAGACGCCGAGAACATCTCCGGATTATCGATTTTTGCTTTTGAAAAATCAAGCGATTCAGAATAACTGTCGTATTTTTCTCCGAGCATCGTTATCATTCTGTGCATAGACAGATCGGGATGTTGATTCGCCAAAGCATTGGCCTCTGCTTCCGGGAAAGAGGAATTTAGAAGATCAAGCTCGCCAAGAAGAGGAAAACAGGAAATATACTCCTGCAGGGATTCAGAATCCACATTCCCGCTGATACAAACAGATGTAGATAAAGAGGAGGAGGATCCGTAAGAGGGGTCTTCCCAAAGTACAGTACAGGAAGGATGATCAGCGATATACGCTGCAATCAGATTCCGGGAAAGAGTAACTGATCGGAGATCCAGCTGAGAAAGATTCGGAAGGATACGGGACAGAGATGTCAGATAATCAGAAGCATCTTCCGGAACAGAAGAAGGGACCCATTCTGTAACGCTGTCAGCAGGTGTTCCATCGGAAAGAGAAAAAGATATATTTGTCTTAACTGAAGGATAAGCAGCAAGAATATCATCCCAGGAAGAAAGAAAAATGCGCACAGATTCAAATTCTTCCATCGAAGGAAGAAGGAGGATTGCAGAAAAATCCTTCAGGGAGGGCAGAGCGGCAAAAGCGCTTTTTACCGATGAAAGATCAGATACGGGTTCTGTTAAGGTAAGTGTTTCAGCGTTCGGATCCACATTTTCCCCGAAAAGAATAAGAGGAGAAGGAGACGGCAAAGCCGTACTCTCGGGAATAACGACGTTCTGTGCAGTTGCTGCCGGCGCAGTTGCAGAAGGGACAGGTGAACTTTCAGGGACATCTTCCACACCTGAAGTGCAGGCGGTGAACAGAAAAAGAAACAGAAATCCCCAAAGAACACGAAATTGCTTGAACTGCATGCATTTACACCTCTTTTTTTATGACAACCAGTGTATCATAGAACCGGATACCATGCAATAGTTCATGGAAAGGCAGAAACACATATCCCAATAATACACCATATCAAAGGGTGGAATAATCCACATCATCCACAAACTTGTCCACAACCTGAACTAAATTAAGGATATATTAGGGCAATATGCTGTGAATTAGCAAAAAAGAAGCAAAAACAATGAGATAAAAACAGTATAACATTAGATGATGCTGCAGAATTTTCAAACAGATATTCATGGTTATTGCAGAGCAGGACCTGATTGATATAGCGAAAATGATACCCCCGTTCCTGTTTATGGGACAGGTGGACGCATCCTCGGAAAAAAGAGTAAATGTAAATCAGGTTGTCAGGTAAAGTGTTTTGTAGTATGATACTATCAGAGATATATCATCATGAGCTGAAAGCAATAGCAGGAGGGAAAAATGCGCCTGGATAAATGGCTGAAAGTTTCAAGAATCATTAAACGGCGGACTGTCGCAAATGAAGCGGCGGGAGCCGGACGCGTTTCTATAAACGGAAAAGTCGCCAAGCCGTCTTCGGAAGTAAAGGAAGGAGATGTGATCGACATTCTTCTCGGCGGGAAACATTTCCTTTGCCGTGTCGAAAAGACCCCGGAAGTTGTTCGGAAAGAAGAAGCCGATTCACTATATACTATTTTACAATGAGCATTACGGGAATTCTTCTTTGCGCAGGAAGTTCACAGAGAATGGGCTTCGATAAGCTTGTGACGCCAATAGCCGGATTAAATGCCATAGAACGGAGTGCAGAGCTTTTGATCCGGGGAGGGTGTGAGAAGCTTGTGATCGTTACAAACAGAGATCATGAGAAGTTAATCAGGGGATTGAATGTATCGGTCCCTGTAATAATCGTACACGGAGGAGCAACCAGAACGGAATCTGTACGGAACGGACTACAGGCAATACCGGACGAGACGGATGGAATTGCCGTGATTCATGATGCGGCAAGGTGCTTTACTCCGGTAGAATGCGTCAGGAAATGCATCGACAGCGCGCTTTTGCACGGTAGCGGTGTTCTGGCAATTCCGGTAAGGGATACGCTGATAAGAACAGATGGGGAACAATACGAAACGCTGAACCGGGAAGGAATCTGGAGAACTCAGACGCCACAGGCATTTCGAATAGAAGAGATCAAAAAAGCATATTCGGAGACGATGGAAGCCACTGATGATGCGGCTTTATACGCAAGACGGATAGGAACGCCGCATCTGGTTCAGGGAGATGAAAAAGCGAGAAAACTGACGACGGAAGAGGACTGGAAATGGGCAAAGGAGATGTTCATGGCATATCCCAGATTTGGTACAGGATTTGATACTCATCAACTTGTTGAAGGAAGAAAACTGATTCTGGGAGGCGTGGAAATACCGCATGAAAAGGGCCTTCTGGGGCATTCGGACGCCGATGTCCTGATTCACGCAATCATAGATGCTATCATGGGCGCGGCTTCTTTGGGCGATATCGGAAAAGCATTCCCGGATAAAGATGAAGCTTACAGAGGAATCGACAGCAGAATTTTGTTGAGAAGAACATTTGATATGGTGCAAAAAATGGACATGCGAGTTATCCAGGTTGATGCAACAATTGTCTGCCAGAGACCAAAACTTCGTCCCTATATTGATATGATGAGAGACAATATTGCAAAAGATCTGGATCTCCCGACAGAAAATGTATCGGTCAAGGCAACGACAACAGAGGGCATGAACGATGAAGGAAAGGGACTTTGTGTTTCGGCACAGGCGATAGCTGTTCTACGCGCACATGAATGAAAAGCGAATCATAAATTCTCAGATAACGATAATTAATTATTGACATTATAAAAAATTTTCTGTAGGATTGTTTTTAGATAGAATCAATAGCGGCAGATTTACTGCCGGGGAAAGATAGGATGGAAAGCAAAGAACTTTTTAAGAAACAATATAGAAGAAATGATGAAGATCTCAGGATTTACGGAGCAAGAGAACATAACCTGAAGAATATTGATCTGGTAATTCCGAGAAACAAGCTGGTCGTTATGACTGGCGTTTCGGGATCGGGAAAGTCTAGTCTTGCGTTTGATACTATTTACGCGGAAGGTCAGAGAAGATATGTAGAGAGCCTTTCGTCTTACGCAAGAATGTTTATCGGGCAGATGGACAAGCCGGATGTGGACAGGATCGATGGTCTGTCTCCGGCTATTTCCATTGATCAGAAGAGCGCAGGACACAATCCACGCTCTACGGTAGGGACAGTAACAGAAATATACGACTATCTGAGACTGCTGTATGCGCGCTGCGGAACTCCGCATTGCCCGAAATGCGGAAGAGTGATTGAGAAACAATCGATTGACATGGTAGTTGACCGGGTCATGACTCTCGATCCCGGTACAAAAGTCCAGATTATTGCGCCATGCGTCAGGAAACGAAAGGGAGAATTCGTAAAACTGTTTGAGCAGCTTCAACGAGAAGGATATGTTCGCGTGCGTGTCGACGGAGAAATATATCCAATCGAAGAAGTTCCGCAGCTGGACAAGAATTATAAGCATACGGTTGAAGCGGTTATAGACCGTCTTGTCATCAAGGAAGGAATCGAAGGGCGACTTACCGAATCACTGGAGCATGCTTTTGCGCTTGGTCAGAATCTGGCAATTGTAGCGGTTATCGGCGGGGAAGAGCAATTGTATTCCCAGAATTTTGCTTGTCCGGATTGCGGAATCGGAATCGAGGAACTGGCACCCAGAGCATTCTCGTTCAATGCGCCCTTCGGAGCATGTCCAACATGCGGAGGACTGGGAGAATTGATGAAGATCGACCCTGCGCTGGTGATTCCTTTTCCTGAAAAATCCTTGAACGAAGGGGCAATTCATGCATCGGGCTGGAACAGCGACAGCCAGAATACGATCTCGGAGATGTATTATAAAGCGCTCGCGAAACACATGGGCTTTTCGATGGATACACCATTTTGCGATCTTCCTAAGACCGTTCAGGATGTTTTACTGTATGGAACAAAGGAAAAAATGGAAGTTTCTTATTCCAGCGCATATTCCAGCGGGAAATTCATAGCTGCATTTGAAGGAATCATCCCAAACATGGAACGCCGTTACCGCGAAACCACCAGTGAATGGACAAAAGCGGAGATCGAATCCCGAATGGCGCATGTCCTGTGTCCTGACTGTAAAGGAAAGAGACTGAAACCGGAAACCCTTGCAGTTACGGTCGGAGGATTGAATATCGCTGATCTGTGTGATCTGAACGTGAAGAACTCGCGTGATTTTTTGAAAAAACTGGAATTGAATCCGACACACAGAACAATTGCGCAGGGAATTTTAAAAGAGCTGGATGCAAGGCTGGGCTTTTTGGTTAATGTAGGTCTTGGTTACTTGACGCTTTCCAGGGGTGCGGCTACTCTGTCCGGAGGAGAGAGTCAGAGAATCCGTCTGGCGACACAGATCGGAAGCGGTCTTGTCGGAGTACTTTATATTCTGGATGAACCGAGCATCGGACTCCATCAGAGAGACAACGCAAAACTGCTGGATACTTTAAAGGGCCTCAGAGACCTTGGAAACACCCTGATTGTAGTGGAGCATGATACGGAAACCATGCTGACGGCGGATTACCTGGTGGATATCGGCCCCAGGGCAGGAGTTCATGGCGGAGAAGTAATTGCGGCAGGGACTCCACAGGAAATTATGGAATGTGAGAGCAGTTTGACCGGACAGTATCTGTCTGGAAAGCGGAAAATAGAAGTTCCTGCTGAAAGAAGAAAAGGAAACGGAAAATACCTTACAGTACGCGGTGCAAAAGCAAACAATCTGAAAGATATTGATGTGGCGATTCCGCTTGGAGAATTTGTCTGCGTCACGGGCGTATCCGGATCCGGTAAATCGAGTCTGGTGAACGAAATCATTAAAAAACGGCTTTTACACGATCTCAATCGGGCAAAAATCCATGCAAAAGAACACAGGAGCATGGAAGGGATTGAGAACCTTGACAAAGTCATAGATATTGATCAGAGTCCGATCGGAAGAACACCGAGATCGAATCCGGCAACTTATACCGGGCTGTTTGATTTGATAAGGCAGCTTTTCGCAACAACACCGGACGCTAAGATGAGAGGATATAACGCAGGAAGGTTCTCATTTAACGTGAAAGGCGGAAGATGCGAAGCTTGTAAAGGAGACGGAATTGTAAAGATCGAAATGCATTTTCTTCCTGATGTGTATGTCCCATGCGAAGTATGCGGCGGAAAACGGTATAACAGGGAAACTCTGGAAGTCCGTTACAAAGGAAAGAACATTTTTGAAGTCCTTGATATGACGGTTGAAGAAGCGCTTCCGTTCTTTTCCGCTTATCCCAAAATCAAGAGCAAACTTCAGACATTGTATGATGTTGGCCTCGGGTATGTGAAACTGGGGCAGCCATCAACACAGCTATCCGGAGGAGAAGCTCAACGTGTCAAGCTAGCTACAGAATTATCCAGAAGAGATACGGGACGCACCCTCTATATTCTGGATGAACCGACAACAGGACTTCATACACATGATGTCAAGCGTCTGCTTGAAATTTTAAACCGATTGGCAGACAATGGCAGTTCTGTTCTGGTCATTGAACATAACTTGGATGTGATTAAAACAGCGGATTATGTGATAGATTTAGGACCGGAAGGCGGAGACGAAGGGGGCACAGTTGTTGCGACAGGAACGCCTGAACAGATAGCCGCTTGCGAAAAAAGCTACACAGGACAGTTCTTGAAAAAGGAATTGTCTAAATGAGGAGGCTTATGGAAAGGAAGGAGAAAAGGATGCGGATATTTCGACTGGTGCTGCTCGTAATTGGCTTTTTACTGATTGCAGACACGCTGATCGTATCGACTCTTTCTAATTTTAACCTGGGGGTTGTTTTGCCGGCTTTTTTCGGAATACCAATGGTACTGATAGCAATTCTTCTTCCCCAGATGAAAACAGGGATCCTCTGTATTTTAAAATGGGCAGCTGTAGCAGGTTATGCGATTGCCGGCATTATTTTTCTCGTTTGTGGAATTTTGATGGCCTCTGCGGCAAAACCTGCTTCATCGGTGGAGGCGGATGCTGTGATCGTACTCGGAGCTGCTGTTCATGGTGAAAAAGTAACATGGGTCCTGTCTAATCGGCTGGATACTGCTGCAGACTATCTGAATTCTCATCCGGATGCAATAGCCGTTGTTTCGGGAGGACAGGGAAACGGAGAGGATATTCCGGAAGGGATTGCTATGAGAAAGTACCTGATGGAGAGACGCGGCATTCCTGAAGAACGCATTCTAACCGAAGCAGAGGCAACGAATACAAGAGAGAATTTTGCTTTTTCCAAGGAATTGATAGATAGGGAAATAGGAACGGATGCCAAAATAGCATTTGTGACAACAGATTTTCATGTGTTCCGGGCAGGAAAAGTTGCGAAAACAACTGGTCTGGATGCAATCGGGATGGCAGCTCCTGATGTGTGGTATATTCGAATCAATAACTTTATGAGAGAATGTGTCGGGATTTGTGTCTATGCAATTCGAGGGGACATCTAAATAGGATAATAATAATATAAAACTCTCCATGCGGAGAGTTTTTTTACAACATTTCTGCGAGGGGACACATATCATAACGATATACTCTCACCGGAAGAAAGAACTCTGACAGGAAGTGAAGAAGACACATCCAAGAATTCATTTAAAGAATTCAGTCTGAAAGTGAGTTCCGGAGTGGAAAAATGCATAGGAATTACAACTTTCGGGGAGAGACGGGATGCAAGGTCATAAGCTTGAGCGCCATCAATCGTGAAGATGCCGCCGACGGGGATCAAAAGAGCATCAGCGCCAGAGAGAGCATTAAGCTGCTCTTCTGAAGGAAAATGACCAAGATCACCAAGATGAACTACGGTTTTTCCATCTGATTCTATCCGGAAAAGGATGTTTGATCCGCGTTTTGCGCCTTTTACTTCATCATGAAAAGCGGGATATCCTGTAATCGAAAAACCGCATACTTCATACTTTTCAGCTTTATCGAGGACAATAGGATCCCCGGAAATCTGATCTACAGCATCATGATCAAAATGATGATGAGAAATCGTGACAACATCTGCTTTAACCTGATGCAGATCATACCCGCTGCCTTTATCAACCGGATCTGTAATCAGGCGGCATCCGGAATTGTTCTCAAGTAAAAAGGTAGAATGGGCCAGGTAGGTGATTTTCATAAAAGAGACCTCCGTTCAAATAGGATAATTTTCGCTGCGCGTGAGATTGCATGCTCTGTTCGAACTCGTTCCATTCCGGAAAGAGCGTGAGTCATTGTTAAAACGGTCCGTTCATCATCTTTTGTCCATCTGCCTCTTGTGGAAGCATAGGATGCGGTCAAGACTGCTTTTAATACCGGATCATAGGGAGGGAGAGAACAGTCACCATGACGAAGAAATATTTCCATCCTTTTATCCACATAGAAATCTCCGTAATCAAATTGATCCGGTAGCAGAAGAGCAAAGGCATCAAAGAATGTTTTTTCCAAATCGATCAAAAGCCAGCCGTTTTCAGAGCGAACCGATCGAACCATGGGGACTCCCATGAATGAGCATTCCTTACGTACGGCGGCAAGAGCTTCGGCGACCATGGGTGGATCTTCTGATATAAAATCAGAAGAAGACAGCATGGCTTTTTTTGACAAACGGAAATGAGCAGACTTGCCGGAAAATGATACAATCCAGGAATTTATGTTTTTGATTGCCTGACAGTACAGCGTTTCCATAAACATATGGTATAAGGTTTTCAGAAAAAAGTCAATGGAAACAAAAACGGCACAGGAGATCTGTACGACCGTATTACGAGAAGACAAGGCACGAAAGAGATGTAAATGCACCATTATAAGCATTGAAAACGAGCAAAAAGCGATAATAATCTTATAAATGGTGTATATTAATCGCTAATGAAAAAGGGTTCAAATTAAAAATAAGCGCATATAATATATATTAGAGATAAAAACACACCAAATAAGGATTTATCGGTAATCAATCCTCTATTTTATAGAAAAAGGTGCGATATTTATATCGCACCCATTATCGTTATGGCTGAGTAAATCCTCGTTTGGTATAGATCAGAAGAACACTGATATCGGCGGGAGAGACACCTGAGATCCGAGAAGCCTGGCCGACAGAAACGGGATGTATCGCATTTAGCTTTTGCCTGGCTTCCAATCTCAGCCCGTTAAGTTTTGAGTAGTCTAAGTCGGAAGGAAGCGGTGTGTTCTCCAGAGCCTTTTCCCGCTCAACCTGAGCTCTCTGCTTCTCAATATAGCCGTCATAATGCGCCAGAACCTCGATCTGTTCTTCTACGTTTTTATCCAAAGGTTCCAGATTGTCGAACAGACTCAATAGAGCAGAATACCGAACTCTCGGACGCTTTAACAATTCAAAAAGAGTTGCGCCCTGATGTGGTATCGGTTCCCCGATGGAATCCATATATGCACGAAGAGCATCTGACGGAGGAACATGAGCGTCAAGCTTATTTAGTGCGGATTGAATACCTTCCTTTTTTTTCTGCAGGAAGGAATAACGTTCTTCTGAAATCAACCCAAGTCTTTTCGCTTTTTCGGTAAGTCTGAGATCGGCATTGTCCTGCCGGAGAAGAAGACGGTATTCACAACGGCTCGTCATCATACGGTATGGTTCCGGAGTTCCTTTGGTGGAAAGATCATCAACCAATACTCCGATATATCCATCACTGCGTCCCAGATAGAAGGGTTCTTCACCTTTTACATATAAAGCAGCATTGATTCCTGCGAATAAACCTTGTGCAGCAGCTTCTTCATATCCGCTGGAACCGTTTATCTGTCCTGCGGTAAAGAGCCCAGGAACATTTCTGACCATAAACTTCAAGTCGAGAATCGTGGGATCCAGACAATCATATTCGATTGCATAACCGAGACGCATGACTTCACAATGCTCCAGACCAGGAAGAGTATGAAGCATTTCGAGCTGAACTTCAGCCGGAAGGGAGGTTGAGAAACCCTGCACATACATCTCCTCTGTAGAGCGGCCTTCCGGTTCAATGAAAATCTGGTGACGGTCTTTATCAGCGAATTTGATGACTTTATCTTCGATAGAAGGACAGTACCGTGTCCCGGTTGCATGGATTTTTCCGCTGTACATCGGAGAACGATGAATATTCTGGCGGATGATATTGTGGGTCTTCTCATTGGTATAGGTTAACCAGCAGGTATCCTGTTCTAACTCCAGTCCGTCAGGATGGAGAAAGGAAAAAGAAGGAGTCGGAACATCACCATATTGGATTTCCATTTTTGAAAAGTCCAAAGTACTTCGCTTTACACGGGCAGGGGTTCCGGTCTTAAATCTCTGAAGCGTTATGCCGAGTTCTCTGAGAGCATCTGATAGTCCTTCGCTTCGAAGCATTCCGTTCGGTCCGGAAAGACGGGACCATTCTCCAATTAAAATGCGGGATTTTAAGTAAACGCCGGAGCAGAGAACGGCAGCACGGCATTCATAGCGAAACCCTTCATCGGTAAGGACGGCGGAAACGGAGCCGTTTCTAGTTTCGATTCGGATGGCTTCTCCCTGAGTTACGATCAGGTTTTCCTGTCGTTCAATCGCACTTTTAACGCGCTCATGATAGCGGCGCTTATCCATCTGCGCACGGAGGGAATGCACGGCAGGACCTTTTCCGGTATTCAGCATTCTCATCTGAATCAACGTATCATCTGCAGCAAGACCCATTTCCCCGCCGAGAGCATCTATTTCACGGACAAGATGTCCTTTCCCTGTTCCACCGATTGCAGGATTGCACGGCATCATGCCGATGCTGTCAAGATTGAGCGTTAATAGCAGAGTTTTCAACCCCATGCGGGCACAGGCCAAAGAAGCTTCCACTCCGGCATGCCCAGCACCGATTACGACGATATCAAAAGAAGTTTGCATAGATTCCTCCAAATTTGTTAGAAGTATACCATATTCCTTCCTTTTTCTCAACGTGCTGTAGAAAAATGTCAGTTCCTCTGATATAATAATTTTGAGAAAGAAAGGACAGAATCTCGAATATGTTCCAATATAAGAAGTGCTCTGTCCATTGGGAGGAAATATGGGAAAGATGCGACTCATTTCACAAGGGGAAGGACCGGCAGAGGGCTTCTGCCTGGTAAAATCCGTTTCTGCCAGAACAGATGTGAAAGGAAGCGAATATCTGGATTTCATTTTAGCCGACAGCGAAGGAGAGTGTGCAGGCAAGCTTTGGAATTACAGCAGAGTTTATCATGGAACCTTTGAGCCGGACGACATTATCAAAGTCCGGGGAACGGTTCAGATCTGGAAAGATAATGAGCAGCTGAAAATCGAGCGAATTCGACATGCAAATGAACAGGATGATGTGGATATGAATCTACTGATTCCTTGCGCACCTTTCGATCCTCAGATCATGTATGATGAACTTTTTATGATTGCACAGGATTTTCGGAACGAAGATCTCCGAAGGCTTGTTCAGTATCTGCTACGTGAAAACAAAGATAAATTACTGCTTTATCCGGCAGGAGTGAAACTTCATCATGCAACAAGGGGAGGGCTTTTACATCACACATTGTCAGTGGTAAAACTTGCTCAAAAGGTTTTGGATCTGTATCCATGGCTGAACGGAGACTTGCTTCTTTCCGGAGCGATTTTGCACGACATCGGGAAATTGGAAGAATTGGATACAGGATCGCTTGGTCTTGCAGGGGCATATACTTCGGCCGGTCAGCTTCTTGGGCATATCAGCATTGGAATGTCAATGGTAGCACAAGCGGCAGAGGTGACTTTATGTCCAAAGGAAACCGCTGTTTTAGTAGAGCACATGCTCCTGGCGCATCACGGAAATCCGGAATACGGGAGTCCGAAACTTCCGATGATCCCGGAAGCAGAAGTTCTTTCCGTATGTGATCTTTTGGACAGCCGTCTGTACGAAATGCAGGCAGCTCTGAATTCTGTTGCACCGGGAGGTTTTTCTGAAAGACTGTGGGCATTAGATAACAGACAGATCTATAAACCTAACACGTGTGAAGAAAAACAGTGATATCTGATTATATTATCTGAATTAAGTAAAACCGCTCCTGGAAAGGAGCGGTTTTCAAATGATTAAAAACAGATTGGGAATGATCAGGAACGGATGATTTTCATGCTGGGACTGCGAGGGAAGTCTTTATCACGAATAATCAGGTTCTGGATTGCCTTATAAGGCGGCATGGAAGCGTTCAGCTTTTCAACAGAAGAGCGAATGACGGGCTCGGGATCTGAAATCTGCATCGCAGCAAGAACAGGTCCATTCGGAAACACTTCGGCTTCCAGCAAAGTACGGCCATCAACGACAGCTTCCCGAACAAGCGCATCCTTGATGAAAGGAATTCTGACGAGAGCGAGTTCGATTTCTTCAGGAGAGATATTTTCTCCGTTTGGAAGAACAATGATATTTTTGCTTCGACCTGTAATATAGAGAAGGCCATTTTCATCTATTCTGCCCAGGTCTCCTGTTTTCAGCCATCCGTCTTCAGTAAAGATATGGGCTGTTTCTTCTGGATCGTTATAATAACCAATCATTAAATGATCGCCTTTGACCCAGATTTCATCATTTACAATCTTAACCTGCTGCTCTGGATAAGGCATACCAACAGAAGTCGGATAATCAAAAGGATCACCGTTTCCGGAAACAAGGTTTGCGGTTTCCGTCATCCCGTATCCGGGACAGCAAATAATACCAAGCTCCTGATACCGCCGAATGATTCCCTCAGGAACCGGAGCACCGCCTGCAATTACACATTTGAGCTGGCCGCCAAGTGCATCAAGGCCGCGGACTTTTGCAAGACCGGCAAGCATGTCTGCGAGAGCAGGAACCAGAACAAGAAGGGTTGGCTTTGCCTTAGGAAGAACTGCAACTACAGTACGCATATCTTCAAGGGTATAAAGAAGTGAGCCGGTGTAGAAACAGGTCAGAAGATTTCGGACAACACCGAAAACGTGACTGAATGGAATTAAAGCCAGATAACGCTGGCGCAGCGCTGAAGGTGGGGCAAAAACACCGTTGAATGCTCCGCGCATCAGTGCGCCGTGAGAAAGCAGAGCTCCCTTGGACTTTCCGGTTGTACCGCCTGTGAAAAAGATTGCGGCGGGAGTACCCTTTTCCACTTTGCTTTCTGCTTCAGGAGCAGAGGGAACTACTTTGGAGGAAGGGATTGCTTTTAACGAAGAAGGAAGTGCCAGCGTGCTGATTTGTCCGGAAAGCATATCAGCATAGATAAAAATGGAGATATCCATTTTCCGGAGATTGGAAAGGAGTTCTTCTCCGTTCATCGTCATTGGGAACGGAACAATAACAGCTCCATAAGTCATTACAGAAAGAATCAGTTCGGCCGCAAGAGCACTGTTAGGAAGCTGAATGCCAACCTTATCTCCGGGATTGATTCCGTTTTCTTTTAAAAATCCGCGCAGGCCTGACAGAGTATCGATCAAAGCACGATAAGTAATGGGACCCGCAACACCATCCAGAGCGATATCGTCTGAAAAATGATTGCCTGCAAAAGAAACAAGGTCATTGATTGTAGGCATATAATGGAAAAAGTTCTGTTCTTCTTCCGGCAGCAGACGTGCATAATATGTTTTTGAATCCATAATTGATAGAATCCTTCCATGCTTACTAGAAATAACATAAGGAAGTATATCATGGAACTCTGTTAAAAGCAACGAAAGAGAAAAAAGAAATCCAAATATTGTCTTCGAAAAAGGATGTCGGAATTTTAGACTCTGACATTCTTTAGTACTTTTTTTCTCTTATAAGATAGTATCAATTGCGCGTATACCCGGATTGCTTTCAAAGAACAGAGCGAGAGCTCCCGGGCCAACATGTGATCCGGTGACGGGTTCGTAATCGACGATCAGAATCTCTTTGGGAGGAAGAGTTTGATTAAGAAGCCCTTTCAGCATGAGCGCATCTTCCAAACATCCTGCATGAGCGATTCCAACCGTTTGCTGTCCTGGATTGACAACATACTTTCGATACATTTCCCCAAGAACTTCTATAGAGCGTTTTCTTCCGCGCACTTTACCAAAGGCAACAATCTGCCCATCGGTTGATCCTTTTAAGATTGGCTTAATGTGCAGAACGGTTCCAACAATAGCGGATAGATTGGACAGTCGCCCTCCTCGACGGAGGAACATCAGGTCGTCAACAGTGAAAACATTGAACATTCGTTCGGATAGAGAACGGAGCTCCTTTACTGCTTCGTCAATATCGATCCCTTTATCGCGCAGTTGTGCGGCGCGGATGGCAATCAGCCCTTCTCCTAAAGATGCTCCCATAGTATCAATGATTTCGATTCTGCGATTGAGATAGTTCTCAAGAAGCATCTCTGCAGCTAAGAAGGAGGACTGGCAGGAACCGCTTATTCCGGAAGACATGGAAACATAGATTATGTCAGAACCTTCTTTCAAATACTTTTCAAAACAATCTGCATAGGTCTGAGGATTGATTTGCGAAGTCGTGATCTTGACATCTTTTCTGAATCCGGAATAAAAAGAATCACCGTTGAAAGCATCAGTGTCCAGACAGGTGTGTTCTTCTCCGTTGATATAATAGGAAAAAGGCAATATTTTCAAATTATAGTCTTTTACATGGCGGTTGAGAAGATTTCCGGATGTGTCCGTAATAACAACAAAACTCATGAAAAAGAGAACCTCCTTGTTTTTATATGCATACATGAAAAACTTTGCCCGAAAACATCGCGGCAAAGACATGTCTGTATGATAAAGGAAGGAACGGGAAATGGTCAATCTATGAAGGGAAAGAGCCTCTATACCAAACGCTTTGCGAAGAAGAGAATTGGAATAAACAACTCTCCTCTGGGTAGATTAGCGAAATATAAATATAAAAGAGTGCAAACAATCAATATTACGATAATTCGAAAGATAATGCCCAGTTACGGGAGAAACAGAAAGAGAGATATGGAATAATTGGTGCGTTAATGGTACAAGCGTAATGGAGATTTAAGAGATGTCACGGGAAAACAAAAGAAAAACACCTATAAAAACAGGGGGAATCGGCATCTTAAAGAGGATTTTTAGAAGGCGTGCCTGCTTTTCTCGGATAAAGAGACGGAGTTGGTGCGTATTTAGTACAAATAACAAGAGAACGCACTCCATAGTCGGAAGGAATTTCTTTGCAAACAGCAGAGGCATGTAGAAGATGCAATGCGCTTTTTGCAGAATCCAGCTCTTCGGCTGCGTTTCCTTTATAGCAGATACTTTTGCCTCCTGTTTTTATGAGGGGAATTGTAAGTTCAACGAGGACAGGAAGAGGTGCAACCGCACGCGAGACAGAATAATCAAATGTACCACGGTAAGAGGGATTTCTTCCAATGTCTTCTGCACGAGAATGGACACAGGAAGCAGAGAGATCTAGAGCCTGAAGGACTTCCTTCAAGAAAACGATTCGTTTTTGAAGAGAGTCAACAAGAGTGACTTTCAGATCGGGGCGCATGATAAGAAGAGGGATTCCCGGAAAACCTGCACCTGTGCCGATATCAATGAGGGATGCGTTTTCTGAAAGCAGGGGAAGAGCGGAAAGGGAATCCAGAAAATGCTTTTTTGCAACATCCTCCTTTTCCGTGATAGCAGTCAGATTTATACGGGAATTCCAGTCAATCAGCATCTGATAATAGATTTCAAAACGGTCCGCTTCCTTTACGGTAAGGGAAGGAATTATGGATTTTAGCAGTTCCTTCATCTCGCTATCGGGCAGGATACCCCGACTTCAACTCCGTAAGTCGGGGAGGAATGCCCGCTTTCGCGGTCTCCTCCTTCCTGCCACTCCTTTCTTTGCTTTTTGTTTATTGGAAGACTCCTCTTTATTTTTCCATTAACGTAACATGCCTTTTTGGCAAAGTCAAGTAAGTTGCCTTTGGCAATATGATACAAAAAGGCCTCCGTTATTCCGGAAGCCTTTCCAATCCTTTCGATGTTCGCCTGTTATGGCCGCAGCTGGAGATAGAGTTCCCGGTATTGCTTTGCAGAATTCTCCCAGCTGACGTCTTTGTTCATGTCGCGCTCGACAAGCTTGTCCCAGTTTGAGCGGTCTGTAAAATACACAGTTTTGGCACGGTTGATTGCGTCGAGCAGAAGTTCCGTCCGATACCAGTCAAACGTGAATCCGTTTCCTTCCCCAGTGTATTGATTGTAAGGCTCAACGGTATCTTTGAGACCGCCGGTTTCGCGGACGATCGGAACGGTACCATAGCGCATAGCGATCAGCTGCGTCAGTCCACATGGCTCGAAGAGAGACGGAATGAGCAGTGCATCGGAACCGGCGTAAATCAGATGTGCCCGGCCTTCATCATACATAATGTTGGAGCAGACACTGCCTTTATAGGTATATTCGAATGCACGGAACGAAGATTCGTAATATGGATCTCCGGTGCCGAGAACAACAACCTGCGTATTGCCGTCAATCAAAGCCGGAAGGATCGCATTTACAAGATCCAATCCTTTTTGATCAGTCAGGCGGGAGACAAGTCCAATCACGAATTTACC
Source organism: Clostridia bacterium (assembly GCA_017514685.1). GTDB lineage: Bacteria > Bacillota > Clostridia > Christensenellales > CAG-138 > UBA3792. The sequence goes on from JAFWJN010000002.1 coordinate 49,068, forward strand.
TTCATCTTTGTCAAGCCCCAGCTGTTCCTGCAGAGCAAGTTTGTTCTGCGGCTTGTTCTTAAGAACGTTCGAGACATCGTACCCTTTGGCGAGTTTAGGATCTACAGACGGATTCCACTGATCGATATCGATACCGTTTACAATACCGCGAAGTTTACGGGAATGATAACTGAGATGCGAGTCCAGGCCTTCTCCGTAGAAAGATGTTTGAATCTCTCCGGCGTACGTGTTGCTGACGGTTGTGATCATATCAGCAAAGGCTAGGCCGGCTTTGAACATGTTTGCATCATCCGCTCCTGTTTTGAAGACATCTACACCGAACAGATAATCCGGAAGTCCGGTCCAGTATTTGATGGTCGGTATATTGTATACGCCCTGGAAGCGGAGATTATGAATTGTCAGCATTGTTTTAGCGCCGCCGATTTTTGTATTGCTGAAAAGAGTCCGGAGATATACCGGAACGAGTGCTGCCTGCCAGTCATGGCAATGGATGATGTCCGGGATCCAATCCATGTAGTTGAGCGCAGCCAGAGCAGCTTTTGAGAAATAGCAGAATTTCGGAATATCGTCAATCAGATTTGTATAAGGATTGCCATTTGAGAAAAACTCCTGATTATCAATGAAATCGTATACGACCCCGTCCCATACGTATTCCATGATTCCGACATAGAAAGAACGGCCATCTGAGCACAGATCCATTTGGAAAGCACCACGATAGATCATTTTCTCCTGCCATTTTTGCGGGATACATTTGTACCTTGGAAGAATTACTTTGACATCGCAGTTCAGCTTAGCAAGTGTTCTTGGGAGAGCATACATAACATCGCCAAGTCCGCCGGTTTTGATGAAAGGATAGCATTCGGACCCGATAAAAGCTATGCTTCTTCTTGGTTGAGGCAGAGTTTCTGCTGCAGGTACGGGAGTGACTATATGATCAAGCGATGCTTCTGCAGGAGCAGGGCTATTGATTGCTTCGGAAAGAGAATCTTTCTGGACGGAAGAGTGGACCTTTTTCGTTTTCGAGAGTATATCGACTGTTGATACAGATTTCTTTTTTGCCATTGTTTCCTCCTTGTTTAGCCGGCATAAGCGGCTTTGATAAGAAAAATAATACTATATTTATTTTATCTTGAATCACTTGAAAAAACAAGTATTTGACAGAACTCATACAAAACAGAGAAACATCCTTTACAAAGTGCATATAGAAGTGGAGAATCGGAAAGCAAAAAAGAAAGGTGATACTGCTACTAACTACTACATAGAATACATGTAGAAAGGAAAAACAATGGAAAAACTTGCATTCTTATTTCAACTAAAACCAGCAATTTATCACCCGCCTGCAGAGGCGGGAGAATCCTTGTTGGTTTTAGTTGAAAAATGCTTCAGGGAAGAGGAAAAACATTTAGAAATAGGAGATGTTAACGTTTTGTTCATAAATTGAACGCAAATATGTTGCAACCGTTTGGTATTCTAATAATAGATTGAAAGGGAATGTCATCTATGGAAAAAACATCTCCAAATCAAAAATCAGGACAGAAAGCCTGGCAAATCATTCTGGAAGCGATTTTGGCAATCGCTTTCTTTGGAATGTGCATGTTTTTTTGGAGAATTATTCGTCCCAGGGTTCTGAAAAATGTGTTTGCGGAAGAATATCCTGCGGAAACAACGGCTGCTCCTCAAGGGGAAATAGAGATGCCGGTTGCTTTTTCTGAATATAACGGCAATATAACATATGTTTCAGGGAACACGCCGATGCCGGAACCGGAACCGACTCCAACTCCTGAACCGTCTCCTACACCTGTTCCGACTAAAAATCCTGTATATGGGGATACGTTGATTGCCGGGGATGATTCACCAGTTGTCATGGATATTGCGATCCGGCTGATGGAATTGGATTATCTTGATTTTGAACAGCCAACACAGGAATATACTGAGGGAACAGCGGATGCAGTCAGGGCGTTTCAGCTACGGAACGGACTGGATGTTTCCGGAGCATGCGACAGTAAAACCTATTCAACCTTGTTCAGTGACGGAGCTTTGACTTATGCTATGGTGCGGGGAGCAACAGGAGACGCGGTCTCTCTTGTAAAGGAAAGACTGATTGAACTCGGTTATTTGCCCGAAAACGACATGTCCGATATCTACGGAGAAGCTACGGAAAAAGCAGTAAAATTGTTCCGCATACGTAATCATCTGAAAGAAGATATTATCGTTGATAATGAAACCTTTGAAAAACTGTTCGCGGAAGATTCGGTTGGATGGTTTTTCACGCTGGGAGATAAAAACGAGGAGATCCTGCATTATCAGGAAAAACTGTTCGAACTCGGCTATCTTTGCGGAGTACCGGACAGTGAATATGGAAAGTTGACACAGACCGCCGTTCGGCGTTTTCAGGAGAACAATGGGCTGGTTGTTGACGGAACACTGGCGAGATCAACAATGAACCTGCTGAACTCGGGAGAAGCTGAGACTTTCCGCTTTCACAGCGGAGAAGAAGGAGATGACGTTCGGTATATTCAGACGAAACTGAGCAAGTTGAATTATCTGGCTTCTTCCCAGGCAACTGGATATTACGGGGAAAAAACGGAAGAAGCGGTGAAAAGCTTTCAGAAAAGAAACGGACTTCCGGCGACAGGCGAAGCTGATCCGGAAACGATTGAAAAACTGAACAGTAAAAACGCTGTATCCAACCCGACGCCTACTCCGAAACCAACGAAAACACCGACTCCAAAGCCGACAAAAACGCCGAAACCAACGGCGAAGCCGACACCAAAGCCAACAGCAAAAACAACTCCGAAAGCAACAGAAAAATCAACGCCAAAAACTACTTCAAAAACAACTCCAAAACCGACAAAGACTCCAAAGCCGACCAAAACTCCGAAGCCGACAAAGACTCCGAAACCAACAAGTGAAACCACGCCAAAGCCTGAGAGCAGTGGGAGCACCATTAATTACGGAGAAGGCATCGAAGCGTTTATCGCCTATGCGGAATCGAAACTCGGTGTAAAATATGTCAGCGGAGGAAAAGGACCAGATAAATTTGACTGCTCAGGATTTGTTTACTGGTGCTTGAACCAGGCCGGGGTGAAGCAAAGCTATATGACCAGCAAAGGCTGGCAGACTTGTAAAAAATACAAGCGCATTTTATCGATGAGTGAACTGAAGCGAGGTGATGTGCTGGTGTTTTCCGGCACGGGCTCCGGAAAAGGACATGTCGGTATCTATCTAGGCGGAGGGAAAATGATAGACGCCTCCTCCAGCGCGGGAATGGTAAGAATCACAAATTCTGTGCTCACAGGTTCATACTGGAAGCAGCATTTTCTTATGGCATACAGAATTTGGGAATAATAACAGTCTAAGAACATACAGGCCAATCTACAATCACAAATATTAGTAGAACTGAAAAGCGATGTTATGCAGTTACGAAAGCATCGCTTTTTTCTTGTCAGAAATAAGATCAGCGTGATATGATAAATCATTAAAAAGGAGAAACCGAGATGTCAATCACTTTGCGGACAAAAGAACAGAAAGAACCGTTGATTCAGCTGATTGGGAAGGATTTGCCAGCATTTTTTCATATGGACCGATCCTTAAACCTTGGAAGGCCATTGATTCTTTCTGACGATAAAGATTGCCTGATGACTCAGGACAGCCCGACGGAACCGATGTGGATCTGGACATCGCAAACCATCAGTGACGAATCGCTGGAAGAGATGATTTTTTCTTTGTCTGCTCTCCGTACAGAAGAGAATTTAAGAGCAATTGTTTCAAAAAAGCAAATTGCAAAACTCATTTCGTTGGCTTTTGAAAATGAAATAGAAAGAAAACAAAGAATACTGGTATATGAACTGAAGACACTGCAGCCCGCCAAAGCAGAAGGAAAATGCATTCCGGGAGCAGAAGTAGAACCCGATATTGCGGGGGATTTAATAGCAATGATGATGAAAGAAAACGGAGAGGAGCTTTCGGCTGTCAGAAGGAACAGCCTCGGAACAGCGTTTTCCCAAAGTCCGGATTCTTTTGCGTGGAGAACCGAAACAGGAGAAATAGCATCAATAGCAAGAATAGCGAGACTCGGAAATCGTTATGCGGAAGTACATACGGTTATCACCGAGCCGAAGCTGAGAAATCATGGATATGCGCAAGCATTGTTGACAGAAATTTCCCTGTTGATTCTTTCCGAAGGTCTGACCCCGATGCTATATGCAGACCGTGATTATCTGCCTTCCAATGCTGTTTACAGAAAGATCGGGTTTTCCGTGAAAGATCAGCTGACAGCCGTCAGATTCCGCAAATAATCATTTTACCATTCGGCGGATTCAGGCATGCAGTGCATATGGGTCAGTCCGAGAAGGCGAAATCCTTCTGCATGAGGGTGGAACTTCCGCAAGCCGAAAAAGAAGGAGCGTAACTTTAGGTAAAGGGAGATAGAAACTGCTTCCTGACAGTTTTTCGGAAACTGACTGAGGTGACAGTTGAAAACGGAAGACAATTGTTTGTTCAACAGTTCTTTGGAAGTTGTAATATATGCATTTGGCCTTGCGGTCATATAATAAGCGATTCCCTGCACAGGAGCAGGCTTTGCGTCATATTGAGCCATAATCTCCTCAATAGAAGCAAAAAATGACAACTCTCTTGCTACGTTCCCAACATTTAAGTGATCGGCATGGCTTTCGCTGGAAACTGCGGGATCAGGCGCAAACAGAAGCTGAGGCTGTACATCGCCAATCATCTGAGCCATCCTGCGGAGGAGTTCTTCCCTTTGATAGAATCCTCCATCACTGAGATCAAGAAAACGGACATCCGAAACGCCAAGAGTCTTAGCTGAAGCGAGGGATTCGGCTTTTCTGATTTGAATCAGTTTTTCAGGTGTAGTGCCTTCCGGGGCATGGGAGAGTCCGTACCGGCCGTCCAGACAGATCAGGAATGTAACGTGCTTTCCCGTGGCTGCGAGCTTTGCAGCTGTCGCACCCATTCCAATTTCGATATCGTCCGGATGAGGACCTATCATAAGATAGCGGTCAAACTGCTCGATTTTCGGAAGGGGAGCTGCAGCCTTTAAGATAGAGGACAGAACACTCATGATTTCCTCCTGAAACTATATTTCTGTTTTCATTATATCGAAGAACCTGAAGGCGGGCAAGAAAAAGCATGATTTAGAGATGATATTCACGTTTTTGTCACATCGAAGGTCTTGATTGACGAAAAAAAAGCAGATATACTGAATTCAGAAATCAGAGAAAGGACGATGGGAAAATGGAAGACGAGCTGAAGAACAACTGGAAAAAAGTCGGGAAAGATTTTGTAGAGCTCGGCGCCGATCTCGGAAAAACGATAATTAAAACGGTGAAAAGCGGCGTAGATGCGGTCGCAGAATGGGCTGATTCCGAAGAAAAAAAGAGAGCTGAAAAAGAAGCAGCTGAAGTTAAGGCTGAAACAATTATCCAGGAGGAACCGGAAGCAGAAGAGGCACAGCCGGAAGAAGAACCTGCACAAAACCCGGAGACAGAAGAATAATTACTTTTCCAATCCATTCGAAAAAAAGAACAAATAAAAACACTTCCGAAAACAGAACGTCATGCTATAAGTCAACTGTTCACGGAAGTGTTTTGTGTATGTTTTAAATTGGAAAAGTTTTACCAAGGGCGTCTTGCGTTTACAAAATGACTTTTCCAGTAGGAGGAAACTGCCCGCTTGACGACTTTTCCGTTACTCGAGGAAGCGTCGATCATCATACCGCTTCCGATATAGATCCCGGCGTGGCTGACGGAAGACGAATCATCATCGCGGAAAAACAGGATATCGCCCTTTTCAACATTGCTGTAGGAGGTAATCTCTTTCCAGTCCTTCTTTTTTGAATAGCCGGATGCACTCAGCCTGGTAGTGGATACACCTGCTTGTTTCAGACACCAGTAAACAAGACCGGAACAATCGAACGTTTTAGGACCACGACCACCAAGAACATATTCGCACCCGATTTTTGATTTCGCTGCTTCGATGAAACGGCTGATTCTTTTTTCTTTGGAGGATTGCTTGGGCGTGGGTTTCGGAGTGGCTTTTGCGGTTGAAGAAGTTTGTTTCTTTTTCTTAGCAGCTTCTTCAGCGGCTTTTTCTTTTTCCGCTTTCTCTTTCGCTTCTTTTTCCGCTTTTTCTTTTTCCGCCTTTTCCTGAGCTTCTTTTTCTTTTGAAATTTTAGCCTCATCACTGAAAAGCTTATCCAGCGTCTTTTCACCGGCTATGCCGTCGGCTGACAAGCCGTTTCGCTTCTGAAAAGCAATGATGGCGGCAGTTGTTACATCACCATAGATACTGTCAATATCATGGTTTCCCAGATACCCCAGCTCGTGCAATTGCTCCTGCACCATTTTAACATCCCGACCTTCTGCACCTTGCTTTAATGCGTAGTGCTGGGCTTCTTTACTGTATAAAAGGGAAAGGGTCTGTGAATCTGCAGTACCGCTCTGCTCCAAATCATGCTGGCGTTGAAAAAGTTTGACAGCGTATTCGGTTGCGCTTCCGTAATATTCGGTAGGTTCGTCGATCTCAAGATAGCCGAGCGAAATCAAGGCTTTTTGCAGATCCATAACGTCAGGGGACGAATCATGCTTCTTCAATTGAGAATACTCATCTTCTGTAACGGGCTCTGAAATAGCAACCGGCTCTGCAGTAGAAACCGGTTCATTGCTGGGCGTGCTGTCGATGGCTTCCGGGGTAATTGCCGGCGAAGGATCAGACTGGATCTGGAGCTCTTTTGTGTCAGAAGCAGGCTGTTTCGGAGAAACCGGTCTGGATAAGGAAGACAAACCGACAATTAACGCAATGAGCAGAAGAAGAGCGGCGACGCCGCCTACAACACCGGCGGCAACATAACGCTGCTTTTCCTTTTCCAGACTGTCAAAGCGCTTTCTCAGCTCGGAGGCTTTGATAAGCAAGGCATTCCAGGCGGAAGAAAGGACTTTTCCGACCTTCTTTGCAACGGGCGAAAGAACTCTTCCGACCGTCTTGATGACAGACAAAAAAGCGGCTCCTGCTGCCTTTGCAACAGAAGAAAAAGTATAGGATTTCTTTTGCGTCTTTCTTTTCTTCATACTGTCAGTTTAAGTCTTTTTGAACAAGAATGCAATCCATAAGAAGAGGTGTTAACGTAAAATTAAAGCTTATGTTGCATTTTTGACGAATATTAAAAATACCGCATGAAAAAGTTCATACGGTATTGAGACAATATTGCGGCAACTATCAGCACTCTTCCCGGAAAGTGATTCCGTTTTCATCAGCACTTTCAATGATTGCAAGGGAATGCAGCTTAATGCCTTGATCACGAAGTTTTTTACCGCCAGGCTGAAAGCCCTTTTCCACGGCAATACCGATGCCCGCAAGTTCTGCGCCGGCTTGACGGACAATTTCAACCAAACCGCGAAGAGCTTCGCCGTTTGCAAGAAAATCATCAACAATCAGAACCTTATCAGATGCGTTGAGCCAATCCTTGGCCACGATCAGCGTGACGGTCTTTTTATATGTATAGGAGAAAATTTGGCTCTGATAAAGACCGCCTTCGATATTGTCGGACTTTGCCTTTTTTGCGAAAACCATGGGGACACCGAATTCTTCCGCACAAGCTTCACCAAACGCGATACCGCTTGCTTCACAGGTCAGGATGGCGGTGATTCCTTCATCCGGAAAATAGCGATGAATTTCTTTTGCAAGATCCTTCATTAAGGCAGGGTCCACGCGATGATTCAAAAAACCATCGACTTTAATGATTCCGCCGGGAAGGACTTTTCCTTCTTTGCGAATGCGATCCTCTAAAAGTTTCATAGTCTCTCCTTTATATTATAAATCTAAATTAATGATAAAATGAAAACAGCTAAAAAGCAAGCGTGTCCAGGATTGTTTTACGGATAACTTACCCGAAGCGACGGGAACGGAGAAACACCGGAATCAGACGAAAAACTTTCGAAACGGTAAAACGTCTTCAAAGCGGAAACAGGTTTCAAAGAGATGAGAAAAGCGGCTGATTAAAAAGCCGTTGATCAGTGCGCACAGCAATGTTCCAAAGCGGACACCGATAAAAACGCCGAACCCAAAGAAACAGAAAGATAGAATAACAGCTATCAGCATGCTGACAATATCATATGCCGTTTTAAAACGGTGTATTTCAATTCCGAACTTGGCGGATACCAGTTTGACGAAGAGTTCATAGGCTTCGGGGGGCAGGTAAGTGTGGAAAAGAAGGGAAACACCTGCGGAACAGAGAAGGACTCCCGCTATGTAAAATACGATCCTTATTGCAAGATGAGAATGAGGAATCAACCCGACCAGAATCATACAACCGTCCAGAATAAAACCGTATAGGACTGCCGTTGCGAATGTCAAAACCCAGGAAAACCGAAACCGGCGCAGCAAAAGCATGGTCGCAAGCAAAAGAACCGCCTGCAGACAGTATTCAGACATTCCGAAGGTGAAAAAAGGAAGCATCGGATTCAGATATCGATAGATCAGATAGGCTGGAGCCACTACCATACTGACACCGAAATCGGCGGCTTCCATCAGAGCAACGCCGAAAGCGAGAACCACAAGCCCGATCAGATAGGCGGCTTCTGAATAGATAAGAGTTTTTTTCTGCATTTGTTCTCCTAAAATGACACCTTAAAGCGTTTGATACAGAAACGCTGAAAGGTGTCACACATAATATAATTCATTTTTTTCGGTCGGTCAGTCGGATTCTTTTAATAAATACGCGGCAAAATCCGAAGGGGTATTCAATTCCGGAGCGGATGAGAGATCAATTGAAACGGAAAAAGCTTCCGAAATCTGCTCAACCAATGAAAAATACAGAAGGGAATCACCTCCGAGATCGTAGCGGAAGTGGCTGTTAGGTGAAACAGAGTCTACTCCGGAAACGGAACGGAAGATTTCGAGAATACGCGGTAGGATTTCTTCATATCCTTCCTGATAAAGCGCTTCAGTAGAAACACCTTCAGGTCGGGAAGCTTTTCTGAGATGAATTGTTCCAGCTGCCAGGCATTTTTTTAATTCGGACGCCTGGACTTTCATAGTCGTGGAAAGAGGAAGCGGTTCCTCGGAGTAATAGATTTCCGCGACACGGTAAGAAGAAGGCAGTTTTTCGTTTTTGCTGTAAAGATCTTCAGAAAGAGTACCAAGCGCATAGGAATTGCGCTGACGGGGCTCGACGATGAGCACCGGCTTTACGGTGCCGGAAGGAAGAGGAAGCATAACGGTGCAAAGCTGGGAAATCTGAGAACATCCGAAAACGGATTCCAGATATGCGGGGGAGATTCTTTCTCCGTTTTCTCCGTTCAGCATGTCGTCCTGCCGTCCGGAAAAATAGAGATAGCCGTTAGGTCTCTGTTCGATACAATCCTTCGTATCGAACCAGTCCATCGGATTTCGCTCGATCCGTTTTCCATTTTCATAGAAGGCATTATAACAGGTAAAACCTCTTACCCAGAGAGAATCGGAAGAAAAACGGGATTCCAGGGAAGGAAACAGCTTTCCGATGGAACCTTCCATCCGCTCACTCGCCTTGTGGCGCAGTTCCACAGAGGCAATACCGATTTCAGTCATGCCGTAACCGTTATACAGGGGATAACCGATTCCGTTAATCAGACGGAGTGTATCCGAGCGAAGCGCACCGCCGCCTGAAATACAGAAGCGGACGCCTCTTCCAAGAGCCTGTTCCTGAACGCTCTTAAACAGAATATTGCGGGCGATCCAGCGGCCGGCACGAGGAAACCAGCTGTTTTGCAAAGCGAGAGAGAGCTTTAACCCTTTTTCCAGTTTTTGCTCCTGACCGGTGCGTTTTGCCGTACGCAGAATGCTGTCTGTGACGGTGTTCCAAAAAAGAGGAAGCGCGAAAATATGCGTCACCTCATGAAGTCTGCAGGTTCTGGAAATCGATTCCGGGGAAAGGGACGGCAGAAGGACAAATGTGCGCCCGAAGCAGGAAAACCAAAGAAGAACCGCTGACAATCCGAAGATGTGGTAAAAAGGCAGGAAAGCAAGCAGTTTCAGATGCCCATGATAAAAAGATGCGATTGTGCGATTGTTTTTCAGCACATAACCCGAGTTAAGAATCTGCGCCAGAACCGCTTTTCCATCGAAAACGATCAAACGCGGTTTTCCGGTTGTACCGGATGTGCACAGGATGATTTCGTCAGCCCAGGTGGGATCAAACTGCTTCAGAGCGGAGGATTCCTGAAGCCTGGAAGGCAGAATCCGCACAGAAGGGGGAAACTCTTTTTCAGAAAGAAGATAATGAGCTCCGCTTTCCAACAGACAGGATTCCACAGCATCTACCGGTGCGTTTGTATTCAGCAAAAGGGGACGGTATCCGGAGCGGAGGATCGACCAGAATGAAATGACCCAGTCGATTCCGTTGGGAAGATAGATTCCAACCGGACTTCCTTTGGGATAATCTGCCAAAAGAACAGCCAGCGCGGCAGAAGCAGCTTCTATGCGCATTTTTGCTGCGCCGTAAGTAATGGAGTGGATGATTCCGTTTTCATCCCATTCGAAAAGCGCTTCGTTTTGAAAACGAAACGCATAGTCGTATACAGTTGAGAGGGACTGCGGAGCATGTTCCAGCTCCTGCAGGATTTTTTCATAAAACGTCATTCTTCGGTACGGGGCTCAATCCCATCTTTTTTTCTGCGTGCGGTGCGGCCGGAGAGACCGAGCATGTTCTTATAGAGCGCGAGGTATTTTTTCGCAGATGCTTTCCAACTGAAGTCTTCCTTCATTGCACGATGAATCATCCGGTCCCACATTTCGGGATCGTTTCGCCACAGCCAGGTTGCGTCCTCGATCTGCTTAAGCATTTCATGCGCGTTGTAATTGCGGAAGCCGAATCCGGTTCCTTCATCCGTATACTTGTTGTAAGGGATAACAGAATCCTTCAGCCCGCCGGTTTCTCTTACGATCGGAATCGTACCGTACCGCATGGCGATCATTTGTGAAAGACCGCAGGGTTCGAACTGACTCGGCATCAGGTAGATGTCGGAAGCGGCATAAACTCTTCTGGCGAGGCTCTCATCCAGAACACTGCAGAGAACAACAGAACCGTAATGACGACGCTGCGCATTGCGGAGCATATCAGTATATTTCGAATCCCCGAGACCGACAACCACAAGCTGAACATCGAGTGAAAGGATTTCTTCCAGAACACACTGCACAAGGTCAAGCCCTTTCTGATCCGTCAGACGGGTGACCATGGAAAGCATCGGAACATCGCGCTCGGCGAGACCAAGATCCTGCTGCAATTTCTGCTTGATTACCTTTTTGACCTGCGGGTTGCGGATGCTGTAATGATCTGGCAGCGCCAGATCAGTTTTGGGATCGTAGGACACCGTATCAATTCCGTTCAGAATCCCGGACAGAGAGTACTTGCGCGCACGGAGCAAACCATCTAAGCGCTCACCGTAATAATCGGTACAGATTTCTTCCGCGTAGGTTGGACTGACAGTTGTGATCCGATCGGAATAATTAATGCCGCCCTTCATAAAGGAAAGAAGGCCATAGAATTCCAGTCCATCCTGATTAAAGAACCGCCAGTCAAGATGAAGGACGCTTGCAATTCTGTTCCAGCAATACAGACCCTGGAAACGAAGATTATGAATCGTATAGACGGTTTTGATCTTTGCATATTCGGGGTCATGGGAATATTGCATCCGAAGAAGGGCAGGGATAAGACCGGTCTGCCAGTCATTGCAATGAATCACATCCGGGAAAAAGTCTATTTTGGGAAGTGAATCCAGAACAGCCTTGCAGAAGAAAGCATAACGGAACCCTTCCTGCTCATCTCCTGTGTAGACACCATCGTGCCCGAACATGGCAAGGTTATCGATGAAATAAAAGCGAACACCTTCGTATTCAAGCGAATCGATTCCGCAGAACACGCTTCCGTCTCCGAATGGAAGTTGAAAATGGCAGATATGTTCCATAGAAACAATATATGACCAGTCGATCACCCGGTACTTCGGAATGACGACACGCACATCACAGCCCTGTTTCAACAATTCTTTCGGAAGAGATCCGACAACGTCGGCAAGGCCGCCGGTTTTTACGAATGGAACGCACTCGCTGGCACAGAATAATACTTTCATGGAGATCTCCTTTGAATGTATTTCGGGAAGCCGTAAACACGCACGGCTTCCCGACATGGGACAGAATCAGACAGTTTGACCTTTTTTCAGAACGATCGGGAAGTTGTCATAACCGATCAAAGAACGTCCTGGACGAATGGTGACATCCTTATCAAGAATGACGTGATCGAGAACAGCGCCGGCTCCCACGGAAACACCTTGCAGGAGAATGGAATTTGTAATCTTGGCATCTTCTGCAATTGTAACACCGCGGAACAGAATCGAATCGGAAACAGATCCTTCGATAATGCAGCCGTCCGCAAGCATTGAATTGGTCACATTTGCTTTCGGACCGTATTTGGCGGGAAGTTCATCCTTGACTTTGGTAAAGATCGGATGTTCATGGTTGTAAAGATCACGGGCATAGGTAACGTTCAGCATTTCCATGCTGTGCTTGTAATAAGTATTGATGGAATCGAGACGGGCAACATAGCCGTCGTAACGCCATCCATAGAACTTTAATGTTCCGCAAAGCCGCTGCAGAATATCACGGGTTAGATCGGAATCTCCGCGCGCATAAGCTTCCTCAATCAGGTATTCAAGCAGTTTCTTGTCCATGATCATGACATCGCAGGAACGGGCATTCGTACGGGGACGGTAGGGATTCCATTCCATCTCCATCACGCGGCCGTCTTCCCGCATGATCAGGCGAAGATCGCGGTTCTGATCTTCCGCGGAAAAAACGGGATCGTTGTTGTACATAATCGTAATATCTGCGCCGGTATCAACGTGCTGCTTGAACATATCATCGAAAGTTGTGTTGAAGATCGTATGGCTTCCGGTGAACAGAACATATTTCTGCGAACTGCGGCGGACATAGGTAAGAACGGAATGAATCGCTTCAATATCACCGCGGAAAACACCGGCATTGTCCTTTGTCATAAAAGGAGGAAGAATAAACAAACCGTCGTGCTTGCGGTTAAGATCCCATTCCTTTCCGGATCCGATGTGGTCCATAAGGGAGTGATAGTTTTTCTGCATGATCATGCCGATGTTGTCGACTCCCGAATTGACCAGATTCGACAGCATGAAGTCAATACAGCGGTAACGTCCGCCGAAAGGAACGGCGGCTACGGAACGGGACAGCGTCAGTTCCCGAAGTAAAGGATTGCTGTCGCCGGTATAAATCAAAGCAAAAGTATCCTGAATCATGATTTATGCCTCCTTAGTATACAGATGAAGCGTTTCCGCGTTGACAACCGCACCGAGCGGGATATAGGTACCTGCCGGAATTGTTACGTCGTTGCCAATCAAAGTGATATCATCCGTCAGACGGTTGTCAACGGTCTCACCTTCGCGGAGCGGACCGCCCACGATGCAGTTGTCACCGATCACAGCATTTTCGCCGATGATCGCTTTGGTGATTTTGCAGTTCTTGCCGACGAAAGTGTTCGGGAAAACAACGGAATCCGAAATCGAGGAATTTGCATCTTCGTGCGTGCCAGCGAACAGAACGGAATGAACGACTTCTCCGCGGACGACGCTACCTTCGGTGATCAGAGAATCCGAGACCTTGGCAGTCTTGTCAATATAATGCGGCGGCAGAGCAAGGTTGTGCGTATAAATCTTCCAGTTCGGATCGTTTAAATCAAGAACCGGAGGATTTCCCAGCATATCCATGTTCGCCTCCCAGAGGCTCGTGATGGTTCCGACGTCCTTCCAGTATCCGTCAAATGGATAAGCCATCATGCGTTCCCCTGCGTTGAGCATGTTGGGGATGATGTTCTTTCCGAAGTCATTTTCGGAGTTCGGATCGAGGTCGTCTTCCTGCATGTATTTGCGGAGAAGCTTCCAGTTGAAGATGTAGATACCCATGGAAGCGTTGCCGCTCTTCGGGTTTTTCGGCTTTTCTTCAAAGGAGGTGATGTTGTTATGCTCATCAGCGTTCATAATGCCGAAACGGTGCGCCTCGGAGAGAGGAACGCGGAAGACAGCGATGGTTGCCGCGGCATTGTTCTCAATATGGAATTTGAGCATTTTGTGATAATCCATCTTATAGATGTGATCGCCGGAAAGAATCAGAACATATTCGGCTTCATACTGATCGATGAATTCACGGTTCTGCCAGATGGCGTTTGCAGTACCGCTGTACCAGCGGCCGTCTTTTTCCGTCATATACGGAGGAAGAACAAACACACCGCCTGCATTGCGGTCGAGATCCCAGTGCTGTCCGGTGCCGAGATAGGCATTCAGGGCAAGAGGACGATACTGCGTCAGAACACCTACGGTATCAATATCGGAGTTCACGCAGTTCGAGAGAGGAAAGTCGATAATTCGGTACTTTCCGCCGAACGGGACAGCAGGCTTTGCCATATGGGAGGTCAGGATACCAAGACGGCTACCCTGCCCGCCGGCAAGCAGCATGGCAACAATTTTTTTCTTCATAGCAGTCTCCTTTAATGATATATTGCAAATTACGCTTTGGGTTTCAGTTTCAGATAGCAAGCACCATACGGTGGAATCTTGACATGGAGAGAGTTCTTGAAACGTCCCTGGTTTTCTTCAACAGTTTGAACCGTTCCATTCCGGTAATTGCCGGTGCCGCCGAAGCGCGGTTCATCCGTGCTGAAAACTTCCTGATACTCTCCGGCCGATTCGCTTCCAAGCCGGTAATCGTCCCAGGGAACAGGGGTGAAATTGTAAACACACAGGAGCGTGTTGCCCTTATCGTCATGCCGTACAAATGCAGCAACGGAATGGACAGAATCGTCAACAACGACCCAGTCAAATCCGCGCCAGTCATCATCGCATCGATAAAGTTCAGGGGTTGCAGTATAAAAATGATTCAGTTCCCGGACATAGCGCTGCATTTCCACATGTTTCGGATATTCCAGCAGAAGCCAGTCCAGAGAATCGTCAAAACGCCATTCGATAAACTGGCCAAGCTCCATGCCCATGAAGGTCAGTTTCTTTCCGGGATGCCCCATCTGATAGGCATAGCAAAGACGGAGCTGAGCAAATTTCTGCCAGTAATCACCGGGCATTTTATTCAGCATGGAAAGCTTTCCGTGAACAACTTCGTCATGAGAAAAAGGAAGGATGTAATGTTCGGAAAATGCGTACATCAGAGAGAAGGTCAGTTTATCATGATGCCATTTCCGATAAAGGGAATCCATTTGCATATAGGAAAGAGTGTCATTCATCCATCCCATATTCCACTTATAGTCGAAACCGAGGGATTCACCGTTTCTGTCGGTGACATGGGGAAAAGCCGTGCTTTCCTCTGCAATCAGGATTTTGCTTCCGGGAAGAGAATGGACAACTTCTCCAAGACGTTTGAAAAGTTCAATTGCATCCAGGTTTTCACGCCCTCCGAAAATATTCGGAACCCATTCCCCGTCATCTCTTCCATAATCGAGGTACAGCATACAGGAAACGGCGTCGACACGGAGACCGTCAAAATGGAATTCTTTCAGCCAATATAAAGCACTGCCGGTCAGAAAGCTTCTGACTTGTGTTCTTCCGTAATCAAACAGCAGGGTGCCCCATTGTTTCATATCGGAACGTCGAGGATCCGGATGCTCATAAAGAGGTGTTCCATCAAAACGGGCAAGGCCATAGGAGTCGCGGGTAAAGTGGGCGGGTACCCAGTCCATAATAACAGCGATGCCTTTTTCGTGCGCACGGTTGATGAAATATTTCAAATCGTCCGGAGAACCGTAACGCGCGGTTGGAGCATAGTATCCTGTGACCTGATAGCCCCAGCTCGGTCCGAACGGATATGCCATCAAGGGCATGACTTCGATATGCGTATAGCCCATGTCGACCGCATAATCGACCAGTTCATCACCAAGTTGACGATAAGAAAGACCTTTTTTCCAGGAACCGAAATGAACTTCGTAGATGTTCATCGGCTCATCGTGCTGCTTGGTGCGGCGGTTAAGGTATTCTTCGTCTGTCCACGGATAGTCATCACTTTCCCAAACAACGGAAGCAGAACCTTCCGGTTCCACCCTTTGCGCATACGGATCCGCTTTGAGTACAGTAATGTCATCGGCACCAAGAATCGAATACTTATAGAGCATTCCTTCTTTCGCGATGCCGATAAAGCACTCCCAGACACCTGTTTCACCGATCCTGGTCATTGGATCGGCAAATTCATTCCAACTGTTCCAATCGCCTACAACCGAGATCCGTTTAGCGTTCGGCGCCCAGACCGTGAACCGCCACATCGGATAATCGTCGTGTTTCACGCGATGACAGCCGAGGGTTTTGTACGGCGTGATCGTCGTCCCCTCATTGAAGTAATAGAGCTCCAAATCTGTCAGGTGTGACATAAATCCTCTCGCTTTTCAATTATTTTCCGTTTGAACGGAATCTGGAAGATAAAGGCAGAAACCTCTACATTTTCCATATCCATCATAGCATACTTCTTGGAAAAAAGGAATCACATATTTTTTAAAGAAACTTCGTTATTTCTATTAACGGGGAAAAGAAACAAAGGGATGGAGGAAAAAGGGACAAGAAAACGCCGGATATTATCCGGCGTGAGAAAATAACAGAATCAGTGTCCTACATAAGCATAGGCGTCTGGATGATAAACAGCAGCAGCCAGTGCTTCTTCTTCCCAGGCAGAGAGTTGTTCTTCCCAGGCGGCATCCCGCTGTTCGGTGGAAGCGGCATTGCGGAGAGCATCCTCTATCGGTTCACGGTCGGTACTTCCGGGAGTCAGCTTTCCGACCAGATGGACCAGATAGTAACTGCTTCCGTCAAACAGAATTCCGGAAGTATCTCCGTCATTCAGCTTGGCAACAGCATCTGTGACGACGGTCGGATAGGCATAATCAAGCACATAACAAAGGATCTGCTCCTGAAGGAAGGAAGCGTTTTCCGATGCAACGGAGCTGTAATCTTCTCCGGCGTCAAGCCGTTCTTTCATTTCCTGAATATGGGCATACTCTTTCCCAAAATACTCATCTTTCATCTTTTGATTTGATTCCTGCAGGGCGGAGTACTCTTCCTTTATCTCGGCTAATCTTGATTCATCGCCGCCGGAAAGAACAATGTTTCCGTATTCTGCTTCCAAAGTTGTCATTTTGGAGAGGTTTTCAGTGATTTCAGACGGGACCTGTCCTTCCGGAGTCAAAGTAATGACCTGTACAACTGCAAGGTTTTGCGGAATATACAGCGGAGGAACGGTTTCCAGACCGGAAGCATAATCTTCCCGATGTGTCCGGTAAAGAGTGGCGTCGTTTTCAAATAATTCTTTCTGGTCAGCGAGCGCAGATTCATACCATTCTTCCAAAGCATCCTGATCGAGAACTACGCTTGCATCGCTGATTTCCTTCAATTTGGCGGAATAGGCTTCGACCAGGGCGTTCTGATAGTAGTTGTCATATGCGTCCGAGACATAGAAATCGATATCGGCGTCATCATCTTCGTAGAAATCCTTGATGTCCGCATTGAGATAGACGAGCGTATCCGCGAGCTGCTGCTCAGTCAGGTCTGTAATATTTTCAACTTCACCGGCATCGGTATAATAGGCGGCATAGGACAGGACAAGATCATTGTATTCTGCATCTGCCTGGTTATGCGCGCTGACGTCAACGGCAGCCAGTTCTTCCGTGCTGAGTTCGATTCCCTGTTCGCGGGCTTTCCAGAGAGGAAGCTTGGCAGACAGCAGGTCTTCAACGATCATCTGGACATATTCGTTGATGGTCGCATCATCTGTCGGAGCAGCCATACCGTAATAGCTTAACAGCTGAAGATAACTGGAATAACCATCCTCGATTTCGCCGGCAGTAATCTCCACATCGCCGAGCGTAACAGCAACGGCATCCCGATCATAGGAGGGAAGGGAAGCGACAGATCCCGAGGAAGCAGATGAGGTGTCCGAAGTTGGTTTGACAGTCTCGGTCTGCGCAGTATCCTGAACCAGACATCCAAGGGAGGAGATTAAAAGCAGAGCACTAAGCAAAACGCCTGCAAAACGTATTTTTTTGTTCATATCGAATTTTCCTTTCTCATGACAAGGTCAATCATCAGCAAATTGTAATCAGTATTATAATTCCTTTTCGGGCAGGATACAATGTTTCAGCCTGTAAAGAAATTGTGGAAGATTTTTTAAAAACGCCGCCACATTTGAGGATTTGTCCATCCATTCTATTGTGACCGGATCCCCCGCGAGAAGACGAGCATTTCCCTCTTCCGATAAAACGGCAAGAAGACGCATTCCGTCCGGCCGGGCGGAAGAATCATATTTCAGCCGGACAAGACCGTCTCTTACGGAAACATCTGTGAAACCTGCAGCTCCCGCATAAGCCCGGATCAGGGAAATCTGCATAAGGTTCATAACTGGTTCCGGAAGATCACCGTACCGGTCGTTGAACTCATCGAGAAGATCCGAAAAACTGTCACGGTCACTGATCTGCGCGATTCGTTTATACATAGCAAGACGGTGGAGCTCGCTTGGGAGGAAGCTCTTTGGAATATAAGCGTCAACGGGAACGTCAACAGTCGTTTCCCGGATGATTTCCGGCGTCTCGCCTTTCACTTCCGCGACAGCCTGACGCATGAGCTTACAGTAATATTCATAACCGACATCTGAAATATGACCATGCTGTTCTGCACCGAGAAGGGAGCCCGCGCCTCTGAGTTCAAGATCCCGCATTGCCAGCCGGAACCCGGCTCCGAACTGAGTGAATTCACGGATTGCAAGAAGGCGCTTCTGCGCAAGTTCAGAGACGGAAGAGGATGCCGGAACTGTCAGATAGGCATAAGCCATCCTTGAAGAACGGCCGACCCTGCCGCGCAGCTGATACAGTTGGGCAAGACCCAGCCGGTCCGCCTCCAGAATAACCATCGTATTCGCATTCGGAATGTCCATGCCGCTTTCGATGATCGTGGAGCAGATAAGGATATCTGACTCGTGATTTAAAAAACGGAGCATGGTGTTTTCCAGCTCGGTTTCTGACATCTGACCATGGGCATATTCGATCCGGGCTGAAGGAAGAAGATCCCGAAAATGCTGAGCAGTGGAGCTCATGGAAGCAACACGGTTGGATACAATGAAGCATTGCCCACCACGGGCCAGCTCTCTTGAGAGAACACCGGAAATCAGCGCATCATTGTATTCCAGAACGAAAGTCTGGACAGGAAACCGGTTTTCCGGAGGGGTCTCCATGTTGGAAATATCCCGGATTCCGGTCATTGACAGATTCAATGTGCGGGGGATCGGCGTAGCGGTCAGTGTCAGCACGTCCACATCACCTTTCAGGGCTTTGATCTGTTCTTTATGGTTCACTCCAAACCGATGTTCTTCATCGATAATCAGAAGCCCGAGATCCTTGAATGCAACAGACTTGGAAAGAAGCGCATGTGTCCCGACTACGATGTCGATTTCACCGAGAGACAGTTTTTTCTTGATTTCGGCGGCCTCTTTCGGAGACTGAAACCGGGAAAGACAGGCGACCCGAACGGGAAATTCCGCGAACCGGGCGGAGAGGGTTGCGTAATGCTGCTGGGCCAGAATTGTCGTCGGGACAAGAAAGGCGACCTGCTTGCTGTCCTGAACCGCTTTAAACGCCGCCCGCATCGCAACTTCTGTTTTTCCATAACCGACATCTCCGCAAAGCAGACGGTCCATGGGACGCGGAGATTCCATATCCCGTTTGACATCTGAAATGGCAGCTGCCTGATCGGGCGTTTCCTCATATGGAAACGCATCTTCCATCCGCTTCTGCCATGCGTTATCGCGGGAAAAGGCGAACCCGCGGTTCTGACTGCGCTCCGCATACAGCCTCGCAAGGTCCACGGCAAGTTTTTTCGCGCTTTCCCTGGCGCGGGAAACACGGTTCTGCCATTCGCTGCTTCCGAGTTTTGATAACTGAGGCGGATGGTCTTCGTCCGTTCCGATATATTTCTGGATACGGTCCAACTGATCCGTAGGAATGTAAAGGCGGTCTTCGCCCCGGTAAGCAAAGAGAAGATAATCGCGAGTGCTT
The DNA here is from genome assembly GCA_017514685.1 of Clostridia bacterium. Taxonomy (GTDB): domain Bacteria; phylum Bacillota; class Clostridia; order Christensenellales; family CAG-138; genus UBA3792. The sequence goes on from JAFWJN010000002.1 coordinate 69,172, forward strand.
TTCTGTACAGTGAGCTGTTCAACGCCGAGAAAACGGCCGATTCCATGAACTTCATGAACGACATAATCTCCAGGAGTGAGATCGGAATCGCGGAGGACGCCTTTCTTTTTCCGGGCGATTGCAGAAGGCCGCTTGCCGAACAACTCAAAACCGGTCAATATAACAAGATTCAGGACCGGAAATACGAATCCCTGCGGAAGAGATTGTGAAAGGACCAGAATTTCTCCCCGTACAGGAGGACGAACAAGTGAATCTGCATACGCAGCGCTGATTCCGGAGGAAATAAACTGCTCCTTGACGCGTTCCTGCCCTTCTCCTGCATAGATTAATACGGCCTGCTTTTTTTTGCGCATCATCCGGAGATCTTCACTCAGCTGAGAAAAATCAGACAGATATTGCGTCGCTGTTTCCGCAGTGAAACTGACACGGGAGCGATAGGTCAGGGAGGGACATGTTCGGAACAGGGCAAAAAACGCAGCGGAACGCGGCGTGTTCAGAAGGGAACCCAGACGATCGGATGAAATGAGCAGATTCTGCTGCAGTCTATGGCCTTCGCCTCTTTCCAGGGTAGCAGCCAGAGTTTCGTTGAACACAAGTTCAGAAGCTTTTGCTTCATCAAGAATCCGCTGCGGTTCGTTGAGAAGAAAGACAACGTCTTTCGGAAAGTAATCAAAAAGGGTGGAAGGTTCCGCGTACAACAGCGGAACGAGCATGTCGGCGCCGTCGCAGGGATGTCCCTGCTCCCAGGCGTCCTGCTGAGATTCAAATCCGGAAGATTTGCGGAGCAGCCGAAGCGCTCGCTGCATGGCTTCCTGCGTTTGCGGGGTTTCATATGCGGGAGGAAGTACGGCGTTCTTCTGCTGCATGAGGCTTCGCTGAGAAAGAGAATCAAACGTCCGGATCTGATCGATTTCATCACCGAAGAATTCGATTCGGTACGGATAAGAAGCCTGCGGAGGATAGACATCAAGAAGATCTCCGCGCAATGAACACTGACCGGGACCTTCGATCTGATCACAGCGTTCATATCCGGCGGCAATCAGGGCGGCGAGAAGTTCCCTGGGATCGTGTTCTTCTCCGATAGAAACGGTTTCCAGCTGGGAAAGAAAAACTTCCGGAGGAGCAAGACGTTCCATAAGCGCTTCCGAACAGCTGACTATGAGACCCGGGATACTGAGGATCAATCTGGAGAGAACGGACAGCCGCTGTGATCTCCGATCGGCTGAAACAGCCTGAAGATGAACAAGAGGGAGATCTCTCGGAAGATACAGCTGGGCATCAGGAAGATAAGGGAGGATCAAGCCGTGAAGACGCACAGCTTCCACAGGGGTTGATGCAACAAGAAGAACCGTCCGGCCTTCCGCCAGAGCGGCGCTCACAACCGAGCGGTGAGATTCCGGGAGACCGAATACGGCTGCGGTTCCCATTCCTTCCTTTAAGGCATTATCAAGTTGTTTGTAGGCGGAGTCCTGTCGGACAGCCGATAGCAGTTCCCGCATGTCAGTTTTTTTCCTCGGAGGCAGGCTTTCCCGCCTCGTGCTTTTTGTTGTATTTTCCCTGTGCTTCCGATATTTTGCCGGAAACAATCAGTTCTGCAGCATCCGCCGCATGATCAAACACCTCATTCAGAATCTTCTGCTCATCACGGGAAGGACGTTTCAGAACATAATCTTTGAGAAGGAGAGAGTCATCCTTTCCGACACCGATCCTCACTCTCGGAAAGTTCTCGGAATGAATGCATGAGATAATAGAGCGCATTCCGTTATGAGTACCGGCAGATCCGTTAGCGCGGATGCGCATGCTTCCGATCGGGAGGTCAATATCGTCGTATAGGACAAGAAGATTTTCCGGCGGGAGTTTATAGAAATTCAGGACCTGCTGTACAGCATCGCCGGACAGATTCATATATGTTTGAGGTTTGACAAGGAGCACCCGCTCTCCGCCCAGAGTTCCTTCTCCGCACAAAGAAGAGAAACTTTTTTTGTTGAAACGGATGCCGCATTGTTCTGCAATGCGATCGATTGCCTGAAAACCGGCGTTGTGGCGGGTTTTCCGATAAGCAAGTCCGGGATTTCCCAGACCGGTGATAATATACATGGGTTCTCCTTTTTTCACACAGTTATCCCCACGCCCGCATAAGGGGGAGGGGTAAATCTTTCTTATCTATATTATAACAGAGAAAGAGGGAAAACAAGAGAAAAAGCAGTGGCTTTTTTTTATAAATACAGTACAAAGCAAAGCATTCAGAAGCTGTCAAAGAGAATTAAGACGTTATTTTGAAAAGATTGTGACAGGACTGAAAAATCAAATATGCGAGCGTTGCATTTTCTAAAATCTATGCTATGATTAGCTTAGCACTCGGATGATGAGAGTGCTAAAAACAGAGATAACACCTCGGAAGGGGGCATGAAATATGAATGCAAATCAACTGACACAGAAAAGTCTGGAAGCGATTCAGTCTGCACAGAGCATTGCAACGGAACGGAAAAATACTCAACTTGAGCAGGTGCATCTTCTGTATGCGCTGATCGATGATGCGAATGACCTCAATGCACAGCTTTTTGCAAAAATGGGAGCGGATACCGCTAGTTTGAAGAGGGATGCTATACAGGCAATCTCAACACTTGCTGCTTACAGCGGACAGAGTGGAGAAATTTATGCATCGCAGGCGTTGAATCAGGCATTGAACCAGGCAGAATCGGAAGCAAAGCGGATGGGCGACGCCTACATTTCGGTAGAGCATCTGATGCTGGGACTCCTGGAGCGGGCGGATGATACCATCAAAAAACTGTTTCGGAAACATAATATTACCCGGGATGCATACCTGAGTGCTTTAAAGGAAGTCCGCGGAAACCGGCAGGTAGATACAGATAATCCGGAAGGAACGTATGATGTTCTGAAAAAATACGGGCAGGATCTGGTAGAACTTGCAAGACAGCACAAACTTGACCCTGTTATCGGCAGAGACAGTGAAATCAGAAGCGTTGTACGGATATTATCCAGAAAAACCAAGAACAACCCCTGTCTGATCGGCGAGCCCGGCGTCGGCAAGACAGCAATTGCGGAAGGACTAGCGCTGAGAATCGTACGGGGAGATGTTCCGGACAACCTGAAAGACAGAACACTCTTTGCGCTGGACATGGGAGCACTGGTTGCTGGGGCAAAATACCGCGGTGAATTTGAAGAACGTTTAAAAGCGGTTCTGAACGAGATTAAAAAGAGCGACGGAAAGATTATACTGTTCATCGATGAGCTCCATACAATCGTCGGAGCCGGGAAGACAGACGGTGCAATGGATGCCGGGAATCTGCTCAAACCGATGCTGGCAAGAGGTGAACTGCACTGTATCGGTGCAACAACGATTGATGAATACAGGAAGTATATTGAGAAGGATGCGGCACTGGAACGCAGATTCCAGCCGGTCATGATCGCAGAACCGACAGTAGAGGATACGATCTCGATCCTTCGCGGACTGGAAGAGCGGTATGAAGTCTATCACGGAGTAAAAATCCATGACGCTGCATTAATTGCGGCTGCAACTTTATCCGACCGCTATATCAGCGACAGGTTTTTGCCGGATAAGGCAATTGATCTTGTGGATGAAGCCTGCGCCCTGATCAAAACGGAAATGAATTCGATGCCGAGCGAAATGGATGAGATCCATCGTAAGATAATGCAGCTTGAAATCGAAGAAACTTCGCTGAAACAGGACGAAGATCCTCATTCACAGGCGCATCTGGCTGAAATCCGTGCGCAACTGGCGAAACTGAAGGATACGTTCCATGAAATGAAAGCCCGCTGGGAAAACGAGAAAGCATCGATTGGGAAGGTCCAGCAGTTACGGGAGCAGATCGAAAAGGTCAGTAATGAAATCGTTTCTGCGGAAAACGCATATGACCTGAACAGAGCAGCTGAACTGAAGTACGGAGAATTGCCAAAGCTTCAGAAACAGCTTCAGGAGGAAGAAGCAAAAGCGGATACCAGAGAGCATACGCTATTAAGAGATGCGGTCACGGAAGAAGAGATTGCCGAGATCGTTGCCCGCTGGACAGGTATTCCGGTAGCGAAGCTGCTTGAAAGCGAAAGGAAAAAGCTCCTGCATCTGGATGATCAGCTTCATAAGCGGGTAGTAGGACAGGATGACGCCGTGAATCGTGTTTGCGACGCAATCCTGCGTTCACGTGCAGGAATACAGAATCCGGACCGCCCGATCGGTTCCTTCCTATTCCTGGGGCCGACAGGCGTCGGAAAAACCGAATTAAGCAAAGCACTGGCAGAAGCGCTTTTTGATGATGAGCGGGCTTTGGTTCGAATTGATATGAGCGAGTACATGGAACAGTACTCTGTTTCAAGACTGATCGGAGCTCCTCCGGGATATGTCGGTTATGATGAAGGCGGTCAGCTGACCGAAGCGGTCAGACGCAAACCTTATGCTGTGGTTCTGTTTGATGAGGTCGAAAAAGCGCATCCGGATGTGCTGAACGTTTTGTTACAGGTGCTGGATGACGGCAGAATCACCGATGGACAGGGAAGAACCGTTGATTTTAAGAATACGATAATTATCCTGACATCAAATATCGGATCCGACACTCTGCTGGAAGGCATGGATGAAACCGGAACCCTGAAACCCGGCGTAGAAGACTGGGTTCGAAATGAACTGAAGCAACGTTTCCGTCCGGAATTTATCAATCGTCTTGACGAAATAGCGTTCTTCCGCCCGCTGACAGGAGAAAATCTGAAAGCGATTGTAGATCTGCTGTTCCAGGATCTGAAGAAACGTCTTGCCGCCCGAGGGCTTGATCTTTCCGTTACGGAAGCAGCAAAAGCCTATATTGTGGAAAACGGAAGCGATCCGCAATTCGGAGCCAGACCGTTGAAACGATATATCCAGTCGCATGCAGAATCACTGCTTGCCAGATATATTATCCGGGAATCTCCGGAGGAGGGGACTGAACTGGTTCTGGATGCGGATGAAAATGGACTGAATGTTCGGTAAAAGATGAAAAAACAGGGAAACCGCCGCTTTTGATAAGCGGCGGTTTTTCGACAGAAGAAGACAGTAATCCCGAAAAGGATGTCATAAATGCCCAAATTCTCGGAAAAAACGTATTCGAAGGGATGTGAATTTCGTGGAAAAAAAGGAGCAATCCGTTGACAAAGCAGGGAAAAGCAAGTAAAATATACCCGTTATCATGGAGGCGTGCGGGTGTAGCTCAGTGGTAGAGCACCGGCTTCCCAAGCCGGCTATACGGGTTCGATTCCCGCCACCCGCTCCATTTCGCGGACATGATAACAATTCCACACGCGCCCGCTGCCATTGCAGTTTCTGCCGGCGGGTAAAATCAATATTATCTTATTTAAGGAGAAACAAGAATGGCAAAGCAAAAATTCGAACGTACGAAGCCGCATGTAAACATCGGCACGATCGGACACGTAGACCACGGCAAGACGACTCTGACAGCGGCGATCACGATGGCGCTTTCGCAGAGCGGACAG
>JAFWJN010000022.1 GCA_017514685.1 Clostridia bacterium
ACATCCTTGCATCGGGTATAAGCTTCAAACTGGTCTCTTGCGGCGGCTTCGTCTCCATATACGCGCCATTCACCAACACATTTGCATGCTTCCTCACGATGATGAATGAATCCATAAACATCTTCCGGGGGATATCCAAGAAACAATCCGATCTCATGCGGAAACTCTTCATCGGAACGCAGATGCCGAACCAGTTCACCGAGGCACTGCTCCGTGCAGCAGACGGTATATCCCTTTTCTTTGAGAATGGAGATCGCTTCCTGCTGAGCGATATCCTGTTTCAGCATTTCCGGTCGAAACAGGTAGACCAGCATTCTGCCTTCCTTCATCCGCAGAGGAATGATACGCAGTCCCTTTGCCGCGAATTGCCTGTTGAAAGCTTTCAGTTCTTCCATCAGCGCTGATACATTCGTGCAGGGTGTTGTAAACATACTTGCGGTTTTGATTCCTGCCAGGGTAGGTGCGCCGTAGGAAACCAGTTCAAATGTTGTCATAAGCCCTCCGGTTAGTTTAGACTAACTCAATGTATCACATAAGGTTAGTTTTGTCTAACTAAATGATCCATGTATTTCTGAAGTGTCGGGAGTTTATTTCGACCTTCTGATACCTATTGTAAACGGCAGAGGCTGTAATGGCTTCTGTTTTCGTTTGCGCCGGATGTACTGATTGTTGAATTATTGGGTTTCCTTAGGCTGAAGCCTCTATGGCTGAGGTAAATAGGAGAATTCGGTCAACCGTTCTTGACCAAATGCAGAAAAAGGACATCTGACATGCGTGTATACTTGCGCATTCATGCATGCGGTTTCTCTTTACTGAGATTATTCTGGTGATTTCAGTGGAGCCTGTTCACTTTCCGCAATAACGAAAGGATCCGACTATTCGGATTTCCTTTTTGAAAGTTATTGTTCGATGATGTCAGAGCAGATCGTAATACGGATTAACAAGCGGAGCAGGTTTCTGCTTCCTTGTGATGAATTGAATGATCTCAGTATCACCGTATTTGGCAAAGATATCATCCAGATTTTTTCTGATGAATCTGCACACTGCTTCTTCAGATACCTTGACTGGTGTGAAGCCTTTCCGACGATGCTCGCATTCCATTATCGGTCCATCAAGCTTCTGCTTAGTGGCGATCTGTTGTATTACCCCAACGCATATGCATACAATCTGCAGATACACTTCGTATGCCTTGATCGTTTTCAAAATTGCTTCCTGAGATTCTGAGTTATACGGAAGTGACAATTTACCCGGTGTATCTTTCGGAGCCATAAAACTCTGAGCCTCAATCCTTTTTGTCCAGAAATGAAAGTCATATCCTCGGAAGACACGTTTGTAGACTTTAAATTGTTCCTCACAGAGGAAGCGGTAAGAATATAGTTCAACCGCATCTTCTGCGCTCATTGTGAGGTCTGTCGTCGCCATAACAAATGGAGGTCTCCCGTTCATGGCATCAAACATGATGAAGCGCATTTTCGCGTTCAATCCATCGCCCCACAGAAGGTCCATGATCTTATATTTTACGGTGACTTTCTTGCCATATATTATGACCTTGGTCTTCTTGTATCCTTTCTTTTTCTTCGCTTCCTGCATTGGGTATATTTTCTCTCCTCGTACAGGATGCGGACCAACACCTTTGTAATTTGCTTCATCGAATTCTTTGTAGCAGGCGTTGTTTGATTTAAGCGGAGTGACAAGGTCTGTTTTTCGCCCTGTTCGTTCTGCTGTTTCCTTAATTGCGATGATACAGTTTCTGTTCATTGTTGCCTTGTCGGAAAGATAATATATATCGCTTCCAAACACTGCAGAAATATCCTCCAGCTTATTGATCATCTGTACTTCAAGACTTTGATTCGCGTCCGGATGAGGTGTATTCTCCCAGCCGCAAATATCAGATAGTCCCTGACCAATACTGTTGATCAACGGAGTGTTATACCTCTCTTTGTCTTTCGATTGTGTAAGTATACCGATAGCTGCTGTATGAACACCGAAGAAGGAAGATGGCTTTGACTGCGTTCCGGATTCCTTGTGAAGGCGGGTGACCCCGGGCATCTTTCTTCCTTCTTTCGGATAAAGTACGCCGTCGCCGGTAAGAACAATTCGGTTATTTCGTTTGTATAGGTCAAAATTATCTTTGACGATTTCCCACCATGTTACGTACAAGCAGTCAAGATGGATTGCGTCGGAGCGAAAGAAGTCATCAACAGAACAATAGTGTTCATCGCAAAGATTAAAGGTTCTTATGATCTCGGAACAACTTCCAGGTCTCCCCAGCCTGATGATGAATGCGAGGCATACGGTTATGAACCAGTTGCAGGTAATTATGTTTGTGATTGGGGAACCATTACTTTTTTTGCCATATAAACGATTCAGGAGTACAATGATCGTGTTGAACATTTCTAGCTAGATGTGACAGTTTTACGAAAAAGGTGGTGGTGCACCTTTTTTCGTTTATGCTGTCACTCTCCTCCGTTTATTTGGTGATAATGGCGCTGATGGAATGCACTTGCTCGAGAGCGGTGCGGAGCTGCTGGTTTTCCTTCTCGAGTTTTTTAATTTCGTCTTTGAGTTCCTTGTTCTGCTGTTTCAGCTTAACAAGCTCGTTGTTGACCACAGTCGGATGTGGCTCCTTTTTTGTTTTGGTTGGAGCGGATTCTTCACCAGAATCATCCTTCTGTTTTTCCATGAAAGCTTTCCGTTTTCCAGAAGTCGGCACAATGTTTCCGTCTTCATCGACACGGCCGATCAACGTACGACGGGACCGTGATTGCTTAAGAGCCGGGTCGTAAAATGACTCGCTGGAATATGCATATGTCACCCCAGCGCGTTTGTCATGTTGGAATACTATAGAACTCATAAACACCCCCTATATCATAACTCTATTATATCATACATCTATAGTTATGACAGCAATAAAGTTATGATATTTAGTTTTTTTCATCAAAAAAACCACATCGTCAGATATGAACTTTGTCATAAGCGATGTGGTTCAAAGATGATACGCAGGTGTATAGTCAGAGGTATATTTACGATGTATATGCATGGGAGTCAGCCAAAAAAACTCCCGACACTTCGTAAGCGTCAAATGGACCGCTTTGAATAGATTTCCCTTGAAACAGTAATCTGTAGGCATCCAAAGGAGGCCTGTATGACTACAGAGACAACAATAAATTGGGAAGATTATATTACTGAGTTTCTCAGGAGCGGAATGACGA
>JAFWJN010000023.1 GCA_017514685.1 Clostridia bacterium
ACTCTATATTTTTCATTTCCATGTGTTCCATATCCAGCAGTTTTGTGATAAAATCTTCGTAGAGCATAAGTCACCTCTTGCAGATGTTTGGTGGTACTTTCATTCTACAAGCTTTTTGTGATTTGTGCTCTATCTTTTTTTTCTTTACCCCAATGTTTAGTATAGAACCCTTTTTTTAAGCAAAAAAAGCCTGATTCGAGTCAGGCTTTTTGTCAATATAGTTGAAACAGATTAAGTGAGAGGATTCAAATGCAGGGAAACACTTCCGTCACCGCGTACTCGCCCGGAAGATCGGAACCGTCTTGTAATAAATAAAGGCGTAATGGGTGCTTGGAGACTCAATCCGGGAGATCAGGGTAAGAGCTGCAGAACGGCCGATATCAGTGGTGGGAATCTCTGCGGTGGTAAGCGGGGGATCGACCAATGCAGATTCCGGAGATCCGTCAAAGCCTGTGACCATCACGTCATTCGGGATGGAAAGCCCTTTCCGCTTGAGCGCTGTCATCAGGTGAATCGCCAGATAGTCATTTGCACAAACAAATGCGTCGGGAATGAAAGGCATCCGGTCAAGTTGACGGATCAGCCAGTCAGTATTACCGTAATTGTCACTGTCTTCCGCTAAAATGGAACATTCGTCCGGAAAAGAAAGGCCGGCTTCTTCAACAACGGTACGGCAGGCCAGCCAGCGCATATAAAAACTGCCGCAATGTTCTTTGTCCCCTACAAAGCCGATCCGTTTGGCACCGGCTTTGATAAGTTGTCTTGTTAAAACCGAAGTTGCCGCGAAATTTTCCATCGAAATTCGGTCGCAGTTTAAAAGAGAACCGACCATATGAGCAGGCCCGTCGACAAAAACACAGGGAATGCCCAGCGAGCAGATCATATCCTGATATTCCTGATCAAATAATTCAACTCCTAAAATTCCGGCTGTATTCTCCAGTGAAAGGTGAGGAGGCAGTCTCTTGGCGTCAATTTCTGCTTTAGATATTTCATATATTGTCATAGTGAACCCGGACCGGGAAAGTTGATCCGTAAAGCTCATGATAAAAAAAACGCCAAAGCTGTGACTCCGCAGTTTGTGCTGAGCCAGCAGCGCAATGTTTCCTGCAGGCTTCTGTTTTTGGGACGGTCCGTCTTCATTAAGGAACATACCATAACCAAGCTCCTGTGCTTTTAGAAGAACCGTCTGCCTCGTCGCTTCGGGAACGGAACCGCGGTCGTTGAAAACTTTTGAAACAGTATTGCGGCTCAGGCCGCAGGCGTCGGCAATATCTTGAATGGTAACTTTTTTAATCGCCATAAAAACGGATTCCTTTACTTTGTTCATACAAGTATAACACAGGGAACTTACAAAAGCAAGGTGTGCAAAATGTAAACTAACATAAAGGAAGTCTTTTGAAAATTCGATAAAATTACATTTTTCTGACACAATTTTAACAAATACTTCACGTTTGTGTTGACTTTATGTAAAATCATGAATATAATACTATCGGGTAAAGTATGGTGGATACCCAAATGGGTTTACAAAATGTAAACATAGTCGTCTAATTTTTATAAGGAGGAATTCAGAGAATGTCGGAAGTCGTCATGAAAGGACTGAAAAAAGTCTACGACAACAAAGTTACTGCAGTACATGATGTGAATCTGGAGATTAAGGACAAGGAGTTTATCGTTCTGGTTGGTCCCTCCGGCTGCGGCAAATCTACAACGCTCCGCATGGTAGCCGGCCTCGAGGAGATTTCTGACGGTGAGCTGTATATCGACGGCAAACTGGTCAATGACGTAGCCCCGAAAGACAGAGACATCGCAATGGTGTTCCAGAACTACGCCCTTTATCCCCACAAAACCGTGTACGACAACCTGGCTTTCGCGCTCAAACTTCGTAAAGAGAGCAAGGAAGTCATCGACAAGAAGGTCCGTGAAGTCGCGGAGATTCTGGATATTACCCAGTATCTCTCCCGTAAGCCCAAAGCTCTTTCCGGTGGACAGCGTCAGCGTGTTGCTATCGGCCGTGCAATGGTGCGTGACCCCAAAGTGTTCCTGATGGACGAACCTCTTTCCAACCTGGACGCAAAACTCAGAAACCAGATGCGTGCAGAGATCATCAAGCTCCGCTCCCGCATCAACACTACTTTCATGTATGTTACCCATGACCAGACGGAAGCTATGACTCTGGGCGATCGTATTGTCATCATGAAAGACGGTTATGTAAACCAGATCGGGACTCCGCAGGAAGTATTTAACAAGCCCGTGAATCTGTTCGTTGCAGGCTTTATCGGAATGCCTGTTATGAACTTCTTTGACAACTGCAAACTTCTCCTGGAAGATGGAAAGTATTATGCGGAGATCCGCGGTGTCAAGTTCCTGCTGAGCGAGTTCCAACAGAAGGCACTGGCGCAGAACAACACCCAGCCCTGCGAGATCGTTGCAGGTATCCGTCCTCAGCATGTGACAGTAGGCGAAGGTGATCTTTCCGCCAAGATCGAAGTCAGTGAAATGATGGGCAGCGAATATAACATTCACGCCCGCTGCGGAACCGATGAAGTCGTTATGCTGATCCCCACCGTAGATCTGACCACCGATGTATCCATGGGAGCTACTGTTAACTTTACCACACGTCCTCATCTGATTCAGCTTTTCGACCGCGAGAGCGGAAAGAACCTTATCTGGTATGACGAAGAGTCCGCGGCAAACGATGCACCTGTCTGCAAGCGGTATGATTTCTAAGGAGGCATCCATGGAAACGAAAGCTGCCAAGCTGGCTGCCCCTGCTAAGCAGCGGGCGCCGAAGAAAAAAATGTCGAAGGAGAGACGTATCCGCTATCTGAAGGATAATTCTCCGTATCTGCTCATGATTCTGCCTGCGGTGCTGGTGGTGTTTCTGTTCAATTACCTGCCCATCTACGGCGTTCTGATCGCATTCCAGGACTTCATGCCCGGTGACAAGATCCTGTCCGATTCCACCATTTGGGTAGGATTCCAGAATTTCGAGCGGTTCTTCTCCGATCCTCAGTTCTGGCCTCTGATGCAGAATACATTCCTTATCTGCATCATCGGCTTTGTGATCGGATTCCCGCTTCCCATCATCATCTCTCTCATGCTGAACGCCATGAAGGGAAAGAAGACGGCGAAAGTTCTTCAGACGATTTTCAACGGACCGCACTTCATTTCTCTCGTCGTTCTGGTCGGTATGTTGACTTTGTTCTTTGGTCGTTACGGCCTTGTGAACAACATCGCTGCTCATTTCGGAGGAGAAAGGTACTCCTACTTCCTGGAGAGCCGGGCTTTCCGTCCGATGTACATTCTATCAAGTAACTGGCAGGACTTCGGCTGGAGCGCAATTATCTATATTGCAGCTCTGTCCAACGTAGACCCGCAGCAGCATGAAGCAGCCATTCTGGACGGTGCCACCCGCTTCCAGCGTGTGCTTCACGTTGATCTTCCGGCAATCATGCCTATGATCTCCGTCATGCTGATCATGTCTATCGGCGGCCTCATGGGCGTCGGTTATGAAAAAGCCTTGCTGATGCAGACCGACGGTAACCTTCAGGTATCCGAGCTGATTTCCACCTACGTGTATAAGCGCGGTCTGACAGGTGTACCGGATCAGGCGTATGCGACAGCAATCGGTTTGTTCAATTCCATCATCAACGTCGTGCTGCTCATCATCGCTAACACAACCAGCAAGAAGTTCTCCGAGAACTCGCTGTGGTAAGGGAGGGGAACTACATGGCAAAGAAAGAAATGAAAAAGATGGCACTGCGCGATACGCTGGGCGACAAGATTTTCTACACGATCAACGCCATTTTCCTTGGCCTTGTCGCGCTGATCGTTCTGTATCCGCTTTACTTCATCGTAATCGCCGCTATTTCCGACCCGGATGCGGTTCTGGCCGGAGACGTGGTGCTTTATCCTGTCAAGCTCAACTTTGACGGATTTGTCAAAATCATGGAACGGAAAGACGTGTGGCTGGGATACCGCAATACCATCATCTACACCGCGCTGACCGTTATCCTGTCCATTATCGTTACGGTTCCCGCAGGATGGGCTCTGAGCCGTAACACCCTGCCCGGAAAAAAGGCGTTCATGATTTACTTCATCATCCCGATGTTCTTCGGCGGCGGTCTGATTCCGTTCTACAACGTTATGAGCAGCCTGAAGCTGGTGAACACCATCTGGGCAATCGTCTTACCTTCCATCTTGTCGGTCTGGAACCTGTTTATGACAAAGACCTTCTTCCAGTCCAGTATTCCGGACACGCTCATTGAAGCGGCCACCATCGATGGCGCCGGTTCTTTCCGAATCTTCGGTGAAGTGGTGCTGCCGCTTTCAAAAGCCATCATCGCAGTTATGGCTCTCTACTATGCGGTAGGTCAGTGGAACAGCTACTTTAACGCCATGATCTTCCTGCAGAACGAGAACCTCTACCCCCTGCAGCTGGTGCTGAAAGAGATCCTGATCGCTTCCGAAAGCACCGTGGGCGGAAGCGGCGAAACCATTCTGCAGCAGTACCGTTTGGCCAACCAGCTCAAGTACGTCTCGGTTATCGTATCCAGCGTACCTGTGCTGCTGCTGTACCCCTTCGTTCAGAAGTACTTTGCTCAGGGCGTCATGATCGGCTCCCTGAAAGGTTGATCACAATATAAGCATTTCAGGAGGAAATTCAAACATGAAGAAAATAATGATTCTCATCCTTGCAGCGCTGATGATCCTCTCGGCTGCAGCCTGCGGTGGCGGTTCATCGAACACCCCCAAGCAGGAAAGCGCCGGTGTGGACAAACTGGTGGAGGAATACGGTTTCCAGTGGAAAGACCCCAATGCTCCCATTCTGAACGAGAAGGGTGCGAAGGAACTGTCTTTCAGCATCTATTCTTCCAAGAACGCGTCTGCTCTGGACTACAATGACATGAAGATCATGCAGGACCTGTTTGACAGCACCAATGTGTTCGTGTCCTGGGAGAACGTGTCAGAATCCGTCTATTCTCAGCAGAAGAACCTGATCTTCGGCAACGCGGACAACCGTCCGGATGCCATCTATCATGCAGGCATGGGCGCCGGCGAGATCATCAAGTACGCAAAGCGGAAAGTGCTCCTGCCCATCAGCGACTATCTGGAGTATATGCCCAACTTCTCCAAGATTCTGCAAGAACGCCCGGACATCAAGAACCAGCTGATCAACGTGGAAGACGGCAAGATCTATTCTCTCCCCCGTATCGAGGAGATGGGACTTTTGCAGAACCCCAACATCCTGTTCCTCAATAAGAACTGGGCAAAAGCTGCAATCGATGCAGGCGCAGTGACCGGCGTGACCGAAGCTGACCTGAAGGACGGCCTGAACCTGACTTCGGATCAGATGGCGGCAATGCTCCGCTATTTCCGTGACAACGATATGAACGGAAACGGCAAGACCGATGACGAGCGTCCGCTGAGCTTTGTGTACAACAACTGGCAGGGCAATCAGTGCGACCTGTACGGCATGTTCGGCCTCAATGACAACCTGGAGCACAGAATCATTGTGGATGGCAAAGTCACCTATACGGTTCTGGATCCCCGCTTTAAGGAAGCCACCAACTTCCTGGCAGGCTGGGTCAGTGAGAACCTGATCGATAAGGTATCCTTCGAACTTTCCCAGGATAACTTCCTTGCAAACGGAAAAGGCCTTGAGACCTACGGTGCCTTCTACTGGTGGGAGAGCGAGACCGTTGTCTCCAATCCTGAGAACTATATCGTCTGCAACCCGATCATCGGACCGAAAGGCGATCAGACTCTTTGCATCTCGAACAACCCCGAAGTCGGCGCAGGCGAAGTCATCGTCTTTGCGGACTGCCCCAACGTGGAAGTGCTGCTTGCATACTTTGACCGGTACTATGATCCTCTGATCTCTGCTCAGATCAACTACGGTCCTATCGGCATCGTGTATGAAGAGCAGCGGGATGAAAAGGGCATGCTGGTTCAGAAACCTCTGCCCGAAGGCATTACCGCTGATGAACTCCGTCTGCAGAATGCGCCTCTTGGCATCATCTACCTGAGCGATTACGCTTGGAACAACGTGGTTAACATGGAGCCGCGCGCCAAGCTTCGTCTGGAGCGTCTGACTGCTCATGCTACTCCGTTTATGCCCAAGAATGTACAGCCCTGCCCCAACCTCCAGTTCACACTGGATGAGCTCAATACTCTGGCAAACTATGAGACCAACCTGAACGACTATATCCGTACCAACCTGATCCGTTGGCTCCTCAACGGCGGTGTGTCCGATAGCGATTGGGAAGTCTTCCAGAAGGACCTCAACGGCAAGTGCAATATCGGCGGCATCCAGAAAGTCTATCAGGATGCTTTTGACCGTTACTCTGCACAGTAATAGAAAAGTGAGGAATTCTTTATGAAAAAAGTATTTGCAATTCTGCTCTCACTTCTGATGCTTCTGTCCGTAGTAGCCTGCGGCGGCCAGACGGGACCTGCTCCTTCCGGCGAAAATCAGAAGCCCGTTATCAAAGGAGCTCAGGATGCCACTGTGGAAGCCGGACAGTCCTTTGATGCGCTGGCAGGTGTCACTGCCACTGACGCTGAGGATGGAGACATCACAGGACTGATCACTGTGGAATCCACCCCGACGCTCGACTTCAAGGGCGGCAAAGCAACCCCGGAAAATGCAGGCTCCTATGAACTTGTCTACTCCGTCACGGATAAGGCAGGCGCAACGGCGGAAGCATATGCTACCCTGACCGTCACGAAGAAGACCGGCGATGCGGTTCTGCTCAAAGAATTCGACTTCTCCACTGCTGAAACAGCAGACGCCCATGGCTGGGAAGCTGTAGTGGACGGTGCCGAAGCAGCCGGAGCTCTGAAACAGGGCGCCTATGTAATTGACATCACCAACCCCGGAGAAGGCGACGGTGCGATCCGCTTTGTCAAGTCTCTGCCCATACAGGCCGGAGCTGACTACAAGATCAAGATCTGGGCTAAATCCACAGCTCCGACCTATGCTCACTTCATTCCCAAAAATGCACAGGCAGAGGGTTGGGTTACCTTCGGCGGCGAAGTCTGGAACGCCCGTCTGGATGAGACCATCAAATGCATCGAATCCAACTTTACCGCTCCGGAAGACGGTGTTGCGGAGCTGAGACTCCATCTTGGAAAGATCACTCCTAACCCCGAGAACCCCGCCGATACCACACCTTCGAACTTCAGTGTCATCATTGACAAGGTTGAGATCTATGAGATCGTCGGCCAGGAAGTAATGGAACCCCTTTATACAGCTGACTTTGCGGGAAGCGGCGCTTCTGCTGCAGCCGGAGACGGCGCGGCGGCAAGTGTAGCCTACGAGGATGGCGCAGCGGTGTTCTCCATCGATGCATATCCCACCGAAGGCGGCGTATGGAGCGTCCGTGCAGTCCTTGAACTCCCCGGCATCACGATTGAGCAGGGTGAGAAGTACAACTACAGTTTCACAGCTGTCGCTGAGAACAATCAGGGCGGTGAAGCACTGGTAGAGAGCGACACTCTGGAATGGCAGGCGCGTGCTAACTTCAACGGACTCGGCCTCGAAGCCGGTCAGGAAGTGACCGTCAGCAAGACCTTCACGGCGGAAGCCAATATCAGCGACCCCGTCATCCGTATGCAGATCGGTAATCCTTCCGAGGGCGTAACCTCCAACAAGATCACCATCAAGAACTTTGTGTTCAACAAGGTCGGCGGCGACAAGGAAACCAAGAAGACCATTGAAGACTTTGCTCCCTTCGGTATGCGTGCAGCAAACGCAGACAAAGAAAAGTATCCCTGGGAGACCTTCAACGGCACCGACGAGGACAATGAACATGGCGTAGGTACCATCTGGACCGAAAACGGAAGCCTCTTCTACCGCATCGATGACGGCGGAACGGTCGACTGGCATAACAAGCTGATCTGCCCGATCACACTGCCCGCTGACAGTTACTTTGTTGTAGAAATCAAGGCAAAGGCTGATAAGCCCGTTTCCTGCGGCTTCTTCCTGAATCCGCAGGGAGGATGGGATCCCCGTTTGTCGGAAGGCATAGACTTCACGACCGAGGAGAAGACTTTCACTTTTGAGACCAAGGATATCTTCATCACAGATATGGGCTGCGAACTTCTGTTCCAGTTCGGTTCCGAAGCAACAGCTGCACTCGGCGGCGTGACCATCGAGTTCACCAGTGTTACAATCTATCAGAGAAGCGTTCTTTGAGAAAAAACAAACTGTAAGGGGGATGGGATTCCTGTCCCCCTTGCTTGAATAATTGGGACTACTTACTCTTTACTGTTTTTCTCGGAGGAAATAACATGAAAAAATTTAGATTTTGGATTTCCATTCTGCTGGTTGCAGCATTCATAGCCAGCTGCGCCGCATCGCCGGCGAGCCGGTTAAAGACTGAAAAGACGGAAATGCTGGCGGAGCGGGCAGAGGAGAATTTGCTCTCGCCTGAGGTTATGCAGGTGGAATCCGGCCGCATGATACAAGCGCAGGCGGCAAGCCAGACCGCTGAGGCAAACGGTTTGTTCCGTGCCCAGTTTGAAGGCAACAGTGTCGAAGGTACCGCAGAGGTCGTGGACGGCAAATACCGCGTCAAGGCGACCCGGACTGACGGCGAAGCATGGCACATCAAGCTGGAATCGAATTACCCGACGACACCGGGAGACGATTACCGCATTACTTATACTTTCACATCCGATACAGCCGGGCGTGTCAAGCTCGGCGATTTCCGTGAATATCCGATCCGGGTCGGGCGGAACGAGGTCACAGGCACCGTAAGCGCATTGAGCGGCCTGACCTATCTGGACCTGCAGCTCGGAATGCTATCGCCGTTCGTGATCGACTTTGAAAAGATCACGGTTGCGGACATGACTGATACAGCAACGTTTACGAGTATTCTGCCGGGCGCCATCTCATATGCGAGTGAAAAGAGCGTATATGACGCGCACGATGACGGCTATACGCAGTCGCTGACCCGCACAGAAGACGGTGTCACGATGACGGTCAATGCCGTTCCTGCGGGCGCGGAAGTCTGGAAATCAAAGCTGTTTATCCGTACCGGTGCTGTACCGGAGGCTGGCAAGCGCTACCGCGTCAGCGCGGACGTAACGTCGGATCAGGATTTGGATTTTGAGATTTGCTTCAACAATGATGACGTTGAAAAGGGATATGCGGCACTGTACGGACAGCATCTGTCCGCCGGAACCGCAACGTTCTCCCAGACGTTTTCCGTTCCGGTGACCGGCTTTACGGCTAAAGAAGTCGTGCTGCAGCTGATGTTCGGCAAGAATCCGGCAGGCAGCAAGGTCATGGTGAACAGCGTGCAAGTTGAGGAAATCAAAGACCAGTACCGTGAACTGCTTCCGAGTGACTTTGCACTCGATAAAGTGGTAACAACGGGCGTGACGACTCAAAACGTTCCGAAATCCTATAAGGAGATTCCGCTGGAAAACTTTACTTTCGACGGAACGGATACAGTTTTCACCGGTCATGACACCGGCTATGTGATCGAAACTGACGAGCAGGCTGACGGCGTGGATATGCGCATCGTGAAAGCACCCGAGAACGCGAATGACCGCGGCGTGTGGAAGGCAAGGCTGTATGTCGACACCGGCGTTGTACCGGAGGCGGGACAGACCTACCGGGTCTCGTTCGATCTCACGCCGGACGCTGATCAGGCGAAATATGAGATCTGCTTTGACGGCAATGCCGAGAATGCATACGGTGCGCTTTACAACCGCAGCCTTACGGCTGGATCTGCGGATCATGTGAGTTATACATTTACGCCGGCCGAAAGCAACGGCAAGCTTGTACTCAGGCTGCAGCTCGGCGAGACGAATGATGCCAGCGGTAATGCATATGCGTTCCGCAATCTCAAGGTCGAGGCTATGAGCGGATCAGCAGTCAGTGTTTTGCCGGAATCCTTCTCCTATCAAACGGGGTCCAATGTCCGTGAGGAGCATGCGGATGGATATGAACAGCAGGCTTCTGCGTCCGGCAGTACTGTAACGCTGGACATTTCGGCAGTCGGCGGCGGAGAGGTATGGCAGTCGAAGCTGTTTTTGGATACCGGTGTTACGCTCGAAGAAGGCAGCCGTTATCTTGTCAGCGTGGATGCGTCTGCAACCACTGAAATGTCGTTTGAGATCGACTATAACCGCGGCAGTGCTGAAAAAGGCTATGGCGCGCTGTACGGGCAGACCTTGTCCCCAAGTGCACAGACCTACGCTTCGACCATCGCAGCCGCGCAGAGCGGAAATCTTGTTCTGCAGTTCGACCTTGGCGCAAGCCCTGCGGGCAACACGGTCACGGTCAGCAACGTGAAGGTACAGAAAGTTACAATAGAAAGCTATACCGAAGCGCCCGTGACGGTTTCCTACTACAGTCAGTCGGGCAACGTGACCGAATCGCATGACGAGGGATATCTGGCACTGCTGGAATCAGACGGGGGAACGCCGGTCTATCGCATTCTCCGTACACCTGAGACGCGCAACGTGTGGAACGCAAAACTGTTTATCAGTACCGGCGTTACACCGGAGGCGGGCAAGACCTACCAGATAACGATTGGCCTCAATGCTGCAAACGGGCAGGAATTTGAAGTCTGCTATAACGGCAACAATGAAAAGGACTACGGCGCATTGTACGGTCAGATTCTGACATCCGGCGCAAACCAGATAACACATACATTCGCCTGTGAGGAAGCCAAGGGCGAGTTGACGATCTGCGTGCAGCTTGGTGCAACGGCGGGCAACACCGTCTCCGTGACCGAGTTGAAGGTCCAGACGCAGGCACAGGGCGAATTCAATGAGATCCCTGTCAGCGTGAACTATTACAGCAGCTCGGGCAACGTGACCGAATCGCACGATGACGGCTATATGGCGCTGCTCGAATCGCAGGGGGGCAAGCCGACTTATCGCATTCTGCGCACGCCGGAAACGCACAATGTGTGGAACGCGAAACTTTACATCAAAACCGGGTTTACTCCGGAAGCGGGCAATACCTATCATCTGGATCTTGACCTTGACGCCGCAACCGGTCAGACCTATGAGGTCTGCTTCAACGGCAATGCTGAAAAAGACTACGGCGCGCTGTACGGTCAGACTCTGACAGTGGGTTCAAACCGTATTTCCTACTCGTTCACACCAGAGGAGAGCAAGGGCGAGCTGACGATCTGCCTGCAGCTCGGCGCAACGGATGGCAATACGGTCTCTGTCAGCGGACTGCAGATGAGCACGGTAACATTGGGAGACTACTCCGCCGTGCCGGTAAGCGTCACCTATTACAGTTCTTCGGGTGATGTGACCGAATCTCACGATGATGGTTACACGGCGCTGCTCGAATCACAGGGCGGCAAACCGACTTACCGTATCCTGCGTACGCCTGAAACGCACAATGTATGGAATGCGAAGCTGAATATCAAGACCGGTTTTACTCCGGAAGCGGGCAAGACCTATCGCGTGCAGCTTGATCTCGACGCCGCGAACAGCCAGACCTATGAGGTCTGTTTCAATGGCAATGCTGAAAAAGACTACGGCGCGCTGTACGGCCAGACGCTGGCGGCAGGCGCGAACCATGTGACCTATACATTCCCATGCGACGAGGTCAAGGGTGAGCTGACGATCTGTCTGCAGCTCGGCGCGACGGAAGGCAATACCGTATCGGTTGGTACGCTGACGATCCAGACGGTTGAAACGACCTACAGCTGGTCAAACGTTTTGGGTACATTCGTTTATCCATACGTGACTGAAGACCAAGAATCTCATACAGTCACGGTCGATGCGGCATATGAGAATGTTTCTGCCAGCCTTTCCGCCTCGGAAGGCCATGGTGACGGATATGAACAAACCCTTTCCGGTATGACGCTGAATGTTTCGGCGGTTCCGGAGGATCAACTCGTCTGGAAATCCAGAGTGTTTGTTGATACTCATACGAACCTGGAACCTGGCGTGAAATACCTCGTCAATGCGACCGTTTCCGCTGAACAGGGTTTCGGCTTTGAGGTCTGCTATAGCAACGGCGACGAGGAAAAGGGATATGGCGCCGAGTACTCACTGTCTGTTTCGAATAACGGCTCCGTGAATGTCAACCATACCATAGATGTGCCGGAGAGCATAACGGACGCAGGCAATCTGGTCCTGATATTCCAGTTCGGCAGTACGCCTGCGGAGAATACAATCTCCATCAGTAATGTGACGCTTCAGAAGTGGGTGCCGGAGCATGAAGAAAACGTGACGGAAACGATTCAGACGCTGCATAAGGGATCGTTCGACCTCTGGTCCGATTCCGGGTATACGACCGTACTGTCCGGTGAAGGCGGCGCGTGCGTAACGTTCACAGAATCCCCGGCGAGCAGTGTCTGGCAGACCAAACTGTTCGCAAATACAGGCGTCACGCTGGAAGCCGGCAAGACATACAGAATCAGCTCGACCATAGCGGCGAGCTTCGGATATGAGATCTGCTATAACGACGGCGGCACGGAAAAGGGCGTTTTGAGTGATCAGAGCGCAGCACAGTACGGGCTTTCCGGTTCACAGAAGGTGGATTATACCGTCACTCCGGACCATGACGCAAATCTCGTAATCCAATACTCGATCGGCAACGCGCCGACCGGAGCGACGTTCACGGTCAGCGGCATCAAGGTCGAGGTACAGTCCGACACGCCGACCGAACAGACGGCAGATGTACAGAGCGGAATTCCGTCATTCTCATCTTACAGCTCATTCAGTTATTGGGCGGCAGACGGTTATACTGCGGGCATCGGAGGAAACAGCGTTACAGCCAAGCTGCTGGTCGGTTCCGTACCCGGCGGACAGGAGGTCTGGAAACTCAAACTGTTTGCCGGCACCGGTGTCACGCTCGAAGCGGGCAAGCCGTATAAGATTTCCCTCAAGGTTTCTCCTTCCGTGGCGTTCAGCTACGAAGTCTGCTTCAATGACGGCGACACAGAGAAAGGCGTCGGCGCGGTATATGGCCTCTCCGGCGAGCAGACCGTTGTGTATGAAGTAACGCCGGATGCGGACAAGAACCTTGTGATTCAGGTGTCGGCGGGTAATGCGCCCGCGGGCAGCGTCGTTTCTGTCAGTAATATCACTGTGGAAGCGTGCACCGAAGAGCAAACGCCTGTTACATGCGATACACCGTCCTTCTCATCCGTCAGTTCGTTCAGCTATTGGGCGGCGGACGGCTATGCTGCGGGCATTGGCGGCGACAGCAGCACAGTCAAACTGCTGGTCGGATCAGTTCCATCAGGGCAGGAGGTCTGGAAACTCAAACTGTTTGCCGGTACCGGCGTAGCGCTTGAAGCGGACAAGACCTATCGCATCTCGATGAGTGTGCAGCCATCCGCAGCGTTCAACTATGAAGTCTGCTTCAACGACGGTGATACTGAAAAAGGTGTCGGCGCGCTCTATGAACTGAGCGGCGCGCAGTCAATCGTCTATGATGTCACGCCGGATGCGGATAAGAATCTCGTGATCCAGATTTCTGCGGGCAACGCACCCGCGGACAGCACCGTCACGGTCAGCGGCATCAAGGTCGAGGCATGGAGCGATTCCGGAAATACATCGCTGATTGACGTTCCATGCAATGCTCCATTCTTCTCGACCGAGAGCTCATTCAGTTTCTGGGGCGCTGACGGCTACACAGCAGGCCTTACGGGCGGTGAAAACGGTGCAACGCTGCTGGTCGGTTCGGTTCCGGACGGACAGGAGGTCTGGAAACTTAAGCTGTTTACAGGCGCGCTTGCCACGCTTGAGGCGAATAAACCCTATCGCATTTCGCTGAACATACAGCCTTCGGCAACGTTCAACTATGAAGTCTGCTTCAATGACGGAGATACGGAAAAGGGAGTCGGCGCGCTTTATGATCAGAGCGGAGAACAGACGATCGTTTATGACGTCACACCGGATGCGGATAAGAATCTTGTGATCCAGATTTCTGCGGGTAACGCGCCTGCGGGCAGTACAGTTTCCATCAGCGGGATCAAGCTGGAAACGGCGGAGGGAACTCCGGGTGAGAACCTTTGCACAACCGGTTTTACCGCATGGTCGCCTGTGAACTTCTGGGCGCACGAGGATTACGCTGCAACGGCCTCAAACACCGATTCTTCAGCCTCGCTGATGATCTCATCGGTACCTGACAACAAAGAAGCGTGGAAGGTCAAACTGTTTGTAGAGACAGGAGCTGCGCTTGAAACAGGGAAGACCTATCAGATCAGAATGAAAGTCAGCGCAGATGCTGAAACGGGATTTGAGGTATGCTACAATAACGGCGCATCCGAGGCTGCGCTGGGCGGAGAATACAACCTGACGACAGAAGCGACGGTTACGCATACTGTGACGCCTGAAGCCGACGCTACGCTGATTCTGCAGTGCAATCTCGGCAACGCGAACGCGGGCACGACCGTGACGATCTCCGACGTGGAGGTCGAGGAGATCAGCAGTGATACGGCAACGAACGTACTGCCTGATTCCATCCGGTTCGACAGTCAGGGCTATATCAAGAACTTTGCCGATACTGGCTACGTGACCGAATTGCAGCAGAACACAGACAGCGCTACGCTGTATATTCATTCTGCTCCTTCGGAGAGACATCCGTGGAATGTAAAACTGCAGGTGCAGACAGGGTTCACTCCCGAAAAGAGCAAAGGCTATCGCGTCAGCTTTGATCTTGAGGCTGCAAAACCGCAGGGCACGTTTGAAGTGTTCTATGATGGTTCCACAGAAGCGGCCTACGGGCAGCTGACTGGTAAATCGCTTGCAAAAGGGAATCAGACCGTGTCCTATATCATTAATCCCGGTCAGAGCAAGGGCGAGCTGATCCTGCAGCTTCGTGTCGGCCAAACCAATGGCACGGACGGCAACACCTATACGGTCCGTAATATCAAGATCGAGGAAGTTGCGTATGAGCTCCGTGAGGTCGAACATACGAGCGCAACGGTAACTGCGTTCACGCACGAAACGTACCAGACGAACCTGGAAAAGGCTCCCAAAGAAGCGAAGATGCGCATCGTCAAGGCTCCGGAGACAGGTGCAGAAGCATGGAAAGTCAAACTGTTTGTCACGACCGGAACGAAGCTGAAGGCAGAGCAGAAGTACCGTATCCGCATCGACGTAAAAGCCGAGCAGGAGACCGGTTATGAAGTCTGCTTCAACAACGGCGGTGAAGAGAAAGGACTTGGCGCGATGTATGGTCTGAACGCCTATCCGGAAACCCGTACCGTTGAATATGCGGTCTATGCTGCGCGTGACACAGATCTGGTGCTGCAGCTTTCGCTCGGCAACTGCGCCGCACCGAATACAATCACGATTTCAGACGTGCGTGTGGAAAAAGCAGGTGCAATGACGATCCTTTCAGAAACGGAATATACGTTCCGATAAAACCAAGATAATCGGGGGAGGCGGAAAACCGCTTCCCCCATCACGGAGGAGATTGCTATGAAGAGAAAACATTTATCGATGCTGTTATCCTTGATGCTGGCGGTGCTGCTGCTCGCCTGCGCCCCGAAAGCCCCTGCTGTACCTACGGCAGCGGACGGAGAGGTCTTTGTATTTCCTGAGAATGAAACCGATTATGCTGCTCTGCGCACGCCGGGCAGTCAGGAGGCTGCCTATACCTATAAGACATTCTTCCTTCCTGCACAGGACAACGGTGTCCAGCCTTACGTCGGCGACACTATGCCTTACTACGAGGATGGAACCTATTATATCTATTATTTGAAAGAGGGCGGCGATTCCTACAATCATTCCATCTACCTGACCACGACAAAAGACTTCGTAACGTATACGGAGAAGGATGACGTAGTGCTGGAAGCCTCCCGCTCCGGCGGTCAGGACGGATGGATCGGTACCGGATCCGTAGTAAAAGTAAAAGATGTCTACTACTTCTTCTATACGGGTCATGCTTTTTCTGACAGTTATGAGTTCAAAGAAAAGATTCTGGTAGCCAAGGGAACAAGCCTTACTTCCTTCGAAAAAATAGCAGGCTGGGAGATCATACCGCCTTCTGAACTGGGTCAGAAGAACGATTTCCGCGATCCGCAGGCTTACTATGACGAAGCGACAGACACGATCACCCTGACCGTTACCGCTTCCCAGAGCAATAAAGCCCGTATCCTGAAATTTACTTTATCCGGGGATCTTTCCACTGTAAACTACGATGGAATCATCTTTACTGATCCCACGGGCGCTTTCTGGAACCTGGAATGCTCGGATACTTTCCGTATCGGCAATAAATATTACTTGACCTATTCCGGTCAGGATGATACTCTATGGTATGCTGTCGCGGATGCGCCTTATGGTCCTTACGGAGAAGCGGTCCGTCTGGATGCCAAACTCTTCTATGCCGCAAAGCATGTGGACAACGGTACCGATGCCTATATGGTAGGCTGGGCGCGCCGTTCCGAATCCGTATCTTCGACACAGGATGTTACCGGCTGGGCGGGCAATCTGGCAGTGCAGAAGCTGATTCAGAATGCGGACGGAACGCTTGCTCTGGCTCCGGTGGATGCCGTTAAGGCTCAATATACCGCACGGCGTCAGCTTCTGGTGGATGATATGAAAGTGGAACTGAATACCGGTTCTGCTTACGGGTACGCAGATCTGTGCACCGCATATGAAAGTTTTCTGCTGACCGGTTCGATCCGCTTTGAGAAGAACGGTACCTTCGGTTTTGCTTTTGACTATAACGGCCGTGCTGATAAGTATAAGTTCATTACGTTTGATCCCAAGGCAGGTACCATTTCCCTTCAGTTCAATGAAGGAAGCACCCCCATCACGGAGACTGCGGTACAGCTTGAATCCGGGAAGGACTATGCTTTCACCTATATCCAGGAAGGATCCATAGGAATCCTGTACCTGGATGGGCTGGCTGCCCTGACGGTTCGTGTCTACGGTGTGTCCGGCAGGCCGGTGCGCCTGTTTGCGGAAAATAACTCTGTCACGGTTTCTGATCTGCGGTTGTATACCCGGTAAGGGGAAAGGAGCTCTGCATGGGGCGACTGTTTGATATCAACAACCCTATGATGCGGTTTTTGATCGCTTTCTTTGATATGATGGCCTTAAGTGTGCTGTGGGTAGTGTTCTCGCTGCCCATAGTTACCATGGGCGCGGCTACCACTGCTCTCTACAGTTCCTGCTATCATCATATCCGAAAAGGGGACGATTATCTCTGGAGCAGTTTCTGGAATGCCTTCCGGGAGAACTTCAAACGGTCCACATTGTGCTGGCTGGTGGAACTGGCCGTCCTTGCTCTGCTGGGAGTGGACGCGCTGATTCTGCGGAGCCTGATCGTGAAGGGGTATCCCATGGGCTGGATGTACGGGGTCACGCTCGGACTGCTTGTGCTGGCGCTGACCTGGACAGTGTATGTCGCTGCCTATGCCGCCCGATTCAACGGTACCGTGAAGGAGGTGCTGCGGTTCAGCCTGATGCTGCTGAGAGCGCATCCCATCAGAATGCTGTGCGTGGTCGGAATTGTACTCGGAGGAATTGCCCTGTCGCTGACCGTGCCTGCTTTGGTGATTCTGGTTCCCGCAACGGTATACTGGGGAGCAACATTCCCGATTGAAGCAGCGTTTTTAAAGCATATGCGTCCGGAAGACCTGGAACGCATTCAAAGAGAGAAAGAGGAGTCTATGGAGGAATCTCATGAAGCATAAACTGTTATTTGCCAGAGCGTACGAGAAGGAGGCAGCCGAGCTCATACCGGATGAAGCCAGGCCGCTGTTTCATCTGACACCGTATACAGGCTGGATGAATGACCCAAACGGATTCTCTTTTTACGGCGGCAAGTTCCATCTGTTCTATCAGTATTATCCCTATGAAACCGTCTGGAATGACATGCACTGGGGACATGCTGTCAGTAAAGATCTGCTCCATTGGACCTATCTTCCTGCCGCCATGGCGCCAGATAAGCCGTACGATGACTTCGGATGTTTTTCCGGAAGCGCTATCGAGACACCGGACGGTAAGCATCTGCTGCTTTATACCGGTGTCCGGAAAGAAGGCGGGGAAGGGAAAAAGGAGATACAGACTCAGTGCGTAGCCATCGGTGACGGGCTGGATTATAAAAAATATGTTCACAATCCCGTACTGAACGAGCATGTTCTTCCCGAAGGCTGCGACTATCACAATTTCCGGGATCCGAAAATCTGGAAAACGGAAACAGGCTATCGCTGCGTGATCGGCACCTGCGATGAAAACACATTGGGAAAGATCCTGCTTTTCAAGAGCCAGGACGGTATTCACTGGGAGTTTGAAAACATCCTGATCGAGAATGACGGACGCCTCGGACTCATGTGGGAGTGCCCGGATTTCTTCCCACTGGATGGAAAAGACGTCTTGCTGGTGAGTCCGCAGGATATGCTTCCGGAAAGGTTTGAGTATCACAACGGAAACGGAACCGCCTGTATCATCGGTCACTTCGATGAAAAGGAAAAACGCTTTATCCCGGAATCCGACCATGCCGTGGACTATGGAATCGACTTTTACGCCCCGACCACGATGCTGGCTCCAGACGGGAGAAGGATCATGATCGGCTGGATGCAGAACTGGGATACGACGAAGCTTTCAAGTCTGAGGGAATTCAAATGGTTTGGCCAGATGACTCTGCCAAGAGAACTGTCCATCCGGAACGGCAGACTTTATCAAAAACCCATCCGGGAAATTGAAAAACTCCGCAAAAATCCGGTAACGCATAAAGATATTTTGGTGGACGGAGTAGTCCGTTTGCCGGGTGTTCAGGGCCGGACCGTGGATATGGAAATCACTCTCAGACCGGTTCCCAACGCGCCATTGTATCATAAGTTCGCTGCCCGGTTTATGGAGAACGAGCAGTTCTATACCAAACTCAGCTACCGTACCCATGAATCCGTTCTTCGAATCGACCGGAAATTCTCCGGCAGCCGGCGGGCATATATTCACCAGCGCCGTTGCGAGGTCCCGTTTAAAAACGGAGAGATCAAGCTCCGCATCATTCTGGACCGGTTCAGCGCGGAAGTCTTCATCAACGACGGTGAACAGACTATGACATGCACCGTCTTTACGGATGTCTCTGCATCGGATATTTCCTTCAACACCGATGGAAAGGTTCTGATGGACGTGACCAAATACGATCTTTTAATGGAGGAATGACATGAAACCATATGATGTGACTGCTTTGGGAGAACTGCTGATCGACTTTACGGAAAGCGGCATCAGTTCTCAGGGAAATCCTTTGCTGGAGGTAAATCCCGGCGGGGCTCCCTGCAATGTGCTCTCCATGCTCCAGAAACTTGGACACAAAACCGCATTTATCGGCAAGGTGGGAAATGATGATTTCGGAAATCTGCTGGCAGAAGCCATTGCAGATTGCGGAATTGAAAACCGGGGACTATTACGTGATGACAAGGTGCATACAACACTGGCGTTCGTTCATACCCACAAAGACGGAGACAGATCCTTCAGCTTTTATCGCAAACCCGGAGCTGATGTTTGCCTTAAAGCGGAGGAACTGGACAGGGAGCTGCTGGAATCTTGCCGTATCTTCCACTTTGGCACACTGTCTCTGACGGATGAACCGTGCCGTACAGCTACTCAGGTGGCCGTCAAAGCAGCGAAAGACGCAGGAGCCATCCTTTCTTTCGATCCCAATCTTCGTGAACCGCTGTGGGATGACCTGGATGAGGCAAAACGGCAGATAGCCTGGGGCCTTGCACAGTGCGACATTCTGAAAATCTCTGACAACGAAGTTCTGTTTATGACCGGTGAAGCGGACTTTGAGAAAGGCGCTGCCATTCTGAAAGCCCAGTTCCCGAACATTCGTTTGCTGAATATCACAGCCGGACCGAATGGAAGTCACTGCTTCTATGAGAACCGGCATATCTTTGCTCCTGGCTGTAAGGTCCGCACCATCGAGACAACCGGGGCGGGAGATACGTTCTGCGCATGCGTTATCCATGATGTGCTGGAGAACGGCCTCGATCATCGCACGGATGACAGCCTTATGAACATGCTTCGCTTTGCAAACAGCGCCGCGGCGATCGTCACCACCCGAAAGGGAGCACTGCGGTCAATGCCGACGCTTGCGGAGATTCAGACTTTGTTATAAGTTTAATACGACCAAAAATATGCGGCTGTTCGGAACAAGATTCCGGGTAGCCGTATTTTGATTGGCTGGAAACAAAGGATAGTGAAAAAAACAGGCTGTCCGTCTGGACAGCCTGCAGAGAACAACAGCGATTATTCTTCGATTGCACCTTCCGCAGGTTTGCGGTTGAGAGTCTTCTGCTTGGAGGAGATGATCAGGAAGATGAAACCAAGCAGGAAGAAAGCGCTCAGGGAAGCAACAGCGATATTGATGTTGCCGCCGGGAATAAACATGACAACCGAGATCAGAGCGGAACCAAGGAAGGATGCGCCTTTGGCAAAGATATCGTAGATTCCGAAATATTCGCCGGAGTTTTCAGGCGGGATGATCTTGGAATAGTACGAACGGGACAGGGACTGGATGGAGCCCTGGAAGCAGCCGACACCGAATGCCAGAATCGCGAACTGGTAAAGCTGCTTGAGCCACAGCGCGTAGATACAGACGCAGAAGTAGCCGATGATGCAGACCAGAATCAGAGGAACCGTCTTATGTTTCTTGGACAAGGCGGCAAAGACCAGAGAACCGCCCCATGCGACGACCTGCGTTGCAAGGAGAAATACGACCTGTCCTACGGTGTTCAGACCGAGTGCAGTACCGATATTGATGCAGTTGTCAATGATCGTTCCGACACCGTCGATGTACAGGAAGAACGCGATCAGGAAGAACAGGACTTTCTTGTCCTCGACTGCAATCTTCTTCAGTGTTTTCAGGATGCCTTTGAAGACATCGCCGACAGAATGGTGTTCGACGTTTTCAACGTAGTTTGCCTGCTTATAGTTTTTGATCAGAGGAATCGTGACAAGCAGCCACCAGACAGCCGTAATGCCGAAGCCGATGATCTTGCCGACCAACGGGGAGAACAGCATCAGGTTCTCGGAAAGACCGCCGCTGAGGATGTAGGCAACGAGAGCGACAAGGAAGGGAATGCAGGAACCGATATAACCCCAGGCATAACCATAGGAGGAAACTTCGTCCATGCGCTCTTCCGTCGTGACGTCGTTGAGCATCGAGTCATAGAACGTCAGGGAAGCCTGATAGGCGACTTTCGTGATGGTGTAAACGACCAGGAACAAGAGCCAGCTCCAGGCAACGCTGTTGATGAGGCAACCGATAACGCCGATGGCAACGGTCGTTGTGAAGAAGATCTTTTTCTTGTCTTTGCGGTCCGCAAACGCACCGAGAACAGGTCCTAACAGCGCGATGATGACCGTAACGATAGCTATGACCAGAGAGTATGTTCCGGTCGCGGCTTTCTGGGTCAGAAATCCCTCTGCCGCAACATCTTCGGCAATTTCCCTGACAGCAAGCGCTTTAAACCAGATCGGAATGAGGGAGCAGGCCAGCATCGTATATGCCGAGTTGCCCACATCGTACAGAACCCAGGAAAATTCCTGCGGGTTCAGGTCCCGGAAGACCTTGCGCTGATTCAGCCATTGAAAAAACTTTTTCATCTTAAAATCTTACTTCCCCTTCAATCATGAAAGATAAAACAGAGACAAACCTCTTGCCTTATATAATGCCATATTTTCATTAGATAGGCAAGTGCTGTTTTACATATTCTTTTAATTCGGGCAGGTGTTATGAAGCCAGAAAGCATGCGTATACAAACGTTCAAAAATATGATAAAATAAATCATCTTAGCAAGGAGGGAAGGCCATGGCGAAAATCGGAATCATCGGTGCCGGGACATGGGGAACGGCCTTGTCAAAAATGCTTGCGGAGAACGGACACTCCGTAGTTCTATGGTCTGCGCTGAAGGAAGAAGCAGAGATGCTTCGGACGGACAGAAGACATCCTAAACTGAAGGATGTTCTCATTCCAGAGGAAATCGGAATAACGGATCAGATTCGGGAGGCATTGAAAGAAGCAGACATTGCGGTGTTTGCTGTTCCGTCTGTTTACGTGCGCAGCACGGCGAAGATCGCGGCGCCGTATCTGGAATCTGAGACGGTGATAGTCAGCGTAGCCAAGGGCATAGAACCGGTCACTTATCTCAGCATGACATCTGTCATCATGGAGGAATGTCATCTTGCAAAGGAGAGGATCGTGGCGCTATCCGGCCCGACCCATGCGGAAGAAGTCAGTATCGGACTTCCGACGACGATCGTTGCTGCGGGAACGGATCTGAAAACGGCCCAATATGTACAGTCTGTTTTTGCAAACTCTTATTTTCGTGTCTATACGAATCCGGATATCGAGGGCGTTGAACTTTGCGGTGCTTTGAAAAATGTCATTGCTCTGGCGGCAGGAGTATCCGATGGAATCGGGTACGGAGACAACGCGAAAGCTGCGATCATCACACGAGGCATGGCGGAGATCGCAAGACTCGGAAAAGCGATGGGATGCGACGAAAGAACCTTCTACGGACTTGCCGGCATCGGAGACCTGATCGTAACGGCAACAAGCCGTCACAGCCGTAACAACCGTGCCGGAAACCTTATGGGAAGAGGGTTTTCCGCAAAAGAAGCGATCGAGCAGGTCGGAATGGTCGTGGAAGGGATTAACGCACTTCCGGCGGCAGTCGGGCTATCGCAGAAATATGATGTGGAGATGCCGATCACGTTCGCGGTCAACGAGATGGTTCATCACGGCGCGGATCCGAAGACCGCTGTCAGCCTGCTCATGACGAGGGAGTACAAAGCGGAATAACATGATACAGAGAAAAACAGATCCCGGCTTTCATTCAGCCGGGATCTGATGCTAATCGGTCAATTAAGGTTCAATATTATATAGTGTGTCTGATTGCTTATTCTGCAACGTACGGCAGCAGAGCCATGATGCGGGCGCGCTTGATAGCGATCGCCAGATCACGCTGATGCTCTGCACATACACCGGACATACGGCGGGGCATGATCTTACCGGCTTCGGTAATGAATCCCTGCAGTTTACGAATGTCTTTATAATCGATGGATGTGGCCTTCTCAACGCAGAAACGGCAAACTTTACGTCTGGTGCGCGGACGGCGCGGACGCAGCTGTTTACGATCTTCCATGGTATAGCCTCCTAATTTATTAATTTAGAATGGCAGGTCATCGGCATTGATGTCGGTAAAGCCGCCCATATCCGGGGTCTGCTGGGGACGGGGAGCGGAATAACCGCTGCTGCCTTCCTCGTTGCCGCGCGGAGTCAGGAATTCGACTTCATCTGCTGAAACGTCCAATGACATGCGGGTCGTACCGTCTTTCGCTTCGTAAGTGCGTGCCTGTAATTCTCCGATCACCGCGACTTTGCGTCCCTTTGCCAGATAGCGGGAGCATGTTTCGCCGAGCTGGCGCCATGCATTGATGCGGAAAAAGTCGGTCTGACGTTCGCCGCCCTGCTGGGCAAATCTGCGGTTAACTGCGATCGTGAATGTGCACACCGTTACGCCGGAAGAGGTGGTACGGGTTTCAGGATCATGTGTCAGGTTTCCAATCAACGTAATCTTATTCATTCTTCGTTCCTCCAAATTCTATCGTGCTGATCTGTTGATTTTATGCTTCTTTACGGGTAACCATGTAACGCATGATGCGCTCGTCATTTCTCAGGTTACGCTCGAGTTCGCGGGGCAGTTCCGGGTTCGCGTTGAAGTTCACGAGAACATAGAAGCCTTCCGTTTTGTAATCGATAGCGTATGCCAGGCGACGTTTGCCCCATACATCGGTCTTTTCGATCTCACCGCCGTTGTCGGTGATGATTTTTGCAAACTTATCCTGAACGGACTGATTTGCCTCATCATCCAATTCGGGTGTGATCACGTACAAAACTTCGTACTGATTCATGTTTTTCACCTCCTTATGGTCTGTTGGCTTTCCTTGTTGGAAAACAAAGAGGACCGTTAGCCGAATTAATATATCATAGAAGAATCCCAAAAGCAAGCATTTTTTCGAAGAAATCTGGGGATTATAAAAGAGCCGGAAATCAGCCGCACAGGAAAGGAATTGTTGTATCCGGTCTGTGTTTGTGATACAATAAAAACATGAATGAGCAGACCCTTTACAAGGAAACCAAAGAGAGAAAACTGCGGGGATCATACCTTCTGACCGGAGCCGAAGAACTGACCAAACAGGAAGCACTGGACAGAATCATCGGTATGCTGGATCCTTCGTGCGCCGAAATGAATCTGCACCGCCTGAAGAATCCGACTGCGAGGGATCTTCTGGATGCGGCAGGGCAGCTACCGTTCTTTGATGAATTCCACATTGTCATAGTGAATGAATGGAGCGACAGTGAGCTCATGGACGGACTGAATGCGGAAGAGAAGAAGAATCCCGGAAGCATTGGCCGGCTGTTCACGCTTTTAGACGCGATTGTCCTGTTCGTAAGGCGCGGTGATCCGAAAGAGACTGCCTTTATGAAACTGTTTTCATCAAAGGACCGCATGATCCGATTTGATGAGCTGACAGCGGACCGCGCTGCAAAATTCTGCATGAGAGAAGCTGCTATTTATGGTTCCAAACTGGATGACCGTACGGCAAGGCAGTTGATTGAGATGGTCGGAACAGATGCGTACCGGTTGAGAAATGAACTCAGCAAAGCCTGCGGATTTGTGGGGGCCGGCGGGACGGTAACAAAGAAAACGCTCGAGACCGTCGTAACGGCATCAACGGAGTATAACGCGTTCAAAATGCTTGACGCGCTTCTGGCGGGTAAAAAAGATGACGCAATGAGGATGCTGGGAACAGTGCTGCAGTCCGGGAAGGAATCCCCGATGGGAATTGCGGGCTTTCTGGAAGGCAGACTCCGGCTGATTCTGATTGCGCGTGAAATGCTGGACCGCAAACGCCCGCACCAGGAAATCGTATCCCGTATCGGAGGAAGCCCGTATGCGGCGGAAGCAGCAATCAAAAACGCGAAGATGCTGCCGGCGGAATCTCTGAGAAAAGCTGTTTCAGCGTTTGCCGAAGTAAACGCTCTTGTCAAGTCAGGTCTCTGCGATGAGACCAATGCATTGTTTAAGGCTCTGTATCAGAGCTTCTGATCGAACATCAGGAACAGGATTATCAATAAATGTCAGGGCCATGGTTTTCTGACATTTTTTTTGAGAAAGGTTGAGTGCTATGAAGAAAACGGATTTTAACAGAGGCTGGTTCTGTAATGGAAAAGCGGTGACTTTGCCGCATGACGCAATGCTGCATACCGAACGCAGAGCGGATGCCGGTTCCGGAAGTTCCGGTGCGTATTTTTCGGGAGGCCGTTATACATATGAAAAAACGTTTGAAAAGCCCGGCGAGGAACATGTGATTCTGGAGTTTGAGGGCGTCTATAAAAACGCCCGGGTGCTTATCAACGGCGTTGAAGCGGGAGGAGCGCTGTACGGATATCTCCCGTTCTTTATCAGCCTTGACGGGCTTCTGAAGGACGGAGAGAATACGATTACGGTTACGTGCGACAATGCGGATACCCCTGATTCAAGATGGTATTCCGGAGCGGGCATCTATCGGCCGGTATGGCTGCACACGGGAAACGGGGACGTGATAATGCCGGAATCGGTACAGATCCGCACATTATCCGTCGAGCCTCCTGCGGTAGAGATCAGCGCTCCGTTTTCTGTTCGCACTGAGATCCTTGACGGCGATAAAATCCTTGCCAGTGAGGAAGGAGAGAAAACAGTATTTGAACTGAAAGGCGCACGTCTGTGGAGCGACAATGACCCGAAACTTTATACCTGCCGGGTTTCAAGCGAAACGGATTCTGTGTGCATTCCGTTTGGAATCCGCAAGATCAGCTGGTCCAATAAAGGCTTGTTTGTGAACGGGGCTGAAACGCTGCTTCGCGGCGGCTGCCTGCATCATGACAGCGGCATCTTAGGCACGGCGACTTTTGACGAAAGCGAGTTCCGCAGAATCAGGATCTTAAAGGAAGCCGGCTTCAATGCGATCCGTTCGGCTCACAACCCGTGCTCGCGCGCTTTGCTCGATGCCTGCGACAAACTGGGTGTGTATGTGATGGATGAGGCATGGGATATCTGGTTCCACCATAAATCAAAATATGACTATGCCTCCTTCTGGAGCGATCATTTCAAAGAGGACCTTTCTGCTATCGTAAAGCGCGATTTCAATCACCCGTCGGTGCTGATGTACTCCATCGGCAATGAGGTTTCCGAACCGGCAAAGCCGGAAGGAATCCGCCTCGCCAAAGAAATGACCGAACTGCTGCACAAGCTGGATCCCGGCAGGGCGGTCACCGCAGGGATCAACCTTACGATCCTGAATCAGAGCGCAAACGGAAAGTACACATGGGACCCGGAGAAAGGCGGAAAGAGCAACAATGACACGGAGCAGGCGGCAACCGGCATGAGCAGTACTTTCTTCAATCTTGCAACGAGTTTTGTCGGGACAGGAATGAATAAGGCGGCGAACGGAAAGAAAGCCGACCGGGTGACGAGTCCGATCCTGGATACGCTCGATATCGCGGGATACAATTATGCGTCCGGCCGCTATCCTCTGGAGGGAAAAGCCCATCCGGACCGGATCGTTGTCGGCAGCGAGACATTCCCTCAGGATATCGCCAAAAACTGGGCTATGGTCCGCAAGTATCCGTATCTGATCGGCGATTATATGTGGACTGCATGGGACTATATCGGAGAAGTCGGCATCGGAGCCTGGGCATATACGGCGGACGGAAGAGGATTTGACAAACCATATCCCTGGCTCCTGGCAGATACGGGCGCATATGACATTCTCGGAAATCCGACCGGTGAAGCATTCTGGGCATCGGCTGTATGGGGAAAAGGAACGCGCGTTGCTGTACAGCCGATAAATCATGACCGCAAGCCGGCAAAGGCAGTATGGCGCGGTACTAACGCGATTCCGTCCTGGTCGTGGAAGGGATGCGAAGGGAAGAAGGCAACAGTTGAAGTATATACCGACGCTGTTTGGGTCGAGCTGCTCTTGAACGGATCGGTTGCCGCAAAGGGAAAGGTCAGAAACTGCCGCGCAATCCTGAAGGTGAAATATCAGCCGGGAACATTGACAGCTGTTGCATATGACGCCGGAGGACGCGAGATCGGCCGTGACACTCTGCAAACAGCGAAGGATGCCAATCTGATCATCAAAGCAGAGGAAGCGTCTGCACGGCCGGGCGGAATGGTATTCTTCCGGGTCCTGGTAGCAGATGAGAATGGCATCGTAGAGTCGAACGATGACCGCAAGGTGACCGTCACGGTCGAGAACGGGGAACTGCTCGGCTTCGGCAGCGCGAATCCGCGGACGGAGGAACGTTTTACCGATGGAAACTATACAACTTATTACGGGCATAGCCTTGTCGCCGTACGTGCAGGCGAATCAGGTTCAGTACGCATCACTGCGGACGATGGTAAGAAACAAGCGGTTCTGGAATTGTCTATCCTTCCTTCTGAGAAGGAAAATGAGACTTGAGATACAGCACAACAGAGAAAGAGGATCAGCTTTCCTTTGCGGAAGGCTTTTCTGTTCCCCCCAAATTCCAAAAGAACGAAAAACTGTTTTCAGGAGACGAATGACCGCACGGAAAGAGCATGAGTGATCGCAGCGTTCAATTTTTTGAACGGAAAAAGGCTATCAAGACCAATTTATAGGACAGATTTGAAAAATCCATGTTTTCCACGTCATCCACAGAGTTATCCACAGTTGTCCACATAAATATGACGAAAATATGACTTTTTGGGGATTTTTGCGGTGGATAACTGTAATTGGAAGTGGATATCTGTTGTGGAGAGGGCCTGACAATTCCTCAAAATGAGCTGTTTATATATAATCAAAAAAACGCTTGTTTTTACATTCGGATAACCATCAAAAGGCGAAAAATAAGAAAGAATTATAGGATGAAACAGCAAAAAAAGACGGTTGCCAGAACGGCAAACCGTCTTTTGGGGAATTGTGCTTACGCTTTTTCGAATTCATCTTTGCCTACGCCGCAAAGCGGGCAGGTCCAATCTTCCGGCAGATCTTCGAAAGCGGTGCCGGGAGCGATACCGTTGTCGGGATCGCCGACTTCGGGATCATACTCATAGCCGCAGACGCTGCATACGTATTTGTCCATTGGGAAGCTCCTTTCCATGATGATTGACAACAGGATATATGATGAAAGAAACGGAAAGATCCGTTTCGACCATTTGAAGAAAAACAGAGATGACCTTTTGTATCAGCCCCAGAGGATTGCAAGGGCGGGAACGACCTGCTTTTTACGGGAGACGACACCCTTGAGGAAGATATGGTGATCTTCGATTTTCGAAAGACCGAATGCCTGGCGGAGAGGTTCTTCGTCTCCGACTGAGAGGAGCTCGGTACCTTCTTTCAGAACATCCGTGATCATCAGGAGCATCATATCATAGCCTTTATCTTCCAGCTGGCTGTGCATGACCGAAAGGAATTCATCCTTGCGTTTGAGCATGGTCGCGGAATCCATCGTGGTGATCTGGCTGATTCCGAGTTTGTGACCGCCAATGTGGAATTCCTTGAAATCGGTCATCAGGAGAGCTTTCACCGGTTTGTCGGAACTCTGGGATGCGGAGAAGACTTCCCTTCCGAGCTCTTCCAGATCGAGCCCCGCCGTACGCGCGAGACGCTCAGCAATGCGCCTGTCACGTGGCGTGGCAGTGGGGGACTTGAACATGACCGTGTCGCTGATGATCGCCGCAGCCATCAGACCTGCCAGCTTTTCGCCGGGCATGAGCCCTTTTTCCTGAAACATTGTGGCAACGATGGTGTTGGTGGAGCCGACGGGCTCGTTGCGCATATAGACCGGATAACCGGTCTGAACATCCGCCAGACGGTGATGGTCGATAATGCCGATCAGCTCCGCCTGATCGAGTCCCGGAACCGACTGACCAAGCTCGTTATGGTCTACCAGGAAGACGCGTTTGCGCTTCGGCCGGATCAGGTGGAAACGGCTCAGTGTTCCGACAACGTGTTCGTTCTGGTCCAGAATCGGGTAACTGCGGTAGCGGCTCTGAAGAACAGCGTCCTTAACATCGTCCAGAAAGTCATCCAGATGGAAACAGACCAGATCTTCCGTCTGAGCGATTCTGCTGACAGGGATCGACTGATACAGAAGTCTTGCAGCCCGGTAGGCGTCGAACGGCGTCGCGATCAGACAGGTATCGGAAGAACGCCCGCGGTAGATCTCAGCCAGATCCGTCTGGCAGAGAATGATGCAGCTTGCACCGAGCGCAAGTGCTTTATCCACGATTTCCTGCTGCTGTCCGCAGATGACAATGGAACCGGCTTTGACACCGTGCAGAGGTTCTCCTGAGGTCGGAAGAGCGAGCGTTACTTCACCGGATACTGATTCAAAAAGATCGTCATCATCATTCAGAATACGGCCTTCCAGCGCGGAAAGAAGGTTGAAAATGGGAACATTCTCCACAACAGGGCGCTGGATCGATTCCATATCGTTTTCCGCGATTCCTCCGGAGGTAATGACACCGTAGAGAGTGCCGTCCTCATTCACAATCGGAACCGAATGGTAATTGATATTCTGCTGAAGCACATTCCATGCGTAGCTGACGGGAACCTGCGTACCGAGCTGGGG
This sequence comes from Clostridia bacterium, assembly GCA_017514685.1. GTDB lineage: Bacteria > Bacillota > Clostridia > Christensenellales > CAG-138 > UBA3792. The sequence continues at coordinate 29,603 of JAFWJN010000023.1, forward strand.
CGGCTGGTCATAGTCGATATCCTTGACCTGAGTCCGGACCGTTGACAGGAAAAGCGGCGGCTCAAATCCGAACTTTTTCAAAAGAAAAGACGTTTCATCGTTCAGATGACCCAGCCGGGCGGGGATATACCCGTTGTCACCGAGCATGTTCCGAAGCGTGGCGTAAGCCATGGCGGAAACAACCGAGTCGGTGTCTGGATTTCGATGTCCGCAGACATAAGTTGGATTCATGGGTTTTACCTCCGGTATTTACTCATAGACGGGGATATTCTCAACAATTTAGTATATCATGTGCATCAGAAAATGAAAAGTCTTTTCACTGATTTGGTAAAGTGCAAAATAGGCACAATCAGAGGAAAAGGTTTTGGGAAGTTGTTGATTTCCAAGCGATTGTGTGATAGGATGATAACGATTGAAATAATTGATCAAAGGAGGTTCAAAATATGAAAATTTTCTTTTTGGCATCCGCATTCAGCAACGCATTCTCCGTACTCTGGTTTGCGGCAACGCTATACATGATGTATCTGGTTTTCCAGAAAATGGGTCTTGTCGCCTGGAAGGGCTTTGTCCCGGGCTACAATCTTTACACGCTCTGTGAGGAATTTGACGGTAACGGCTGGCGAGTCTTCCTGTTCCTGATCCCGGTCTACGGCCTGATTCTCTGGATCAAGATGTGCATGCGCTGGGCAAGATCTTTCGGGAAAACGAACGGCTTCGGCGTTGGTCTTGCGCTTCTGCCGCCGATCTTTCTCGCAATCATCGGCTTTGATGAGAAGGCCTGCTATGTGAAGGAATAATTTGATTCTGAATGCAAACAGGGATGCCTCAAAGGGCATCCCTGTAGTATTTTTGGGCGTGACCAAAACGGTCTCTGCTAATAAGCGTTTTGAATCGTGAAACTGATCGGACCGAATTCCTTGAGGTCTTTGACTATGACGGAATCGTCAGCGGAGACCGTTTCGACGGCAATGTCGTGAGTCAGAGGATCGACGGTCAGAATCCGGAACATATAGTCCTTTCCCTGTTTGTTCAGCATCAGGGCGTGGACGGTGCGGTCGGTCTCTCCATTTCCGTCATCATCATAGGAGAAGTCCATGGAGTAATATTCCCTGGAATGACCGGAAAGAACGATCCTTATATTGGAATACTTGGAAACCACCTTTTTTTCCAGATACGCGCAATGAGGAAGGATTCGTTTCTGATCGGTGACATAGCCGTGCGTGAAAAGGATACAGGGGAGGTCGGAATATTGACCCATAACCTCGTCGATCCAGGCAAGTTCGGCTTTGGTCTTTCCCTTATCCCATCCGATGCCGAGAAGAAGGATCTGTTCTCCGCCTGCTTCCAGAACGGTATAAAGCATTTCACCGCCGTTGTATTTCTGCTCATCGGAGAAGTCCTGCAGAAACGGTCGTTTCACATATGCCTTATAGCTCTTTGCGGAAGTGCCGATATCATGGTTTCCCGCTATGGGAACAAACGGGACTTTTCCGTAAAACTGACTGAGCGCGCGGTCAAAATGATCCCATTCCCAGTCTTTGAATCCGTTGTCCACGATATCGCCCGTATGGATCACGCAGACGATGTTTCTGCCTTCGATCCTGTCGGAAATCCATTGCCCGATCGAGGACAGCTTCTCGGGATAACTGTAGGCGAGCTGCTGGGTATCGGGAAGCCAGACGATGGAATACGGAGTGGGCGCAGGCGTCGGTGAGGGCGTCGGTTCCGGGGTCGGAGTCGGAGTCGGGGTAGGGGAAGGCGTCGGAATCGCGGTCGGCGACGGCGTCGGTTCCTCTGTCGGGGCAGATGTGAGAACTTCGACTTCCAGAGGGACAGGTGAAACTGCGGGGGTCGGAGCTTCCGTCACTTCAAGCACGATTTCTGCTGCCGGCGTGCCGACGCATGCAATCAGCAGCAATAACGGAAGAAACCATGCCAGTCGTTTCATCTAGTTATCGGGCAGGATACCCCGACTTCAACTCCGTAAGTCGGGGAGGAATGCCCGCTTTCGCGGTCCCCTCCTTCCTGCTGCTCCTTTCTTTGCTTTTTGTTTATCTATTCTAAGTTCTGTCTTTTCTCTTGCTTTTGATCCCATTATATGATAATATTATCTCATAAAGGAGATTCCCTGTATGCTGCAAACTGTCACGGCTAAACTGAAGATCGTAGTGAGTGATTCTCAAAAACAGATCCTTCTCGATACCATGAAGGCTTATTCCAATGCCTGCAATA
>JAFWJN010000003.1 GCA_017514685.1 Clostridia bacterium
CCTCGATGACTTCCGGCACCAGCTTGCTATCCGGCAGAAGCAATACAATGATTTTCCCATGCGTCCTTTGCTTTGGCACTCGCCTTTGGATACGCTTCTTTCTTTTCCTGACTTTGTCACATATCATTGACAAACCTACAAAACATAAAAGCAATGATAGAGTCAGTTCGAACATAGTCGTCAAAAAATCCCAAAGATAAAATCTATGTAGGATTTACCTTTGGGAATGGAAATTATATCGAATGAAAAGTGGCGAGAGAATGTTAACTACAGGTTTCGGGCTTTAAAAGAGCATACAATGCGGCTAGGTAACAGTCTGCCGCAGCGTACAGATCGGAGAGGGCTACGTACTCGTCAACCGTATGTGCAAGATCCTCGCGTGACGGTCCGAATCCGAATGTCGGAATATGAGCCTCACCGGCATAGTAGCTTCCGTTGGTGCAGAAACTGTAACCGGTGAATTTGGGATCGTAGCCGCGCTTCTGCATAGCGGCCTGTACGCGAAGCATCGTTTCATCCGGCTCATACAGCCAGGGAGCGAAGAACCGTTCTGCTTCGACTGTTTCGCCGGTAGAACATACGGCACTGCCGTGCGGATAAAAGACGCGCGCATTCAGTGTCGGATCGAGTTCTTTTTCTCTGTCGATGATTGCCTGGATCGGCGCAAGAACATTTTCCCGGGTTTCTCCGACCAGCAGACGGCGGTCGAACGTGGCTTTGCAGTAATGAGGAACAACGGAAGCACCGGGATAAGGTTCTGAATGAAGGTCGGTCAGAACTAAAATTCCGTCGCCTTGCATACGGGGATCCTTTGACGGTGGGAGCTTTAGGATTTCCGTGATCAGCTTGCACATTTGCGCAGCGGCGTTGACACCTTTCTGAGGATTGGAACTATGGCAGGGAACCCCAAAGGTTTCAAGAGTGATTTCCGCCCTGCCGCGCTGGGAAAGCTTCAGATTTCCTTCCGAGGCTTCGCCGATGATAACAAGGTCGGGATGAACACGGTGATCAACTTCTTTTGCACAGACACCTTCAAAGCACTCTTCCTGAACAACACCTGCATACCATAACTCACCTGAAAAATCAGTCCCTACTTCCCGCAAAAATGTTGCGGCAGCAACAGCAAATGCAGCATCGGCGCCTTTCATATCACTTGTTCCTCTGCCGTACAGTTTTCCGTCACGGACAGACGGTTCAAAAGGAGGCGTTGTCCAGGCCGAGGCATTTTCTGCAGGCACGGTATCGATGTGTCCGTCAAAAAGAATCCGCTTTCCGGGACGTGAACCTTTTACACCTGCAACCAGACTGCCGTAGCGGTCAGTTTCCGCCGACTGAAATCCATTCTCTTTAAGATAATTCTGGAGAATATCAGCCACGCCCTGTTCTTCTCCGGAAAGACTTTTACACCGGATCAGATCTTTCAGAAGTGATAGGACTTCTTCATTCATAGACATTTTACAATCTCCCCTCCAATACTTTTCCGGCACAAGTACCGGTTTTTATACCATTTTCGATTGCCGGAACACCGTTTACCAGGACATGATCCATTCCAAGTGACGGCTGATGCGGGTCATCGTAGGTTGCACAAACATGGATCTTATCAGGATCGAAAACCAAAATATCGGCATCCGCACCTACGGAAATCCGGCCTTTGGAAGAAAGACCGTACCGGTCTGCGGGCAGCATCGTCATTTTATGAATCGCCTGTTCCAGTGTCAGAGCATGCCGTTTGTTAACATACTCCTCGATCACAGTGGAGAACGCTCCGTATACGCGCGGGTGGAGTTTTCCACCGGTCGGGAAAGTGGAATCGGAAATGACATAGGAAAAAGGACTCTGAAGAATGGTTGCGATATCCGATTCAGAAGTGATGAAATCGATCATTGTGACTTCACAGTCGTTACGCGCAAGAAGATCAAGCGCAAATACTGCCGGGTCTCCGTTCCCAGCCGAATCCGCCAAAGAACGGCCGACATACACGGTATCTTCCGGATTTTTCACAGCGGAAACCAGGATGTTTTCCCAGCCGACAAGGAGAGAATAATTGTCAAAATCAAGATCGTTTTTCAATCGTCTCAAGAGTTCTTTTCTCAGTGAAGGATCCTTCAGCCGTGCGGTTACGGCAGAGGTGCCGCCTTTCAGGAACTCCGGAGGAAGAATATGCATCAGCTGAGTACTTCCGGCAGTATACGCATATACATCACAAAAGACATCAATGCCTTCTTCCCGAGCCTGCTCAATCCGATGCAGGGCAATCGGAGCGAGACGGTTCCAGTTTTCTTTGCCCGTAGCTTTCAGATGACTGATCTGAAGAGGAATTTTCAGCCTTTTTGCGACAGTCAGCATTTCATCAATGGAAGGCAGGAGTTTCATGGCTTCTTCCCGCATATGGACAGAGACGACGGTCTTTGTACCGGACAGGGGCTGCAAGGCACGGATCAGTTCCTCGGTGGAATAGAAACATTCCGGAGCATATCCAAGGCCCAAAGATACGCCGCCTGCACCTTCTTCCAATGTCTTTTCCAGCAAAAAATGAATCTGTTTAAAGTCTTCTTCTTCGAGCCTGGTCTTCTGAAATCCGGCTACGGCGGCACGGATCGTTCCTCCGCCGGCAAGCATTAGCGCATTGACTGCCATGGGATGCTTTTTCAGGGCTTCGTGATAAGAGCTGAGTGAATCCACGGGAATGCCGTCGAAAGTACCGGTGACGGGTTTCAGATAAGCAGCAATTGCTTCGGTATGAGATCCGTATTGCGGAATCAGAGAAAGACCGCAGTTTCCGTTCCCGATGGAAGTAATGCCCTGGAAAAGGTCGCAGTCTCCGTAATTCTCTCTGAAAATTGCCGCATCGGCATGCCGGTGCAGATCCAGAAAACCGGGGCACACAAATTTTTGAGCAGCATTCAGATCTTTTACGGCAGGAATTTTGGAAAGATCGCCCATAGCAACGATTTTTCCATCCAGAATTCCAAGATCCATCCGCATTGCAGGAGAACCGCTTCCGTCAAGAACGGAACCGTTTCGAATACAGAGATCCAGCATTCAAATGCCTCCAATAATACAACTTTCTGTGCTTTTGCACAGGTTCATGCTATCACTAGGAAAATGCGATGTCAATTGGAAAGAGCCGATTTTCATCGGCTCTTTCAAGTAGGTTAGCGGGCGGCCAAAGCCGGCCGCATGATTTGTTTAGGAATTACATCTCTTCTGATTCTTTTGCAAGAACCGCAGCTTCTTCTTCAGCGGTCAGATATGCGGACGGAGCCGGTTCAACACCGCGTGCCCATTCAATCCAGTTGACTACGAAGAACGTAATCACGGAGACCAAGCAGCCGAATACGACAGGCATCATAAGAAGGATGGTCGCGCCGTTGCCGATTAACTGCCATACGATGAAGCCGATCGTACCGGTGATGATGGAGATCAAGCCGGAGTTCTTCGTGGCTTTCGGCACGACAAGGCCTAAGCCGTATGCAGCAAACGGTCCGGCGCAGCGGATGCCGAACGCGAAGGTGTTCATTGTAACGATGGAAACACCGAGCAGGGAGATCAACATTGCGACAAGAGCAGCGGCAACGTTGCAGAAACGTGTCCAGAAGATGATCTGCTTTTCAGAAAGCTCTTTCTTTCCTCCGAAGCCCTTGTAGAGGTCGTTGATAATCATCGTGGACATACATAGCAAGTTGGAATCTGCGGAGGACATTGTCGCGCAGATGATGGCAGCGGAGATCAAGCCGGTAATAAGGCCAGGTGCAAAGTGTCCGGTGACTGTCATCATCGCGTTGGAACCGTTGGCTGCGAGGCCGGGGAGCTCTTCTTTCATAGCATATGCTGCAAGACCGAGCAGAGTCGGGAAGATGGACATGGCGGCCATCAGGACAGCTGCGAGGAAGGAAGCGTTGCGGGCGGTCTTTTCGTCTTTTGCAGTCTCGAAACGGGATACCATTTCAGGACCGGCAAGGAACGTGCAGAAGTAGTTGAAGATGTAGCCAATGATGGTCGCCCAGCCGATAGCGGTGAAGTCAAGTTTGACATCCGGGAGCTTGGAAGCGATAACATCCCAGCCGCCTGCTTTGGTCAGAACGATCGGGGTGGCGATTGCAAGACCGAGCAGGATAATGATGAACTGCACAAGGTCGGAAATCTGGTCAGCGATCATGCCGCCGAGCGTCGTATACAGGATGATAACGATACCGGCGAAAATGAGGCAGACATTCATCGGGATCGACGGGATCAGGGCGTTGATAACGGAACCGGAAGCTGCAATCTGGGATGAAGTCAAGCAGAACAGAGACAGCACGGAGAGGATTGCGGTAAAGTTGCTGGAGAGTTTGCCGAAGCGGCGGCCGACAACTTCAGGAATCGTGACAGCGAGCGTCTTACGGATTTTCGGAGCGAAATACGCAAGAGGTATCATCGCGACCGAGCAGGCCAAAACGTACCATGTTGCTGAAAGACCCCAGTCTCCGAATGCTTTCTGAGCAACACCGGTCGTACAACCACCGCCGATGTTGTTTGCAGAAAGGGAGAATGCTACCATGAACAAGCCCATACGGCGTCCTGCAACCAGGTAGTCTTTGGAATTCTTGATCTTCAGTTTGCTGACGATAAAACCGACAATCAGCATACCGACCAAGTACGCACATACGATTATGAGCGGCAATACTTGAATTTCCATATTTACTCCTCCTAATGAAACTAATCGGAATAGTCCGATATATATATTATATCGAATTGTGACAAAATTGCAACATTTAATTTTACAATCCCTTTACTATCTACGCCATTCACAGGAAGAAGAATAATCTGGTCATACTGTATGCCGGAAACCGTTCCAATCGGAAGACAGACTGATTCCGACGCTAACGCCGCCATCCGGCGACATCACACTGACCGGAGCTGTTCTCACCGCAGGCAAGATAGGAACCGTCTTGAAGCAAGACTGCGGCGTGTGTTCCTGAATAAGCAATTGCAATGATATCACTGCGATCCGATAGGACGGAAATATCCATGTTTGCGGCCTGAGTCAGCCGGACGGAACCGTCCGCCATAAGACCGAGGATTCCGTTTGCCGTTGCTTCTATAGAAAGAACATCATTCCATTCTGCAACAAAGGGGGAACTGGAAACAAGGTGCCCGTCCGCGTTGATTCCTGCCGCGTATCCGTTTGCGGCGTCGATTGCAATCAGATTTTGAAACTCCCGGTTCAGATAGGATGCAGAAGTTGCCATAGCGGATCCGTCTTCTGATATTCCTACTAATGCGTATCCGCCTGCTGAAAGATCTTTGATATTTGTCCATCCGGAAACAAGCGGGGCATAGTTATGGAAACCGAAGCAGAGAATCGAACCGTCCTTCAGGCGGACAACCGTATCAAAACCATGGGCTTCGATCTCGATTGCATCATGAATCCCGTCTGTTTCACACTGACCGTAGCGGTTGTCCCCTGTCGCCACGACTGTTCCATCTTTTTTCAATCCGATGGTATGAAAAGCGCCGGCAGAGACCGAAACAATATCTGTCCACCCGGACACATCACACTGTCCGTAAGAATGATCTCCGGCTGCAAGCACGGTTCCGTCTTGCCGCAAAGCCACCGTGTGCAAATTACCGACCGCGAGGACCTGCTTTGGAAGCTTATTTTGCTGTTTAAGCAGTTCATTACGCTTTTCTGCCTGGGCGGCATTCGTCACACGTGCGGCTTCCAGAATTTCGTCATCGCTTCTATTTTCATATAGATAGGGATAGCATGTTCTTTCCGCCCGGATCAGATCGGAATCATTCATCTTTCCTTTCTGCCAGAGTTCGAGAATGATTTTCAGACCGGCTTCCGGAGACTCGGATTGGAGCAGTTCCTCCGCCTGTACGATTATGATCTTTTCATTCAGTTCCTGCATGGAAGGATCTGTCGGATTTTTAGCGATATAATCAAGAGCGGTCTTAAGATCTCCGGCTTCAAAAGCGGCGGCGGCAATCTGCTTTCCGCATTCACGGTACCGTTCCGCAGCATCCTGATAGGACAGAACATAGGAAAACTGCTTTTCTGCTTCCGGGTAATCGCCCTTTTTCATCCACAAACACGCAAGTTCATACCGGCACATCAGGATACGCTCATCCTCCTGAAGGGAATCTGTGTTGTCCAGAAGCGCAGCAAGCGCTTCTTCATACCGTTCTTCGCTCATCAGCCGGTCGATTTCCCGATTAATTGCCTGTTCCAGAAGTTCGGATGCTTCCTTGGGCGTTTCATTCTTCTGTTCTGTTTCCCCGGCACGGGTAAGCCACAAAACCGCTTTTTCCGTATCGCCTCTTTCCGCTGCCCGCGTTCCGATCTGCAGACAGATATAAGGATACAGCCACAGAACTGCTGCCGCAAAAGCCAAAAGCAGCAGAAACGCCAGCAGACTGACTCGCATCGCAGGATATGAAATTTCTTTCGACCGGTGTTTCATTTTCCGTCTCCTATGGATTTCCTGAGTTCTGTTCGATACAGATCTGCCGTAAAGAAGTTGGACTGTACAACATAGATATCATCGATTCCATAGTGATCGATATATTCTTTGATGGTTCCTCCAGCCTGTTCAACGGAATAATAGGTTGAGTGAGGACGGACAATATGGACCTCATCATAGTAATTCAGCATAAACGGAGCGAAAGCCATTCCCATGGAGTCACACACAAGCAGCATTTTTCTGCCGGTATTCTCATATCCGCGGATCATTTTCCATGGACGCATGTTCAGCCAGAGGATTGCCTGATAGCCGTTTGCGTCCGGATTGTTTAACGGATAGGGGGTTAATTCGGTAATATCGGTGACACGATAAAAGTCGTATGGGATGGAAGGCTCGATCATATCCACATAGTCTTTTGTTCCCTTTGGAAGCATATGCTCTACAGTTTTTGTGTTGGAACCCGAATACGGTTTGCTTTGGCGGATGATTTTATAATCTTCATAAGCCGCGGCTTTTTGCCCCATGGATTCTATCATCGCTTTGTGTACATAGTATGCTCCAAGCGTTGTCCAGTGATGATCCGTGAAGAAATAAACATATTCTCCGCTCCGGATATGGGGCTCGAGGATCTCCATTGTACGGAACACCGTAATCTTTTCTTTGAGAAGCGGTTCAAGATAGTCTTCGGCTTCCGATTCATAGGCAGCATACTGATCCAGAGCCTGCGTATACTGAACCACATGTTCTCCGCGCTGAGCCAGAGCAACAAACATATGACCGTCCTTTGGCAACAGATCCGCCAGCCGGTTGAACAGATTTGCCGCATCGCGGATATGCCATTTCCGGTATTCCGAAATTTTCACTTTTGAACCATCATGCTTGATCAGATTGACAGAAACCATCTCGTCCCTGTTGGTGTCTTTGCGGTAGTCATAGTTGATGAGAGGGTTTCGCGCCATGGAAGATATGGATTGCGGCTTTTCGGAAAGATTTGCCGGTTGTTCCGGAGGTTCCGTTTGCTCAGCGGCCAGCGGTTCCGGGCTGGAATCATAGGACGCAGCCGGTGCATCTTCCGAGTTTATTTCCGGACTCGGCTCCGGTGTGGAGGAGACCGGCTCCGGAGAAGAGGCAGGCGAAACTTCCGGCTTGTCAGGAACCGCTTCAGGCAGATCTTCTTCTGCATCAAGGGGAGTATCCATTGCAGCTAATTTGGTTTTTTGCTCTTTGGACAGAAGTGACAGTGAGTCCATAATACGGTCGGAAAGATCGATCAGCTTCTGCCTGCCGATAAAACGGTCCGACAGATAGCGTTCCATTCCAAGCGCAAATTCTCCTGAGAAGACTGTTTCTGCGTCATGGGACGGAAAGGCTTCCAGCATGCGATTTTCAAATTCGGATGCTGTCGCTTCTTTCGGAGAAAAGGCAATTGTAAGGACACCGCAGCCCAAAAGCAGCAGCAGACACCACGTATACAAGATGACCCGGAACTGTTTCATTCCGTTTCCTCCTAAAACCGGAAATAGATGAAGGGGTTATAACTCTGTCCGATCAGGGTTATGACCGAAAGCGCGAGAAGCAGAATGGAAATAAGCCCGGCCGCCGGCTCGAATCCGCACCGTTTCTGCCGGTCCCTCTTTTTCCAACGATCTGAGATCAGCCTGCAGGCCGGCGTGCTGAAGAACATCATCACAAGAATTACCAGCCCGTATTTACCCATCAGAAGAATCTGCTTTTCGTTGATAACAGGTATGACATGAACCGCTCCATTTTCTGCTGTCATGCCGAACATGGCTAAAAGATGTGTCCATGCAAAAGAAATATCTTCATAGTAGAACAGGACCCAGCCGATCAGCACAAAAAACAGAGTGACAATATGGCGGATCACAGCGGGAATCGTATCGATCTTTTTGCCAAGCACGAGCTTTTCAATGATCAGAAGAATCCCGTAGAAGAGTCCCCAGATCAGAAAATTCCAGCTTGCTCCGTGCCACAATCCGGTAAGTCCCCAGACAATCAGAAGATTCAATACCAGGCGTACGGTACCTTTTCTGTTTCCGCCTAACGGAATATAGACATAATCGCGGAAGAAGGCTCCGAGCGACATATGCCATCTGCGCCAGAATTCTGTGATTGATGCTGAAAGGTATGGATAATCAAAGTTTTCTTTATAAATAAAACCAAGCATCCGGCCGATTCCGATTGCCATATCGGAATATGCGGAAAAATCAAAATAGATCTGTAAACCGTAGAGAATCGCGCTGATCCATGCACCCAGAACGGTCATCGAGGTTGTGTCAGCGGTACCGAACGCGCTAAGAGCTGAGCCGCAAAGATTGGCGAGAAGCACTTTTTTTGCCAACCCAAGCGTAAACCGGCGGAAACCAAGGATGTATCCGGTTTTTGAGATTGTCCGGTGATCCAGCTGCTGTTCGATATCAGCATATTGAACGATCGGCCCTGCGATCAGCTGAGGAAAACAGGAAACATATAATAAAAGTTTGAAAGGATTATTCTGGACTCTTGCTTTTCCCCGGTAAACATCCACGGTGTAAGTCAAGGCCTGAAAGGTATAAAAAGAGATACCGATCGGGAGAGGAAGCTTCTCCATGAGTTTTTCCTGATGAAAGAGACTGCCGAACGCGTTGACAAAAAAAGCGCAGTATTTGAACCAGAACAGAAGACCGAGTCCGGAGGTAATTCCCAGAATCAGAAGAACTTTCTTCCATCTCGGCGAGAGATCGTCTTTTTGCATGGGAAGTGCGCAGAAATAGTTGACAGCAGTAACTGCAATCATGGCCAGGATCCACTTAGGCTCACCCCAGGCGTAAAAAATAAGCGAAGCCGCCAATAATATACCGTTCTGATACCTGATATTGCCGGAAAGCAATACCAATGTGATCACAACCGGAAAAAAGAGCAATAAAAAAGTGAGTCCTGAAAAGACCATCCGAATCTCCCGATTTATATGAACAGGATTATGAAAGGTATTATAACATGGTAACCTATCCGGGGCAAGGAATAAGTATTGCCCCACGATGATATTGACAGTGAAAGAGAATCAGAGCAGAGAAGTGTTTCGATGTTGCCCATGCTGGATGAGCTGTGATATGATGATATCAATCGTGGCAGGAAAAGAGGAAGCAAAGAATGAGAGCGGACCAGACAGCAATATTCTGTGATTTGGACGGCACGCTGTTCGACTGCAAAGGTGAGGTCAGCATCCGTAATAAAGAAGCGATTTCCCGGTATGTCCGGCAGGGAGGTCTGTTTGCAATCGCTACGGGACGCTGCCCGGATAATATGATCCAATATCTGGACGGAGTGGATTATAACGCGCCTTGTATCCTGCTGAACGGAGCGGGCGTCTATGACTTTGCGCGGAATTGTTATTTGTATACAAAGTTCGTAAATCAGGAAGCTGTTTCCAAAGTGCTCCGCCGCGCACGAAAACGATATCCGGCTGCTGATCTGCAGATATACACGGAAGAGAGCATTTTTTACGTTTCCCCGAAAGAAACAGTTTATCTGCCGTTCTGGGAATTGCATCAGAAGAGCAGATTCATAACGATTGAGGAAGCAGAAACGAGATCCTGGTTCAAAGCCCTGTTTTTCGGAACTCGAAGTGAAACAGATGAGATGGAGAACTGGATTGCTGAGCAGGGATTGAATCACATGTTTGATTGGGTGATCGGAACGACAGATATTGTTCCGGGTTCGAGATATCTTGAGATGCTGCCGAAAAACACCAACAAAGGAAGCGCGCTGAAAGAATGCAGAAATCTTTCCGCTTACCGGGGAAGAAAATTGATCGGTGTCGGAGATTATTTCAATGACCTGGAGCTGCTTGAAGAGGCAGATATTGCAGCATGTCCATGCAATTCTCACCCGGATGTGATTGCGATATCGGATTGGATCCTTTCTTCCAACAACGACAGTGCAATTGCGGACCTGATTGGAAAAATAGAAAACGCATAAGAAAAACATGCTGGATGGACAACGTTTTTCTTGATATGAGGTTATTGGCTTAAAATGGGAGATATATTAATTCAGGCGGGAATGCTGATTGCGGTGATTGCGCTTGGATACCTGCTGAAACGGACAGGCATATTGCCGAGGGAAGCATTCGGAATTGTATCGAAAATCGTATTATGGGTAACGCTGCCCAGTGTTGTGATCTGCAATTTCGCAAAGACCAACATGGATGCCGCGTATCTGTGGATGATCGTCATAGGATTCGGAACTATGGCGCTTCTTGCCTGGATCGGGTACTGGATCAACCGGAAGAAAAGCGTGGATGAGCAGGTGTTTGACATGCTCAATCTAACGGGATTCAACATCGGGTGCTTTGCGCTGCCTTATATTTCCGGACTTTTAGGTCCTGCGGCAGTGACTGCAGTCTGTATGTTTGATGCAGGGGGCGGGCTCGGTTCCGGTGGCGGAGTAAATGCTTTATGCGCGTCCATGCAGGAGAATGGAAGATTCCGACCAAAGGAAATGCTCATAAAACTTGGAAAAAGCTTCCTATTAGTAGTCTATGTTGTTATGATCCTGTTGAGATCATTTGCAATACCGATACCTTCCCTGGTTGTTCGCTTTTGTGAACTGTGCGGAGCGGGAAACCGGTTTCTGGCGATGCTGATGATTGGACTTGGACTTTCCTTTACAATTCCAAAGAATCAGATGAGATGGATCGGAAAAGCGATTCTTATCCGGTACGGTATAGCGATTGCTTTGGGATTTCTGTTCTATCAGTTCCTTCCTTTTTCTGAGGATGTGAGATTAGGGGCGGTCATTGCGGTGCTGGCCCCGGTTGCTTCTCTGGCTCCGCCGTTTACGCAGGAACGAGGAGGCGATTACGAGCTTTCAAGCGGCTGGAACACATTGACGATTATCATCTCGCTTGGTCTAATAACAGCCGTGATGCTGCTAAAAGCGGGCATATGATGGAGAGACGAAAAATGATACAGCGAAAAAAGCCCCGGTTTCTCTTTCTCAGAATGGCAGTATTCTTTTTTGCGGTTTTCCTGATAAGTGCATGCACAACAGAAAAAACGCCTGTTTTCCCGGAATCATCATCCACGCCAATCGTCGTTACCGCGTCTGCGAGCGACACGGAAAAAACAGATGGTTCTTTCTCTGCCATACCGGATGAAGCATCCGAAATACCGAAAAAGGAAAAACAGCAGGAAGAGAAACTGCATACTCCGTTTGAAACGATATCACCGTCGCCGGCTCCGTTCTATGAGCCTGAAATAGAAGAGGATCCATCGATACAGTATCTGAAGGAGCCCGATCAGATCAGTACTGATACAGGAAAGCACAAACCGATTCCATTATGGCATTCAAAAGAATATCTGCCGTACGGAACAAACAGCTATATGCCTTCCATTACCCCTTATCTGGCGGAAGGAGAAGAAACAAAGATATCCGTAATCATCTTTCCGGGCGGAGGATATGAAACGGTTTCAATGGGAAGGGAAGGAACGGAAGCAGCGGAGTATCTATGCGAGAAACTGAATGTGAACGCATTTGTGGTAAAGTACCGTGTTGCTCCGAGTAATTACCGGGCGATTTTAAGTGATGCACTGCGTGCGGTTCGTTTTGTTCGTTTCTATTCGGAACAGTTCCATACGGATCGGAACAGGATTGTTGTTCTTGGCTTTTCTGCGGGAGGGCATCTTGCTATGATGACGGGAGAACACTTCGATTACGGAAAAACCGGAGATGATATCGATGCCGAATCATCACGTCCGGATGCCGTATTTCTTTGCTATCCGGTCGAAACCATGCTTGAAAGCTTTACACATAAAGGATCGAGAAAAAACTTTCTCGGAAAAGAAGATACACAGGATAACAGAGTACGGTTTTCAGCAGAAAAAGGACTGCGGCCGGATATGCCTCCTGTATATATCGTTCATAGTGAAGATGATCGCATTGTTCCGATTGAGAACAGTATCGAGACCGTAAGAGCCATGGAAAAAGAAGGCCTTGACATCACTTACCGGTGGTTTCCAAAGGGAGGACATGGATATGGTATTGCAGGTATAAAGTGGTATCAGATCGATTGGCCGATGATTCTGAAAGAATGGCTTGAAGAGCGTGGCTGGTAGAAATTCATTAATCCAAATGTGAAAAGATCCCCGGAGTTTTAAAACTCCGGGGATTTGTCAATAACAGGATTAAGGCTTACTGTTCTTTGGAAAGAGTGCCTTTTCCGGAACGGGTCTTCGAGTAGAGGAAGAGAAGAAGCGTTCCGATTACGCCCATGGAGATCGCATTCCACAGAGCTGCAACGGCACCCTGAGTGAAGACGAGGTTGGCAGGTTCGCTGTAGATGATGATGTCAAGCAGCGGAGCGACAACGATCCAGGAAATAACGTTTGCGGCAATCTGGAAGATGTTGAACACCAGAATATCTTTCCAGCCGAAAACCCCTTCATCCACTTTCAGACGCGGATAGGCGAGGCCGACGATGCAGCAGGAAATGCCGGATGCAATAACCCAGCTCCACCACGGAGAACCGTACTGAACGGCATCAGAAATCGCATGCCCGATGAAAGCGATCAGGAAGCCGGCAATCGGGCCGAACATGGCGGCGAAGAAAGAACCGACACCGTATGCAGTCTGGATGGATGTTTCGGGAATGCCGGTCGGGATTTTTACATACATGAACAGAAGGGTAAACAATGCGGCACCGATACCGGTTGCCACGAGAGTCCTGGTTTTGAATTCAAACAGTTTCTTCATTTGAAAAGTTCCTCCTCATTAATATTATATATCATTTATTACAATACTCCCCGGGGAAAGGCTTGTCAAGATTTGACAATATCCAGAATCCATTCCGGACCGAAGGAGACACCGTACTGTTCTTCAAACGATCCCTGTGTAACAGCAATCGCAAGTTTCATCATTTCATTGTTGTACAGCATCGGAGCACCTTTTTCGGCAAAGCCGAAGCTCTGATGAAACAGAATATCCTGTTCAAAAACAGGGATGTTGCCGTGCAGAATCGTGGCATGAACATAATCCCCGTAGGAAAAACCGGCCTTGTTAAAATCTTCCAGGGGAATATTGGACCATAGATTTCCGAAATTCGGATCATCGATTTCGAAAATTCCACGGACATGTCCTTCCTCTATACAAGGCTGAAGAATCGGAAGCTCTATGATTTCATCTACCGGGTAGGAAGGTCCGACACCCTCATAGTCAATGATACCGGAGGCAAGACGCGCAGCGGTGTATCCGAATAGATCCCGCCCGTGGAAGACTGCCACTCCGCGCGTGGAGCGGAGACGGTTTACAGTCTCGTCAATCTGACGTACTTCCGTGATGCCGAATTCTTCTTTGATGTGAGTCAGGGAACCATTATCAGGGGTCACAATATAATAGCCGTTTGCTGTTTTTGCGACGCATGCCCTGCGAGAGGTTCCGACCCCCGGGTCAACGACTGAAACGAAAATGGTTCCTTTCGGCCAGAAAGGTACAGACTGAAGAAGACGGTAACTGGCAGACCAGATATCGTACTGGGGGATTTCATGGGTTCCGTCAAAGATCTCGAGCTCACGGTCTACGGATTTTACCACACCGTACATTGCGCAGACAGCGCCTTCCTTGTAAGTAAAATCGGTCTGAAAGACCAGAATCGGCTTGTTGCTTTTGTCCATTTCTTTCTCCTCCTGAGGTTTAGTGTAAAAAAGGATTCCAGAATCTTCCGTGATTAATAAACAGGGTAACAGCCAGTGATATCAGAAGAATAACGCCTGAAACAATGATAGCAGCAGCATCCCCTTTATGAAGCGGCTTGAAGGAATACCAGGTTCTTTTTTTGTGCTTGCCGAATCCTCTCAGATCCATCGCATTACTGACAATTTCTACCCGATCAAGAGAGGAGAAAACCAGCGGAACAAAAATATTCATGATGTTTTTGATTCGCGTACCGAGCTTTTCTTTCCTGGAAAGGTCGAGACCTCTTGCCTGTTGTGCGAGAGCAATGTCGTTATAGTCACGGATCATATCCGGGAAATAACGGAGCGTCAGAGCGACTGCGAATGAAGCCTTGTACGGAACTCCGATGGAACTCAGGGACGCTGCGAATTCGCTTGGGTTGGTGGTCAGCAGGAACATCATTCCCAAGGGGATGACAGAAAGGTATTTAAGGACTTTCGTCCCCTGATAAAGAAGCTGCTCCGCAGTAACGGTATATCGGTCCGTGATGGAAAACAGGTCGTGCTCCGTGCCGTATATTTCTACACCGTATTTCGGACTGAACAGAAAAGTCAGGACAAAATTGATCGCGAGGAAGATCATAACATAATAAAGCATGACTTTGATCTGGGAAAACCGTATTTCGGACACATGCAGAATCCAGAAAGAAAAAATCAGGACGAAGATGATGACCCTTGCATCATAGGAGAACATGACGGTAAATGTCAGGATCAGGAAGCAGACAAGTTTTGTCATGCCTGACAGATTAAAGACGAAATTATCACGCTCTACATAATCAAACAGTTTAGACTTCATGGCGGTTGGCCTCCTCATAGTCGATAAACTGCTGGACAAACCCCTGCGGATCGGAAAGTCCGACACGGGTTGCAAGCTCATACAGCGATGTCAGCTTCAGGTTGGCGCGTTCCGCTAAAGATGCGTTTGTCAGGACAGCGACGGAACTGTCATCTCCGATCTTTTTTCCTCCGGCAATAACGATTGCATGCGGAGTATATTCCAGCATCAGATGCATATCATGCGTGATCATAATAATCGTGATTCCCTGGCGGTTCAGCCCCCGCAGGAATTCCATGATATCGGTATAATGCCGATAATCCTGTCCGGCGGTGGGTTCATCCAGAATCAGAATCTCGGGATCCATAACAAGCATCGAGGCGATCGTTACACGCTTTTTCTGCCCGAAGGATAATGCGGAGATCGGCCAGTTCCGCATCGGATACAATCCGCAGATCTTAAGCGCATGCTCAACTTTCTGCCGGATCTCATCTTCCGGATATTTACGGATTTGCAGACCAAGCGCAACTTCATCATAAATCATCGCTTTTGAAATCATCTGATTTGGATTCTGCATGACATATCCGATTTTAAGAGAACGCTCTTTAATGGTCCAGTCTTTTATGTTCTCACCATTAAAATAAACGCTTCCGGAATCTTCCTTTACAAAACCGCAAAGTACTTTGGCCAGGGTACTTTTCCCTGCGCCGTTTGTTCCGACAATGGATACCATTTCTCCGCGCTGGATGTCGAAACTGATATCCTGCAGTATTTTTCGTTTTGAGGTGTACTGGAAGTACAGATTCTGCACAGAAAGAATGATGTTACCTGGAACTTTTTCTTCATGCGGCGGCCGGGAAGTGTGCCACTCGGTAAGCGGTTCCCGAATTTTATCAACATCCAGTGTTTCCAGATAACCTGGATGCAGATCCGGCGTAAGGGTAACTCCGGCATATTTGAGAGCGGTGGCATAGAGCGGTTCGCGGTTTCCGAGCTTTTGAAGGGTATCAGATGAGATCAGTTCATCCGGAGTGCTGTCGGAAACGATTCTTCCGTCGCTGATTACAATAATACGATCGACATGGCGGTAAAGGACATCTTCCAAACGGTGCTCGATGATCAGGATTGTCTTGTGATAGTCTTTCTGGATTCGATCAATCAGATCGATTGCAGTCTTACCGGTAAGCGGATCCAGATTTGCGAGCGGCTCATCAAAGAGCAGAACCTCGACATCATCCACCATAACGCCGGCGAGAGCAGTGCGCTGTTTCTGCCCTCCGGAAAGCTCAAAGGGAGAGGAATTAAGAAGGGTACCCATATCAACCATGTCCGCAACTTTTTGAACGGTTTCTTTCATTGCACTCTGTTCAATCCGGTCATTCTCCAGAGAAAATGCGATGTCTTCTCCGACTGTCAGACCGACGAACTGTCCGTCCGAATCCTGCAGGACTGTTCCGATTCTTTTGGACCGATCGAAAAGATTATCCTTAGAAGCGTCTTTACCGTCAATCAGAAGACTTCCGGTAATCGTACCTTTATAGGAAAAGGGAATCAGTCCGTTAATGCAATGCGCGAGAGTGCTTTTTCCGCATCCGGAAGGCCCGACAATCAGAATTTTTTCTCCCGGATAAATATCCAGATTGATATTGTAAAGTGTTGGTTCACTTTGACTGAAATATTGAAAGGAAAAATCCCGGAATGAAATTATGGGTGTTATGGTTTCCATCTCCATATCTCC
Organism: Clostridia bacterium; assembly: GCA_017514685.1. Classification (GTDB taxonomy): domain Bacteria; phylum Bacillota; class Clostridia; order Christensenellales; family CAG-138; genus UBA3792. The sequence goes on from JAFWJN010000003.1 coordinate 16,687, forward strand.
TTGAGAGAGAAGGCTCAAGAATTTGAACCTATAATAAATAAGTTTAGCATAATTGTTGATGAAAAAACATATAGATATCAAAAACAATTAAACTTTTGTAAGATAAACAATCTGAAGAAGACAGCAAAAAACGGAGGAAAAGAAGAGGATCAAAAAGTTATAAATGACAATAGTATCGATTTTTGTGCTAATATCATTTATAATATTAGCACAAAGGTGGTGTACAGCTTGAATACTTATCAACGACTGAAAGAATTGTCAGAACAAAACAATGGGATGCTAAAAACTATGGAGTAGTTAATGCAGGTATTTCCAAGTCTGCTTTAGCGAAATATGTGAAGAATCAAAACCTGGAAAAAGTATGTCATGGAATCTATAGGGATCCGGATAAATGGATGGATCAGATGTATCTTCTTCAACTTAGATGCCCCCAAACGGTATTTTCTCATGACACAGCTTTATTTCTTCATGACCTAACAGACCGAGATCCTCTATATTATTCAGTAACTGCCAAAACAGGATATAATCCTTCATATTTATCAAAAGAAAAAATCAAAGTATATACAATTAAAAAAGATCTATTTGAGCTGGGTCTTTCAAATATAGTAACACCATTTGGCAATAAAGTACGTGTTTATGATATAGAACGTACTATCTGCGATATTGTTCGTAGTCGGAGCACAATCGAAATACAGATTTTCCAAGATGCATTGAAAAACTATTCTAGGCGCAGAGATAAAAATTTATTGAGACTTGAGGAATACGCAATTCAATTTCATGTTGAGCGGATTATACGACGATATTTGGAGGTGCTTTTGTAAATGATTCATTCATCGAGACAATTAAAGGAACGGTAAGCAATCATTATTTAGGTTAATTTGAATATAAAAATCCTGACTTCATAGACATTCATCTATGGAATCAGGATTTTCTTTTGGCAGTATTAGGCTGAGATTCTAAACATCAAGTCGAAGGAGGTCCTCCAGAGTCTCTCTGCGAACGGCGATAAATGACTCTCTGTTTTTCAGCATGACAATTGGAGGACGCGGAAGACGGTTGTAATTTGAAGCCATGGAATAATTGTAAGCCCCTGTTGTGCAGACAGCAATCAGATCTCCTCTGCGAACCGTTTCCGGTAAAGAGACATTTGGCTGGATAATATCACCGCTTTCGCAGCAGCGCCCTACAACTGTGTAATGCCCGGTGAAAGGTTCATCCATGCGTGTGGCCGGAAGCACGGTATATGGTGCACTGTAAAGAGCATAGCGGATATTATCCGCCATCCCTCCGTCTACGGAAACATAATTGATAAGGCCGGGAATGTTCTTTACCATGCCGACCGTATAGAGAGTCATGCCTGCCTCTGCGACAATGCTCCTTCCCGGTTCCAGAAGAATAACAGGCTGTTCAATCCCCAATGCAGCGCATTCCTTCGTGATATAACGCCCGATTTCCCGGATATACTGTTCCAGATCCGGTCTGGGATCAGTCGGAAGATAACGGACCCCAAATCCTCCCCCCAGGTCAAGCTGCTGGGTGGAAAACCCAAAGGCATCTTTGACTTTTGCGATAAAGTCCAGCATGATTTTTGCTGAGGAGATGAACACGTCGGATTCAAAGACCTGGGAACCGACATGGCAGTGAAAACCCAGAAGGCGCACATTCTCACACTGCAGAGCCCGCTTGGTGGCTTCCCATGCATAACCGGTTTCGATGCCGAAACCAAATTTGGAATCCACTTTTCCGGTAGCGACCGCGGCAAACGTATGGGGATCTATTCCGGGAGTTAGCCGCAGAAGAATATCGGGACGGACATTCTCCAATGCAGCGAGCCGGTTCAAAGACTCCAATTCCTCCAGACAGTCCACAACCCAGTATCCGACTTTGCTGCGGAGACCGTAAAGAATGTCATCATCGGTTTTATTGTTGGAATGAAAATAGATACGCTCCGATGGAAATCCGGCTTTTTGCACGGTTGCGATTTCCCCAATCGAAACGGTATCGAGGTACATGTTCTCCTCTTTCATAATACGGGCCATGTGAGCAAAAGCGGCAGCTTTTGACGCGTATGCAACACGGTACCTGGAACCGAACGCTGCATGCATGGCAGACTGATAGGTCCTGCACTGCTCGCGGATTTTTGCTTCATCCATCAGGTATAAAGGTGTTCCGTATTTTTCAGCAAGCCGGACGGTATCCTGCCCTGCAAACAGAAGACGGGAACCGGAGGAAGAAATATTGTCAGAGATAAAACGTGAATGCATGAGAACCTCCCGGTTTCTTGAGTGGAACGAAGGGGAACGGTCAGCGTTTGTCCCGATCGATAAATTCGAGAAGGACAACCGCTAAAAACGCATAGGCGAAAGCAAACAGAATCAACATTTTCCAGCAATGATAAATGTTGTCTTTTGTCATTACGTAGTCCCGATTGACATACGCTTTGGTGGTTCTTTCCTGGATTTCTTTTTTTGCAGTTTCTTCACCGACGGTTTTGAGAATATCGTTAATCGTAAAGGTGAAGTCAACAGGCTTATCTTCAAGGGCGGCCTTGAGAAGATCAGGATCCATATCTGTCATCCGGGCAATGTCATCCGCACTCAGTTTGACGTTGATTTTTTCATACCGTACAAGTGAAACCTGATCCCAGCCGAGATCCATTTTCAGAGAGTTGTAATTCGCCTGTGATGCAAATGCAACCATGCCGTAGCGGGCTGTCGTAAAATCAGAAATCGGTCTGAGACTGGACGGAAGAGTAAAGAATCCGCCCGAAAAAACAAGCTGGAAGATTAGAAGGAACGGCATGACCGTCATAGCGGCAGTGGTCGTACGCACGATACTGGAGATCAGAAGAGAAAGCATATCCGCCGCATAGGAGGTCAGCAGAACCGTAATCCCCAGATCCAGAATCATCCACGGTGTGATGAATCCCTCCACCGGAAATGGCACGCCGGAGATTCTCAGGGTATACATTGTCACAACAGTCTGCAAAAGACAGAGAAGGAACTGATAGAGCATGTGGGAAGCGATATAGGAAGAGATATGCATACCGGACCGGTGCTCTCTTTTGATGATCGCGCGTTCCCTGCAGACTACCTGAATTGAGTTGAAGCAGCCGTTCCAGATCGCAACGCAGGTCAGAGCGAATGCTCCCTGATAAGTACCTTCCATGGAAACGCAATAGCCGTCCTTGATGACCATCGCAACCAATCCGGCGATGATTGCGGCCATCGGAAGCGCTTTCCAGTCGTTCTCGTAAATGAACATCCGGAGCATTTTTCCATAGTAAGTGAAAAGCTGCGAAAGACGTCCGCGGTGACGGATCTGAACGCGGGGCAGTTTTGGTAAATGAATTGTCTTAGGCATGCTGCACCTCCGCGTATCTGCTGATGTATTCATCGGCGAGACCTTCGCCGCCTTCTTCTTTCCGGTTCACTGCTTTCACGATTTCTTCCATGCTCTGTTTTCCGAAGAATTTCTGCGCTTCACTGATGCTTCCGTAGAAGGCCAGACGCCCTGTGCGGTGTGAGTCCTTCGCTAAAACGATCAGATCGTCGAACAGGTCGATGACGCGGTCGGGAGTATGCGTAATGACGATAACAATCTTTCCGGAGTCTGCGATTTCCCGGAGCTGCTGCATCAGGGCCCGGGCCATAACACCGTCAAGCCCGGAGTCTGGCTCGTCCAAAATGAAAAGTTGCGGATTGGAAAGGAATTCCATCGCGATGGAAAGGCGTTTGCGCTGTCCTCCGGACAATTTGGAAACGAAACTGTTTTTGACCGGAAGGAGGCCGAAAATGCCCATTACTTCTTCCACACGGTTTCTGCGGTCTTCTGCAGTGAGATCCAAAGGAAGTCTTAATGCGGCGGCATCATTGAGCGTATGAAGCACGGTATCATTTCCACGCATCAGGTCCTGCTGAGGAACAAAGCCGATGTTGTAGAGCATTTTCTTGTACTCTTTATAGACGTTTTCACCATTCAGGGTAATGTCCGCCTTCGCGCGCTCATAGCCGTTGATGGCATTGATCAGAGTGGTTTTGCCGGCCCCCGATCCGCCGAGAAGAAGAACCATGCTGGATGGCTTGATGTACATGTGAATATCACGGAGGAGATATTTCCGCTTGAAGAAGTCCGGAACAGTCCGTGATTCGATGTTGACGGTAAGCCCCTCTTCCATCGCGGAAATGTGCGTGTTTGAAAAAGTGTTCAAAGCGTCCGCACGGAAATCATCGACCTGTCTGGACGGCTGGAATTTTTTGGAATAACCCCAGATCAAAGCAGGCAGAGACGGAACAAGAGCCCAGAGAATCCACCATGCTTTCTTCCGGCCGAACACTTCACACAGTCCAAGAGAGATACGAATACTGTAAATGATCTGAATGAGAAGCACCGCGGCGGTGACTGTCAGAAGGATCAGCTGGAGATTGGAGCCTTCCGCTCCGACGAAGATGTTCAGTATCGCAATAGAAGTTGAGACGAGATCGGTTAGAAAAACGACGCGGCCTTCTGTTTCACGCCCTGCGCATCTCGCAAGAACATATGAACGGTAAAAAGGAATCAGTGCGTAGCCGGGCTTTGTTCCGCACTTTTTGAAAAGACCGAATAATCCGACGATTTCCAAGGCAATCAGAATCATGATGACGACTTCATGCGGACCGAAAAACAGATACATGAGAGCCTTAATGAATTGTTGCACAGTTGGCATAAAGCGAATCCTTTCTTTCAATCAGATATTGTACAGATCCTCAGGGGAGGCAAGCCTGACCCCGTTTCTTTGGAGACATTCCTCAGCAACGGCATTATCTGGAACGCGAAGAACACAATAGGCGCTGCCGTCTATAGGGGCAACGAAAGCGTACAGGTATTCGAGGGTAATCTGCTCATCGCGAAGAAGATTTAAAATCTCTGCCAGTTTACCTGGAGAGTCATCAATCCGGACTGCGATGACATCCGTAATGCCTGCAGCATATCCCTTTAGCGCGTTCAGCGCTTTCTGGGGATCATTTGCAATCAGGCGCATGACACCGTATTTGCTTGAATCTGCCACAGTCAGAGCGTTAAGATCCACACCGGCATCGGTCAGAACGTTCAGAACTTCTGAGACGCTTCCGGGCTTGTTGGCTAAAAAAATCGAAATCTGCTGAATGCTCATAAGTCCCTCCTGCTTATCAGGTTAGTTTTCTGTGGTCAATTACGCGGACAGCTTTTCCTTCACTGCGGGGAATCGTATGCGGCGGAACGAGCTGGACTTTCGGCGTGATGCCCAGCATGTCACGCATCGAAGCAATGAGATGATCCTCTCTTTTCTGAATGTCGCCAAGCAGGTCGGTGAAATGCTCAGGCGGAAGTTCCACCTGGATCAGAAGCGTATCGGTATTTCTGACCCGGTCAACTTCGATCATATAGTTCGGCGGATAGCCCTCTTTCAAAAGAACCGTCTCGATCTGGGAGGGGAATACATTGACGCCGCGGATGATCAGCATGTCGTCGCTCCGACCCATCGGACGGGCCATTTTTACAAATGTTCTTCCGCAGGAACATTCTGTCCGAACCAGCCGGCAGATATCTCTTGTGCGGTAACGAAGAAGCGGGAAGGCTTCTTTGTCTAAAGAAGACAGAACGAGTTCTCCGATCGATCCTTCCGGAAGAACTTCTCCGGTATCCGGATCGATGATCTCCGCAAGGAAATGATCCTCGTTGATGTGCATTCCCTTCTGTTCCTCACATTCGAATGCCACACCCGGCCCGCTGAGTTCGGTCAGTCCGTAGATGTCATAAGCCTTAATGCCGAGCAGACTCTGTATTTCCTGGCGCATCTCCTCAGTCCATGGTTCTGCCCCGAAGATTCCCGCTTTCAGGCGGTTATCATCCGGACCAAGTCCGCGGCTTTTCATGCTTTCTCCAAGGTATGCAGCGTAGGAAGGCGTGCAGCACAGAATTGTGGAACTGAGATCTTGCATAAACTGAATCTGCCGTTCAGTATTTCCGGAAGACATCGGAAGCGTCAAAGATCCAAGCTTCTGGCTGCCTCCGTTGAGCCCGGCTCCTCCGGTAAACAGACCGTATCCGTAACTGACGTGAACCACATCTTCGTTGCTTCCGCCGGCGGCGACAATAGCACGGGCGCAGCAATCCTCCCAAAGATTCACATCGCCTTTGGTATAGTAAGCGATGACCCGCTTTCCGGTCGTTCCTGAAGTGGACTGGATACGGATACAGTCAGACAGTGGAACTGCCAGAAAACCATATGGATACTCGTCCCGCAGGTCTGATTTTGAAAGGAACGGAAGGCGTGAAATATCTTCCAACGTTTGGATGTCATCGGGAGTGACACCTGCGGCTTCCATTTTTGCACGGTAGCATGCCACATGATTCCACATATGAAGAACCTGATGCTTCAGTTTTTCAAGCTGGAGAGTACGCAGCTGCTCTAAGGGCATGGTCTCAAGAGACGGTTGATAGAAACGTTTTTTCATTTTTCCTCCAAAGGGGCTTTTTCGCGCCCAAGCGCGAATGCTTTACGATTGATTTCCAGAAACTTGGGCGGCACAACACGCTCCAGAGCCTGATACCAGATTTCTTCCGGATAGTCGAAATAACGGGAGAGTCTGCCTAAAAGTACGATGTTGACTGCTTTTACAGAACCTGCAAGGCCGGCAAGAGAGAGGCAGTCCAGAAGATCCGCTTCAACACCGAGAGATTCAAACTGCTCTTTCAGATCCTGCGGATAGGATTGTTTTCCGGTGATGACAGGCATGGGATCGATCTGCTGGGTATTTGCGATGATCCTTCCGCCTTTGCGCAGATAAGGGAGATATCGGGCAGCTTCAAGCAATTCGAAGGACAGGATGTAATCAGCTTCTCCAAAGTCAATCAAAGGGCTTGCGACCTGCTGCCCGAAGCGGACATAGGTGATAACGCTCCCGCCCCGCTGACTCATCCCGTGAACTTCGGAAAGTTTCACGTCATATCCGAGAGATACGAACAGTTCTCCCAAAAAACGGCTTGCAAGAAGGGAACCCTGCCCTCCGACACCGACGATGATGATATTACCGCTTTTCATGACAATTGTTCCTCTTTTCCCAGAAATGCATCAAATCTGCAGAGCTGCGTGCAGACAGAGCAGCCGACGCAGAGAGTTTTGTCAATATGAGCCTTGCCGTCTCTGAAACTGATCGCGGGACAGCCGAGCTTCATACATGATTTACAGCCGCGGCATTTATCCGAATCAACCGAAAGCGGAGCTTTTTTCGGAACGCCTTTTAACAGAACACAAGGCCGACGGCAGATAATGACGCTTGGTGCAGAAACCGCGAGTTCTTCCGTCACGGCTTTTTTTACGGATTCAAGATTGTAGGAATCCACAACGCGTACGCGATCAATTCCGATTGCCCGGCAGAGCGCTTCCAGATCGACTTTTCCGGCAGGGTCACCGTGGATATCCAGCCCGGTGGATGGGTTCTGCTGATGTCCGGTCATGCCGGTGATGGAATTATCCAGAATCAGAACGGTTGAATCTGACTGGTTGTAAGAGATATTCACCAGTCCGGTGATACCGGAGTGCATGAAAGTGGAATCACCGATGACTGCGACTGTTTTTTGTGCGGAAGAAGCGCCGGAAGCCTTGTTGAACCCGTGCAGGCCGGATACGGACGCTCCCATGCAGAGCGTGGTGTCGATCGCGTTAAGCGGCGCAGCTGCTCCAAGTGTATAACAGCCGATATCTCCGAGGACCGTCAGTTTCAGAGAGGAAAGCGTGTAGAAAACGCCTCTGTGCGGACAGCCGGGGCACATAACCGGGGGCCGTTCGGGAACAGGATCGGACAGCCTGACCGATTCCGGGACGGGAACGCCGAGCTTTTCCGCAACCAGCTTCTGAGAAAACTCGCCGCAAAGGGGGAAAAGATTCTTTCCCTCTACTTTCAGACCAAGCTTTGTGCAGTGCGTTTCGATAATGGGATCCAGCTCTTCTATCACCACAAGACGCTTGACGGATTTCGCAAAGTCAAGGATCAGGCGGTCCGGAAGAGGATTGACCAGTCCGAGTTTCAGATAAGAAGCATTCTTGCCGAGCACTTCCTTCGCGTACTGATAAGCGGTTCCGGAAGCGATAATGCCGAGGGAGGGATCTCCCGTTTCCACCCGGTTGAAATCGCAGCTGTTGCCAAGTTCCGACAGCTTTTTTGTCCGTTCCTCAACGATGGGGTGACGGACTCTTGCGGGTCCCGGCATCATGACGTATTTTGTCCACTCTTTGTGATAAGGCTTTGGCTGAACATCCTTGCGTTCGCCGACCTCCGCAATGCTTCTCGAGTGAGCGATACGGGTGCACATCCGGAGAAGTACAGGGGTATCGTATTCTTCGGAAAGTTCAAATGCCGCTTTGGCAAATCGGAGCGCTTCATCGGAATCAGCCGGTTCCAGCATCGGGACCTTGGATGCGATGGCATGATGCCTGGAATCCTGTTCGTTCTGGGAAGAATGCATTCCGGGATCGTCGGCGACAGCGATCACAAGACCTGCATTGACACCGGTATAGGACATTGTGTACAGAGGATCCGCCGCGACATTCAGACCGACATGTTTCATGGCGCAGAAACTCCGAACGCCTGCTAAAGATGCGCCGAAAGCTGTTTCCAGCGCGACTTTTTCGTTTGGCGCCCATTCGGAATAGATATCCCGATGCTCCGCAAGACATTCTGTGATTTCTGTGCTCGGAGTGCCGGGATAGCTGGACACGACTGCGACACCGGCTTCGTAAAGCCCCTGGGCAACCGCTTCGTTACCCATCAACAATTTTTTCAAAATACAGGACTCCTTCCTGACAGGATATTTAATAGAAAAGGGAATGATCGGTTACGCCTTGTTCTGAAGATCGACAAGGCGGGTTGCTCCGTATCTTTCGCGCAGTTTCGGCTTTTCAATCTTTCCGGTAGCATTGCGGGGGACATCTGCGAAAATGATTCTGCGCGGACGCTTATAGCGGGGCATACCCTGACAGAAGGCATTGACCTGTTCTTCAGACAGAGAATATCCTTCCTTTACCTGAATCACGGCTGCGCAGATTTCTCCGAGTCGGGCATCGGGAAGACCGATAACGGCAACATCGTGTATTTCGTTCATTGCGGCCAGATAGTTTTCGATCTCAACGGGATAGAGATTTTCTCCGCCGGAGATGATAACGTCCTTCTTCCGGTCAACGAGATAAATAAATCCGTCCTCATCATAGATGGCCATGTCTCCGGTATAGAGCCAGCCGTCCTTCAGGACTTCCGCAGTCGCTTCCGGATTCCGATAGTAGCAGACCATGACACCGGGACCCTTTACGCAGAGTTCGCCGACTTTCTGAGGTCCATTGATCTCGTTGCCGTGATCATCGACGATTTTGACCTGCCATCCGTAGCCGGCCTTTCCGATCGCTCCGACTTTGTGCACGTTTTCAACACCAAGATGGACAGCGCCGGGGCCGATGGATTCCGAAAGACCGTAATTGGTATCGTATTGCTGGTTCGGAAAAATCATAAGCCAGCGGCGGATCAGACTCTGCGGGACGGGCTGAGCTCCGATATGCATCAGCCGCCACTGGGAAAGCGTGTAATCGGAAAGATTCAAACGGCCGGATTCCAGTGCGTTCAGAATGTCCTGCGCCCACGGGACTAAAAGCCATACGATTGTACACCGCTCGGCTGAGACGGTGTGAAGAATCAGAGCGGGATCGACACCGCGGAGCAAAACCGCTTTCGAGCCGCTGATCAGGCTCCCGAACCAGTGCATTTTTGCGCCGGTGTGATAAAGCGGCGGGATACAGAGAAACACATCCTCATGTGTCTGTCCGTGATGAGCCTGCTCCGTTTTGCAGGAATGGGTCAGGGAACGGTGATGATGGAGAATTGCCTTGGGAAAACCTGTGGTGCCGGAGGAGAAATAAATCGCGGCATCATCTTCTTCTTCCAGAGGAATACCGGGATTCTCGCTGGAATAACTCAGAACCAGATTTGCGTAATCATACGCGAATGTCGGACATGCAAAATCACCGCAGTAAATCAGAATGACATCTCTGCCGATATTGTCCGCAATCTCCTCGATACGGCCGATAAACTCAGGACCGAATACCAAAATATCGATTTCCGCCAGGTTGATGCAGTAGCGGATTTCTTCTGCCGCATAACGGAAATTCAAAGGAACGGCGACGGCTCCGGTCTTGAGAATGCCGAAATACACGGGAAGCCATTCCAGACAGTTCATCATCAGGATGCCGACTTTGCTGCCCCTGCCGATCTTATGATCGAGCAGCGCGTTGGCGAAGCGGTTGGCTTTTTCATTGAAAACACCCCAGGTGATCTCCTGGCGATAGTAGGGACGGTTGGAGGCCTCGATCAGGCTGTATTCCTTCCAGGTACCCCTGCGGATTCCCCGCTGTTCCGGGTTGATTTCCACAAGGGCGGTTTCGCTTTTATATTGGACGGCGTTCCGTTCCAGATATTCTGTGATAGGCATGTCAGTTCCTCATATCAGATGATTATATATTTTGGGTATTATTTTCATTATTATATTCTGCAGAAGAGCAAAAATCAATAATTATACGGAGTTTTTGCATAGCGGGTGTATAGCGGAAACCGGAAGCAAAAATCCGTGTGAAACGGACGAGCTTCAGTAAAAACGGAACCCGGAGGAAAGTCCGGGCTGAAGAATCGATATTTCGTTTTCTTTTTTCGTTATTGGACAGAAAAAGGAGAAGACAATGATTACAGAAAGTATCAAATATGATACAATAAAACAATAAGGTTATTTGTTTGATCTCGAACGACGGAGGAAGAAGCAAACATGGAAAAGGATAAAAGCAGTCTGATTGCCAAGGCGAGTGGACTGAAGACAAAAGAGTACATCGCGTATGCGCTCGGCGACGCCGGCGGCTGTCTGGCGTTTTCACTGGTGACATCCGTTTTGCAGACTTACTATACGGATGTCCTGATTTTAAGCCCTCTTTTTATCATGATCATGCTCGTCGCGGCACGTATCTGGGATGCGATCAACGATCCGATCATGGGACGCATCTGTGATACGGTCAAAGCTTCCCGGCACGGAAGATACCGTGTATGGCTTCTTTATGCGGCAGTTCCGCTGGCTCTCAGCGCGGTGATTCTGTTTATCCGGTTTCCGGGCTTCGGGAAGGATCCGGCGAACAATCTTCCGGCATATGTCTATGCGGCAGCAACATACATCCTGTTCGGAATGGTGTATACCGTGCTGCAGATTCCGTACGGATCCCTGGCTTCCGTCATCACCCTGGATGTGCGGGAACGGTCCAGACTTTCCGTATTCCGCTCGGTCGGAGCCGCCTTCGGGAGCATTCCGGTCATGGCGCTGTCCATGCTGTGCTTCACGACTGATAAAATGACAGGGGAAGCCATTGTGAAATACAACGTGCTTCTGACCGGCGTCATTGTTATGGCGGGGCTTTCACTGATCTGTCTGGTCTTTTCTTTCCTCGGAACAAAGGAGCGGGTCAGAACGGAACCGAAAACTCCGGCGAAGGGAGATACCAGGCGCGCTGTGAAAATCGTGCTGCAAAGCAGGCCACTGCTCTCTTTATCCATCGCCGCTATGCTGCTTTTGGCAGGTCAGATGTTTACCCAGAGTTATTATGTCTATCTGATTCGTTACTATTTCGGAAAAGGCGGCATTTTCGTCTCGCTTCCGACGATTCTGACCTATTTTCCGATGGCGATCCTTATGCTGTTCACTCCGAAATTGGCCCGTCGTTTCGGTAAGAAAGAGATTACGGCATGGGGAATGGCAGCCGCGGCGGCCGCAAACTTCTGCATGTTCTTTCTGAAGTTCCTTCCGGCAGAAAAAGCACTGATGCCTTTTATGGCGCTGTGCCTGATCAGCGGATTCGGACTGAATTTCTTTGTTCTTCAGCTGTGGGCTATGGCAACTGATGCCATCGATGATATCGAGGTAAAGACCGGAAGCCGCGACAACGGAACGGCATATTCGTTTTTGAACTTCTTCCGGAAACTGGGTCAGGCTGTTTCCGCAATTGCGGTCAACGGCGCGCTCCTTGCGATGGGATACTTTTCAACCGCAAGCAGCGGGAAATTTGTTTTTACCGGAGAGCAACTGGAAACAATGTACGTCATGGCGACCATTATTCCCGCTGTGATGTTCACGCTGATGGCGCTGATTCTGCTGCTGTGGTATCCGCTGTCAAAGGACAAAGTGGAAACACTTCAGGAGCAGAAAGAAGAGTATCTCAGAAATACAGCAGGTGATCCTCAGTAAAATAAGTCCCGGGAAGGAGCGGAATCATATGGATTGTTATTTGGAAACAGGATGCGGAAAACTCCGGGGAAACATAAGAGAAGACTGCAAAGAATATCTAGGCATTCGCTATGCGAAAGCGGAAAGATTCGAGTATGCAAAGCCGGTCGAACACTGGGACGGCACGCTGGACGCGACCGCCTTCGGTCCTGTCTGCATGCAGTACAGAGCCTTCTTCCCGCATCTGGATGTCCCCGAAAGGCTGTTTTACTATAGAGAATTCCGGGAAGGGCAGGAGTTTGAATACAGCGAAGATTGCCTGAATCTGAACATCTATACTCCGCTTACACCGGGAACCTATCCGGTTATCGTATACATTCACGGCGGCGGATTCAATTCCATGGCGAATTCGGAAGGATATCTGGACGGAGCCGGGTATGCGAAAAGAGGAGTGATCCTGGTAACGATCAATTATCGAGTCGGGGTGTTCGGATATTTCACCCATGAAAAAATATATGAGAAGTATGGCCGTGACGGAAACTTCGGACTGGATGATCAGCTGACGGCACTCAGATGGGTCAGAGAGCATATCGCTGATTTCGGGGGAGATCCGAAACGGATCACTGTCATGGGGCAGAGTGCCGGAGCGCTGTCCATTCAGTATCTGTGTCTGAGCGATAAAGTCAAAAAAGATCCGCCGTTCCAAAGAGCCGTTATGATGTCCGGCGCCGGAGCGTTTCCAAAGTTTGCACTTCCGAAACAATATACCGCAACAAGAGAATACTGGAAAAAGGTGATTGAATTAAGCGGAGCAAAGGATTATGAATCATTTTTAAAAGCGGACGGAAGGACCGTTCTTGCAGGAGTGGAGGAAATCAAAAAACTTCGCAGGGACAGTCAGACCGTAACCCAGCCTGTTGTTGACGGATACCTTCTGACGGATTCTGTGGACCGGCTGATCAAAGATCCGCTTCCTGCCGATTACCTGATCGGTTATACAAACAACGATATGTTTACAGCGGTACTAGCGCGAATGGCGCATAAGTATGCCAGAAAGAATCACGCGTATCTGTACTATTTTGATGTGGATGCGCCGGGAGATGACCATAAGCAGGCTTTCCATTCAGCGGATCTTCGATACGTATTCGGGACATTGGACAAAAGTTTCCGTCCATACGGGGAGCAGGATGTCCGGATATCCGAGATGATGATGGATTATATTGCTTCTTTTACAAAGACCGGAGATCCGAACGGAGAAGGGCGTCCGGTCTGGGAAAGAGGAAAAGGAGCGCTTGTGATCAGCAAAAACGGAACGAAGATGGGAAAACCGGATGTATGGAAACTGATCCGGAACACGTTTTCCTGAGAAGAAACCGGAGGGGAGTATGCAGTTCAATCATTTGTTCCGGGTAACAGACCATAATGAAACCACGTACCATTTTGCGTCGGAAAACAACCATGCCAGAATCGATTTTCTGAAGAACATGGTTCGGATCGCGCTCTATCGGGACGGGGAGCGTATTTTTCCGACTTTTTCTGTTTGTCCGGATGACAGAATGCCGGAGAGCGGACGGGATAAACTGTCTGTGGACGGTTTCGAAACGGAAGCGCCGAAAGCTGATATGGAGGAAGGTGCTGTCCGGTTTACGGTCGGTTCTAGAGAAATCAGAGTTCTCCTGAAAAATTTGGAAATCAGTTATTCGGAAAACGGGAAGTTGCTTTTTAAGGACAGGGGCTATCTGGCTTACAACTTCGGGCACGAGTACGGAAAAGGAAGCTGCCATTTTATCACGAGAGAGAAGGAGGAACAGATCTTCGGCCTCGGAGATAAAACGGGAGACGTCAATAAAAACGGAAGATCCTTCCGCCTTTCGGTATCCGATGCGATGGGGTTTGACGCAAGGTCTTCCGATCCGCTCTATAAGCACGTTCCGTTCTACATCTGCCGGAATTCCGTTGGCGCATATGGCTTATTCTATGATACCTATTCGGAAGGATCATTCGATTTCGGACGGGAGATCAACAACTATTACGCTCCTTACAAGTCTTTCCGGTGTGAAGAAGAAACGCTGGTCTATTATGTCATCTTCGGAGATGTGAAGCAGATTCTCAGAACGTTTGTGGCATTGCACGGACATGACTGTCTGCCTCCGCTGTGGACGGTCCGATATTGCGGGAGCACAATGGCGTATACAGATGCGGACGACGCCGACCGGCAGCTTCGTGGATTTGTGAAACGGTGCGATCAGTATGGTTTCCGGGCAGGCGGCTTCTATCTTTCCAGCGGATATACTCAGATCGGGACGAAAAGATATGTTTTTCACTGGAATACAGACAAGATCCCCTCACCGGAAAAACTTGCCGAAGATTTCAGAGAGCATGGAATCGAGTTTATACCGAATATCAAGCCCTGCTTTTTAACAGATCATCCATTGTATGAGACGATTGCCCGGAACGGCTGGTTTTTGAAGAATGCGGCAGGAGAGCCTGCGGTGTTCCCGTTCTGGGGAGGAATGGGAAGCTATCTTGACTTTACGAATCCCAAAGCCGCGGATTTCTGGACGGACTGCGTGAAAGAGAATCTGGTCGATAAAGGATACGAATCCATCTGGAACGACAATAATGAATATGACGTGCTGGATGAAGAAGTCTATGCGGACGGCTTCGGAAGCCCCATCCGCGCAAGACTGATCCGGCCGCTGTTTTCCTACCTGATGACCAGGGCGAGTCAAAAAGCCCAGCCGGGAAACGGGCGCGATGTATCGGTATCGCGGTGCGGAATCGTCGGAACCTCCCGAATCGCATCCACCTGGACCGGTGACAATACAACCGACTTTGAGGATTTTCTCTATCAGCACAAAATGGCGATGACGATGAGCCTTTCCGGAATCTACAATTTCGGACAGGATATCGGGGGATTTGCCGGACCGAAACCCGGAAAGGAACTGTTTCTGCGGTGGATCCAGTATGGGATCTTTACTCCGCGGTTCGTGCTTCATTCCTGGAACGAGGATGGCAGTTCCAATATGCCGTGGCTGTATGAAGATGAAATTCCTACGGTGAAAAAGCTGTTTGATCTGAGGGAGCAGCTGGTTTACTATCTGTACAACCAGATACGCCGTTCCACTGAAGATCTGTTACCGGTCATCTACCCGGTGTTCCTGAACGTGCCGGATTATGACCCGGAGAGCTGTATGTTCTTCTGCGGGAACGATATTCTGGCATGCCCCGTGTATGAGCCGGGAAAAGACATTGTGGAGGCGGAGCTCCCGGCCAATAACGGCAACTGGTACTATAACGAACAGATGATCAGCGGGAAAGCAGTCTGCAGATGCGGGATTCATGATTTGCCGGTGTTCTTTGTAAAGGGCGGTTCCGTGGTGAGATTCGGTGATGAATACAGAGTCTATCCGCAAAAAGAAGGAGCTTTCAAGGAAACCTATTATATGGCGGATGAACAGAACCTCTCGGATCGCAGGGAAGTGACATTCACCGTTGAATCAGACGAGCGGACCGTTCGCGTCAGGACGGACTGCGACTGTAAAAAAAGAATCCGCGTAATCGACGGATTCCACAGAAACATCCTGATAGAGAACTGACAGGGCAGATCAGGAAAGCATTTTCAGAACACGTTTCAGATCCATTCCGGAAAGGGAGAAAGTGGAAGGGACGTGTTCTTTCTGTTCTTTCGGGGAAAGTGCGGACCGGATATAAAAAGTATCCATTCCGACAGAGGAAGCACCCCCGATATCACAGACGGGATCGTTGCCGATCATCAGGCAGCGGGAGGGTTCGAGATCGAAATCCGACAGCGGCTTCTGAAAAAACAACGGGGAAGGTTTTTTTATTCCGTAATCGGAAGAAAGATAAACGGCGTTAAAGCAATCTGTTAAGCCGAGAAGTTCAAGCTCCGGAAGCGTGAAAAGACTCTGGGCATTTGACAGAAGAATGACAGGGGATTTTTTGCGGAGTGCATAGAGCAAGTCTTTTGCCCCTGCATACAGACGGAGATGTGTTGTCGTATCTTTTCGAAGTTCCCATGCTGCAGCCTGAATCTGATAAGAAGAAGGGGACACACCGCGAACTGTAAATAGCTTTTTCAGAACGGTCTTCAGATCCGGTTCGTACCAGGGATCCGGATGCTGCCTTACCAGCTCGGACAGGATGGTCCAGTATGCATTCCGAATGTCGGCAGGGCTCCAGCTCGCACCGTTCCGGGAATAAAATAACGCCAGATTCCGCCAGGCGGAAGGCGTTTTCGGTTCTGTATGAATATCGACCAGTGTTCCGTACAGGTCAAACAGATAAGCGGAGTAATCCATAAATCAGTTTCCGTTCTGGAAGATGGTAAACCGGTTCAGACGGATGCGGACGACTCCGAGGACTTCGGATGAATTGATGCATCCGATTTTCGGGTTTCGGCTGTCTCCTCCGTAATTGCGGTCATCTGACAGAACAAACAGACAGCCTTCCGGAACGGTAACCGGCTCAAAACTGTACTGCATGGGAGTCAGATAATCATATTCGCTGAGTCCGTATTCCCCATCGATCATAACTACGCCGTTATTTGCAGAAACGGTTTCGCCGGAAAGACCAACAATCCGCTTAATGATCAATGATCCGCTCTCCCGATCGGCAAAAACGACGATATCGCTTCGATGCAGACGGAAGAAATACTTATAAATCCGGTCAAACAACACGGTTTCCCCGCTCATTAAAGTAGGTTCCATGGAATGATCTGAAATCATTACCGGGGAAAACCACCCAAAGAGCAATGCAAACACAATCGCGAACCCGATGACGATCGCGCTGATATTTCTCAGCAGGGTCTGCTGCTTATGTGAGCGCTTGAACCTTTTGGTCCGGCTCTCAATGATTTCCACATCATTCGTTTCCATGTTTATACCAGGTGAAAATTTGAAAACGGAAAGAGAACAAAATGCGCTTTTCCGATAATCCGCTCAAGAGGGATCGCTCCTACCAGATTGTTGCGGCTGTCGTTGGAATTGATCCGGTTGTCACCGAGAACAAAAACCTCTCCATCCCGGACGGTTACTGGACTGTCGATTCCAATGGTGGTATCTCTGTCTTCCGACAGATACGGTTCATCGACCATGATACCGTTGACATAAAGCTTTCCACCGATTGTCTGCAGGGTATCACCGGCTACCGCGACAACTCTTTTGACGCGGGTCTGATAAGATAGCCCTTTGGTTTCATAGTAGAGATCCGGATAATAGCAGATTACGATATCTCCGGCCTTGGGAGCGGAAAACGCATAGGTCAGTTTTTCCGTAAAAAGATAATCATTATTTTGGAGCGTTTCTGTCATGGAAGTTCCGTTGACACGGATCGGCTCCAGAATTGCGGCGCGCACGGCAATGGTTATCACTATGACAAGCAGCAGGTAGAAAACCGTATCAAAGACACGCCAGAAAGCTCCGCCATTTAAACGTTCGTTCCGCTTCTGTGCGATCTGGCACATTGTATTCTGTTCAGGAGAAAGATCCTTTCTCATGCGTTTTCCTTTTCTTCTTCTCTGTGCGCAAGAATCTTTTTCGCAGCGCGCACAAAGTCCTGCCTGTCCAGCATTACGAGCCTGCCGCAGGCAGCACATTTGATCTTGATATCCGCGCCCACTCTTGTGATCAGCCATTCGTTGCTGCCGCAGGCGTGAGGTTTTTTCATCTGTACGGTATCACCGAGTGAAAACTGTTCCAGCAAACTTATTCCCCTTCGTATTGAAGATAACGGTCGATGATATCAGCAAGCATTTCCGGCTTCTCTTCGTGCATCCAGTGCCCGACGTTCCTCAGACTGTAATAGACTCCGTTCGGAATCTTTTCGCGGAGTTCGGTCAGCTTATCCATGGGAACGAGCTTGTCTTCTTCGCCCCACAGAACGAGAATCTCATGATCGGAACCGGCAATCGCTTTTAAGACAGGTTCTTCGTCAAAATTCCGCACGGCGTACATGATTGCCTGGCGAGAGGCAAAGTCATCGCACGTGGAAAAATACTGGTCCACGACGGCATCGGTGCAGATCGTTCCGTCATAATAGAACAGGGGCATGTATTTTTTGAAATCCTTTTTGCTGTAGGATTCCCGGAAGAAGAATCCGAACGGACCTTCCAGCCCACGGATGCGCAGAGGATAATTCTTGCTGATTCCGCTCGGAGTCAGCACAACGACCTTGTTGAACCGAATCGGCATTTTTGCCATGGCATAAAGCGCATACATTCCGCCCATGGTACAGCCGAGGACATGCGTGTTTGAAAGGTGAAGCGCGTCCATGGTCCAGAGCAGGATATCTGCCATTTCATCCATGGAATAACTCAAAGAATACGGCCGGTCGGAATGACCGAACCCGGGCAGATCGATTGCGATGACGCGGTAATACCGCGCAAAAAGCGGCATCAGTTCCCGCCAGGTATAAATAGACTGCCCTACTGAATGAACCAGAAGAAGGGGCTCGCCTTTCCCCATTTCGAGATAGTGAATCCGGCACTTCTCGGGCTTTTTTTTCGCTCCCGGAAAACCGGGAAGTTCGATCGTAACGAAAGATCCGATCAGATCGGAATTGACAATCGGTTTCTGCTCCATAACTTTTTCACCTCTTGTCCCGATTATAACGCGGGCGATTTCGTCTTGCAAGGCGGAGGCGGAATTCTTTGCATTTCGGACACAATATCCGAATAACCAGATGGTTCCGCTTTATCCGTATACGGGAGACATTGCCTCTCCGTTTTTCTTTTTGCTCCAGGGAACCCGAATTGACGGAAAACAGGACGGGTGATATACTGTTACCATTCGCGGAGGATGAATTCTTGGTCTTTTCCAGTCTGACTTTCTTATTGCTGTTTTTACCGGCATTGCTGCTCCTGTATTTTCTGAGTGAAAATATTCGTTGGCGCAATGGCGTTCTTGTTGCTTTCTCTTTATTGTTCTACGCATGGGGAGAGCCGGTGATGGTTCTTCTTCTGATCGGAACAACCTTGTTCCAGTATTTGGCAGCCATTCGGATCTCCCGGGCAAAAGAATCCGCAGCGAAAAAATTCTGGCTTGCGCTTGCGCTTCTGGTATCTTTAGGGGCGCTTATCTATTTTAAATATTCCTGGTTTCTCGTTGACTCTCTGGCGAAACTGTTTCGTATCGAAACTGCATTCAGCGGACCTGTGCTTCCAATCGGGATTTCATTTTATACGTTTCAGATTCTGACCTATACCATCGATGTCTATTACGGACGTGTTCCGGAACAGAAAAACCCGTTTCGGCTGCTTCTTTATGTGAGCTGTTTTCCGCAGCTGATAGCAGGACCGATCGTAAAATATGCAGATATCGCGGAAGCTCTTGACGGAAGAACGGTTTCCAAACGGGATTTTGCTTTCGGAATCAGACGTTTTCTGGTCGGCCTTTCCAAGAAAGTGCTTCTTGCAAATATTTGCGGGAAAGCATTGTCGGCGTGTATGGAAGGAACCGGTATTTCCGTGCTTGGCGCATGGTTTACAGCGTTGCTGTATGCGCTTCAGCTGTACTTTGATTTTTCCGCCTATTCCGACATGGCAATCGGGCTGGGTCGCGTTCTGGGCTTTTCATACCGGGAAAATTTCCGCTATCCGTACATCTCCCTCAGTGCAAGTGAATTCTGGAGAAGATGGCACATCTCGCTTGGTTCATTTTTCAGAGAATATGTTTATATTCCTCTAGGAGGGAACCGAAAAGGAAAGGCAAGGACAATTCTGAATCTTCTGATTGTCTGGATATTGACAGGACTCTGGCACGGTGCCGCCTGGAACTTTGCACTGTGGGGGCTTTACTGGTTTGTGCTTCTGCTGGTTGATAAAATGCTTCAAAGCGTCTGGGAACGTTTCCCGAAGCCTGTTCTGTGGGTCGGAACATTTCTTTTGACGCTGATCGGCTGGGTGCTGTTTTATCATACGGATCTTTCAGCAGCGGGAATGCATCTCGGAGCAATGTTCGGGATTCACGCTTCAGGGCTGGCCGACAAAACGGTTCTCAACGTTCTGAAACAATATGCGCTGTATCTTCCTGTGGCGGTTCTGTGCTGTCTTCCGATTGTTCCAACGGTGAAAAAGCTTCTCAAAAAACATCCTGCGCTGCTGGCTGCTTCGGAACCTGCTTTTGCGGTATGCGCTGTATTGCTCGGCGTAGTGTCTCTTTTGTTCCTGATTGGGCAAAGTTATAATCCTTTTATCTACTTCCGGTTTTGATCTGATTATGAAAAAACGATTATCATTCTACATTACATTTGCGTGCATCGCTGTTTTCGGGTCGCTTGGTCTGATGCTTCTGATCCGCGGAGAAAAGGAAGCGCGTCCGTCCGACTCGGAGAACCGTATGCTGGCCGGATTCCCGGTGTTTTCATTGAGCTCTGTTGCAGACGGGAGTTTCATGGAAGGGATGGAATCCTATCTTTCCGATGCAATGCCGGCAAGAAATACGATTATTGTCCAGACTGCTTCCTGGATGAATACGCTTTCCGTCGGACGTCCGGTTTCTTCTGACGAGGATATCTATATGGAAGTAGAAGAATTCGGCAGAGAAGATGATACATTTGAACAGGTCGAAACCATTCAGATCGTGCATGACCCGGAGGAAGAGGTATTGCCGGAGACGGTTCAGACCACAGAGGGACAATCTTCTTTCTTTGAGGAAGCGACGGCGGCTCCGTCGGCGGAACCGGAGGAAACAGCCGCACTGGTTTCAGAAGGTGAGCCGGTTCAAACCCCGGCGGCTTTGGAAATAAAAGATCCTTCCGTTGCAATCAGGACTTGCACGTTTGTTCAGCTTATGGATGACGGCGGCTCCAGACTCGTTTATACGTTTCCGAAGGAACATGTCGCAAATGCGGTCAAAGTCCTGAACGCTTATCGGAAAGCGCTTCCCGAGGACGGGCATGTTTTCTTTTCCCAGATACCGTTCCCGGGAACGGCGTTCGCGCTTCAGACTGATAAATATACCGGCTGGAAGAGCGAACTCGAAGAAATTTTATCCGCAAACACCTATACCGGCGTGGAAATCGTGAGTGCGCTGGAAGTACTGGAGCAGCCTCTTTTGAGCGGAGAAGATCTTTATTTTCATAACGATCATCACTGGAAACCCCGGGCAGCAAGTTATGTCGCGCAGGCGATGCAGGAACAGATCGGAATCAACGCACTGAGTTATGACGAGTATTCCTTCCAGCATCTGGGCGGGTTTTACGGGTCAAAAGCGAATGCGAGTCCGGAAGAGAAGAAGAAAACAAAGCCGGACACGATCGATGTTCTGATTCCGAATCTACCGGTAAAAGGATACCTGATCGACTGGAACAAAAAGGAAACGGACGGGGTATTCATGGTTCTGAATAGGCATAGTTATCTGGCTTACCTCGGAGGAACATTGGGACCGTGGCGCAGGTATGAGACCGGCGTCGACTGCGGAAGGAATTGCCTTGTGATAGGGGACTCGTATATCTGCGCGTTTGTTCCGTTCCTTGCCCCGTATTATGAAGAGGTCCATACCACTGATATGCGTCAGGCATATTTTGATGCAGCTCACCGGAAATGGTCCGTTTCCGACTATCTGAAATGGAATGAAATCGATGATGTCTATATTGTGCTTTCGACATCATCCGGAGTGAACTCATCCTATATGCTCTCATATCTGATGAGATATCTGTAAGGAGGCACCGGAAATGAAATCTAAAATCCGAACAATAATAGGTGCCGTCGTTGTCACAGTTGCGGCAATGATACTGGTATCCTGCCTGTGGTCGCTTGAGGAAAAGGCCACGCAGTCTTTGGAGGAGAAGGCTATTTCCGCCGCAGAACAGGAAAACTGGGAGCTGGCGTATAGTTACGCGGAGGAAGCAGATAAATCGGGGAGTACGGAAATGCTTTCCGAAATCGGATACCGTAATGCCGAAAAAGCGCTGCAAAGCGGTGAATATCTTTCCGCCCAAGAACAGTTTGAGGCGCTCGGAGCGTTTCGGGACGCGCAGGAACGTGTCCGTGAATGCAGATATCTTTGGGCGGATTCACTGGAAGCAGCAGGGGATGATTCTGCGGCAAAAGAAGCCTTTTTTGCGCTGATTCCTTATTCTGATTCACTGGATCGGTATCGCGCATGCTGCTATAAACTTGCGGAACAGGAACTGGAATGCGGAAACAGCAGGGAGGCCTTTTTGGCGTTTTCAGAATTAATTCCTTTCAGCAATTCTGAAGAGCGGGCGGTTGCAATCGCAATAGAATTAACGGGCGAATCGGATCCGGAGAAAGCGGTTGCATTCGCAAAGGGCTTTTCCGAAGAGCAGTGGGAGCAGATTGAGGCACTGGGAAAAGCAAGAGACGGCTTGCGAATGAATTACATTGCCGCGGGCAAAATGCATGCTGCGATACTGCTGCCGGACGGAACGGTAACGGCGTTTGGGGATAATACATTCGGTCAATGTTCGACAGATTCTTTCCGGAATATAAAAGCAATCGCAGCCGGATTTCAGCACACTTTGGGATTGCGCACAGACGGGACGGTAGCAGCGACAGGAGATAATTCCTGCAGTCAATGCGAAGTCGGTTCCTGGACGGATGTCGTTTTTATTGCATGCGGTGCATGGGACAGTTACGGAATCCGTTCAGACGGTACACTGCTTCATTGCGGCTTCTCAGATTTGAATCTGGATGGATGGACTGAGCTGATGTCAATCCATGCCAGTGAAATCTCTGTTATCGGAGTGAGAAAAGATAGCACGGTTCTCTGCACTTCTGACCGTGGCCGGTTCTCCGGAAGTGATTACTGCAATGCGGAAATAGCGATAGGATCGGCGTATGCATTAAAGGAAGATGGAACAGTACAGTCAAACGATTCTGATCTCGCAGAATGGAAGAACATTGTTGCCTTGGAATGCAGTGCAACCATACTGGTAGGAATATCTGCTGACGGAACGCTTGAAGTAAAAGAACTCTTGCCGGTTTCTTCTTCTTTTATCTCTCAACTTCTGAATGAGCAAAAGGTCATAGGTGTTACCTGTGCAGGGACATATGCATTGATTCTTCACGAAGACGGGACTATAAGCACCTGCGGTGAAGCCCCGGCAGAAATATCGGAAAATCTTTCGCACATTAAGATTGTTTGATTCTGATGTTCTTTTTTATCCTTGCATCACAGTTTTTCCTATGATATAATATGCGTCGGTCAGAAATGATCCATAAATTTGCAGGATGGTTTTTACATTATCACTGCATTGAAATGTGCCTGTAGCTCAGCTGGATAGAGTGACAGACTCCGACGCTGTAGGCCTAAGGTTCTTGAAAAATGCATAAACACTGTATATGTGCCTGTAGCTCAGCTGGATAGAGCGTTGGACTCCGACTCCAAAGGTCGCACGTTCAAATCGTGTCAGGCACGCCATGAAAGCCCCAAAAACACTACGTTTTCGGGGCTTTCATATTTCCTTTGATCCTTGTGTTTAATAGCTGATCTTCGCCTATGGTTAGTTGTATATTGTTTCCTGTATATACATCAAAATATGCATTCATTTTCTTTCAAAAACCATTTTTGACTGCATTTTGACTGCACTTTTTTTAAAAATGCATTCTCACAGTACTCGCAGTAAACATATTTCTGGATCTTTTTTCCTCTCTTTGAGATGTTCGTCAAGGGCTTGAATCGCTTGCTCTTCTTTAAATTTCGAAAGGTGTGTGTATATCTCCAAGGTAACTTCTATGTCTGAATGACCAAGGAATTTTTGTGCCGACTTAACATCAACTCCTGCATCGAACAGCATTGTAGCATATGTATGCCGGAGCATGTGCGC
>JAFWJN010000024.1 GCA_017514685.1 Clostridia bacterium
AATTTTCGGCAACGGATCCTGATGACAAACCGTACAGCCTGACCCTGAGACGCAGTGAACCCACTGCCCTCGGGCAGTGGGTTCAGAATTACTCTTTGACTGTTTCTACAAGCTCAACCCCAACTATTGACATTGAGCCAAAAAAAGAACCCGCTGCCCGAAAGCAGCGGAACTCCGTCATGATTCAATTTTTCTGCAACCGCAGTCTGACGACTGCTGCTGAACTTTTATTTTTTCTTCGGCCGCTCAAAATGACTTCCGATCTGCATTGCTTCCATGACCTCATAGCGGTACATCTGAAGTGTCTTCTTCATTGCCAGTGCTTCTTCGATCGGAATCTCAACGATCTCGCCTTCCTGCGTGCAGATAATGGAATTGCTGTGACCTTCCACGAATGCTTTCACCGCGTAGAAGCCCATACGGGTCGCAGTCTCGCGATCGCGCGCGCTCGGAGCGCCGCCGCGCTGAATATGTCCGAGAACTGTGACACGCGGGTCAAGTCCGACTTCCTCCTTGATTCTGTGCCCGATCTCTACCGCGCTTCCGACGCCCTCCGCAACCACGATCATAAAGTGTGTGTTGCCGGCAAGTCTTGAAGCCTGAATTCTTTCCACAACATCCTTTTCAAAATCCAGTTCCTTTTCCGGAACCAGTACAGCTGTCGCGCCTACCGCAATACCGACATACAGTGCCAAAAAGCCTGCGTTTCTTCCCATGACCTCGACCACGGAGCAGCGCTCATGTGACTGCATGGTGTCACGGAGTTTATCGATACAGTCGATCGCCGTGTTACATGCAGTATCAAAACCAATCGTGTAATTGGTGCATCCGATGTCATTGTCAATCGTTGCCGGGACGCCGACGGTCGGAATTCCCAGTCTGGAAAGTTCCAGTGCGCCGCGGAAGGTTCCGTCACCGCCGATTGCCACGATGCCGTCCAATCCCAGCACCTTGCATGTTCCGACCGCGCGTTTTCTTCCTTTCTCCGTCATAAAGTCCTCGCTGCGGGCGGTATACAGGATCGTACCTCCGCGGGACAGCGTATGTCCGACGCCTTCGCTTGTCAGTTTTACGAAGTCGCCTGTGATCAGTCCCTGCCAGCCTCTGCGGATACCGATGACTTCGATTCCGTAAGCCGCAGCAGTACGGACAACTGCGCGGACCGCCGGGTTCATACCGGGGGCATCTCCTCCGCTTGTCAGAACGCCGATTCTTTTGATTTCCTTTGCCATCTTTTTCTTCCTCCCATGCGCAATATTTCAGGTGCCCAAGTCATCAGGCACTTTTCTTCCTATTGTATGTCTTTTGTCGCTATGACATCCACGCCGGTTCCCGCCACATTCTCCACCAGAACATCCCCGATGTGTACGGGCGCTTTTACCGTAACGCCGGTCAGCTCCTGCATGCAGTTGAAAATATCTTTCTTCGGAATGTCGCTCTTTGTCTTGCACGGTACGGTGACCGCGCCTGTTTCGCTCCCCTCGATCCGAACAGTCGACGTAACAACGCGGGTCGGAGCGGTCACTTCCTTGCGCGCATAGATATCACCGCGCTTGCAGGTATTTCCGGTCACGGACAGGACTTTTCCGTCTTCCATCTCCACCGTCATGGGGCAGCCCATCGGGCAGCCAATGCAGATCAGTTGAATCTTTTCCATTTTGATTATACCTCCTCAACACGGATCAGCAGTTCCTTCAGATCAGGATGCGCATCAAACTGCTCCCTTGTGAGTTTGACCTCTTCCATCTCGCCCGGTGCCATGATCTGACGGCGTTTCTTCGAAACCTGCTCGCCATCCATCCAGACCGACACGATCCGGTTTTTCATAACGGCTCCGACACGGAAACGGATCGTGATCGCTTCCTTGACAAACTTCGGATCGATTTTCGCCGGCACAGTGTAACGCACACCGCCTTCAAACTTGACAGGAATCTCGTTACGTTCTGCATCAACGCTTCCCGCAAGGACATATTCCGCGGCGGCACGTCCAGCCGCTCCAGCTTCCTCGGAAACGAAGTCGACCAGGTCGTGTACATGCAATACGTTTCCTGCAGCAAATACGCCCGGAACCGATGTTTCCAGCGATTCATTGACGACCGGGCCACTGGTCACCGGGTTAATCGATACTCCCATCTCCCTTGAAAGCTCATTTTCCGGGATCAGTCCGCAGGATAGCAGCAGCGTGTCGCAGTCGTATTCCTCCTCCGTTCCCGGAATCGGCTTGTTATGCTCATCCACAGCTGCGATGGTCACGCCTTCGACACGTTTTTGACCGCGGATATCGACGACGGTATGGCTTAGCTTCAGCGGAATCCCGAAGTCATCCAGGCACTGTACGATATTTCTCTTCAATCCGCCCGAATACGGCATAAGCTCAGCAACGACCTTGACCTTTGCTCCTTCCAGAGTCATCCTTCGGGCCATGATCAATCCGATATCGCCGCTTCCTAAAATGACGACTTCACGTCCCGGCATAAAGCCCTCGATATTGACGAGGCGCTGCGCCGTTCCTGCGGAGTAAATACCTGCAGGACGATAGCCCGGAATGTTCAGCGCACCGCGGCTGCGCTCCCGGCAGCCCATTGCAAGAACGATCGCTTCCGCCTTGACCGTCTGCACGCCGTCCGTACGGTTCATCAGGGTGACTTCCTTTTCGGGAGACACATGCAGTGCCATCGTATTGAGAACGTAAGGAATCTTGCGCTCCTTCACGCCCGCGATAAACCGGGCGGCATACTCCGGTCCGGTCAGTTCCTCTTTAAAGGTATGGAGACCGAAACCGCTGTGAATGCACTGGTTCAGGATTCCTCCGAGTTCCTTGTCGCGTTCCACGATGAGGATGTCTCTCAGTCCGGCATCATATGCCGTGATCGCAGCCGCCAGTCCTGCGGGACCGCCGCCCAGGATAATCAGGTCATGCTTCATGGCGCACCTCCTCATACACATCCTTGGCAACGCCAACGATCAGTTCCGAACCTTTTCCGTTCTTCGTAATGGAGGAAAGCGGTACTTTCCGCTCACGTGAAAGAATCTCCATCACACGCGGAGAGCAGAATCCAGCCTGGCAGCGTCCCATGCCGGCGCGCGTGCGGCGCTTGACACCATCAAGGCTCTTCGCGCCCAAAGGTCTGCGGATCGCGTCCAGAATTTCGCCCTCCGTAACGCTCTCGCAGCGGCAGATGATCTGTCCGTATGCCGGCTCTTTTTCAATCAGCTTGTTCCATTCCTCTCTGGATAGCGTCTTGGGATCGAGGATTCCCTTGCGCTTGTCGATAAAATCTTTCTTCTCTTCCCAGCCGTACTTGGCCTGCATCAGAGAAGCGACGCGTTCCCCGATTGCAGGGGCACTTGAAAGTCCAGGAGATTCGATGCCTGCACAGTCGAAGAAGTCTTCCGCGCTCTCGCGGATGATGAACTCATGACCATCCTCATGCGCTCTCAGACCGGCAAAGCTTGTAATCGTCTGGCGTGTCGGCAGGTTTTTAACGGAGAACCCTGCTTTCTTCATTACATCGGCCAGTCCTTCTGCTGTCGTGTTGGTTCCCTCCCGGTTCTCTACATCGATTGCGGTCGGCCCTGCCAGAATATTGTCATGAACCGTCGGGGTTACCAGAACGCCCTTTCCGAACTTTCCGGGAAGCTGGAACACCGTATGTGTCACAAATCCGGAAGCGGTATGGTCCAGAAGGAGATAATCTCCGCGGCGCGGAGTAATATGAATCTTGTCCTCGCAGACCTCGTTATGGAACAGGTCCGCATAGACACCTGCCGCATTGACGACCGCCTTCGCTTCGATCGTTCCCTGATTGGTTTCAATCTTCCATCCTTTTTCAGTCCGTTCCAGTTTCTTCACTTCGGTATCAAAGCGGAACTGTACGCCGTTTGCCGCCGCGTTCTCCGCAAATGCCAGCGTCATCCCGAACGGACAGACGATCGCTCCGGTCGGAGCCCAAAGCGCCGCTACCGCATTATCCGATACGTTCGGCTCCATTCCAACCAGTTCTTCACGCTCTATGATTCTCAGATCTTTTACCCCGTTTTTCACGCCGTTTTCATACAGCGCGTTCAGTTTATCACGATCATTCTCGTCCAGGCAAAGCACCAGGCTTCCGCAGCGCTTATACGCGAAATCCAGATCGACGGAAAGCTGTTCCATCATCTCACTGCCGCGGACATTCAGTTCCGCCATCAGGGTTCCATTCTTTGCGTCAAAGCCTGCGTGCACGATCGCGCTGTTCGCCTTCGATGTTCCGCAGCAGACATCTTCTTCTTTATCCAGTACCAGGACATTGATCCTGTATCGGGAAAGCCACCTGGCAGCAGCGCAGCCGCTGACACCGGCGCCTATGATCACTACATCAACCATTCTCTTTGCTTACTCCTCTTTTTCCCAATGATAGGCACACTTGACTGCCTTATTCCATCCTTTGATCCTTACGGTGCGCTCCTCTTCCGAGATCGCCGGCAAAAATGCCCGGTCAATGGAACGGTTCCGGATTACGTCCTCTTTATCATTCCAGTACCCTACCGCAAGGCCGGCCAGATACGCCGCGCCGAGCGCGGTCGTTTCCACACAGGTCGGACGTTCGACAGGCGCGTTGATGATATCCGCCTGGGTCTGCATGAGGTAATTGTTCGCGCTGGCTCCGCCGTCCACTTTCAGCGTGGAGAGCGTGATGCCTGAGTCCGCTTTCATAGCGGTCAGGACTTCATTGGTCTGATAAGCGATCGAATCCAGCGTCGCGCGGATGATATGATACTTATTGCATCCGCGGGTCAGCCCCACGATCGTTCCTCTCGCGTACGGATCCCAGTGCGGTGCGCCGAGTCCTGTAAAGGCCGGAACCACATAGCAGCCGTTTGTATCGCGCACCTTGCGAGCCATATAGTCGGAATCAGCTGCGGATTCAATCATCCGCATTTCATCCCGCAGCCACTGGATCGCGGCGCCGGCGACAAAGATCGAACCTTCCAAAGCGTAGTTGACCTTATTTCCGAGTCCCCACGCGATTGTAGTGACCAGACCGTTCGCTGAAAAGACGGGTTTTTCACCGGTGTTCATTAACAGGAAGCAGCCGGTTCCGTACGTGTTCTTCGCTTCACCCGGCGCAAAGCAGGTCTGTCCGAAAAGCGCGGCCTGCTGGTCTCCCGCGGCGCCGGAGAGTGGAATCGTACCGCCGAGGAATTTCGGGTCCGCATATCCGAAGATGCCGCTCGAAGGTTTCACTTCCGGAAGCATGCAGCGCGGAATCTCCAGTTCCTCCAGGATCTCATCATCCCAGTCAAGCGTATTAATATTGAACATCAGGGTACGGGACGCGTTGGAATAGTCCGTTGCATGGACCTTTCCTCCGGACAGTTTCCACATGAGCCATGTCTCCACGGTTCCGAACAGCAGCTCCCCGCGCTCTGCGCGTTCCCTTGCATTGGGAACATTTTCCAGGATCCAGCGAAGTTTCGTGCCCGAAAAATAAGCGTCGAGTACAAGTCCGGTCTTTTTGCGGAACCAGCCCACCAGTCCCTTGGCTTTCAGATAGTCGCAGTACTCCGCGGTCCTGCGGCACTGCCACACGATGGCGGGACAGATCGGTTCTCCGTTCTTCTTATCCCATACGACGGTCGTCTCACGCTGGTTCGTGATGCCGATCGCCGCGATATCCTCCGCGGTCGCCCCAATGGTCTGCATCGCTTCGACCGCAACGGACAGCTGCGTTGCCCAGATCTCGTTTGCGTTGTGCTCAACCCATCCGGGATGCGGATAATACTGCTTAAACTCGCGCTGTGCCACTGAATGCATTCTGCCGCGTTCGTCAAACAGAATACAGCGGTTGGAGGTCGTGCCGGCATCAAGCGCCATGATATACTTTGCCATGTTCTCCCCTCTCATGCCCTTCGGCAATGAAATACTCTTTTTAATTCCGGTTGATTACATACCATTACACATGGATTTTACCATAAAGGTTTTTTAAGAGCAATCTGCTTTTTACTTTTTTTGATATTTCGTTTCTAAAAGCAAGTCTGTTCGCTCTTTCCCTCATCCGGATGCTTTCTTCTGCTCCTGTTTTTCGATTTTACATGCCTTTTTCACGTTGACAAACCACTTGAGCGGTTGTAGAATGGATTTGAACGGAAACGTTTTCGTAAACCGTTTTTTCCATCATTCCGTATCTTCGGGGGAGTTTATGCCAAATATTACACTGAAAGACGTGGCCAAGGTTGCAGGCGTGAGCTATGCAACTGTTTCGCGCGCCCTCTCGGGAAGTTCCGAGATCGGCGAGGACACGAGAAAGCGCATTCAGAAGATCTGTGAGGAAATGGGCTACACGCCCAACTCGATCGCGCGCTCCATGGTCATGAAGCGGACCAACATCATCGGACTGATTGTTGCGAGCATCGACAACCCCTTCATGAGCGAACTGACGACCAACATCGAGATTTACGCCCGCCAGAAAGGCTATAACCTGATGGTGTGCAACTCCTCCTATGACACCGGGCTTGAAAAAGAAGTCTTTTCCCTTCTGAAAGGACGTCAGGTTGACGGGATCATCATCCTTCCCGCCAGCAACGAATCATATGACATGTTAAAGCCCATCATGTCAGATATCCCCACGGTATTCATCAGCGAAAATATGCAGGATCTTCCCGAAAGCTATGTTGCTGTCGACAACCGACAAGGCACCGGCCTCGCCGTGGAATATCTTCATTCACTGGGACATTCCAAAATTCTTTATTTCGGCTGCCGTCACGGAAGCATTACGCATCAGCTGCGTCTGGAAGGATATCAGTCTGCCTGCATGCGTCTCGGAATCACACCGAACGTTCTGTACAGTCCTTACCAGCGTAGTTCTCTGGAAGTCGGTTACCGTCTCGGAAAAGAGTATTTTTCCGGACAGCATGAGGATACGGCTCTGATCTGCGCGTCCGATACGCTTGCGATCGGCGCAGTCCAGGCGGGATACGAAGCGGGGATCAGCTTCCCGGAGGATCTGTCCATCGTCGGCTTTGACAACATCTCCTTCTCATCGCTCCCTCCGATCAACCTGACAACCATCGACCAGCCAAAGCAGAAAATGGCGGAATCTGCGGTCAACCTGCTGCTCAGCAGAATCACGGACCCCGAAGCTTCTCATTCCAGAGAAATCCTACCCGCGTCACTGATCGTCCGCGGTTCCTGCCGTCCGTTATCCGTTCAGAACCCGAACTAGGAGGTTTCTTTCGTTGTATAATTACGAACTGCATCTGCATACATCTGAAACCAGCCACTGCGGTCATGTGTGCGCTGCGGATCAGGTCCGCACCTATCATGAACACGGCTATACCGGTCTTTGCGTTACAGATCATCTTCACATGGTCTACATCAATTCCCTTCCGTGCAAGGACGACTGGAAATCCTGCATGGACAAGTATCTGAAAGGATACCGCGCTGCCAAAGCGGAAGGTGAAAAATACGGAATGGATATCATCCTCGGAGCGGAACTCCGGTTTCCGGAGAACGACAGTGATTATCTGGTTTACGGGATTGACGAGCAGTGGCTCTATGACCATCCGTACATGATGGCAGTCGATCATAAGGCATTCTTTGACAAGTTCAAAAATGAAGTTCTGATCATACACGCACATCCGTACCGCAACTGCGACATCGTCTTCTGGGACAGCGTCCACGGACTGGAAGTCGTCAACTGCAATCCCCGCCATGACAGCCGCAACGAGCTTGCTCTGCAGTATTACAGAGAGCATCCCTATCTGATCCCGTCCGTCGGTTCCGACGCGCACCGGATCGGGGACGAATGCCGTTCTGCGCTTCTTAGCGAGAAACGCATCCGTGATTCCTATCAGATGAAAGAGGTCTTAACATCAGGGCAGTACCGTCTCTGGTGTCCGACATATGAAAACATCATTTCAGAAAGCGAGGAAATCCGTCAACATGTTTGATACCATGATCATTGGCCAGATCTCTCTGGACCACAACATCGACTACGACGGCCGCGAAGAGTACATTGCAGGCGGCGCGGTCACTTTCTCCGGTTATGCTGCAGCCGCGATCGGCCACAGCGTGGCAGTCGTCCCCAAGGGCGATGCTTCCCGTCTGGATCCGTACAAAGTATTCGCGGAGAGCAAAGTCGAGAAGATCTTCCCTGTCGCTTCCAAGACCTGCACGATGATGCAGAACACCTACTATACCGCGACCCGTGAGCGCCGTGACTGCATCAACGCGGAAATGATCGAGCCGTACCGTCCCGAGGATCTTCCGGACGCGGAAGCCAAGGTCTATCACCTCGGCGGACTCGTCTACGGCGATATTCCCAACGATATGATCACTGCCTGCGCCGCACGCGGCGATACAGCCGTTGATGTACAGTGCCTGCTCCGCCGCCGTTATGAAGACGGCTCACTGGCTCTGGAAGACTGGCCGGACAAAATGACCTACCTTCCCTACATCCGTTACCTGAAGACTGACGCCGCGGAAGCGGAAGTCATGACCGGAACGGAAGACCGTGAAAAGGCCGCCTTCATGCTTTGCGAATGGGGCGCGAAGGAAGTCATGATCACACATAACACCGAAGTCATCGTCTGCGACGGTAAACAGATCTACCGTTCGCCGCTCAAGCCCCGCGGACTTGCAGGACGCACCGGCAGAGGCGACACGACATTCGCCACTTATCTGACTGAGCGTCTGACCAAAGATATTCCCGAAGCACTTGAATTCGCCGCGGCACTGGTATCCTACAAGATGGAAACTCCGGGACCGTTCAAGGGAACGCGGGAAGACATCAACGACTTCATTCAGAAATATTACAGATAACGGACTTTCCAAAAAGAATGCTGAGCAGTTCCATCCGGAACTGCTCCGTTCTGTTATATTGGGTTGCATCTTATTCCACTTTCAGCATACGGTAGCCGATGCCGACATGAGTCTGAATTAAAGATAACATTAAGATAACGGTCCTGTTTCCGACAGAAAAAAAGCCGGGAAAAAGAACTCCGGCCATACACACAGATCGATTCTTTGTCTGCAAAAAAACAGTTTCTTTTGTTCTTCTGCTGTTGTATGATAGTATCGTGAAGAGATTGTCTGAAAGGAAATCACATATGAAAAAAGGAATCCTGCTGAGCGTCTGCACACTGTCTCTCGGTCTTGCAGCGGGCATTCTGGGCTGCACCCATGAAGAACCCGTTTCCGGAGGGACGACTGATAAGACCAATCCGAAAGCACCATCCGTTATCGAGTCCAAGGAAATCACGTCCTTTTCCTCTTCTTTCCGCCTGTATGACATCTGGTCGGTAGAACACGAGCTGATCGAATATCGGTTTGAGATCGCACCGGATGAAAACAATGTTCTGATGGCCTCCGAAGAGGAATCCGGTATCCGCTTTCCCGCGGATGACGCGCTTCTGTCGTCGCTGCAGCAGGTCATCGACGATCAGCATCTTGCCTCCCGGAACGGCGTTTACCGCGTAACGGCGGGGCTTCCCCCGGAGTTTCAGCAGTGTACTTTCAAAACCGGATATGCCTCCGGTGAGACACTGTCCTTTACTGTGAACAACGAACCGGAATCCGCATGGGGACGTGCTGTCAAAGATGTTTTTGCCGACTGGTTTGCTCTTCAGGGGGATGATTCTCTTGCTGTTCCGAAGGAAGCAAAGCAGGTCACAGAACTCAAATTCAAACTGATTCTGGACGGCTATTCCTACCGTTTTCAGCCTTATAAAGTCAAAGATCTGGATGCGATCGACGGTCAGACGCTCCTTCTCTTAGGAAGTGCTTCCAAATCAGAAGACGGCTCTCAGCTGTACGGCGGCACCATTCCTTATCCTTCTGACTACTTTGACAGGATCAGCGAAATTCTCCTCCGTTATACGAACATGCTGAACGCTTCCAATGCGACCTATACCTCGGAAACGATCGATCCGAAGATCAAATCCCTGGAGCTCTATATCACATATGAAAACGGACGCCGCCTTAACATACGCACCGACGGCCCCCGGCGGATCGAAGCGCTGAGACCGGTTTTGAACGAGCTGATCGAATACCATCAGTCCCTGTTTGACAGCGTACAGCCAAATTGACGCTGTTGGGGCATATTGCTCCAAAAATACAGACGGCGGAGAATCTTTCCAATGATTCTCCGCCGTTTTTCACTTTTCAGTATTGATTAATCGAAGTACTGGATATTGGAGAAGTAATAGTCCTGTCCTTCCCCGTTGATTGTGAATTCCCAGCCGGATTCATTCTCACCATAGATGATGACCTTCTCTCCGCTGAGCGTTTTGCATTCCACAGCCGTCCCATCCGCCTTGAACCGGACGGCATAGAGATAATCGCCGTCATTCAGGAAGTCGCTGATTCCGTCGATTTCACAGGGTAGTTCCCGGATGACTTCCAGAACGATTCCGTATTCGATCAGCTCGCTGAGTTCTTCCTCGTTGGACAGTTCTTCCTCGGTCGGGGTATAATACAGATCCAGCCAGTCGTTTTCCGGAAGCAGCTGGTCGCCGGAGCGGTAACGCGCGCCGAAGTTCGTCCCGAGGACCTCTGTTCTTTCCCAGAAGAGCAGTTTTCCGTCCTCATAGTAGTACTCCGCATAGACGATCGGACCTTCCGTCAGTTTTCCGTCTTCCAGGTGCAGTTCTGCCGTTACATAATCATCCGATCCTTCGTCCACAACAACCAAAAGATTCAAATAAGGGCTTTCCGGGTCGAGATCCATCAGGGCAGCGCCATAAAAGTCAACTCTTTCGAGCCGATAAGTCTGATTTTCAAACAGGATATCAACTCCGTATTCTTCTCCTGAAGTGATCCGGTAGGAAATGTCCTCTGTCTCTCCGTCGCCGTCGAAGTCATAGTTGAACATGACACCCTCTTTCGGCCAGTCCTCGAACTCTGTCTCTCCCGAGTCAAACGAATCAAAATAGTTAAAGAAGAGCGGCAGCCCGGACGCCTTACCCGCCTCCGCTTCCGAAAGCACAGACTCGTTTCCTGCGGGTTCAGTCTCCGTCTTCACAGCGGTCTCCTCGACTTTGGAAACGACCGGCGCGTCATTTTGGACCGGCTCGCTCAAAGCAGTACTGCTGGCCGGAAGATTCTGCGCAGCAGGAGTCGCGCATGCGATCATCAAAAGTGATAAAAGAATCAAAGCAAGCTTTTTCATAATGCTTTTCCTCCTTACAAGTGTCCTTTTAGAATGGAGTCAGTATATCACGCAAAGAAAGGATGCGTAAGGTAGTTGCAAAACCGTTAACGGAAACTTCACAGAAAAGACGTTTTCCAAACGAAACAGAAATCAGATAACACGCCTCTTCCGGGTTGCTCTCTTTGGCAGGTTATGCAAATAATGTATAGATATGCGTGGTTCTCTGTAAGATTCTGATAAAATATTCTAAATTTGCTTGCAGTTACGCACATGTGCTCCTATAATGATAGAAAAAATACAATCAGACCGTATGAAACTGCCGGGATCGGAAAAAGACCGGCAGCGGACGGATTTCTGGAGAACTCCTTAAGTGGAGTGCCGAAGGTGCAAGTCGAAAGACGAATCTCTCAGGCAAAAGGACAGAAAGGCGGTTTCCCATTTTCCGAGAAACCGTTCCAGACAGTCAGACTTTTCCTGTAAGCGGATGCAGCCCCTTGGGCAGCATCCGTTTTTTCAGGTCAGCGCGGGATTTTCCCGGTCTGTTCCGCGGTCAAAAAGGAGGCAATATGGCAATACTGAACTTCATTGCAGGCGACCTGAACGATTTTATCTGGGGTTGGTTCGGCATCGCGATCCTGCTCGGAACTGGCGTGATCATGACCGTTCTGACGAAGTTTTTCCAGATCTCGCATTTCGGGCACTGGATGAAGAAGACGATCGGCAACCTGTTCAGCAAAAACACGATGCAGGATACCGGTGAAAAAGGATCGATCTCCCAGTTCCAGGCGCTGTGCACGGCACTTGCCGCAACGGTCGGCACCGGAAACATTGCGGGCGTGGCCGGCGCGATCGCCGTCGGCGGTCCTGGCGCGGTCTTCTGGATGTGGCTCTCCGCGTTCTTCGGCATGATGACCAACTATTCCGAAAACGTGCTCGGTATCTACTACCGCCGCCGTGACAAGAACGGCGAATGGGCCGGCGGCGCAATGTATTATCTGCATGACGGTCTCGGAAGCAAAAAAGGCATGAAGATCGTCGGACGCGTCCTCGCGATCCTGTTCGCATGCTTCGCTGTCCTCGCCTCCTTCGGAATCGGGAACCTTGCCCAGGCCAACACGATTGCGGGCAACATGCAGGCTGCGTTTTCCATCCCCCGCTGGGTCACCGGCGCGGTTCTTCTGATCGTCGCTTCCCTCGTAATCATCGGAGGCATCAAGCGCATCGCCAGCGTGACCGAAAAGATCGTTCCGTTCATGTCCGTGATCTACATCATCGGCGCGCTCGTTATTCTCTTTACACATCTCAATCTTCTGGGCTCTATCTTCGGTGCAATCTTCAAGTTCGCCTTCTCTGCAAGGGCAGTCGCAGGCGGCGCGGTCGGCGCGGCGATCAAGATGGGCTTCAAGCGCGGTATCTTCTCCAACGAAGCCGGTCTCGGTTCCTCCGTCATGGTACACTCCGCATCCAATGTCAAGGAGCCTGTTCATCAGGGACTCTGGGGCATTTTCGAAGTGTTCTTTGATACGATCATCATCTGCACGATGACCGCCATCGTAGTCCTCTCCTCCGGCGTTATCGATCTTTCCACCGGTTCCGTCGTTGCCGCGTTTGCGGACATGGACAAAAATACGCTGGTCGCACAGGCTTTCTCAAACTGCTTCGGCTCGTTCGGAGGTATGTTCGTTGCGGTCGCCGTTCTGTTCTTCGCATTTTCCACAATCCTCGGCTGGAGCTACTATGGCACCCGCAGCTGGATCTATCTGTTCGGTGAAAAGACTGCAATCATCTATAAGATTGTTTTTGTGGGCATTATCTTCGTCAGCAGCATCCTAACCAACGTGGACCTGCCCTGGAACATCTCTGATACCTTCAACGGACTCATGATGGTCCCGAACCTGATCGGTGTTCTGGCTCTGGCGCCGTTGGTCGTCAAGATCACGAACAACTACGCGAGACGTTCCTTCAAAAACTCCGGTGAAACACCGATGTATTCCGCCTTCGAAGAGATTCAGTCCGCGCAGGAAGCCGCGGAAAAGGAATCCATCTGACTTTCTTCTGCATTTGAAAAGGCCGCCCCTTTGGGACGGCCTTTTGAATCATTCAGTCCAACTCACTCTGCAAACAGTTTTTCGTAAAGCTGCGTTACTTTATCGGGTGCATATTTCTTCAGCATCTTTGTATAGCTGTTCCAGTCATCGTCGCTCTTGATATTGAGTTTTCCGGTAATGAACTGCGGGATCTGAGTTCTCTACATCCTCTTCCGTAATAGGGTGCCCCGACGGAACGACAAACGGAGTCTTTTTCGCAAGGCGATGCACCTCGTAGGTATTGATCCCTGCCGTCGCTTCCGCAATATACGCTTTCCATTCCGCGTATGCTTTATCATACTCGGCATCAAAATCATCGAGCCACCCGGAACTTGTCACCTCGTAGCCCATCCAGATCAGTCCCTGCTCGATCGTGACCGAACGTCTTTCATTGACTTCTCCGGAACCGACTCCTCCTTTTAACGTCTTTCTGGCTCCTGTGCCGTAAAGCGCCACCTTTTTCCCTGTCAGCGGAAGCGCATTGTTTTTGTTCTGCAGCAGAACAAAGCCTTCCATTGCGGCTTTCCGGGCCAGTTCTGCATGCGCGCGCTCCATCGGAGAGACCGCAGGGTTTAAATTTGCATACATCATCCGGTTCTTCTCCTTTTCTTATGCCTGATAATCATAGGTTCGTTTTGCAATTCCCTTTTCTTCATCGGTGGGAATTACAAGTACTTTCACGGTAGAATCCTCCGTTGAAATCACACCATCCGCCGGAACTTCGGCATTCTTTTCCGGGTCCAGCCGAACTCCGATTGGGCTCAGCCGATCGCAGACCATCTTCCGGATCTCTTCCGAATGCTCTCCGATTCCTGCAGTAAACACAAGATCGTCCAGTTTTCCGAGATCCAGATAGAACGCGCCGATGTAATGCACGATACCGCTCACGAAAACGCCGACCGCGAGCTTCGCACGCTCGTTTCCCTCTTCCGCTGCTTTTAAGACATACCGCAGATCATTCGACACGCCGGAGATGCCGAGGAGGCCACCGTTTTTCTGCATGCCGCGCTGGATCTCCGAATCGGTCACACCCTGCTCACGCAGAAAATAGACCATTCCGGAATCGATATCTCCCACGCGGTTGGCGTGGATCAATCCCGATTCCAGACTCATTCCGAAGCTTGTATCTACGCTTTTTCCGTTTTCGATCGCACAGATAGAGCAGCTCCCTCCAAGATGGCAGGAAATCGCAGCATATTCTTTTCCTTCTCTCTCATTCAGCACATCAGCGATATAGGAATGCGAGGCTCCATGATAGCCGAGTCTCTGCACGCCCAGCTTCTCATACCATTCATAAGGCACGCCGAACAGTTTGCGTTCCAGCGGAATCTCCCTGTGAAACGCAGTCTCAAAGCACCCGATGAACAACGCGTCCGGAAGGACTTCGCGCATGACGGAAATCGCGGAAAGATACGCACGGTTGTGCAGCGGCGCCAGTGCAATCCAGTCTTTCATGCCCTGCAGGCACGCTTCATCCAGTTCATGGATTCCGAGATGATTCTTGCTGAGTGTTGCCTTGAAACCGACTCTTTCGATTTCCATAATATTCTTGATGACTCCGAACGATGAGTCGCAAAGATCCTTTAAAAACGCCTCAATGCCGGTACGGTAGTCCGGAATACTCTGTCCTTTCAGATCCTCGCCTTCACCTGTCAGAAGGTTTTTATAGCGGAACAGCGCGTCATCATGGGATCCGACGCGCTCCACACCGCACTGTGCCAGAACTTTTCCTTCCGGCATGTTATACAGTTTAAATTTCAGGGAAGTGCTTCCCACATTGCAGACCAGTATTTTCATAAATCAATACCCAAGGACCACCAGCAGTTCCTGCATCTGCTTGTCTCCGCCGGCAAGCGGTTTCCAGTCAACCTGTACGGTCTCATATCCCTGCTTCTCGATCGCCGTCGCAAAAGACTTCGGTCCGACGTTGACTACAACCAGCGGGGAACGGAACAGTTTCAATGCTTTTTCTGGATTCATGAGTCTGCCTCCTTCTTCAGTTTCACAATCATGCCTGCGAGCTTAGCTGCGCGGCAGTTGGTGGAAACGCAGTAAACACCTGCGTCACGGAGTGTTTTCTTCTGCTCATCGATATTCTGGAAATCCGCCGTTGTTCCGAGCACAGAGGCGACAACCGCCAGGCTTCCGCCGCGCTGCTCTGCCATTTTCTTCGCTGCCTGGATATCGCCGGTAACATATCCCGCGGGATCGGGATGTCCCGGAGGCGTCAGAATGAAGTCCAGCAGGATCACGGCTGTTTCTGGATCCGATGCCTCCCTTAAAATAGCGGGGCGCCGGATGCTCGCGTCGATTGCCGGATGCGGACGTCCCAGCGTGAATTCTTCCTCACCGTAGTCAACGCAGGTATTTTTCAAGCTGACATAGGAGTCTTTCAGCCTCAGATCCTCTCTTAAAGGTGCGTTTGAATAGATATCCCCGATCAGGGGCTCCATCGTATGCATCGCCTCATCCATATAAGTTCCGCCGGAGAACGCCCCACGGACGTACTTTTGCGTTTTGTTCATGCCCCGGACTGCTTCCGAAGCCATCTTCCAGAGTTCCTCGTCTGTTTCGAACCGGCACTCCTTCCCAATCAGGCTCAGGCATTTTGCCGCGCAATCATCCAGGTTCTCCGCGTAGATCGCGCCCAGAGCTTCGATCTGCTCCTTTGTGCAGTCCATGAAGAACACGATGCAGGGCTTAGTGCATTTCTGAATGCGGTCCAGAAGTTTCGGCTTGACGTTGTCCGCGCTCTTTCTCGCAATCAGGACAATATATTTGGTTTCGGTATCCGCTTCAAGCACATCGA
Source organism: Clostridia bacterium (assembly GCA_017514685.1). Lineage (GTDB taxonomy): Bacteria > Bacillota > Clostridia > Christensenellales > CAG-138 > UBA3792. The sequence continues at coordinate 16,029 of JAFWJN010000024.1, forward strand.
TCCCGGCCAGCATCATAAGACCGCCGACTTCTGCCTTGAGGTCATTTCCGCCGGTACCGATCGTCTGACTGACTCCGCTTCCCGCTTCATGCAAGATCGCCGCAACGTGCTGGATGCCGCAGCCTGATGCACCGACAATTCCGAACGGTCCGCGGGCATTGATGCTGGATAGAACCAGCGCGGCCCCATTGATATTTGCAACGCCGCAGTCCGGTCCCATGCACAGCAGCCCTTTCGACAGGGCAAGTTCCTTCATTTCACGCTCGTCCTTCAGCGGTACATTGTTGCTGAACACGCAGCAGTGCAGTCCTGCATCCAGCGCTTTTTTTACTTCCTCGAGGGCATATTCCCCGGGAACGGAAATCTGACAGAGATTGGCATGCGGATTGGCCCGCACAGCCTCCATGGGTGACCCATAGGAAACATCGTTCTTGCTTTCGCTGCTCTTTTTGACAACCGCCTCGGTTGCCCTGATTGCAGCTTCAAATGCTTCTTTGCTTTCCGCTTTTGCGACGATGACATAGTCTCCTTCCGAGAGCGCAGCGATCTCGTCCGTCAGAAGGCCGAGTTCTTTCGAGATATCCTTGAAGGAATCGGTCGCCATGCCGATGTTTCCGGTTTCGATGCCGGGCTGCTCATTGAACACGGTCGCCGAAAACAGGGTCTCCAGCGAGTCAATGTATTTTCCTTTTTCAATTCTTGCAAACAATTCCATAACCGCACCTCACCGAATGACTGCTTCGCCGACGCCGATCAGCGCCTTTTTAAAACATTCCAGCGGCAGTTCGCACGCTCCTGCGCCAGCCTGTCCGCCGGTTTTCAGTCCCGATCCTCCATGACTGATCGGAAGCACACCGTAGGCTACGACTTTCCGAACGTCCACGCAAACCGGAGTTCCTCTATAACCGTCCCACGGAACCGGATCGAAGGAGTGCTCTCCGAGAGAAACCTTTCTAGCGCGTTCCGTGCGCTCTCTGGCATCTTCGAAGGTCGAACCGGTCAGCTTCGCATATGTCGGTCCCGCGATTGCACCCATGCCGCCAAGTCCCCAGACTTCCGTCACGCAGCTGTCGCCGAGATATCCGAGAAGGTCGTCTTTCGTCGTTGTGGGCTTTAAGAAGGTTCCGAGGATCAGCGGTGCCTTGGTCGTATACCAGCGGTTTCCGGTAGCCGCGACCTGAATGCCGAATTCGATGCCGTTTCCTCCCATACCGACCATAACGGTCGAATACGGAACCTGCTTCGCAGCGGACATGATTCCCTCGATCCCCGCCATCAGCGGCTGCAGGGAGAACCGGTCGTTTGCCGCGAGCCAGGCAACATTTTCCTTCACTTTCGGATGATCAACTTCCAGCATCCAGGGAATCAGAGCCAGCGCCATCGCCATGCTGGAAGCAGGCTGCCGGTTATGGTTCTCATCTCCCATGCCTGCCGTTTTGGAAAGCAGAGCAATCAGATCGATTCCCCCGGATTTGCGTACTGCTTCTCCGAGGATCGGACCGAACTCATCCCTCAGCCAGGAGAGGTTTTCTTCCACATCCGGACCGTAGATTCCCCAGCGAAGAACGCGGGGCGACGCGCCCGGATGGATTGTGCAAAAGCCTGTACCGCCGGATGTTTCATCCGTGACAACAAACACCGGCATGCTCGCGCTGGTCGCCATGGAAGCTGCGTTTGAGCAGTTGTAATTCTGTGCCGCATCCACTTTAATCTCTCCGCGCAGCACCATCTGCCACGCTTCCTCCAGATTTTTCGCAAGCCCTTCATGCACGGCCGCGCCTGATACCGCCGTCTTGAGCGGAATCGGCAGATTCTCCGGAGCAATCGGCGGTCCGGGAATCAGGACCAGATTTTTCTGCATTCCGGGGATCACCTCAATCGCGGGTCTCACATCCCGCCAGATCGGTCTGGCCTTGGTGAAAATATCCAGAACTCTTTTGTTTGCTGCTTCTACCTGTTCTCGAACGGTCATATCGAACCTCCTCCGGTATCCGTTGTTTCATATTTTAATCATACTTATTTTTTACGTTTTTGTTGAGCAACCTATTTGCTTTTCCGTCCGTATTTTTGCTTTTACTGTGAATTGATCCCAGATAACAGCTGTCTTGTTTGTCCCGCTGTTCCAAAACAGAAACACGGGCTGTGACTTGTCTGTCACAGCCCATGTACACATTTTTCAATCTGAATCAGTTGACTTTCGCCATCTCATATGCGGACTCAGAACCTGTTCCAATGTCTGCCGTATAGATCAGCTTCACATCTTCAGCGGAAGTGGCTTTGAGTTCGGCAGTGCCTTTTTCCAGTGTGAAGGCCGGAAGTCCAGCGCCTTCATATGTTCCCTTGGTGAGTTCGATGTCTCCGTCGCCCTTGTTTGCATAGATCGCAACTGTACCGTCATCATACATGTTGGCAAACAGTTTGACCATGCCGCCGAACGCTTCACCCTCAAAGTGAGCGGTGACTGCAGGCTCAGCTGCTGCTGCGGGTTCTGCCGCGACTTTCGCCATTTCATATGCGGACTCAGAACCGGTACCGATGTCAGCGGTATAGATCAGCTTCACGTCTTCAGCGGAAGTTGCCTTGAGCTCAGCAGTACCTTTTTCCAGTGTGAAGGCCGGAAGTCCAGTGCCTTCGTACGTTCCCTTGGTGAGTTCGATGTCTCCGTCGCCCTTGTTTGCATAGATCGCAACTGTACCGTCATCGTACATGTTGGCAAACAGTTTGACCATGCCGCCGAACGCTTCGCCCTCAAAGTGAGCAGTGATCGCAGGCTCAGCAGTCGCTGCGGGTTCTGCCGCGACTTTCGGGAGCTCGTAGGCAGTTTCCTTACCATCGCCCAGATCAACGGTGTAAACCAGTTTCACATCTTCAGCGGAGGTCGCCTTGATCTCAGCTGTCCCCTTGTCGAGAGTAATCTTCGGGAGGCCTGCGCCTTCATATGTTCCTTTTGCATATGGGGTGTCGTTTGCAAAAATGGCGATGGTGCCGTCCTCATACATTTTGGCGACCAGCTTCACTCTTCCGCTCAGAGCTTCACCCTCATACTGGGCAGTTACAGCAGCTTCCTGCACCGGCTCGGAGCCGTTCTCGTTGAACTTTACAAAATCGATCTTGACGCCGTCTTTCTCGAAAACAGCGGTATAAGCATCCGGATCAACCGTGACGGTCGCGCCGTCCGCCAATGTAAAGACGTTTCCGTTGATGGACTGGTATGCTTCATCGATCAGTTCATCGGAAGTAGCCATATCAACATAACCGTTGTGATAGAGTTCCAGAGTGAGCTCCTGCTGTTTCCAGCCATCCGCCGCAGCCTGTTCGGGAACAACGGCAACCATGAACTTGTAGAGCAGATTGCGGATCTCATCAGCTTCCGTGAACTTTTCGTTCGGCTTATGAGTCAGAGAACGGGAATAATCGTCAAATTTGATGTGGTGGATCATATCATCCGCCAGTGCGCAGTATTCCTTACCAAGACCTTCGTTGAGCGGGTTTACCGGAGTGGGGACACCGTCGATCTTGACGGTTTCCGGCTCGAAGCGGACTTCATAGGGAGAGCCATCTTCATGCATGAACTTGACTGCCTTTTCAGACTTCAGTACATCAAACGGCTGATCCTCCTGCTTTAAGACGCCGTCTGCTCCCGCATAGTAGTATTCAACTGCCTGATCGACGATTTCGTACTTTCCGAAATAACCGACCTGACCCATAAGACCACGTGCATAAAACGTGCCGTCCTCTTTGAGCTTGAGGAGAACAAAGTGGGTAGCATCCGCTTCACACTTGTAGACACCGTCGATGTAGGAAGGTCCGGCTTCCGCCGCGGGCTCGTCCGCCTTTGCTGGTTCGTCTGCTTTCGGTGCATCGGTCACCTTGGCCGGTTCGTCCGCTTTGGGTGCATCAGCTGCGGGTGCTGCAGGCTGTGCACAGGCAACAATACTCAGAACCATCAGAACTGCCAGCAATCCGGCGATCCATTTCTTAGACATTATTCATTCCTCCTGTAGCATTTTTGATTTCATACTTGCATTTTTCATGCTTCTGTCTGTATTGTACAAAACGCGTAAAGCAAACAGCGTCCGTCCATTAGATAAGCAGTATGCTGATTTGCTGATTATTCAGAAGAAAAACCTTTTCTCATTACATGACAGACACAAAACGCATTTCAGTCACCGGTTATTCAAACAACTAACGCAAATATGCTGACACAAACGCAAACAGTTCGATTTACGAATGTCTTCTTTCCGATTATGGTAATTACAAAAGAAAAACAGGAGGCATTTCATGAAACGTTTTTTGCTTCTGCTTTTATCCCTCAGCCTGCTCCTGACCGGCTGCACCGCCGGCGGTGGAAACTCGTCCCCTTCATCGGATTCCGATACTCCGATCCTGAAACTGACCTGGTGGCTCTCCAAGGGCGAGGATTCCTCCTATTATGACTCCTACGATGACAACCCCGCGGTCCGGTATCTTGAGACCATGGAATTCAACGGGAGCAAGTTTGACCTGCATTTTCAGGTCCCGCTCAGCGGTGCTGAACTGGATAACTTCAACACGCTTCTCGCCACGGAAGACTATACGATGATCATGGACATGCAGTATTCCACTACCAGCGCCGCGGAACTGTATGAGGACGGCATCATCTACGATCTGACTCCTTACATTGATGAATATATGCCGAACTACAAACGGGTTCTGGAAGAGCACGCGGATGACAAAAAATTTCTGTACACCAATGTGAACGGAGAGCAGAAAATTCTCACGGTCTGCAATGTTACAAATGAGAAAGTCGGTAATTTCATGGGATGGCTGTACCGCCGCGACTGGATTGCAAAGTACGGAGTCAATCCTTCCACCGGTGCCGCATTTACCTATTCAAAAGATGAAAACGGCTGGCATGACGATGTCGTGTTCCCGAGCTGGTACAACGAAACATTGAAAAACTTCTACCTGTCCGTCGATCCATCCTGGAATGGAACCGATCCGATTTTCCTCTCCGACTGGGAATGGATGTTCGGGATCTTCACTAAAGCACAGGAGGCTCTCGGCATCAAGAACGGTTACTGTATATCAGTCTATTATAAAGGATATATGGAAGACGGATCCCTGTTTACGGCATTCGGAGGCTGCGCGCCGCAGTGGTACATGACCCCGGACAACAATGCCGGATTCGGCGGTGATTCCGCATCCATGCACGCCTACCTTGAATGTCTCCATAACTGGTACGAAAAAGGCTGGCTTGACAGACAGTTTGCTGAGCGTACGACCGATCAGGCGTTTTCGATCAACACATCCGCTTCCCATGCAGGTAAAGTCGGTATGTTTATCGGCCGCAGGGCGGAAACCGGAGACCTTCTCGATGTTCCCGAAATGCCTCTGACCGAAGGCATCATGACCTTTGGAGCCTGTCAGCCGATCAACGATCTCTACGGCACTGCCGATGAGCAGCTGAAAGTTCCTTACTCCATGTATCAATATGAAAAAGTACGCGCGAGCAATGTTATCACAAATAAGGTTGCAGAAGAAGATCTTCCTACAGTACTGGCATTTCTGGATTATCTGTTCACGACGGAAGGCGGATTAAAACTCTGCCTCGGCCTAACGGAAGAGGAAGTCGCCGAAATTCAGGACCCCACCTATGCCAAATTCGGCCTGACCTATAACTATTATAAGGACGGCGTTGATGAAAACGGAATCCCGGTCTATGTCAGAAACGAAAAAACACGGGAAGACAACGACCTTGCCATCGCGCTCGCCGGAAAGCGGATCATGTGCGGCATTTACGACTGGGGATTCATTCCCGCTTTGAACCAAAGTTATACAGCCTACGCCCGGCAGGCGATGTCCATGTGGGATCATTACGATAACTACGGAGACATTTCCAATTCCACGAACGCGCAGTTCACGTCCGAAGAATCCGCCGATTACAATAAAACATATGCAAATGTCGACACCTACATGTCAACGCAGATTCCGCAGTTTATCTCCGGTCGTCTGAAACTCAACGGAGATGACTGGAACTCCTACTGCAGAATGATGAAACGCTATGGGTATCAGTCGGTCACGGAAACCTACCAGCGAATCTGCGATTCCTTCCGGTAAGGATTCTTTCCATATCGGACCTATCACAGGATAAGAAAGGATCATTATGAGAGAATACAGCGGCAAATATCAGGAAGTCTTTGAAACAGACCGGACTTGGCGGCTTTTACTGCAGCTGAGTATTCCCTCTGTTCTGACAACGCTGATCATGCTGCTTTACAATCTTGCGGATGTCTTCTTTATCGGTCAGTTGCAGGATCGTACCCAGGTAGCAGCCGTTTCCCTCTGTTCTCCTATTTTCTCCCTCGTTTCCTCTCTCGGAATGCTGTTCGGTAACGGAGGATGCATCCGGTGCGCATCATTGCTCGGAAAGAAAGATCATGACAGCGTCCGCTCCGTTTCATCCTTCTGTTTCTGGGGCGGCCTTGTCACCGGAGTCCTGCTGTCATTTTGCATGACACTGTTTCTGTCGCGGACTCTTACACTTCTAGGCGCATCGGAACAGACCGGAACACCTGCCCGCGGATATCTTTCCGTCATGGTGTCTGGCATTCCTCTGATGCTGTTCTGCCAGTCCATTTCAGCTCTTTTGCGTTCGGACGGTGAAGTGCGGATGCCGATGTACGGCAACATGATCGGTTCTGTTTCCAACATTCTCCTTGATCCGCTGCTAATCCTTGTGATGGGACGCGGTGTCCGAGGCGCAGCGGAAGCGACTATCATAGCGAATGCCCTGAACGCGCTGTGGCTTATTATGCTGCTTTACCGGAAGCGCGGTCTGTTCTCCGTCTCTCTGAAAGATCTGAAACTCAGATGGGATGTCACGGGCGGTGTTCTTCTGTTGGGTCTTCCCATGATGATCAATACGCTTCTGACCAGTTTTTCCGGTGTCCTAAACAACCGTTTTCTGACCGGTTACGGTGATTTATTTCTGGCTGCGAACGGGGTATCCTCCAAGTTAAGAATGATCCTCTCCATGCTGATCATGGGAATCTGTTTGGGAATACAGCCTGCGATTTCCTACTATCACGGGGCAAAAGACCGAGCGAGAATGAAGAATATCCTCCGCGTCACGCTGCTCTGTACCACCGCAATCGGCATTGCTTTGTCCATAGGTTTCTATGTCTTCCGTGACGGCTTGATCTCTCTGTTCATCAACGATCCGGAAGTGATCAAATACGGCAGTATCATGGTGATCGGATCCATGATCGCAGGTCCGCTGCATGGTATTTTGCAGCTTTCCATCTCCTACCTGCAGGGAACCGGAAGCGTGACGATGGCAACAGGATTCTCCCTGTTCCGTCAGCTGATCCATATTCTGCTTCTTGCCCTGATGAACGCAGCGTTCGGATTTATGGGGCTCGTATTCTCATCCTCTGCAACAACCTTTGTCTGCGCTGCCACTGGCGTTGTGCTCTGCGCGGTTCAGATCCGGAAAAACGGTTTTTCTTTCGCAAGTTCAATGACAGAAAAGCAAAATGACTGATAGATACTTATCTTCTCTGGGAATAAGATATGAATAGATCAAGATTTAAATTTGGAGGCATTCAAGATGAAAATAGCCATTATGGAATCGTTAGCAGTCAGTTCCGAAGAACTTGCGCTCCGCAAGCTGCCCTTTGAAAAAGAAGGACATGTTTTCGCAGAATTTGAACGTACGGCCGACATCCCGACTCTGATTGAAGAAGCAAAAGATGCGGATGTTATGATTCTCGCCAACATGCCGATGCCGAAGGAAGTCATCAACGCATGTAAAAACCTGAAGTATATTGATATCGCTTTTACAGGTGTCGACCACGTGGCAATGGATGCTGTCCGTGCAAAGGGCATTACCGCCAGCAACGCGTCCGGTTACTCCAACGAATCCGTTGCGGAACTTGGAATCGGTCTGGCAATCGATCTGCTGCGCAACATTCCGCAGGTGGAAGCACGCTGCCGCGCTCTCGGTACAAAAGCAGGTCTGGTTGGCAATGAACTGATGGGTAAAACCGTCGGCATCATCGGTCTAGGCAAGATCGGAACCCGCAGTGCGGAACTGTTCCATGCATTCGGCTGCAGCATCCTCGCTCACAGCCGTTCCATTCACAAAGATGCTCCGTTCTACGTAGAACAGACAGACCTCGATTCCCTCCTTTCCAGAAGCGATCTCGTTATTCTGCACTGTCCTCTGAATGATTCGACCCGCGGGCTGATCAATGCCGAAGCACTGAAAAAGATGAAACCTTCCGCATATCTGATCAACCTTGCGCGCGGACCTGTTGTGGTCTCAAAAGATCTGGCTGATGTGCTGAACAACGGTGTGATTGCCGGTGCCGCAGTTGATGTGTTCGATAAAGAGCCTCCGCTCAACGCGGACGAGCCTCTGCTTTCGGCGAAAAATACGATCCTGACTCCGCATATCGCGTTTGCATCCCAGGAATCGATGAGCATCCGTGCAGAAATCGTGTTTGATAATCTCCGCCATTTTCTGGACAAAGACCCCATTAATTTAGTTCATTGACAGCAACCGCTTTTTCATTATGCCTTCCTTTCCGAAGCAAAAGACCGCTTTTATAAGCGGTCTTTTGCGTTTACGAACACCGGCTGCTCTATGCGGAACAGCCGGTGCGTTCGGTCTTCGTAATTATTATTTTGCAATCCGGTTCAGTCTCCGGTTCAGCAATTTTAAGGTTTCCTCTTTATTGATGTCATTCCTTCGGATCACGATAGAGGCCAGCGTTTCGTTTTTCATCATTTTCCGCATGGCCTTGTCAAACGGCACCTGAATATTGGTTCCGTTTCCTTCCTGCATCAGCGATTCCATAAACGCGATCCCATCCGAACTGCCGCAGATCGTTCCGACCGTATCGTAGATCGAGCAGTATCCTTCCGGCTGAGGAAGCACTTCACGGTCCAGCCAGTTGACAATTTCCTGTCCCGGCAGCACATAATCCGGATTTGCCTCTTCCACTTTCCGGACCCGGATCTCATCTGTGCACGTTCCCGACACGGCCGTCAGAACAGTCTCGCCCTCAAGCGGCACCAGGAAGGTAAATACATGTCTTCCGATCTGTTCGGAAAACCGTTGCCCGTTGACCAGCAGCGTCACGGAAGGCCGGTTCGTATAAACGGTCACGCTCGTAATCTCTTCCGGTCTGTCGACATATCTCCTCCCGCAGATATGGACGAACGGCTCATCCGACCAGTATGCTTTATACAGATAAAAGGCGTCCTTCCTGATCTTCCGGTCATATGTGATCAGACCTTTTCCGTTCCGGCCGGGCATCCCGCCTTCATTTCTCGCGTCGGCGGCAAAGTCAAACATATTCCAGACAAACCCGCCCCAAAGGTAAGGCCGCTCGGCAAACATTTCAAGGATCGTCCGGTGGAATTCCGCCTGGTACTGTTCTGTATAATCCCCGCGCTTCGGATCCGCGGTCTGCCATTTCAGGAATGCATCCGCCCCGTACTCGGTCAGCGCCAGCGGCTTATCCGGATGCGCCGCGTGGAACGCGTCCAGAAACTCCCCGTTCTGGTCGGTCGTCCCGAGATACCATCCGAAATACAGGTTGTAACCGATCACATCGACGACTTCATGAAGCGGTGAATCAGCCGGAAGCATGAAAGCGTTCGCAATCGCAGTCGGGCGGGAAGGATCCAGCGCATGCGCAAGTTCATTCAGATAGACATGCTCCCGGTACAGTTCTTCCGAATACCCAGAAGCTGTGATCTCATTGGAAAGCGCCCAGCAGGCAATGCATGCGTGATGCTCGTTCTGATGGATCAGCTCGCACAGCTGCTGTTCCGCGTTCAGGTTTCCGCTCGTCATATGCTCGGAGATATACGGGATCTCCGCCCATACGATCAGCCCCATCCGGTCGCAGAGATCATACACATACGGATCATGCTGATAATGAGCGAGCCGTACAGCATTCGCACCCATTTCCCGGATCAGTTCCAGATCCTCCCTGTGCATCTCTTTTATCAGAGCGTTTCCGACACCTTCCCTGTCCTGATGGCGGCTGACACCATGCAACGGATAGGATTTCCCGTTCAACAGGAACCCCTTTTTCGGATCAAACACAAAGCTTCTGCAGCCGATACACAGAGAAACTTCATCCATCACGGCTCCGTCCTGATACACGGAAGCCGTTACCCGATAAAGAAACGGGTCACTGACGCCGTTCCACAGATGCGGCTTTTCCAGTTTTACGACAACCCGCTCTCCTTCCGCTTCCGCAATGACCGTCCCTGAATCGTCCTCGGTAATCCGGTATACAATTTTGTCGTACAGATCATCAACCACCGCGCGCAGGAAAATCTGTGCACTCTTCCCCTTCATCTTTGAAATTGCCAGAATCCCGGGACTTCCGTCACGGTCCATCGAGAAATGGCAGGAAGGAACAATCAGAAGATTCACATCTCTGTAAATACCTCCGAAGAACGTGAAGTCTGCACGCTGCGGATACACTCTGTCGCTGATCTCATTATTGACCTCGACTCTGACGGTATTGTGTTCTTCCAATGCATCTGTGATTTCAACTCGGAAGGTCGAATAACCGCCATCGTGCGACCCGCAGAGAAGATCGTTGACATAGACTTTTGCAGAAGAATTGACGCCGAGAAACTCCAGATAAACAAGACTCCCGAGCTGAACATCGGGCATTTCAAACTGCTTTGTATATACACAGGTTCCGCGGTAATAATCATTACCGCCGTCTGCGCCATCGACCGCATTCCACGTATGAGGCAGTGTAACAGGCGTGCAGATGCCTTCTTTGGTAAACATCCACTGGTCCTGGAAGGGAATGATCGTTCGCATAACTGCTCCTCTCTTGGTAAAAGAGGGGGTTCTGTCCGACCCCCTTTTTCAATCGTTTCTTAAAAATGTGTATCCATCATTCCGCAGAACGCATCCACCGGACTGATTCCCGTAAACGGACTCTCTCCTTCGATCTTCCGGACAAACGCCCTGACCGAGGAATCCGACGCGTCATAGCAGTTGATAAAGTTCTTGATCTGCGGTACGTCCGCAAGATGGAACGGACAGTTGAAGGATGCGAAGATGACCGGAAGCTCATTCACATACCAGGGATTATCCCAGCCACCCTTGCTGATTGCCCATTCCAGACGCTGCGTGGTACGCATCGTCGCGGAAACATTCGCCACACAGATGACCAGATCATATGAGCCTGTCAGCGCTTCAATGCTGTTCTTCATTCCGTAAGCGCCTTTCTTTTTCAGGCTCTTGGAGAACTCCGTGCGCTGTTCCGTTGTCATGCCCGCCATTGCCTTCATGATCTTTTCCATCGGATCCTCATAGATCGTAACGGTATGACCACGGCTTTCCATCTCTGCCTTCAGCGTGTTGTAGAGTTTACTGCCATCCGCTCCCATGCCTGCCATTGCGACAATAGGACTGGGCTTCGGACCGACCGGAACGATCAGCACACGTTTTTTATCCGTGACCGGGAAGATGTTCTCACCGGTCTGCTTGACCAGCGTAATTGCCTTTTCGGAGACTTCTTCCGCAATCTGCTTATGTTCCGCGCATCCGATAACCGCCAGACCTTCCTGAGAAGGGAACTTTTCTTCGGAATAATTCATCAGTCCCGCAAGAACTTTCAGACCCAGGATTCTGCGAAGAGCATCATGCAGGCGCTCCTCCGTCAGTCTTCCATCGTGCAAAGCGGCAGTCATATAGCCGATATCTTCTTCATAATCATTATAGAACAGGAACATGTCGCAGCCCGCCATGATCGACTGCGGAACCAGTTCGCTGCGCTTTGCTCTGCCTGCAAGACCTACCATGTGGCTTGCGTCGGATACAACCAGGCCATTGAATCCGAGCTGTCCGCGAAGCAGATCGGTTAAGATTTCCTTTGACAGCGTTGCGGGGACATACTCGTCATCCTTCATGTCCGGATTGAACTTCTTCTGATAGGAAGGAAGCATGATATGACCGGGCATCAGAGACTGCACGCCGGCATCGATCATTCCGCGGTACACCTTTCCGTAGGTCGCGTCCCATTCTTCGCAAGAGAAAGAGTTGACGCTGGTCGCAATATGCGGATCACGCTCATCTACGCCGTCTCCCGGGAAGTGTTTCATTGCACAGAGGATGCCGCTTTCCGAAATTCCGCGGAAATATTCCAGCGACAGTTTCAGAACCATATCAGGATCATTGCCCCACGCGCGGGTGGAAATTGCCGGATTATGCCAGTTGTAGGTAATATCCACGATCGGAGAAAATGCCCAGTTCGAGCCCGTTGCCTTAGTTTCCCGGCCGCAGATCTGGCCGAGTTTATATGCATAGGCGGGATCTCCCGTTGCAGCAACCTTGATTTCCTGACCGACATTCGTTCCGTCGCTTGACGCGCCGTTTCCGCCTGCTTCCACGTTGACCGCGGAAAGTACCGGAATCTTGCTGTATTTCTGGAAATAGCGGTTCATGTTCCACATTTCCATGCGGGAACGCGGATTGAAGCGGATGCCGCCCATTTGCATGGTCTCTGCTTCCTCCTTGACAGCGGCCTCATCGTCTCCCGCCCCGGTCAGATGGATGAACAGTTGCTTGATTTTCTGTTCTTCGGTCATGGATGCGATAGTATCCTCGACCCAACGGATCTGTTCGTCATTCAGATAAAACGGTTTTACTTTCAGATTGACCATAGTCATTCTCCCTTGTTCTCAAAATTCCTGGCAAACTCATTCATCAGCTGTTCCTGCACGCTGCCATATTCCCCTTTCAGGAAAACCGGCAGATACGTATCTTTCAGCTTCGCCCAGCTTTCTCCTTCATGCCTTGTCAGAATCGGATAATACCAGACTCCGTTCGATTCGGAAGCATGTACATCCGGATAAGCGTCTCCAATCATCAGGACATTCTCTTTCTGATATCCCTTTTCAAGCATCCTTGCGATGCATTCGTCCTTCGTGCCGATTTCCTGACTTGTCATAACAGACAGATAATCCAGAAGTCCGTACGCATTCCATTCTTCGGTAATTGCGGCAAGGTTCGAACTGGAGATGACAGCAAGATCGACCTTGTCCTTCGCATATTCAAGCGCTTCGCGCACATTCTCAAACGGAGGTTTGTCCGCCGGCGTCAGCGCAGCAATTTTTTCATTCAGAGACTTGGACCAGCGCATTGCTTTTTTCAGCAGTGGATTCGAATCGCGGTCGATACGGGCCTGAAGACTTTTATTGGATAAGTCTCCCTCGCTGACCCAGTCTTTATAGTCATTCCATTCTTCCGGATCCGTGTGCAGATAAACGCCTTCCATTCTCTTCAGCATCTCATCCAGTGCTAAAAACCGGTTGATTCCGCGGCTCTTTTCATACAGATTGATATCATTCCAAATCTTCTGAACCTCTTCCGCGTGATCAGTTAATTCCCATTCTTCAATGAAACTTTTTCCATGGCAGAAATTGTGTTTGCAGTTCATAGCATCAATGACGGTGCCGTCCGAATCAATACAAAGAACTTTTTCATGCTGTGGAACAAATGAGTCAAGAGATTGCAGCATAGCTTGCCCCCCTTTAAAGTTTTCGTAAAGAGCATACCATAACAAAAAGCCGTTGCCTATTCGAATTTTGGCTTTTTGATTCGGTAATTTGCTTTTCTAACCTGTTTTTTGTCCAAAAAAGCATTCTTCTGAAGTGACCCCCACCAGTACTGTCGCAAATAAACTGACAAAAAAGCAAATTTTCAGATTTACTTTAGTTTTACACTCTCATAGAATAAAGGTATCAAAAGTCGAGGTGGATTCCTATGCAGACATGGTGGACCAATTTCCCGTGGCGCGCGGTGCAGTCGAACTTCTGCGAGATCGATACAAAGAATTTTAACGAGGAAGCTTTTACCTCGGTTCTGTCCGATCTGCATGCAAATGCCGTCATCATCAACGCCGCAGGCATCATCGCATCTTACCCGACGAAACTCAAGGACCAGCCTCTGAGCGATTACCTTGACGGATTCAATCTGAAATCTCTTGTGGAAAAGTGTCATTCCATGGGGTTGAAAGTCATTGCCCGGACGGATTTTTCCAAAGTCCGCCGCGATGTCTATGAGTGCCATCCCGAGTGGGCGTACCGGCTTGCCAACGGCGGAATCATTGATTACAACGGATATGTGCACACCTGCATGCTGGCCGGTTATCAGAACGGATATATGGATCAGATTCTATCCGAGCTGCTTCATGAGATTCCTTTTGACGGTGTATACTGCAACATGGGAACCTTCTCCTCTTTTACAACGGATTACAGCTACCGGATGTACGGCTCCTGTCACTGTGAAGCCTGCAAAGAAGGCTTCCGTAAACGGTTTGGAATGGAAATTCCCGATAAACTGACACCCGGGGATCGTGCCAGCGAAGCCTTCAGCCAGTTTCAGCGCGAGGTCTCAGCTGCTCAGAAGAAACGTATTACGGATCTGATTCACTCCATTGATCCGAACATTGCTTACTGCTCCGTTGATTATGTCCGTCAGGAAGCGAACAGCGAATACGGAAGAGGACCTTTTTGGCAGTATGCCGCTTCCGATAACGCACGCGCGGTCCGCGGCATGAACCCGAACGCGGTCGCCTGCACCACCGATATGATGGGATTCTATCACCGCTGGGTTTCCGTCACTCCCGCTCTGCAGGAGCTTCGGCTCTGGCAGGCGATGGCAAACTATGCCGGCCTGGATTACTATCTGTTCGGAAGGCTGGATACCCGGGAAGACACCAGCGCGTTTGACCGCGTCAAAAAGGTGTTCTCTTTTGCCGAAAAGCATGAAGATGTCCTCATCGGCACTTCGGACGCAAAAGTATTATTAATAAAAGAAGCTTATCAGTACCCGAACAGTGAGGAACGCGGCTGGATCCGTGTTCTGACCGAGTCGCATATCCCCTTTGATGAGACCCTGATCGGCGGTCTTGGAAAGATTGATCTTTCCCGCTACTCCGCTGTGATTCTGCCTGACAAAGGAAGGTTCGATCCTCGGCTTCTGCCGAAGCTGGAAGGATTTGCTTCAGCCGGCGGAGTAGTTCTCGGTTCCGGGAAACTTCCGAGAAGTTCGGAATCACTGTTTGGCATTGAAAATGCTGAAGAGTTCGATGAGGCCGTCATGGGAGCCTGCGTGCGCATCCGCCCGGAAGACCTTTCCTCTTTCCCGTCATTTTCCGACAGGAAACTGGTTCCTGTTGGGAAGGCATATCAGAAGCGCCGCTACGCGGACGATGTGAAGATTCTCGGAGGATATGACGCTCCCCAGCGGTTCGGTCCTCCGGAAGCATGTTACGCAACAGAGCCGACCCTTCCTTTCCCTGCTGTCGCAGTCAGGCCGGTCGGTTCTGGAAAAGCTGTATCGGTCCCATGGTTTCCGGGTCTCTGCTACTATGAAGAAGGACTCGATATCTGGAATCTGTTCATGACCGACGTCCTTGCCCTGTGCGGCTGCCGTTCCATCGCTCCCGGCGCATGCCCCATGGTGGAGATCACGCTCGGGCACAAGGGAGATACCACTCTGATTCAGTTTGTAAACGGAACAGGACATTTCGGAAAAAGTTATTTCGATCCGGTTCCGGTCTATGATACAAAGGTCTCGATTCCCTGGAACAAGGAATCCTTCCGTGTTCGCGATATTGAGACTGAAGATAACACGGAAGCGGTTATAAAAGACGGCATCCTGACTGTAACACTCAGACGCCTTGACGCCTATGCATGCATAGCCGTTCAAGAATAATCCACTTTCCAAGATAAATAAATAAGGAGAAAAAGATGAAACGCGCTATATCTCTGATTCTGTGCACCCTGATGCTTCTTTCGACACTGCTTATGTTCGGATGCGGTGGCGAAGCCTCTGAAGGCGGTTCCGACGGTACCGCACCGCTCAAAGTGACCTGGTGGATCCCCGTCGGAGAAGACTCGACTTATTATGACAGTTACGAGCAGAATCCTGTCGTCCGGTATTTTGAGACGATGGAATTCAACGGCCGGAAACTTGATTTTTCCTTCATGGTTCCGATTTCCGGTGCTGAGTTGGATAACTTCAACACGCTTCTCGCTACGGAAGACTACGCTATGATCATGGATATGAGCCGTTCCGTCACAAGCGCGGCAGAACTGTATGAAGACGATGTCATCTATGACCTGACCGATTATGTGGACAAGTACATGCCCAACTATAAAAAGGTCATGGAAGAGCATCCGGAAAGCAAGCAGTATCTGTATTCCAACGTGAACGGTGAGCAGCGCATTCTCGCGATCTCCTCGATCACGCATCAGGTGCTGAATAATTTCATGGGCTGGCTGTACCGCCGTGACTGGATCGCCAAGTACGGCGTCAATCCTTCCACCGGTGCTGCATTCACCTACTCGAAAGATGAAAACGGCTGGCATGACGATGTCATGTTCCCAAGCTGGTATAACGAAGATCTGAAAGCAAAGTATCTTGAGATCGATCCTTCCTGGGACGGTACCTGTCCGGTATACATTTCCGACTGGGAGTGGATGTTTGATATCTTCACAAAGGCACAGGCGGATCTCGGCATTGCAGACGGCTACTGTCTGTCGGTTTACTTCAAAGGCTATAACGAAGACGGATCCCTGTTCTCCTCGTTCGGCGGAGGCGCTCCCCTCTGGTATCTGACAAAAGACAACAACGCGGGCTTTGGCGGTGACACCGAATCCATGCGTGCCTATCTTGAATGCCTGAACAGCTGGTACAATAAGGGCTGGCTCGACAAGCAGTTCGCGGAACGTACGACCGACCAGGCCTATTCGATCAACACCTCCGCTTCTCACGCCGGCAAAGTCGGCATGTTCGTCGGCCGCAGAGCCGAGACCGGCGACCTGCTGGATTCTCCCGATATGCCTTATACCAACGGCATTATGATCCAGGGCGCTTATCAGCCGATCAACGACCTGTACGGCAGCGAAGAATGCAAATACAAAGTGCCGGATTCGATGTATCAGTACAGCCATGTCCGCAACTCCCAGGTGATTACCAAAAAGGTTGCGGAAGAAGATCTTCCGACCATTCTCGCCTTCTTCGATTATCTCTTTACAACTGACGGCGGCCTGAAGCTCTGCTTCGGTCTCACAGCGGATGAAGTCAAGGAAATCAATGATCCGACCTATGCGAAATTCGGTCTGGAATACGGTTACTATGAAGACGGCATCAATGAAAAAGGCTATCCGAATTATGTCCGCAATCCTGCCACTAAGGAAGACAACAACCTTGCCTCCGCAGTCGCCGGCAAGCGTATGTCCATCGGTCTGTATGACTGGGGCTTTGTGGATGCCCTGAATCAGAGCTATACGCCGGAAGCGGTCCAGTGCATGATGGCCTGGGATCATTACCAGAATTACGGTTACATCCAGAAGCAGACCAACGACCAGTTTACCGCTGACGAATCCATCCAGTACAACAAGACCAAGGCCAACGTGGATACCTACATGTCCACACAGGTCCCGCAGTTCATCACCGGCAAACTGAATGTCAAGGATGACTCCAACTGGAACGACTATACCAAGATGCTGAAAAAATACGCTCCCAACAAAGTTACGGCAGCCTATCAGCGCATCTGCGATCTGTATCGATAATGTTTTCTTCCTCCGTATGTGGGTGGTCCCGGTGATCCGGGACCGCCTTTTTGATACAAAGATCCCGGTCAGCGACCGGGTTCTTCACAAATTTACTATTTCTTTCTTTGTTACATCGTTACATCCATTCGGACGGATCCGTCCAGTCCCGTTTCCCGAGGAATTTATCAAAATCAATCTGCGCGATCTGTTCCTTGGTCAGCTTGGTATTCAGCATTTTGGACCATCCTCCTTCCGCCTTGCCGTTGTCTACGGCATCGGATGGACGGAGAAGATTTCTCATAGGCTCTCCTGCTTCAAACTTGTGCGCATTCTCGCGGATGATCTCGATGCTTGCGGCTGCACGGTCAGGAACCTGCGGTGTTGAATGCGGAGTAATATAGACGTTTTTCATTCTCCACAGCGGTGATTCCGGAGAAAGCGGCTGTTCCTCGAACACATCCAGTCCTGCTCCGGACAGCGTTCCGTCATTCAGTGCTTCAATCAGATCCTCCGTGCAGACAACGCCACCACGCGCCATATTGACTAGGAACGCTCCCTTTTTCACCATACCCAGCGTTTCTTTATTGATCATATGATAGGTCTGGTCGGTCAGAGCGATGGTCAGGATGATAAAATCGGATTCCCGCAGAAGCGGCTCTATGGTGTCTCCCTTTTCAATCGCCAGCTGCTGTTCAATATAATCAAAGCCGGGCACCTCATTGAGATTATAGGAGATAATATTCATTCCAAGCGCATGCAGGCGGGAAGCCAACTGCTTTCCGTTGTTGCCGAGACCGACAATTCCTGCCGTTCTTCCGTAAAGGCCTCTCCAGGTATTCATGCCTTCCACGCCCCACTGACCTTTTTCCTGGGCTTCCAGCAGTTCCTTTGTGTGATAGCATCCCTGCAGCATAAAGTAAATGCAGTGTTCTGCCAGAACCGGCGCGCTCCGCCCCGCTGATCCGGTGACCGGGATTCCGCGTGCGAACACTTCCGGTCTTGCCGAACCGTTCAGTCCGGCATGATCGCAGTGAATCCACTTAAGCGTATTCTCACCAAGCAGGCACGGGTCAACGTCCCCAAGGAGAATTGCGGCATCCGCGTCCCGGACCTCTTTTTCGAGGAGCTCTTTATCATAAAAAGGAACATATACAAACTTTGCGTCCGGAAAAACGTTCCGCAGCGCGCGCATGTTTTTCTTATTGTACCAGACAGTGGTCACCACTTTTTTGATCTTCGGCATAAACTTTTCCTTTCCGGTTTTCCCTTGGATGGAATACCGCTTTTATCGTTTTTATCATAGCACATCTGATTTTCAAACGGTGTTCTTTCGTTCGCTTTTTTGTTCTTGTATTTGTGAAAAAACTCCGATTATCGCAAGAATATCTCGCTTGTTTCTCTTTTTTCTGACATTCTTTTTACATTTTCTCATTTGGAACAAAATAACATACATTTTCGCTAATTTATGGTTGTGCGAATCAGCTGACGGAATGTATAATTAACATATCAAAAATACGTGGAGGATCATATGGAGCTAAATGAGCGGATCCGATTCTTTCTGAATCTGATGTCCTGCAGCCAGAACCTCAGTTATTGGCAGTTTGATTCCAACAGTTTCGATCTGCTGGAAACGACCAGTCCTTACCGGGACGATCCGTCTTTTATCCGTCTTGTGTTCGGTGATGAGAAGCGGTTCCAGGCGATCAGCGCCTATGGCGAGGCACAGAACAGTCCTCTGATTTCCTATAACGGAATCGATCTCTGCTGGGCGACCATTTTTGAATACGAAAACGGAAAAGTTTCCAGGCTGCATGTGCTAGGACCGGTCTATAACAGTGACATCTCCGTCAATGCAATTGAAAAGGAGTTGGACCGTCATTACATGTCCCAGCGGTTCAGGCGCCGCGCGATCAATCTTCTCGCTGGACAGCCGGTTCTGAGTGCGACGCGCTTCTGGCCATATGTGCAGATGCTTCACTATACGGTCAACGAGGAGAAAGTTGGCATCGATGCTTTCCGCTATGACAGTTCCAACGCTCCAAAGGCGCGAAAAGCCTCAGCCCTGATTCCCGAGGATAATCCGAAGGATGTTTCCATTCATGCAGGTGTTTATCAGTCACAGTCCGAACTGTTCGCGAAAATTGAACGCGGTGATATCAACTACGCAGGTGCTCTCAACAACGCGGTCAGCAAGGCATCCTACGGATCCTCCAGTTTCGGCACTCCTTCCGAAAAAGCGAATGCCTACGCAATCAAATTCATCACTCTCTCCGTCCAGGCAGCGATCCGCGGCGGTCTTGCCCCGGTCATCGCGTATTCCGTCGGGGATTATTATGAGACGCAGATTGCCCAGACGCAGAGTCTGGCCGAAAAGAAGAACATTCTGGACAAAATGTTCGAAGACTTCGTCCGCCGTGTCCACAAGCTCAAGCAGAGAAACGATATCTCCTCTCCCATCCGGACCTGCTGCGACTATATCAGCCTGCATATTTACGATGTCATTGATCTCGAGAAGATGGCATATGTCATTGGATATACCAAGTACTATCTTTCCAGAAAATTCAAGCAGGAAATGGGCGTCAGCATCTGGGATTACATCAATGAGCGGAAAGTGGAAGAAGCCAAGCTGCTTTTAGCGGACCCGAATCTGACGATTCAGGATGTTGCAGACAAACTGAATTACTGCTCACGGAGTTATTTTTCCGAAGTATTCAAAAATATCACCGGCCAGTGGCCATCCAGTTTCCGTACTGAAGAACTGAATCAGTGAGGTGCCGATATGATTGAACAGAGTGTTGTAAAGCATGATGACAGACGTAACCGCCGGATGCGCAAAGCCTTCCGGATCATCCAAGTCGTTCTTCTGGTACTCGGCGTTCTCGCATTCGGATTCGGTTTTGCAATTGCGGGCGTCTTCTGGGACGCCGACCGTACCATATTCTGGCAGGCGCTGGTCTCAATGATCATCATGATGCTGCCCGTTCTCGGCGTCGCCGCCTTTTTGGAATGGCGCATCCAGAATCTGTGCGTTGAATTTGATTATATTTTTTCCGATCAGGTCCTATCGATCTGGCGCATTTCAGGCAACCGCCGTTCTCTGTGGATCACTGTCCCTGCGGAATCCATCCGGTTCTGCAAGCCGTATGACAATCTCTCCGAAGAAGAGCAGAAAAAGCTTGCCCATGTGTATTTTGCCTGCTGCAACGCGTCCGATCCGAGACTGACGCTGATTGAATCCGATCCCGCAACCATTGGAAAGAAGCAGAAGCCGGCTGCCATTCTGATCGAACCGGAGCCCGATCTTGCCCGTGCTCTGAAACTCGCATTCCTGAGGAACGAGAGATGATAATCCCCATCCAAAAGATCTGGAACAATCATTTGAAACGAAACCGGAAGAAAGTGCTGTTTTTCTGCCTGACTTCCGGAATTCTCGCTCTTGGATTGATCATCCTTTCCTTTTTTCTTTCCTCTTCCTGGCAAATAGCGCTCATCTTCGCCGTGCTTTCGGCAGGTGTTTTCTGCTGGTTTCTCTATTCCGTATATTCCGTATATCTTCCGTTCACCCGAACAGAACGGCTTTTATCCTCCCTGGACCCTTCTGAAGAAGTGGAGCATTCCGGCACCTATCTCGGTAAAAAAAGTACCGGCGCCATGCGCGACGGCGTCCGTATGCAGGTGCTTCGGACAGACGAGGGCGAGAGCGTTCGCGGTGAACCGGTCGAAAGCGAACCGGAACTGCCCGCCGTTTTCCGCTTTTTTCTGACTCCCGGAAGTCCAATCCGGTATACTGCGGTACGCGGCATCATAACAGGGCTGGAAGAAGGCAGCAATGTTTCCGTCCGTCTCTCAAAAGGGCGGCTTTCCGTCCCCCTTGTCCAGTATCTTCTCATGGCGCTTCTTGCCCTGATTCTCTGGCTTGGCGGCTATGAGATCCGACACAGACTGAACGAAGTGAAATCCACGGATGTCGCGGTCTGCACGCTTGCCTACCATTCCGAATCCGAATCGGTTCTTCAAAAAGCTGCAGATGAACAGGGACTGTCCCTCACCTTTGCTTATACGACGACGCTCGACCAGGAAACGGTTTATCAGTACCTGGCCACGCACGGCACTTTCGAATCCGAACTTCTTCTGCTGTCCGCTTCCGATTATCTTTCTGCATTTGACCGGGACACTCCTGCTCTCTACCCGGAAAACGGGGTACGCTTCCTTGAGAATGCATCCGGTCAGCCTGTTGCCGCGGTTCTGTACGATCCGGAGGATCCTGTTTATTCCAAGCGGTTTGCTTCCGTTGCCGACTGGATCGCGATTCCGAAGAATGATCTGTATGTCCTTGCAATCGGGCCGGGTGCGAATGAAACCGCGTCTGAAGCCGCCTCACTTCTTATTAATGTTTTCACTCAGGATATTTTTCCGAAAGAATAACAAACCAGCATACATAAAAGCAAATGACTGCGTTCCACTTTTTTCTCTCTGTCGGTAAACTGAATGTAAAGAACCGAAGGAGTATGATCTATGGTCACTTACATCGAACCTGCGAAAGAACTGCCCGTTTATCATTATGACGTTGTCGTCGCCGGTGGCGGAACAGCTGGCGTAGTCGCCGCAATCGCATCCGCACGTACCGGTGCAAAAACTGCGCTGATCGAGGCCAAAGGATATGTCGGCGGCACGATGCTCGAAGGCGGCACCACACTCCACAGTTTTTTTACGCTTGGAAAATACTTTCACCGGGAATCCAGACAAATTGTAAAGGGAATCGCCCAGGAGATCATCGACCGGCTGGTTGCCGTCGGAGGATCCACCGGACATCTGGAAGACAAACTCGGAATCGACTATGACGAGCACTGCACGCTCATCGATGTGGAATCGGTAAAGCTGGTCGAAGCGGAAATGCTGGAGGAAGCCGGTGTCGATATCTGGTTCAACACACTGGTTGCCGGCGCGGATGTCGAAAACGGACATATCCGCGGAATGATTGCGCAAAGCCGTGTCGAAGGCCGGATCTATTTTGAAGCAAAAACTTTTATCGATGCGACCGGCTGGGGCGATCTGTCCGCCTATGCCGGTGCAGATTACATTGTTCCTAAGGAATACTCCATCGCAAACAGCGTCGGCGTCGCCGGAGTCGATGTCGAGCGGTACGCAAAATATATCGAAGAAAACGGCGGACTGACCGGAATCACTTACGGTCCCCGGGATGGTGAAGAAGGTCAGATCGTGAGAATCGGCGCTTCCTTCTGGAAGGTTCTTTCCACTCTGATGGCCGCACATAAAAAAGCTCAGGGCAAAGATCCCGGATACACCGAAGAGGAACTTGCCAGGAACCGTATTCCTGTCAACGTCCAGAAAGAAATGGCAAAGCTTGCCCTGACCCTCGGAATTACGACCATCCATGAAAACTACTTCATGTATCTGAAAGTCAATTACGTCATGAAGGAAGGTCTCTCCAGCCAGGCGGAAATGACAAAAGCCGAGATTGAACTGAGACGGCGTCAGGCCGCAGCACTCGATCTGCTCAGGAAAAATATCCCAGGCTGTGAAAAAGCTTTCATTGCCCGCTCCTCCCCGACCTTCTGTACCCGCCGCGGAAGAACGGTCATCTGTGAGCACGACATCTCAAATGCCGAAATACTGGAAGGAAAACATTTTGACGATGATATCTGTTATTTCGGATTTCATGATCTCGCTCCGAAGTATCATGTCGGCGGTGACGGCAGCTACGGCATTCCGCTCCGCGCGATTCTCGTCAAGGGCATTGACAACCTGTTCGCGGTCGGCATGATGATCACCACTGACTACGACGCGTACATGTCTACACGCAATACCGTTTCCTGCATGGGGCAGGGTCAGGCAGCCGGCACTCTCGCTGCCATGGCAGCAAAGAGCGGTTTGCCGCTCAGAAGCATCCCGGTCGAAACACTTCAGACCCGTCTGAAAGCAGACGGCGTTTATCTCGGATAATCACACAAAGGGGGAAAACCGATGGAATCCATGTCAAAGCGCAAAGGCAGAAACAATGGCGAAGTCAAGCCGCTGCATCTTCCCGAAAACTCATGGAGGTACGATTTCCGGCGCAACTGGCAGCTGTACGTGCTGTTTATTCCGGTCCTCGCGTACTTCATTATCTTCCACTATGCTCCGATGGTCGGTCTTCTGATGGCATTCGAAAAGTATAAGCCGACAAAAGGTCTTTTCGGCAGCCAGTGGGTATGGTTTGACAACTTCAAGGATCTGTTCACGGGCGATACGTTCCTCAAAGTGCTTCGCAACACCGCTGCAATGGCATTCCTGAACCTGACCGTAGGCTTTGCCGCTCCGGTCATTCTGGCAATGCTTATCTCGCAGCTGCGGATCAAGCGGTTCACCAGAACAGTGCAGATCACATCCTACATGCCGTACTTCGTTTCCGCGGTCGTTGTCACAACGCTGGCGAGTGAATTCCTCTCCTCCACCGGTGCTCTTACGATGGTTCTGAGCTGGTTCGGTTTTGACAAACAGAACTGGCTGGCAAACCCGAACATGCCGGTCTTCTGGCTGATCAACACGTTCATCGAGATCTGGCAGGGCGCAGGCTGGGGATCGATCATCTACATTGCCGCGATCGCCAATGTCAACGGCGATCTTCACGAAGCGGCGGCGATCGACGGCGCAAACCGCTGGCAGAGACTTTGGAGAGTCACTTTCCCGAGCATCCTGCCTTTGATCATTGTCATGTTCACGATGCGAATCGGTCTTGTCTTCCGTCAGGGGTTTGACAAAGTCCTGCTTCTCTACATGCCTGCAACCTATGAGGTTTCAGACTGTCTGTATACCTACACCTACCGCATGGCCTTCGGACAAACCGTCAACTACGGCCTGTCCACGGCTTCCGGCCTGTTCCAGTCCGTGATCGGAAGCGTTCTGCTGATCGTATCCAACAAGCTCAGCAAGAAACTCTCCGGCACGTCCATGATCTGATGGGAGGAAACGAACATGACACATGCAGAAAGGAAAGCATTAAGAAAAGGCTCCCACCGCTCCGGAATGATTGAGAGCACCTCCGCCGGCAGCATTATCGCGGACATTGTCATTATCATCATCCTGAGCATCGTCGCAATTTCAGCGGTCGTTCCCCTCTGGCACACCCTGATGAGTTCCCTCTCCGATGGGCAGACCCTGTTCCGTACCGACGGACTGATTATGTTCCCGGTCGGAAAACCGACTCTCGCCGGATACAAACTGGCTCTGCGCGATTCCAGTATTCTTCGGGCCTATGGCAATACGCTGATCTATGTGGCGGGCAGCACCTTCTTCGGTTTCGTCCTTAACGTCATCGGCGGATATGTTCTTTCCCGCAAGTGCAAGATGCGCTCCCACCTCATGATGGCTGTCACGCTGACGATGCTGTTTACCGGCGGCACCATCCCCCTGTACATGGTCGTAAGACGGCTTGGCATGGTCGGTACCCGCTGGGCGCTGATGCTCCCGCACTGCACCAACGGCGCGTTCATGGTCATGATGATCAAAGCATTCGACTCCGTTCCGGAATCCACGGTGGAAGCCGCGCGTATTGACGGTGCCGGACATCTCCGCATCATGTTCCAGGTCATGCTTCCGCAATGCTTCAGTTTCGCGCTTGTTACGATGGTAAACACCGCGATCATCGCGTGGAACGCATGGTTCTCCGCTTCGATCTATGTTCCAACGGACAAGACCCGCTGGCCTCTGCAGCTGTGGATCCGCGACCTTGTCGCTTCCAACCAGGACTTCTTGAACTGGACCAACCCCGACTATTCGCGGTATCTGATTTCATACTGCGTCATCATGCTGTCCACGCTCCCGATTCTGCTGATGTTCCCGCTCTTTATCAAGCGGCTTGAAAAGGGCATGGCGCGCGGTGGCGTCAAAGAATAAGAATCCCCCGCCCGTTTGAATTCAATAGTAAGGAGAAAACAATATGAAAATTGGTCTGATCGGTCTCGGCATTATGGGAAAGCCGATGGCAAAGAATCTTTTAAAAGCCGGATATAAGGAACTGTACGTCTGGGCACGCAGCAAAGCTCCCGTAGATGAACTTGTTTCCTGCGGAGCGATCGCTTCTTCCAAGGCAGAGATCGGAAGCTTATGCGATGTCGTTTTAACGATGCTCCCCAACTCCCCTCAAGTTAAGGAAGTCCTACTCGGCGAAGGCGGCGTAGCGGAAACCATGCATGAAGGTCAGGTCTTCATCGACATGAGCTCCATCAACCCCATCGCTTCCAAGGAGATTTCGGAAGAACTGGCAAAGAAGGGCGTGAAAATGCTCGATGCCCCCGTTTCCGGCGGCGAGCCGAAAGCAATCGACGGAACGCTCTCCTTTATGGTCGGCGGAGATCAGGAAACCTTTGATTTTGCAAAACCGATCCTTCTGGCAATGGGCTCCAGCGTGGTGCTCTGCGGCGGAATCGGCGCCGGCAATACGACCAAACTCGCAAACCAGATTATCGTTGCCTGCAACATCCAGGCTCTTGCGGAAGCCCTGACGCTCGCTCAGAAGGCCGGTGTTGATCCGGAACTCGTCTTCCAGGCCATCAAGGGCGGTCTTGCCGGATCCACCGTCATGAACGCCAAAGCCCCAATGATGATTGCCGGAAACGACAAGCCCGGCTTTAAGATCGACCTTCACATCAAAGATCTCAGCAACGCGCTTGACTGCGCGCATTCAGTCGGCGCTCCGGTTCCCATGACCGCGCAGGTCCAGGAGATCCTGCAGTATCTGCACAACAACGGCTGCGGTCAAAACGACCACAGCGCGATCGCGAAGTATTACGAGAAGCTGGCCGGTATTCTGATCGGAAGATAATCGAATCCCCCACACGGCAGGGCAAAATCCCTGCCGTTTTTTTATGCAAAATCGGGTTTGTTTTTCAGCGGACAGTGCGGTAGAATAATAGTATCAACATCGTATTTTGCAAAATGGGAGAGCAGAATGGGAGTCAAAACAGAACAGCAAGCTCTTCGTCCGCCGTATGCGCAGATCAAAGGTCTTGATAAACCGGTATCCCGCATCTTTTTCGGAACTGCAATCCGTCCGATGCTCATGGGAGAAAACTGCTTTGAACTGCTGGACGCCGTCCTTGATTCCGGCATCAACGCGTTTGACTGCGCCCGCGGCTACGGCAGAGCGGAACATGTCCTTGGAAGCTGGATTCAAAACCGGAACAACCGCGAAAAGGTCATTGTCCTTACCAAATGCGGCAACGTCGGTCTTTTCGGCAGAGTCCGCGTGAACCGGAAAGTCATAATGCGGGAGCTGGAAAAAAGCCTGAACGAGCTTCAGACTGACTATGTGGATATCTACCTTCTTCACCGCGACGATCCATCCACTCCGGTCGGGGAAATCATGGAAACGCTTAACGAGGCGAAGCGCTGCGGAAAGATCCGGATCTTCGGCGTCTCCAACTGGACGCATCAGAGAATCGAAGAGGCGAACCGGTACGCAAAAGAGCATGATCTGGAAGGCTTTTCCGTATCCAGCGCGAACTATTCGCTTGCCCGGCAGCTCAAAGATCCATACGGCGGCAGCTGTGTCACGATCTCCGGTCCGGAAAACGAAGACGCACGGAACTGGTATTTGAAAACCGGAATGCCGGTGCTTGCCTACTCCAGCCTCGGGCACGGCTTCTTCAACGGCAGGTTCCAAAGCGGCGATTACGAAGCCGCAAAGAAAGTACTGGACCGGCCCGCGCAGAAAGGGTTTCTCTATCAAGAGAATATGAAACGGCTGCACAACGCGGAAGTGCTTGCAAAGAGGGACGGTTGCAGCGTTGCCGAGGTTGCCATGCGCTACGTGTTCAGCAGTCCGATGAACCTGTTTGCCATTGCCAGCACAACCAAGCCTTCCCGGCTTTCCGGCATCATCTCAGCGGCTCATGCATCGTTCCCGCCGGAAGATGTCACCTACCTGGAAAACGAACAGTAGACATGCCTGATAATGACTGCGGCTCCCCGCTTTTTGGCAGGGAGCCGCGTTTTTATCGTATTTATAATTTTATCTGGCGTAGACGTATTCAAACGTGAAGCTGTTCTGCGGGTCTCCGTTGAACAGATGCAGCTCGCTCTCTGTCATGGTGCCCGTATAGGCTGCGCCGCCGAGCAGTTCCGTCATCGAGAACGCATCGCCTTCCTGCGTCCAGGTGATGTTGAGATGGAAGCCGTCCCTGTGATGCACGCCCGTTCCGTCCGCGTACAGTTCCAGGGAGAACGGATCGTCCGTAAAGGTATTGGAAGAGCCGACCATCTTGTAATAGACTCCGGTCCAAACCTGTGCTTCACCTTTTTCCGGATCCTCAGCTTTGACATAGGCGTTTTCCGTCAGCCTTGCCAGCACCATCGACATGCCGTCCTGTGACAGCGTCAGCAGTCCGTCTTTCAGCGTTCCGTCAACCAGGTCCCTTCCCTCGCCGATCGAGATGTCTTTCCCCTCGAGCGTATAGGGCATTTCCAGCACCTCGCCGCTTGATACGACGCGTGCGACACCGTCTTCGGTCAGCGTGATCTGAATCAGTTTTGCCGCCTCCCTGGGCTCCATCTGGGCAAGTTCGGCATACTCAAAAAGCGACATGTTCATGAAGGAATAGAGCAGATACTCTCCCGCTATCGTTCCGTCGTTGATGTATTCTTCCCGTTCCGTTCCGATTCCGAGAGAAGCCAGTTTCTCTTCCGTCAGCCTTGCCATAACGAAAGCTGTGTCATCCTGTTCGATAGAGATCATGCCGTCCTTATAAGTACCAGACAATATCTCTCCCTTCAGATCCAGCGAGATCGTTTCTCCCTCAATGACATAGCTTCCTTCCGCTTCCACATTCTCCGTGCTGAAGACTGCGCTTCCGTCTTCCATCAGCTGAAACTTCAGTAGGCCCGCCACTTTTGCAGGGGTGGAATTCATCGCCTTCGCGGCGTCTTCAAGTTTCATTCCCATGACGGAATAGACCCAGTAGGTTCCCGCAACGGTTCCGTCGTTGAGATATTCCTCTTCCGTTCCCTGCACGGTAATTCCGGCCGTATACGCGGCTTCCGTAAGCCTTGCGAGCGTTACGGCATTCCCGTCAAAGTCCAGATAGATCAGTCCGTTCTTCATCTGGACCGTCAGCGCTTCACCGTCTACATCCATCGTCAGGGAATCCCCGTCGACGGTATAAGTCAGTTCTGCATGCTCTCCCTGGACGTCGATGCTTCCCGTTCCGTCCTCTCTCAGTTCCAGCACCATGAAGTTCGCCGCTTCCTCCGGCGTCGTGTCCATCACGACTGCAAAGCCCGCAAGCGGCATTCCCATGAACGAATAGACCCGGTAGACGCCCGGAACCGTTCCGTCATCGACATACAGCGGTTCCTGTCCTTCCGTCTTGTTTTCTTCCTGCAAAATTCTTGCAGCAGGCTGCGTTCTGCCTTTTAAGACGGTCTCCGCAAGCAAAAGCGCGCCGGAAAGCGCAACGGTGGCTTTTGTGCCGCACGCCGTCAGTACCAGCATCAGCGAAAGGATCACTGTCAGGATTGTGATTGATTTTTTCATTTCTTTTCTCCTTTTATCCGGTGGGCTGTGGGGGTGTGTTTCTTACCGTTATGCTCTCAAAAAACGTTCCAGATCCGCATAGTAGAAGCGGACCAGTCCGTAAAAATACATCTGGCGCTTGACGGCGTAGGTATCGTCATACAGGTCCTTTGCCAGCAGAGGCGTTGCGAACACGCCGGTCAGGCCGGTCCGAAGATTGAGCCGCAGTTTCTTGTCCGCCTTGATCTCCTCCGGAACCGGCATATACGACAGTTCGCTCAGGAACTCTTCATAAACGCCTTTTGCCCGGATCTTTCTGAGATCCGCGTGGATATAGGCGCAGTTTTCGATCCAGCCGTACTTGACGCCGTACTGCTCAAACTGGACATCCATGACTTTCGCGCCGGAACCGGCCCCTTTGATTTCCCCGATGATCAGAACCTTCTCATCGATCGTGTCGGTCTTGTAGCGATGTTTCAGTTTTGCCTCGTCCCAGTGGACCAGGCGGAGCGTCCCGTTTTCCGTGCCGACGTTCTCCTCATCGTCCGTTTCGATCAGTTTCTTCAGAAGCGTGAACATCAGCTCATCCTTTGTGACGATTGCAAGATTCCGCTTGCCGTCCTTAAGCGGTTCCCGTTTCTCATATGCCGCGTTTCTCTCCGCGATAACCTTCGCCTGATGCTGAATCAGCATGTTGGCCAGATGATCCGGGGAAGCCGCAAGCGAAAATCCCAGAATTCCCGAAAGCACATCGTCCGGGACTGCCATAGCGAGGCCTGCCACGACCCTGGTCGCCGGAAAGATCGATAGAATCGAAATCAAAGCATTCTTCGCTGCCTGCGGATGCTTTTTCGCCAGTTCCGACATGTCGAAATGCTTGATCATATCCGCCGCTGTCTGCCACGACTCCGCTTCCGAATCCTTTACGCCGCACTGCTGTGCCAGGATTTCACGTTTTAAGGTGTCCAGACGGAATTCCTCCGCCTCTTTGGAGATCACACCGAAGATTGTCTGCACGCCTTCCGGTTTCATCTGCCCGATCAGCTGTGCCAGGGCATCTCCCGTCACAAGGGGTTTTTCTCTGATTTCCTCATCCATGTTCCGATTCTCCCTCAAGTCAGTCTATGTTATGCTTCCGTCTTTTTCCGGTAGATCCTGGCTTCATACGGACTGAGGATCGGACCGGTTCCCTTCGGATTCAGTACCGGTTCATATCCCTCCGAACGGAACGAAGCGGGTCTTGCGTCTTTGGAAAGGTTGCATTCGATCACAAACGTTTCACTGCCGTCGCTCCGCTCATATACAAAGCGGTTCTTTTTTCTGGAAAGCACCTTAAACGTTCCGTAGATCAGGGCCGGATGCTCTCTTCTCAGCCGGATCAGGTCCTTATAAAGTCCGGTGATCGACTCATCCGGCTGCTGGATCAGATGGTCCGGCAGATTCTTGACAGACTCGTTCCACGGAAGCAGCACGCGCGAATGGTCGCGGGTTCCCGTCCGGATGATCCGGAACGCCTCCTCCGGAGCATGCATTTCCAGAAGTTCCCGGTACCGGTTTTTCGATTCCACATCCGACAGCTCCTCGATCGAATGGAAATCGTAGTTGGTCAGGCCCATCTCATCTCCCTGATACACAAAAGGCGTTCCTTTCAGGGTGAACTGCATCACGGCAAGCAGTTTCTCGACCGGCACGTTGAAGGCGGGATCCTTTGTGACCTTGCTGACCATGCGCGGGTTGTCATGATTGTTGTAGAACAGGGACATCCAGCAGTTGTTTCCGTAATGCTCTATCCAGTCGATGATATAGTCCCTGTAGTAATTGAGATCGTATTCATAGTAGTCGAACCGGATTTTGCCCGGCATATCCAGCTGGTCGAAGGAGAAGATCATGTCGAGTTCCCCTCTCTCCTCTCCGGTAATCAGCTTCGCCATCTCCCGTCCGACGCCGGGAGTCTCGCCGACCGAGAATGCGCCGTGAGGACGGAAAGCTCTGTCCTGGATCTCCTTGAGATACTCATGCAGATGCGGACCGTAGTAATAATGCTCGATGCCGTAGAACATCATCATGCTGCCGATGGCTTCGTCTCCGTCAGGAAGCCCGGCTTCCTTGGAGATGTAGTTGATGACATCCATCCGGAACCCGTCCACGCCCTTGTCGAGCCACCAGTTGATCATGTCGATGACATCGTCCCGGACATTGGGATTGTCCCAGTTGAGATCCATCTGCTTTTTGGAAAACAGATGCAGCGCCCAGACGTTCTGCTCCGGGTACCGGTTCCATGCCGTTCCTCCGAAGAACGAGACCCAGTTGTTCGGTTCCTTTCCCGCATCTTCCCGGAAGAAGTAGTAATCCCGGTATTTGGAATCCGGATCTGCAAGCGCTTTCTGGAACCACTCATGCTCGTCCGAAGTGTGATTGACGACCAGGTCCATGATCAGCCGCATGCCTTTTTCATGCGTCTTTTTCAGAAGTTCGTCGAAGTCCTCCATCGTGCCGAACTCGGTCATGATCTTCCGGTAGTCCCGGATATCGTATCCGTTGTCGTCGTTGGGGGAATCATAGACCGGGGAAAGCCAGATGGCGTTCACACCGAGGTCCTTCAGGTAATCCAGTTTCTCCGTAATTCCTTTCAGGTCTCCGATCCCGTCCCCGTTGCTGTCCGCGAAACTTCTCGGATAGATCTGGTAGATCACCGCTTCCTTCCACCACGCCTTTTTGGGCTCTTTGGGCATCGCCTCCGGCGTCCTGTCCAGAGGAAGATCTTTTTCCTGGTTAATCAGATGCAGAAGAGCATTCCAGAACCCCTCTCCCAGCGACTTCTTTGTCAGTTTCATCAGGGTCCTCAGCTTCAGATTCCCGATCAGGGAACCCGTAATCCATTTTTCGGAAAGGTTCAGCTGCAAAAGCACCCTTCCGATCGTATCATGTCCGATCGGCGTCGAATAAAGTTCTTTCAATGTGCTGCTTTGCGTCAGTTCCTTCATTGCCTTATTCCTTCTTTTCTGCCGGGTTGAGCCCGGTCTTCTTCTTTTCTATCATACCACAGCCTTTTTACAAAAACAACGAGCGAGCCTGCCTTCGGTGCAAAAAAACAGCCCCTGAATTTTCAGAGGCTGACCATGTTTTCAGTTGTTCGCCGCATACTGGAGCGGTTTGATCTTTTTCCGGTAAAGCCTGACGGTCAGTACCGTGGAGATCACAAGCGTAATAAATTCCGAGATTGGAAACGCCAGCCAGACCGCGCGGATGCTGTGGGTGAAGACCGCCATTAAAATGGCAACCGGAAGCAGCACGACCAGCTGACGGAGCAGAGACGTGATCGTTCCGTACAGTCCGGTATCGGTCGCGCCGTAAACCGTGTTCATCGCGATGCAGATCGCCGCGCACACAAAGCCCCAGGAGATCATCCGGATTGCAGTGACCGTCATTTCATTCGTGAACGGGGAAACCGCGAACAGAAGCATGAGCTGCGGGGCAAACACTTCGAAGATCAAGGTTCCGAGGATCATAAAGCCGGCGCAGTATGCGGTAAGAAGCGTATAGGCTCGCATGAACCGTTTCTTGTTCCGGGCTCCGTAATTGTAGCCGAGGATGCTCATCGCCGCGTTGTTCAGACCGAATACCGGCATGAAGATGATCGACTGAAGACGGAAGTAGGTACCGAACGCGCTCTTGTAAGCATCGACATAGTTGATGGACGGATCGAGTGTCATTGCGTGATACTCCCCAAGTCCCTTCAGAACGCCGTTTATCCCGAGATACATCACGGTGCCGACCGCCTGTCCCAGAATCGCCGGTATGCCGACGCTGTAGATGTCTTGGACGGTCTGCTTTTTCAGTGCGAAATCCGAACGTTTCAGTCGGATCTCACTCTTCGACGTCAGAAGCATGATCACCGCCAGCGTCATGGAAGCGAACTGCCCGATGACCGTCGCGATCGCGGCGCCTGTCACGCCCATGGCTGGCACCGGTCCCAGGCCGAGAACGAAGACCCGGTCCAGAACGATGTTGGTCAAAGCTCCTGTCAGCTGCATCATCATGGCGACAAGGGTTCTTCCCTGTGAGGTCATGATCCTTTCAATCCCGACGGAAAGAAAAATCCCTATGCTGAGCGAAAGACAGATTGACATGTATTCGCTTCCGAACAGGCGCACGATCGGATCGCTGTCCTGCCAGTTCATAAAGGCGTTGGAAAGAGTCAGACCGATCATGGTGAAGACCGAGGCTGAAAGAGCCAGAAGCACAAGCCCGTTTCCGGCGGCGCGGTTCGCGTCTTCGATCCTGCGCTCTCCGAGCCGTCTCGAAATCAGCGAATTCATTCCGACCGCCGTTCCGACGCCGACCGAGATCATGAGCATCTGCAGCGGGTTGACCGTGGAAAGCGCGTTGAGGGCTTTGTCTCCGATCGTTGTCTCCACGCCGGGCGTATACAGGTTTCCCAGAATGTTTTTCAAAGAAGCCGCGTCCAGGGTCGACAGTCTGGATACAAAGATGCTGTCGACGATATTGTAGAAGGCCTGGACGAGCATCGACACGATGATCGGCCAGCCCATGGAGAGCAAAAGTTTCCCTTCCTTCTCCGTTCCCATTTTGTTTTCACGAATCGTTTCCATGTTTGCTATTATATCTGAAATAAAAATTAAAGTACAAGTTTTTCCGGTAAAATGCACGAAAAGAATCCCCTTCGAATCTCTGCATGGAAAACTCCCTGTCTTCCGGTAAAATATATACTGTTTTCATTGTAATTTGAAAAAAAAACTGATAAAATTCAAAATGTAGCGGAAGAATGTCTATGATCGATATGGCTTCCAAACCAAATAATCTTTTGGAGTTTGAAAATGAAATCCAGAAAAAAACGTCTGCCATGGTGGGCAATTGTTCTGATTGTCCTGTTCTCCCTCATTATCGGCTTTGTGCTGATGTCCGTGATCACGATACGCGTATTCGTCGGTGATTCGCTGACGATGAAAGGAACGCTTGCCATGGCATCCTATGGCGGGTTTGAGCTGCCGGACTGGTACAAGGAATTTGTACTGGACGTGGATCGCACTTACGCAAGCCTTCCTGCCTTGTCTTCCGATCCCATGGACCGTGAAAAAATGCTTACGCTGTATGAACAGTCCGTGTACGGAAAAACGCCCGTGGACGGATTTGAAACGAATTTCGAAGTTGTCAAACAGAGCGATGCGTTCGGCGGAAAAGCTGAGCGACAGACCGTCCGGATCACAGTGAGCAACAACCGTGGAAGTTTCTCTTCCGATATGCTGATTTTCCTTCCGAAATCTTCGGGAAAAGTTCCTGTTTTCGTAGGGGAAAACTTCTCCGGTAATTCAACAATGTTGAAGGGCGAGGAATGGCCGGTCGAAATGATCATCGACAACGGATTCGGCGTTGCCACAACCTGTTACAGCGATTGGGCGCCGGACGATACCGCAACGTTCCGTGACGGTGTCCTGCAGCTGTTTGACGACGATTCACTCTCCGCTTACAGCGCATGGGCCTTTGGGATCAGCCGCGTCATCGATTATCTGGAAACACTTCCGAATGTGGACACTCAGAGGATCGCATCTGTCGGACATTCCCGGCTTGCCCGTGTATCCCTGTGGGCAGGCGCTTGTGATGAGCGAATCGCTCTGGTAACCGGTTCCTGCGGCGGCGGTCTGCTCCGCAGCGATGTGATGGGCAGGATCACGTCAGACGGTACTTCCAACCACTGGTATACTCCTGCCTATTTGACCTACGAGGGACGTGACGACGAGCTGCCCGTTGATATGCATACGCTGTTCGCGCTGGTGGCAAACCGTCATCTGTTTATCTCGATCGGTGAGAACGACCTTGCATCCGATCCCGTTTCCATGTACGATGCGCTCCAGATCGCAAAAGCAGTGTGGCGCGACGGTTACGGCATGGATGTCATTCCGGACGGTTCCTATTATGATATGCGGTTCGATACGTCGGTCATGAGTGAGTCCATGGGCGTCAACGTCCACTCCGGCGGTCATAAGTTTGCCGAAAACGACTGGCAGGTCTATATGATTTACATGAACGAGTATGTTCAAGGTCAATAAGTTTCCAAACCATCCGCAGCTTACTCTGTTAAATCGAGACCTGTTACATTTGGTTTTCGGTCGTCAATGATCTGATGACGGAACGCAATATTATCTCGCAGCAGATCAGCAGCATCCGTTTGCTTCTTCTGACAGATCAAGAAACAAATATCTTCCTTTTTTCTACAAAATGACGGGCAGCCAGGTGGCTGCCCGTTGTTGCTTCATGTTCAATTATTATTCTTCATCCAGTATCTCTTCTTTATGATGTTTATGCTTTGCGGCCTTCTTTTTCTTCGCGTTGAGCGCAATGCCCGCGATCACACACCCGATGCCCGCGATTCCCGCAAGTCCGATTCCGCCGTACAGCGCCCAGGTCTTCAGGTCTCCGTCAAAACTGAACCCTTCGTAGGGAACGCTTTCCGTGACTTTTGCTCCGCAGACCACGCAGTATCCCGAACGGATCCCCGGCGCGTCCTTGGAAGGCTTCAGGATTTCAGTCCATTCCGTTACGATATGGTCCGCCGTGTTTTTCCGTTCTCCGCAGGAGCATTCCAGCCAGTGCTGTTTGCTGTCAAACCGGTAGATTCCGTCAAAGGAATGCACATGTTCCGGCTCCGGCGTTTCGATTGGCTCTGCCGTTGGTTCCGGCGAAGGAGTCGGTCCGCTCTCCGCTGACTGATCCGGTGCTTTTGTCGGCGGATCCGTCGGCGCTTCCATAGCGCTGCCCTTCTTCAGGACCTTGATAAATGCAGTATCCGATTCCACTGTCTCCAGTTCATTGGAGAACTCGCACATGACGCTCCATCCGTCCAGCGACGCGGGGATATTGGACAGCTTCAGTTTTTTGCTGTGATCCCCGGAATACTTCAGCCCGGGGAAATAGTCATCCTTTTCCTTGACCGGAATGACGACATTGTCGCTGACAAAGAACCAGGAGTAGGTTTCAACATTGGTCGCTTTGACCGTAAAGGCACAGGAGCCTCCCTCCTCTACGGTTTCCCCTCCCGGATGTTTCGTGATCTCGATGCTGTCG
This sequence comes from Clostridia bacterium, assembly GCA_017514685.1. Taxonomy (GTDB): domain Bacteria; phylum Bacillota; class Clostridia; order Christensenellales; family CAG-138; genus UBA3792. The sequence continues at coordinate 52,216 of JAFWJN010000024.1, forward strand.
TAAACTTTGACTTTGATCTTGCAGGTAAAATCCTTTGTGCCGTATTCTGCGGTCAGATTCGCCGTTATGGTTACGTTCTGTTCCCCCGCTTTTGTGAACTTGCTCGGAGAGATCTTTGTGACATATTTTGTGCAGTCCCACTTTTCATCTTCCGGCGGATAATATCCTTCACTGTACGCCCAGACCTTCAGTCCTGCCTTATCGAAAGATTCTCCGACTTTATAAACGGTCTTTTTTGCGTCTGCTGTGATTTTTTTCGTCCAGTATGTCGGAGGATCTCCTTCCGTAGAGTCATACACATCCACGGTCAGTTTACAGGACATCTGTCCCATTGCGGTTTTCGTTGTCTTGACCGTAAGCGTCAGGGTGACAGTGATTTTGCCGGCTTTCGTAAATTTGCTCGGGGACACGACCAGAGAGTCCAGTCCGAGTAAGTACGTCCCGGTAGAACCGTCATCCGGATTGTACCAGTCTCCATGGATCTGCATGCCTGTCTTGTCGAAAGACTCGCCGACCTCATATTCCATTTTGTTCGGGTTCTTATGAACATAGATCTTTGTATAATAACTGGAGCTGCCTGCTGCATGCGCAATTCTCAGCGGCGGTAGAACCATGACCGCGATCAGGATCAGGATCCATATTCTTTTCAGGATTCCCTTTTTCATATGTGCCCCCTCCATGTACTTTTCTCTCATTTTACATTTTAAAACTCTTTTTTTCGTTTGTCAATGAATACGGGGCTGTTCCCTTCCGGCTGTCTGCTCCAAAAAGCAAAAAGCAAACATTCCCGTGCCATTACCGGCACGGGAACATGTATTTGATTGGTTCAGCTTCTCAGCTGCAGGAACTTCGGGATCGGCTTGATCGTCACATCGGAATAGGCACCGGACGCTTCCCCGTCCAGAGCCCACTCGAGCGGCTCAGACGTTTCCACGCGGACTTCCTTCGCCTGAACAAGTTCCAGAAGCGGTGAGGAATAATCCTTATCGAAAAGTCCGGAAACGATCTCCTCCAGGTCGATCAGATCCTCCGGCATCCGGATCAGCAGCAGTTCGAACTTTCCGTCCGACATGTCCACCAGGTTGTCTGGAAGCGTCAGCGTAGCGCCAACCGTATTGGTGTTACAGACTGCGCCGAACACAAAATCGTCTTCATAGACCTTTCCGTCCGCCGTGATCTTCGCCCGGATCGGCCGGATCTGCGCCAGTTCCCAGAACCCGCTCATGATATAGGCTGCGTGTCCCACTGCGTTTTTCAGGTTCTGGTCCGTATTGTAGGAAACTCCGGAAAAAGCGCCGAACGCCGCTACATATACAAAGCATTTTTTGTCGAACTGTCCGATATCATATGCCGAGATAGCGCCGGTCGCCGCGTTTTTCGCGGCGGTCTGGATGTCCAGGGAAAGATTGTGAGCGTTCGCAAAATCGTTTGTGCTTCCGCAAGGGATGTACCCGATCGGTTTTTTCAGTCCGATCGACGCCAGTCCCGTGATCGTTTCATTGATCGTGCCGTCTCCTCCGGCGCATACAATCAGATTGTAGTCTTTCGCGTAGCGGACGGCAAAATCCGTCGCTTCCCCGCGTTCCCCCGTCACCATTGTCGTTACGGAGTATCCTTCCTCCATAAAGGATCGGATGACGTCCGTCAGTGCCGGAAGGATCACCTTTTTTCCCGAAACCGGATTGACGATCAGAAGCAGTTTCCGGTTCAATTCTTTGATCATACCTGAGTCTCTTTTCCAATGATAGAAATCGCTTTCATTATAAAGAGAGAATTTCCGTATTTCAAGAGCCGGCTGGTGAAGTTGTTGTGAACTTCCAAAAACCTGCCGAGCTCATATTTCGGTTGAATTCTTCCCGTATTTCATATATAATTGAGTTATTGGAGGATGGTCCTATGACAGTACTGAAAGTCATTGCAAAAAATCTGATCGGGTATGATCTTCTGATCTTTATCATCGCGGCGCTGAACGGCTGGTTCTTTTACATTTCTCACCGCAGGGCGAACGATCTGTACAAGAAACTGAGGCTTGTGATCTTTCTTCCGCTGCAGCCGCTGGACGGAAAAACGATCAAAACCGTCTCGCATACCTACCAGCTGGAAGACTTTGTCAGAATGCGCGAACGCGCGGAAAGCGACTACGCGATCTTCACGAACCTGACCGCGATCTTCCCTCTTCTGGGGATCCTCGGAACGGTCATCTCCCTTTTGCCGATGGTCGCGGACATGGCAAACCTGCAGGGAAACTTTTTTGCCGCTCTGACTTCCACTTTCTGGGGCCTGGTCTTTGCGATCGGATTCAAGGTCTGCGACTCGTTCCTGTCCTCCCGGATGGAAGACAACGATAAAAACGTCAATCTGCTTCTGTCTCGCGTGCAGACTGAACCGCCCAAAGAACAAAGTCTGGAGAAGATCCAATGAAAAAGCGGCAGATCCTCGTCGAACTGACTCCTCTGCTGGACGTCATTCTGATCATGCTGTTCGTGCTGCTGGTCTTTTCCAAGTCACAGGTTGACGATTCGGTCAGCGCAGCCGAACAGGCACAGAGCGAATCTGCCTTGCTGCAGAAAGAGCTGGCTCTTACGCAGGACGCGCTGCACACGCTGCAGCGGCATGAGCGGACGCTGGATGTGGTCGATGAGCAGAGCCTGCTTCTGACGGTTTCCCTGGAAGACGGACCGGTCAGAAGGATCCGGATCGAAAGTGAAGACGGCATTGAGACCTTCCTCGCGCTCGATTCCCAGCGGAGCAGAGAAGCCGCGGAACGTTTCCACGCTCTTCTGATGGACCGGATCGACGGCTGGGAAAATGAAAGCATCTTTTTAGTGTTCCAGTATGACCGGAACACGATCTATCATTCCGAATACGAACTGATCTCCGGCGTGATCATGGCATTAAAACCCGAACTTGCCGAAGAAGGATATCACCTCAATCTGATCGAACTGGATATTCAAAAGGAGAACTGACCATGGAAGAAAAGAAAACAAGAAACAAGAAAAAGCATACCGGCAGGAATGTCACGATCGGCGCGGCAGCCGCGCTCCTTCTTCTGCTCGGCGGATACATGGGATTCGGTCAGGGACTCGGTCTCGGCGCCGGCAACACGATCCTTCCGAATGAAAGCGCGACCAAATCCGACGCTTCTACCCAGGCAGTGGTCACAAGCGCTCCCGAGCCTGTTGTAACGGAAGTTCCCGCAACGCAGGAACCGGAAGCGGAACCCGAAAACAATACCATCGTCATCTCCGTTTCGGAGAGCAAAGTCCTGATCGACGGTGAAGAAGTCGACCTTGCATCGATCGAATCCGCACTGAAGGGAGTCGTGACCGATGGCAAGCAGGTTCAGCTGAAAGACGATCACGCGATCAAAGCCACATATGACGCGGTGGTCTCCGCGCTGCAAAAACTCGATATCCCGTTTGTCACGGGCGACTGATCCCAAAAATAACAGTCCGGCCTGCGCTGTTTTTTCAGCGAGGCCGGTTTTTTCATGTTCTATTTAAGCTGCCTGTTTCTTCCTTGTCGCCGTCAGATATACCGCAAGGGCGATCATGACGATCAGGAGCACGATCAGGGCAACCAGGAAAATATCCGCGCTCGGCAAAAACGAGGTCGTTCCGTCATTGTTCAGGATGGTCGGAGCGTCCTTCAGTACCGCTGCGCCGATCTGCGGACCGATAATGCCGGGGATCAGTACCTGGGAAAGAATCCTCAGCCCCTGGAAGCGTCCGGCCATGTGCTCCGGCGTATAGTTCCTCAGCTGGGTTCCGAACACCGCCATGCCGGAAAGATATCCGGACATCATAAGGAGCGAACCGAGGAAGACCGGGATCTTCATGGCAAGTCCTTCCGCGGGGATAACGGCAGGCACCAGGTACAGAAGAATGTATCCGAGGGCAAGCATTCCCAGAGCCAGCAGGACCATTTTCCGGAATCCGTGCTTATCGGTCAGCCTTCCGAATACCGCCGTCACGCCGGCCGCCAGTATGATCGCGGGCGCCATGATGAGCACGTAGTCCGCCATGCCGAGCGTCTGCTCATAGTAGATGATCAGATACGGCATATAGATCTGAATGGAGATGGAAAAAATCATGTACGCGATCATGGAAAGATACAGTTTTCCGTTGCTTTTGATCACATCCGGTCTCAGCCCGTACAGGATCGTCGCAAAGTATCCGAGATTGTCCGGATTCTTGACGGGAGGCTCTTCCACGATCCAGAATCCCAAAATACCGATCAGAAGGACCACTCCCCCGATGATCATGTAGATCACGGTCCAGCTTGAGGCTTTGTCCAGATCGAATCCCATGAACCCGCCGAACACCACCAGAACGGAGATCAGGGGCATCATGGAATTGAGGCCTTCCGCCGCGCCGCGGTTGTGCTCATCCGTAGAGTCGGTCAGCCATGCATTGAACGCGGCGTCGTTCGCGGTAGATCCGAAAAACGTCATGACGCAGTCCATGATGATCACCAGGCTGACCCCGATGGATGCCGCGCTGACTGCCGATCCGAAAACAGCGGAGATATAATCCGCGCGGATCAGGGCAAAGCTTAAAATTGAGATGCCCCAAGCGATATAGCCAACGCACATGAGAAGCTTGCGCTTCCCGATCTTGTCGGACAGTGCGCCCATCAGGATCGTCGTCACCGTCGCCGCGATCGCGCTTGCCGTTACCATGAGGGCGATCTCGGAAGCCGAGGCATGAAACATCTTGTAAATGAACACGTTAAAGTACATGTTCTCCACAACCCAAGCGATCTGACCCGTCAGGGAAAAAATCAGAAGAGTTGCCCAGAATTTACCGTTTTTGCGCATAGCATGCTCCTGTTTCGTTACAGGTTCTTTATTCAGAACCGTTTTTCTGTATTTTATCACAGCTTCCGCCATCCTGCATCTGTTTTCTTCTCTTTATTACGAACGGATATCGCTTCTCATAATCCCTTTTCTGATTTTACCGATTGCCATATGAACGCTTCTGTAAACGGTTGTCTTTGAAACGCCATCCCGGACTGCAATCTCCCGGAATGTCTTCTGTTCATAGAGATAAGCTTCCAGCCTTCTTTTGTCCGTAAAATTCAACCGTTCCATCTCCCTCATCACCGCATCGACCTCCTCTTTTTGCTGTTCCTCTTCCAAATAAAGATTCAAAGCCATCTGTTCCATTCTTTTCCGGCTGACCGTGTCTGCATTCCTGTTGATCAAATACCGATCTCTCCGGCTGTTTTCCTTTCTTTGCATCTGCTTCTGTTCATGAAAGAATTTTGCAAGCTTTGGATCATACGGCATGGAAATTAGGATCTTTCGATAGGCTTTTTCATCCTCAATCGTGAACAATGTCCAGTCATACTCTGTCGCAGCTTCATAATCAACTTCTTTTTTCATGCTTTCTCCCTTCATCCGATACCGGATGAGGGATGAAAAAGAAGTCCTGTCTGGCGCAGAAGGCGCAGTGGGATCAGCCGGGAGCGTTGTTTTCGTTTCTCTCCCGTCTTCATCATCCCTCGCCCTTAATGCATGTCAGGCACCGGATTAATATTATTGAAGTGTTTTCCACTTCTCGGGAGTATTCTAACAAAGAAGGTTCCCTTCTGTATGGACATGGCATGTCCAGTTTTTACGGTGTTTTTATCAATAAGAACGAACAAAATTGAAATTTGGCTGATTGTATGGTATCATAATTAATAATTCAAACAATGTTGAATCAAAATTAATCCCTGCTCTTAGGAATGTTCTTTATATTTTTCAAGAGAAGCGAGGTTGAAGGATGAAAAGAATCATACATGCTTTTAGGGTGCTCATTTTCATATTTTTATCTTTTGTTATGTTCGGATGTGGTCTTTCTTATTCAAGCACCATGCAAACTGCAGCAAAGTCTGGCTCCTTCGGTCACGGAAGCAAATTCGCAGTTTACAACGCGGACAAAGATGAATTTATCCAAGAGTATATTTCAGAAGATCTCCTTGCTAAAAAGCCGGAAGACGTAGGTGCTGTGCTACGTTTTTCCACAAGCAACGATGAAACACAATTTGTACTAACGGATGTTTCTAACGGTACTGAAATTGCTCAAATGACTATTCGCACCCCTAGTCTCAAAGATGCATATACAACTACGAGAATAACACGATGGGTATTGGATGAATGGCGTTCCTACTATCAAAGTAATGCCATCCGGGAACATCTTGCGACTGAAGAAGCTTTATCCTGTCAAAAACTGGCCATTTATTATCCTGAAACAGACAGGTTCGTATTAACCACGTCCAGCGGTTATATTCCTGATGATTATGCAACTGGCAAACCGGAAGAAGTCGGTCTCTATGTGTCTATAGAAAAAAACGAAAACGTTGTTACAGAAGCTGGTCTCTATGATGCCCGTGGAAATCTGATTGCTAAGATGCCCTCCAATACTTTTGTTTCTACCTGGCTTAAGCAGCTGATGACCTCCTATTCCTTTGATAGAAATTTCTCAAGACAGTTGGAAAACACACCGATTGGTGGAGGAAATAAAATCGTCGGTCAAGATGTTGAAACCGGGTGGTATGTCGACACCCATATTCCAAAGAGCATTTTGGCATCTACTCCGGCAGAAATCGCACTTGTTGCTGTCATGCAGCAAGTGAATAGCAAAAATCCGAAAATCATTTTGATAAAGTTAGTGGATCCTGTCACAAGCAAAATCTTTTCTGATATAGTGATAGACGTTTCTGTTACAGATGAATTGAATGATTGGCTCAATTCCGAACTCAAAGCATACGTGACCAATCGTGACTTCCTTCACCAGTTAGAAAAATCTTCCCTTGGGGGTGGAGACAAGTTCATCGTCTTTGATGGAAAAACAGGACGATATAGCGATACCTTTATACCAGCGGATCTGATTGCAACTTCTCCGGAAGAAGTTGCCCTCACCGTTACAATTCAGCGGAGCAGCCATACAGTAACCGAGCAATATTCTCCTTTCGGTATGTACGGGGTCAGTGGTCAATCGGTTGAAATTAATCTGGAAGATATTACGGTTACTTTATTGGATCCTCTGACGAACAAGTTCTTTGCAGCAACTACAGTCAGTGCAAATCCTCCTTCCACAGTTAAACGAGGCGTTAATAAAGCATTTGCAAAAGTCGAGGCATCGCAGCTGGAGAAATGGTTCCGTACACAACTGGCGGCATTTCAGTATGACAGAAACTTCCGTCTTGAAGTGGAAAAAACACCCTTGGGTGGTGGAGATAAGTTTGTAGCTTTTGATCTGGAAACAGGCCGATATGTCGACACCTATCTTCCAAAGGACCTGATTGCGTTTTCTCCAAAGGAAACTGCTCTTCTCGTGAACATAGAACGGAAGCATGAAACGAAAACTCAGCGATATGCCATAAGCGGTGCATATTTCTCCGGTACGGATGTAGTTATCGATTGTGAGATCGTTATGATTCAACTGCTGGATCCTGTTACGAATAAGTCTATTGCTACGACAACCGTGGAGGCTGAACTACCATCCAGCATATCTGCCGGCATCAAGGAGTTATCTGTCACTGTTGAGGCATCACAAGTGGAAGAATGGCTCCGTACTCAACTAACGAAATATCTGTCCAAGAAACGTTAATTTCTGAAATCACGCAAACAAGCCGCTTGTGGCGGCTTGTTCTTGTTTGTCCTGTATTATAACGAACATACAGTTTTGTGCGACATTTCATGTCCGGGTTATTCTTCTTTTTTTGTCAGCGGTTTCAGACCGAGCTGTTTCAAAAACTCATTGCATTCATAGATCGACTTATAGGTCATGGTCTGCAGAATGATCTGATAAGCGGTATGCTCCATGGTTGCCGTAAACCGGTTCGGTGTTTTTTCCACCATGTTGTAGCTGAGAACTGAATGCAAGTGCAGTCCGACGCACAACGCTACGGAAGACCCCATGGAGATGTTCTGATTCGGATCGGTCCGGTATCTGTGAATACTCTTTGCGCTGAGAAGCGATGCATCCGCAAGCCGCATGTCCGTATACCGTTTCCGTTCCATATGTGCGGACAGTGTTCCGCAGAACGTTGCCGGAAGGTTCTGCATGATCTCGGTCAGTTCTTTCACGACCGCAGCGTTTTCCTTTGCTTCCGATCCTTTTAAAAAGATCATATCCTCTGTGTATCCACGGAAAAAGCCTTCTTTTGAACGGATCGGTCTGTGTTCCTGAACAAACGCGAGGCAGCATTCTTCGCGGTTCTGCCTGGCCCGACGGGTCAGTCTCAGTTCTCCGTTTTCCGCCCGCTCCAGAAATCTTCTGTCCTTTATCACAAAACATGACTCCGCATATACATATCTTCCGCTCGCGAGGGCTTTTTGAAACGCTTCATTTCTCTGATACTCGCAAAGAATCCGGCCCGGACTGATCTCGTACTGTTTCCGGTCCGTGTAGGTAAAAGCGAGTTTTGCGTTCTCGTATCCGAGTTCCATCAACCGGATCTTTGTCAGGGTTCTGGATGTCTGAAATCTTGCCGAGATCCGTTCGATCAGCCGTTCCATTTTCAGCTTCTCGGGAAGCTGATCCAGCCGCTCCAGCCACCAGTCGGCATATATTCTGGTTACAGATGCAGGAAGCAGCATCCTCGGTGCCAGCGAGTTTGCCTGCCATTCCATCAGGTCCCGGTCCGTTCTTCCGGTATATGTGCTTTCCGCCCTGGATCTTCTGCAGGCGATCATTCCTCCGCTTCTTTGCAGTTCCTTTTCGCTGACAAAAGCGAACCTATGCAAAATCCAGTGCAGACATTCATGCAGGATCGTATTCCGGCTCTGTGCGTCCTCCCTTGCTCTGCAGTTGACCAGGATCGTTTTCCGTTTTATCGGGACGAACCTCGGTTCTTTTCCTTCTGTAAAGATACAGGCCGCAGCATCCGAAAAAAAGATCGCTCCGAGCAGTTCACGCTTCGGATCGATGCATTCATACCGGATTGTCAGTCCCAATCGTTTCGCAATGCTTTCCACCGGAACAGGTCCCGGACGCATCAGTAAAAACGGGCAGAAGTACGCCAGCAGTTTCTCTGCCGTCCGGTCAAGGTCCTCCATCGGAATGACCGGTACCAGGCTGTCGGGGAGAGTCTTCGGAAGATCCGCGCTTCCGATATCCAGAAAGATTTCCCGGATCTTTACGGAACCGAATCCATCTTCCGCGCCGCTCCTTGCCGTGACCAGGCAAAGGGTACTTCTGATGATCCCTCCTTTTTCCGTCACGCATTCCGCGGGTATTCCGATCAGCGCCGTTTCTCCTTCCGCACCGTAGATTCCTGCATGTTTCAGTTTTATCCTGATCAGCCTCCGGCCGTCCTTTTCCACCGCTCCTTTCAGCGCCGCTCTGATATCCTTTTCAAACCGTTCCAAAAATAAATCCGAAAATGAACGCTGCTGTTCTTCACTCGGTATCGGCATACCATGTTCCAGCATTTTTCTCATCTCCCTTCCGGGTTTTCTGTTGTTCAGGCATCTTCGAACAGTACGATCGAATAGATGTCCTCAAAGAGGATCTTTTCCTCGTCCACCTTCAGATACCGCATGGGAAGATCCACAACCGTGACCGTCCCCTCCTTATCTGTATCATGAAACCCCTTATAATATTCCAGACGGACCCGGCATCCCTTTTTCACATGCCGCATGACCTGCGAATTCTCATCCGCCTGCTCCTGAGGGATTCCGTGCCGGGGCACTCTGCTGTGCCGTTCTTCCCGTTCTAGAATTGCCTCTTTCAGTCCCTTCATCGCGTCAAACGGCATGAACTGTTTGGCGCGCTGCTCTCTCATCATCATAGCCTGCCCTGTGGCCTCCGATCATTTCATTTCGTTCCTTCTGTGTTCCAGCCTTGCTCAGGTTGACTCCCCTTAAAACCGCGTTCTTTCCGAACCGGTCTTTCATTTCCAGAACGGCCCGTTCCGCCGCTTTTTCCTTTTCGACCCTTTCCCAGTCCGTGAAAAGATCGTATCCTTCGCATCCTTCATCCCTGGTATCCATAAACGCGATTGCAAGTCTCCGGATCGGTACGGTCCTTACCGCAACCTCCTCGAACTTTCGGTCGACCGCCGGCTGGATCAGAGAACTGAGCTGGGTCGCGCAGTGCAGTTTCACCGACCCCTGCGTTCCCGGAATCTCGTCCCGGGAGTATCCGATTCCGATCCAGACGCTCTTCGTGATCACATGCCTCCGGTACAATTCCAGACACCCGTGGATCGCCATCTCCGTCATAACGGTCTTCGCCTCCTCATACTCGTAATCTCTCGGAAGGATCTGCGAAAAGGAAACCGAATGCGACTTGCTCTTATAATTTTTGATGTCCTGCATCAGGCAGGTCTCCCTGCCCCAGGCATGATCGATCATCAGTTCCGCGTTGATGCCGAAGTTCTTGTACATCAGTTCCTCCGGCGCATGCGCGATCCCGCGCATGGTCGTGATTCCGTACCGGTACAGTCGGCGCGCAGTCCCTCCCGCAATCCCCCAGAAATCCGTAAGCGGCTCATGATCCCAGAGGGTCTTCTGAAAAAGCTCCTCATCCAGATATCCCAGATGATCCTTCGCTTTTTTCGCCGTGATGTCCAGCGCGATTTTTGCCAGGTACAGGTTCGTCCCGATACCCGCCGTGGACGGAATATGCAGATGCTCCGCGATCTCATTCATCATCTTCTTCGCAAGGGAGATTCCATCTGTCCGGTACATTTTCAGATATTCGGTCGCATCGATAAAGGACTCGTCGATCGAATACACGTGGATATCCTCCGGTGCAAAATAATTCAGATACAGTTCATAGATGTCGGCCGCATAGTCCACATACAGCTGCATGCGAGGCAGTGCGATCTCATATTGAATCGACTTCGGAATATCCGACAGTCTGCACCGATTATGGATCCCCTGTGCCTTCAGTTTCGGCGAGATTGCAAGGCAAAGCGCGTTCTTTCCTCTCGAAGGATCCGCGACAACCAGATTCGTTTCAAACGGATTCAGGTTTCTTTCCGCGCATTCCACAGAGGCGTAGAAGGTCTTCATATCAATGCAGAAATAGGTCCTTTGCTGTTCTTCCATCCTTCCTCACAGTCCTTTCCTTAATTATGAGGAATACTTATCATTATGTACGAATCTATTATACCATTGATATTTTTCCCGTCAAGATACAATTTTATCATTAAACGCCTGATGATGTTTTTAACCGTCATTGCAGCAGGTGCCCTTTCGAATCCCGTCTTTCACGGAACGCAGAAAACAGGCGATTGTGTCGGTTCATTACCTTGTTCGGATAGTTCAAAGATACAAAGGACCATGATCAAAAGGTATTCTGCATGCTGTGGAAAGATGAGTTTGCTGCGGTAAAAAAAGAACCGCATGGGAAGATTCGATCTCCCACACGGTTCATTCCGTATCATCTGCGAGTTTGAGTATTCTACCAATTAAAAAGCAATCAACGGCTGCTCCATTTATACTTATTCAAATGGCTTCCTTCCCGATTAATGTATTTCCCAAACAGATCCATGGGAATCCCTGTTTCTTTGGCAATTGCTTCACAATATTCAATCGTGGAATCTCCTCCTTTTCCTCGAAGTCTCCAATCATAGATTTCTTCAAACACGTCTTCCGGCAGATCCCTTTCGTGAGAATTCCAATAGTGCCATTCTGCCTCATCAATAAATTTGCAAATTTCACTGATGGTAAAAAACCGTTCTTTCTGAATGTCCTCTTTCGTTTTCGGATATCTCAGGAGGAAAGGCTGACGTAGTCCCATAAACCACACCTTTGTAAAATCAGGGCTCGTTAAATAATCCTTGCAATGGCGCTGTATGATCGTGTGTTCGACTTTAAAGAGCGTTTCCGCCTGCTCATTGGTAAAGCCCATCTTGGTAAGTTCATTTATATATCTGTTGCGATATCCGTCATGTCCCGTTTTATGGAACAAGGCAACCAGCTGGCTCAGCATAAGCCTCTCGTCATCAGGGGAAACTTCCAACGGCTGACTGACCGGACAGCTGACTTGAGGAGCAGATTTTTCTGTCTTTTGGATTGGTTGTGCTTTGTCCTGGTTAAACGTATTCGGTTTCGCCTGTACAGCAGCAACTTTGGAAGCGTTTGTGTCGGTCTTTGTGTCAGCAGTTTTAGAAGCGCTGGTATCGATCTTCGTGTCGGCAATTGCTGTAACGGAGTCCTCTTTCGATTTTTTAAACATTCCCTTCAGCCTGCTTAGCAATCCGCTTTCTTTTTTCACTGGATAAAGTTCTATGCGGGAAGGCATTGGCCGTGGGGTAAACTGCGGAGGCTGTTCCTCACGTATAAGCGCCATACCATCAAAAGCAGGGGTGTCAGCCGGAAACCACATTGCAAAAGACACTGCGAAATCATCCTCTGAAAGGTCATCGCTGCAGGAAACATTCTTATTGTTCAAACTGGTTATCAGTGTTACAGGACAATGCTCCTGTAAAACTTTCCAGTTTCCATCCGTTATCGTTATGTCATCTCTGACGCTTATACTTCCATCAATACACCTTACCTCAGCACAGAAACGGCCTATATCAATCTGATGAAGTTTCCGAACAACGCATACACTGTTTCCAATGGGGAATATGCTGCGGACTGATTGTGCCGGTCTGTTCTCTTTGGGCAAGGTTCCATCCCTGCGAATCGTTACATGCGTCAGCTTCCGCTCAGCTTCATCCAGCAAATTCAGGAAAGGCTTTAACTCTGCGCTATCGGCATAGCGCAGTTTCAGTTCGATATCCTTGCCTTGCGTAATACCGGAATCGTACAGCAGGCTCAGCAGAGCAAGCATCGTGCAGGCAGGAAAATGCTCCGCATTTTTAATGATCACAGAATTATCCGGTCCGAGAGACAAGCAAGACATGCCGGCTGTAAATCCCCACTCCACCTTCTCTTCTCCGGAAGCAAACGGAATAATCATCGATGGAATCTCATTGAAATCGCATGGAATTTCGTTCGGATACCGGCGAATTTCGTTCATGAGACCGTTGAACCATAGTTTCACGCACAATTCACCGCCTACCAGTTGATTTACCTGCGCATTGGTAATATGCTTGCTTTTGATCATAAGATTATCCTCCGTCTGTTTGTTAATTCAGATTTGTGCCAGTGCAGCATTCCGATAAGCCGGATCATTGGTAACCTCCCGGATCACCTTCATTTCCGGAGGTAAAGCTATCTGAGCCTGCTCGTCCGCAAGTTCAATCTCACAAATTGCCTGATCCTTCCAAAACGGGAATATATCTATTTCAAAGTACTGGTTCTGATACATCAGGCAATACCTTGTTTTCCGGATTTGCCGGCGGGTTGTATCCGCATTCATCAGAAGCCGCAAATACTCTTCTTTCGTAAGCCTCTGCTCTATCTCCACGCGTGTGGTTTCTGAAACAGCACGCTTTATAGTCTGGAAGTAGACATAGTGACCTCTCTGGCCACGTTGCCTTACGCGAATTTCCTCCTCTGAATTCGATTGCAGATAGGTCTGTATAATATCCACTTTGCGGCAATTCTTCTGTTCTTCAAGCCACTTCAGATCAGGATAATGAATCAAAAATTTACGCTCGATCTCCAGCGGTTCCGGTTCACCCAGAGCTGTTATAATTTCCCGCATCAGACGTTTCAGTTTATCTTCAAAAGATGTCGAATTATCGATAACTCTCAGATGAGGATGTCCGGTCCACGCAGCAATCAGTTTGTCATCCAGTTCTGACGCCTCTTCAGCCGTTTCCTTACGTGCTTCATTGTTTGCGGTTGTATATGCTTTCGATGCGCCCTTCGCCGCGGTTACAAGGTGAAAAACCGCGTCATACCGGTCACGCAATTCAACCTCGCTTGTTCCCAGTTCTTCACAAAGCCGGAGAAAATCCAAATCGGTCATGTAGGCTTTATTGTCAATCGTACCGCGGTCACATACAATCAGAACCTTTTCTGCAGGCATCGCTTGGGCTGCCTGCTCAAAGACTTTTTCTTTTTCCAATTGAAGACGCATCTGACACCGCTGATAATCAAGGTTTGAATTGAAAAGTTTCGGATCAGCTCCTCCGCCGATCAGTTCCGTAGCCGTCTCCGGGACAAAAAGCACCCGATACCCATACTTTGGCATATTGTTCTGGATCCAGCTCTGTGCTGTCGTTTTACCAGCACAGGGTCCTCCAGTTAGGACAATCTTAGTAATACGTTTCTTTGGTTCTTTTTCCCGAAGCTGCAGCAACTCTTCCACTGTAATCCCGAATATAGCGGCCAGTTTGCGAAGAATGTCTGTCGTGGGCTTTGCTGCCCCGTTCTCCCATTTCGATACCGCTTTGTCAGTCACATTCAGTTTTTCAGCAAGAGCGCTTTGCGTCAATCCGGCGACTTTTCTGTACCTGAAAAGTTTTTCCCCAAATGTAAAATCATTCATTTTTTCATATCCCCTCCTTGCATGTTTATTATATCTTTCCAAATAAAAGTCATCAAGTATCCGTGGGGTGAATCCAGGTAGAACTTAACTAAGCCGTACCCGCCACATGATCAATTCAACAAGATAAAGGTTTACCGCATTTATCATTAAAAGGTCAAATAAAGAAGCATGTCTTAAGTTTCAATCGCTTCTTTCATGCTTCTTGCTTATTTCTATGTTTTTATTTCTGGATTTGTGACTCAGACCTCGTTTCCATTCTTTTTCTAAAGTGATTTCAAAATAATTATTCAAACGAGATAGAATATCTGAATTCTATACGTTCATTTGTTTTGCTTTTTGCAATAATCAATGCTGAAAAAGAAATCGGATCTGTAAAAGTAAACGATTTTTTATACTCTGTGCCATTTGTTGCAACAGATTCATTTATAACAAATGTACCGATTCTGTTCCAATATCCGTCAAGCCCTTTTGCATACAGATTCCAGTCACCTGCCAATTCTTTTTTTCGATCTATAAAGGTTAAACTCATTGTAAGTTTTTTACAGTTATTAACTGTCTCTGCCAATTTAAAGGCACGGGTTTTAAAGTTCCCTTCCAGATTCGATTGAATTGTTCCTTCCAGCTTTTTATTTACTTTCTGCGTCGGAGTTGCTTGTGTGCTTGTGGTCTTTTGAGAATCCTGCTCTGTTTGATAACCCTTGACCTCTGTATTGGTCTGATATTGATTCTGAGGATATGACGATGTCTTGTTCTCTGTGTTTTGTCCTGTGCTTCTGCTTTTACATGTTGTTACGCAAATCAGGCAAAAGATTACAATACCAATCAGTATCCCTATTGCTATTACACGAAGCAACGGTTCCGTCTTTATTTTGTTGACCAGGCCGGATAATAAAGTATCTTCCGGTTCATCAGCCTTTTCGCACTCTTCAGTTTCAGAGCGTAATATTTGCTTTCCTTCCTGTCTTTGTCCGAACACTTCAACAACAGGCTCGCGCTCTGTTTTTGTCTGTGCAAGTATCTTTTTTTCAGGTTTGTGCGAAACACTGATTGTTTCATCGGTCGTCAGATAATCCGCTCCGGAATCAGAAGAATCAACACTTCCCGTTTTTTCCGTTCCAAATTGTTTCCATACTCCGACGGTTTCTTCTTCCTGATAATACTTTTCTTCTATAGTCGCATTCCTGTCGCTGTTTTCTGAGGATTGGTGCTCTGCAGTTTCGTTATTGCTTAATCCAGAACCAGCAGGAACCTGTTTTCCAATGATACCGTATAAAGAACCGCTTTCTCTCTTATCTCTTTCATTTCCTGAATATCTGGTCAAATAAGAAAACCCCGCTGTTTTATCATCGTCCAACCCGCTATCTCTTGATTCCTCATGTGATTGAGAAGAACTATCTTCTGCAATATTATTCTCTTCTTCATGTTTAGAATAATCAAACGCATATCCAAGAGTATCTTCTCCGTCATCAGGAAGTGTTGATCTGCTGTTTTGATTCATACCGTTTGACGGGTTATAAGAACTGACGGTTATATCATCACTGGAATTATAGTCATTTATAGGAATCTGAAAATCTTCTTCTCCTTGAGATTCCAACCTTTCCAAGCTCTCCAGCATTTCTTTCGCATCAGCAAATCTATCGGCAGGATCAAAGGAACAGGCTTTCATCACAATTGCTTTTAGTTCCTTGCTCCCATGTACCGGTTCCGGTAATTCTTCGCCGTTAAATCTGCGTAAACGAGCGTGCTCCTCCATTTGAGGAGACAGCTTTTCCGGTGGCAGAGGCAGAAACGGCATTCTCCTTTCGTTCAGCATCCAATACAATACCAATCCCAAAGAGTAAATATCCGCTCCCTCTCCATACGGCTGATTGTTATACACTTCCGGCGCCATATATTTATAGGTGCCTATTTTGGTCCCTCCGCTTGTTCTTTCTACGGTTTTCGCAATTCCAAAGTCACCAAGTTTATAGTTGCCAGCTGAAGAACGCAAGATATTCTGCGGTTTAATGTCCCTGTGTATAATATGATATTCATGGCAATGTGTCAGGGCTCGTGCGATATCTTTTCCAACCGCTATCGTCTGCTTTTCGCTGATACTTTCTGGTAGCACTTTTATCAATGGAGATAATAGTTCCATTTTTATAACAATATCACAGCCAAGTCCGTCCTCATGCTGCTCGTATCGGACGCTGTCGCAGTTTACGATATTCGGGTTTCCCTTCAATTGATTCATCAGGGAATATTCCGAGGTGATGCTTTTTACATAGGACTGAATCGTCTCAGCTATGCTTTTTTGATCATAGCCATCACTCATCATCTCTTCGATATCTTCTTCATGCTGTGGAACAGGAATTACTTTTACTGCAGCCCTCTCTTGTCCTTCTAAACTTTCCCTTCTGATTTCATATACCGTGCCAAAGCTTCCACGACCTATAACGCGAACAGTTTCCCACCCCGGCCATATTCCTTTACTCATCATTTTCAGCACTTTCATCTCCCAGTTTAAATATGCTTGTATGAGTTATACCGCAGATAAGTGCATCTCTCATTTACGGATTTATACTTATCAGTGTCATTATTAATCGAATCAAACATTATGAATACATGAGTGTTGCACACCATGAGTTGCTTCTCTTGTGCTATAGCCATAATTACAAACCAGTAGATTAAGAATCCAAGTTTATCCACAAAGCGGGACGTACCGCCTTTTCGGAATTGCTGTCAAGTCCTTTATAATAGATTGTACCATCAGGATAGACAAGTGCAATATTACTGTAATCTCGGCCGACAGACCGCAGCCACCATCTGCCAGTTGCTCTGCCGTCTGTTTCATGACGATTGTCTGTCCATGCCCCTTGTTCTATCGCATAATCAGTTGGTGCGCATTTTCTTGCGTCATCAGTTTCGAAATATTGATTCGCTTCCGAAATGCTTAAAAGGAATACTTTATCCATTGTATTTTTGCCAGAAGAAGTGGCATATGACGGGTTCTTGTCAGCTATAACCGTGGAATCAAGAATTCTTTTTTGATGATCAGTACTAAATGCCACGTTAAAGAAAGTTCCATTCAGCCATGTCCGTAGAGTGCACTTATCCCAAGTTGTATGACCAAGGTCGTTATGAAACGGCTTGCTGTCCAGCGAATACCGGCTGATTAGAAGTGCATTGTTTCCTTCTACGGCAAGCACCTTCCACTCTATTTCTTCTTTGCCATTTGAAGTGTTATTGTCTTGCTCATAAGCGCCAAATCTAATTGTTGAACCAACTGATATGTATTTTAATTCGGATTTTTGTTTCAAGAACAAGCATTCACCTGCTTTCACAGTACTATCTCTATAATTCAACGTATTAAATATTTTGTACGCTTCGTCATATTTCTGTGCATCATATAATTTAAGTGCGGAATTATACTTAACGCTTGGTATTATAACCGCTACCAGCAGAATTACAAATGCGATAACTGACAACACAACTATAATTGCTTTCTTCCGTTTTTGCACAGTTTCTTCCGCTGCAATCCGTTTTTCTTTCTCTTGTTGTTCCCGCTTTAGACGTGCTGCTTCTTCTTTTGCCTTGAGCTTCTCTATTTTATGTTTGCAAATAGCAATCTGCTCCTTTGCATCTTTCCAATCGGGAATCAGCTGAAATGTTTTTATTGCAGATTCATACTGCGAAATAATATTCCTAGACATCTGCATTTTTGCAGAGAAATATAAGTCATCTTTTCGGGAAATCTCGTTTTTTTGCCTTTCTTCTATTCCTTTTCTAACTTTTTCCTCTGCTTCGCTGTATTTTTTATCACGCTCTATAATAATTTCGGTTTCGTCAGAAATATCATGAACCAGTGAAGGCTCACCAGTTGTATAACTGTTTCTTCTCCTATCCTGGAATACGCCAACTGTTTCAGAATCCTGAAAAACATCTTTTCCATTTAGGCTATAATCTATCTTCTCTTTTTCTTTGCAGAAATCTTCCTCTACTATTTTTTTCTCTTGCGTATTATCAGTTTGCCTGATTGTAATACAATCCAGATCAGACAACATTTCTCTTGCGCTTGCATAGCGATTTTTGGGTTCGAACGCACATGCTTTTAATACAATTCTCTTCAGTTCACAGCTGCCGTTTGCAGGTTCCGGAATCTGTTCTCCTGAAAACCGTCTTTCCCTTGCGTTTTCCCGCTCCTCTGCCGTTGGAATACGCGGTGGCAAAACATTGAACGGGCTTCTTCTCTCGTTCAAAAGCCAGTACATGACCATTCCCAGAGAATAAATATCCGCTCCTTCACCGTAAGGTTTATTGTTATAAACCTCCGGTGCCATATATTCGTAAGTGCCAATCTTCGTCGCACCGCTGGTCTTTTCCATCGTCTTCGCAATTCCGAAGTCACCAAGTTTGTAATCCCCGTCTTTCGAAATAAAGATGTTTTGTGGTTTGATGTCACGATGAACGATATTACGACTTTTACAAAGTATCAACGCATTACAGATATCTTTTCCAAGTTTTATAATCTGTTTCTCTGAATCAACCTGATCCAAAGCTTTCATCAATGGAGTCAGCAATTCCATTCGGATATAGATATCCCAACCGACTCCATCCTCATGCTGCTCATACCGCACATCATCGCAGCTGACGATATTTGTCTTTCCTTTTAAATCGTTCATCAGTCGGTATTCTTTTAGAATATCTCTTAAATAACTGTTTAAATGGCTCCTGATGCTTACATCATCATAGCCACTGGCATACAGCTCTTCAATTTCTCCATTATCCTGAGGAATGGAAATACGCTTTACCGCAGCTTTCTCCAAGCCGGCAATATCTCTTTCCACTTCATAGACTTCACCAAATCCGCCGCGCCCAATCACTTTTACTGTTTTCCACCCGGGCCAGACTTCTTGAATGATCTTTTCTGCCATGATTTTCTTCTCCAATTGCTAAATGAAATAGATTAATAAGCTATTTTATTACGTCAACACAAAATTCTTATCCAACAAACAGCATTTTATCGTTTTTATGCTCTGCTATGATTCAGTTTTTTAAACTTTTCCAAAAATTCTTTTTCTAATAGAAAAAGCCCTAATCGTAAGTATCATTCATCCCAGGTTATCCATAAAGCAGGACGAACTGCATAATTGGCATTGTAAATACTGTTTCCGCCATCATAAACGGTTCCTTCATCATCAACAAAGGCTGCATAGTTTGATTTGCGGCCAGGAGACCTTAGCCACCACCAGCAAGTAGGCACTCCGTCCTTGGTATAATTTTCACTGGTCCATGCCCCCTGATCTTTTGCATAGTTTGTCAAAGTACATTTTCTTTCTTCATAAGAGCCAAAGTACTTGTTGGCTTCCGCAATGCTAAGAAGAAACACTTTATCTTTCGTGTCTTTTCCTGAAGATGTATCGTAATATGGATTTTCATCTGCTGTAACAGTAGTGGTTAGAATCTTTTTCTTTTCATCATTATTGAATGCACTATTGAAAAAAGTTCCATTCAGCCACTTACGCAGCGAGCAGGTTTCCCATGTAATACTTTTAAAAGCAGTATTATATCTTTGGCAATCGAGTGCATATTTGCTGATTATAAGGACTCTTCCCTCTTCCTGTGCAAGAACAATCCATTCAATTTCTTTTCTCTTGTTTGATGTTGAACTGTTTTGTTTATATGTTCCAAATTTAATCACTCTGCCAATTGCGTTACTATTTGAATTTACAGCCGCATAATCTGTTGGCACAGCGTCAACGGCTGGTTCTTCATTTTCTGCAGCGGTTTCTTCAGCGTTGTTTTGTTGATCAGGTTCCAGGTTTACCCAAACCGCAGGACGGACAGCACCGTAAGTATAGTTGACCTCAGTGCCATAATAAATAGGAGCCCCTTCAAAAGCGATTAATGCGGCATATGCAAAACTGCCGCCGGGTGTTCTCAGCCACCACCGACAAGCTGCTCTACCATCAACAGAATAGCCAACGCTTGTCGATGCTCCCTGTGCTATTGCGTAATCAGTCGCCGCACATTTTGCTTCACCAGATTGATAATATTTATTAACCTCATCAATGCTAAGAAGGAACACTTTATCGGTAGTGGTTTTCCCCGGCGATAAATCGTAAACCGGGTTTTTATCTGCTGATACATTTGTGCTTTGGATCAGTGTTAACTCATATGAATTAAACGTATTGTTCAGGAATGAATCATTCAACCACTCTCTGATTGAACAAGTTTCCCATGTAACTTCCTTATAAGATGTATTGTATGGCTTACAGTCGAGCGCATATTTACTGATCAGAAGAATCCCGCTGCCCTCTTTAGCAAGAACTATCCAGTCTACTTTCTCTTTCCCGTTTTCCGGATTATTATCTTGCTCATATTCTCCGAGAAAAACGTAATCTCCGACACTTGCGTTGCTCAATTGTAATATGATCTGTTCGTTCGGGGCAGGTGTCTCGGTTGGTTTCTCTGTTGGTAAAGAAGTATCACCGGTAATCCGCCCCGCATCTTCTTTTTCTGCTATGCCATCTATTGCTGATTCAACTGCTGCTGTTTCATCAATTGGTTCAGAGGTAGCTGCTTCCTTTGTGTCGTTTTTTGAATCAGTTTCCTGTAATGCTCCGCCGTTACGATTCATAAATACTATGCACAGTGCAATCAGCAGAACCAATCCTAAGACTATTGCAAGCAGGATCCATACCCATCCTTTGATTGTCTTTTTCTTTGAAGGCAGTTTGTTTTCATGCCCATCTCTAGCATTCAGATTATTTGAATAATCTTTTTTATTATTCTCACTCTGGATTTTATTGTCATTTTTATTTGGCTTATTCCCGAATGATATTTCACGCCGTGTCTTGAAATCCTCCGTTCTGTTTACACTGATTATGCTTTCTTCAAATATTCCTTTTGTATCGGTTTCTGCCTGAATGACATTCCGTTTTTTTCCTACAAGTTCTATTTTCTCAGTTCTATCCGAATCATTTGCTCTTAGGCTTACTCTTTTCTCTGTGCTGCTCTTTCTATCTCCAACCAGACCTTCCAGATCATCCAGCATTTCTTTCGCGCTTGCATATCGATCTCTTGGAGCAAATGCGCAAGCCTTCAAAACGATTCTTTTCAGTTCTTCGCTTCCGTGTGCCGGATTTGGAATCTGTTCTCCTGAAAAGCGTCTCTCTCTTGCCTTTTCTCGTTCCATGCTTGTCGGTATCTGAGGCGGTAATGCATTGAAGGGACTTCTCCGCTCATTCAGAAGCCAGTACAAAACCATACCAAGTGAATAGATGTCAGCCGTGCTTCCGTAAGGCTGTCCACGGTATACTTCCGGTGCCATATATTCATAGGTCCCGATTTTTGTTGCGCCGCTCGTTTTCTCCATCGTCTTTGCGATTCCGAAGTCCCCAAGCTTATAATTCCCGGTTTTTGAAACGAATATATTCTGTGGTTTAATATCACGATGAACGATATTCTGGCTCTTGCACAGAACCAGTGCATTGCAGATATCACATCCCAGTTTTATGATCTGTTCTTCCGTATCAACCTGGTTCAGAACTTTTAGAAGAGGAGTTAACAGTTCCATCCGGATGTAGATGTCCCATCCGATTCCATCTGCATGTTGTTCATACCGGACATCATCGCAGATGACGATATTGGCACTTCCCTTCAGTTCCACCATCATCCGGTATTCTTTCAGAATCTCCTGAAGATAACCATTGAAATGTCTCTTCAGACTGATATCATCATATCCGTTGGCATATAATTCTTCGATTTCTCCATTATTCTGCGGAATAGAGACCCTCTTCACGGCCGCCTTTTCCAGACCGGCAATATCTCTCTCCACTTCGTAGACTTCGCCGAATCCTCCGCGTCCGATTACTCTTATTGTCTTCCATCCCGGCCAGACTGTTTTACCAATATATTCGCTCATATAATCTGCTCGCTTATTGCTCTTCGTAAGCCAATTCCTTTGGTCTGCTTTGCTTCTTTTATTTTCCGGGAATAATTGATTGTATCAGCCTTTCCTTCGCAGCATTCATAACTTCAACTATAATGTTACACAGAGAACTCTTCTTCGCACTATCTTTATATTCTCCCAGCGAAGCAAATAAGTCAGCGGCTTCTTGATAGTCCCCGTTCTCCATTAACGCGATTGCTTTTTCATAGTCGGTTGCTTTTCTCAATTCTTCTCCGCACTCATCAGCTTTCTCTGGACTGTCTTTATAATTTCCTAATTGAATAAACGCTTTATAAGCTTCCTCATATTTCTCACTTTCCATGAGTACAAGCGCTTTTTTATAACGAGTCCCTGGAAGAATCGTTGTAAAGAGCAATATTCCAAAGGCTATGCAGACAGCGGCTGCAATCGCACAAATCATAATTGTTGTCTTTTTTAGAGAATTTTTGCTTTTACCTTTGTCTGATGTTTGAATGATGCCGGATGTTAATCGCTTAGCTAATCCGGAGATTCCGCTTTTCTTTTTTTCTAATTGACTGTCCTCTTTTGCAGATTTCACTTCCAGCGGATTTTCTTTCAGCCTTGCCACAATAACGGTGGTATTATCCCTGCCGCCCTTTTCAAGTGCTGCATCTACCAAACAGCGCACACACTCTTCTGCTGAACCGGTTTTTTCCATAATCTCACTAATTTCCTGATCCGTCAGCATGTCCGTTAATCCGTCGCTGCAAAGCAGATATTGATCACCGGGTTTCTGTCCTCCTTTCGCGATATAAGGCTCAAGGATATAATTATCGGGATCGATTCCAAGATGCTGCGTAAGCGGGGCTTTTTTTGACTTATAATTTCCGTTTTTAGCCACATGATCGACGGATATCTGAAGCAGCTCACCTGCTCTGTAGCGGTAAGCCCTGCTGTCTCCCAAATTGCATGCATAAACATCATTATTTGAGAAATAAAGTCCTACCAAGGTAGATCCCATCCTGTCCGTAAGCAGTTTCTTCTGTCTGGCGACAACTGCATCATTTGCTTTCAAGCAGACATCGTTTAAGAACTTTCCCTCCGAGACGAAATCGGATCCGGCTTCAAAAGCAATATCCTTCATGCAGTCTGCTGCTGCATATGATGCCAATTCTCCGAAGTTCTCTCCGCCCATTCCATCAAAAACCGCAAGGAAGATGTTCTCCCGAAGATCTTTCCGTAAAGAAAGAGGTGCCTCAAGGCCATCGTTCATGGCATCCAGGTATTCTTTATTGAAAAAGAAATTATCTTCATTATTTTTTCTGACTTTCCCTTTGTTACACAAGCATGCTGCCTCGAGAATATAGCTCATGATTATCCTCCACCGGTTCTCAACTGAGAATCACATATTTTTTGCCGGTTCCTTTTTTTCTACTCAAAATCTTAGATTTATCCGTTACTGTTTTAGTTTACAAATTGATAATTACCTGTACGATATTTGCAAAACGGTTCTTATTTTTACACGCAAACCATATTACTATCTAAATGATCATTGACAGAACTCTGTTTTTCATTTTCAGTTTGAAAATCTGATACAGATTACCGGACGAACGCCTCCATAGTTTCCAGCGCCCCGTCCTATCCAATTTCCTTTTTCTTCTTCATATCCACCTTTGCTTAACACAACCGCGGCACAATAAGGATACATTCCCGGATTACGGAGCCACCACCAGTTTTTATCCGCCATATTCTCCGGTTTCCCGTTACCATATTTAGCATATAGCGTTTTTTCTGCAACCCGATCCGAAATCTTAGGAAAGTATTTTTGCACTTCCTTGATTGATAGAATATGAACATAATCAGAAGTATCCGGTCCTGCTCCATAGTCAAACGGGGCAGAATTCTTTTCTGCTTTTACCGTTTTTTTCAAAATTATAGACTTTTCATTTGAATCAAAAGCTTCATTGAAAAATGTTTCATTCAGCCAGCTATGTAAAGAGCATTGTGCCCAATAGGTATAATAATACGAGCCATCCTTCTTCTGCCCATGTGTTTGATTCTCATTAAACGGTAAAGCATCAATAATATATTTTGTTATCAGTTTGGCTTCTCCGTCTGCTTTTTCCAGTACAATCCACTCAATGCTCTCTTTACCATTTGATATCTCGTTATCCTGTTCGTATGAACCGAAGATTACAGAATCCCCCACGGCCGCATTCTGTAATTGAGTGATTATCTCTTCGTTTATATCAGGTTTTTCCGCAGTTCCTTCTGCTCTCGCTTCAAGAGTCATCTGTTCCAGCAATTTTAAAGTTGACAGATCCGCAATGCCATCCGACGGCAGACTGTTTGCTTTCTGAAAAACGCGTACTGCTTCTTCTGTGGCCTTATCAAAAATACCGGTTGCAGATTTCAGATAGCCTTCTGCTATCAGCTGATGCTGAAGTGCAGTGACTAACTCTCCATCATAAAGTTTCTTATCTGTATCTCCGATTTTTATACAGAATTCCACTGCATTCTCCGCAAGTAACTGATCAAATGTCTTTGTCCCGAGATAACCATCCCACGCATTGACATCGTCAGGAAAATTTCTATATTGAAATCTCTTAACTGCATTTACTGTTGCCTGATCATATACTAGATCATTTAATTCAGGCATTTTCATATATCCGAGATTGACAAGCTTTGTCCGGACAAACGGAATCAGGTCATTGGTAGTATTCGGCACGATTGTTTCCGACAATTGCGGAACCGATGATGCCGCCGGTGGGAAAGCAGGTTCCAAAATTGAGACATCCGTTAGTTGATCTGCAGATTCTGCATTTCCTTTAGTTCCTTCCAAGGAAACATCCTCTGTCAAGACAGCCGTTGGCTCAACATTATACGCTATCTTCACCTTATCCTGAGAATCATCCTTCTTCAGCAATACAAGTATAATAAAAACCAATGCGATCAGAAGAATGCCTCCTATCACTCCTGTCAGAAGAATCTTTTTCTTTCTTTCAGATATTGCATCTGTATATATTGTTTCTTCGCCCTGCTTCGAATTGTTTTTGTTTACCAAATCTATCCTGACTGGTTTGGTTTCAGATTTGTTTGTTGCCTTTATTGTTTTTTTCTCTTTTATAGGCGTGGTCCTGATTGTCTTGAGACCTTCTGATCCATTTCCTGCTTTACTTCTGTCAACGATTCCTACAGTTTTATCCCCGGTAGTAATATCAGCTTTTGTTATATTTTCGCGTATCTTCTCTGTCTTCGATCCGCCACTGTCTTCACTTACGGTTGCATCCTTTTTCCGTATATAACTCGGTCGGCTGGTTGCTACAGAATCCAGATCATCCAGCATTTCCTTCGCGCTAGCAAACCGATTCTTCGGGTCAAACGAACATGCTTTCAGAATAATCCTTTTCAGTTCTTCACCTCCATGTACCGGTTCCGGAATCTGTTCTCCGCGAAAACGTCTCTCTCTTGCTTGTTCTCTCTCCAGGCCGGTCGGTACATTCGGTGGCAACGCGTTGAACGGACCTCTCCGCTCGTTTAAGAGCCAGTACAGCACCATTCCCAGTGAATAGATATCGGCCGCGCTTCCATATGGCTGTCCATGATAAACTTCAGGAGCCATATACTCATATGTCCCGATCTTTGTGGCTCCGCTTGTTTTCTCCATCGTCTTTGCGATTCCAAAGTCACCAAGTTTGTAATCGCCATTTTTCGAAACAAAGATGTTCTGC